>NZ_FNRY01000001.1:0-610433 GCF_900105715.1 Paramicrobacterium humi | reverse complement strand
GCCGTCGTGGGACTGCTGTCGTTCATCGGCACGACGAACGACTTCGTCATCGCGAGCGTCGTCCTCGTCACGCCGGAGAAGCAGACGCTCGCCGTCGGGCTCTACCAGTTCGTGTCTCAGGAGTTCACGAGCAACTGGAGCGTCTTCGCCGCGGGCGCGGTTCTCGCCGCGCTTCCGGTCATGGCGCTGTTCCTCTATCTGCAGAAGTACATCGTCGGCGGGCTGACCGCCGGCAGCGTCAAGTAAGGTGTGCGCTGCCGCGGCCGACCGCGGCGGCGTCACTCACAACCGAATAACAATCTGAGGGCTCTGCCGCGGCTTCCCCGCGCAACCACGTCACCTTCATCCTCCGCGCCCGTTCGGCGCAGATCACAAGGAGTCTTCTCGATGACCATGGACACCGCCCTCGAGCCCCACCACGACGGCTCTCCTCTCTATGTGTCGACGCAGCATCCGCGTCTCGGCGAATCGGTGACGGTTCGCCTGCGCGTTCCGCAGGCGCTTGGCGAGCTGCACGGGGTTCGGGTGCGATCGAACCCCGACCGCGAACCGCGCTTCGCCGTGGCGGAACGCGTCGCGACGACGCCGGGCTGGGACTGGTGGCAGGCCGAGATCGAGGTCGCGAACCGCGTGCACGGCTACCGGTGGCTGCTTCGCCTCGCCGACGGAACCGACATCTGGGTGAACGCGCGCGGGGTCTTCAACACCGAGACGCTCGACAGCGAAGACTTCAGGCTCGTCGCGTACGACGCGCCGCCCGAGTGGGTGCCGTCGACCGTTCTCTACCAGATCTTCCCCGACAGGTTCGCGCGATCGGATGCTGCCGCGCAGCGCGTCGCGCCCGACTGGGCCGTGCCTGCCGAATGGGGCGACGACGTGCGGCTCGACCCGCCCGCGCGTTCGACGCAGTTCTACGGCGGCGACCTCGACGGCATCATCGACCGTCTCGATCATCTCGAGCGGCTCGGGGTGACGATGATCTACCTCACCCCCGTCTTCCCCGCGCGCTCGAACCACCGCTACGACTCGGCGAACTTCGACGTCGTCGACCCGCTTCTCGGCGGAGACGAGGCGCTCGTGCGCCTCGTCTCCGCTGCGCATGCGCGCGGCTTCACCGTTATCGGCGATCTCACGACGAACCACTCCGGCGACGCGCACGAGTGGTTCCTCGCCGCCCACCGGCATCCGGAAGCGCCGGAGAGCGACTTCTACTACTGGCTCGACGACGAGCATGAGCGCTACGAGTCATGGCTCGGCGTTCCGAGCCTTCCGAAGTTCAACTGGAACTCGACCGAGCTGCGCCGCCGCTTCATCGAGGGCGACGACTCGGTCGTTGCGAAGTGGCTTAAGGCGCCGTACAACCTCGACGGGTGGCGCATCGACGTCGCCAACATGACCGGTCGCTTCCGCGACGACGACCTCAACAAAGAGGTGCGGCAGATCATCCGGCGCACGATGACCGAGGTGAACCCCGATACCATCCTCCTCGCCGAGTCGACGAACGACGCCGCAAGCGACTTCACGGGCGATGCCTGGCACGGCGCGATGACCTACGCCAACTTCACGCGTCCGCTGTGGGGCTGGCTGTCCGAGCCGCTCAGCGACGCGGGCGGCGGTCTCGGCATGGCGATGCAGACGATCCCGCGCTACAACGGCTGGCAGTTCTATGCCGCGCACCGCCAGTTCAGCGCCGGCTTCCCGTGGCGCACGCGCCTCGGCAACATGAACGCGCTCGACACCCATGACACCCCGAGGTTCCTCACGCGGGCGCTGCCCGGCACGCTTCCCGTCGCGGTCGGCATGTCGGTCACACTGCCCGGCATCCCCGTCGTGTGGGCCGGCGACGAGTTCGGGCTCACCGGGATCGACGGGGAGGACTCGCGAACGCCGATTCCGTGGGGCGCCGCCGATGCAGCATCCGACACCATCGACCTCTATGCCCGGCTCATCGCCCTTCGCCGATCGCACAGTGCACTCAACACCGGCGGCATGCGGTGGGTTCACGTGAGCGACGACGTGCTCGCCTACGTTCGTGAGGACGAGTCCGAGTCTCTCCTGATCGTCGCGGCACGCGCCGACGTCGACATCACGCTGCCGGCCGAAACCGTGAACGGGGCGGATGCTGCGGCGCGCTCGTTCGGCGACCTCGACCTCCACGCGGACGAGACCGGCATCCGCATCAGCGGCACAGGTCCGGCCTTCGCGGTGTGGCAGGCGGCAGGGGCCTGAGCATGCGGAACGTTGAGGAGTTCTCTCGACTGAGCGACGAGCTGGAGCAGGCGTGCCGAGAGACCGACGGTGTCATCGGGTTGGTGCTGCTCGGCTCGGCGGCGGACGCGACGCGTCGCGACGAATGGTCCGATCACGACTTCTTCGTGCTCCTCGAACCGGGCCGCGAGCACGATGTGCGCCGTGACCTGAGCTGGCTTCCACGATTCGAGACCAGCGTGTTGCTCGGGCGAGAAGGCGATATCGGCTTCGTCGTCGTGTACTCAGATGGCCACGTTCTTGAGTTCGCAGCGGCAACAGCTGACGAGCTCACGGGCGCAGTGGCCGATGACGCCCTGATCGTCTACGACAGCGAAGGCCGTGTTGCACGGATCATCGCGGAAGCGCGGGAGCGCGCAGACTCAGCAGACAGGCTTGCCGCTCCCTCCGACGACCGTGCCGCGAACGACATGCGGCTCGTTCTCGTGAAGCTCCTGATCGGCGTCGGCCGTGCACGTCGCGGGGAGGTGCTCAACGGTTCGAACTTCGTGCGCGGCTGGGCTGTCGGGTTGCTGGCCCGGGTGGTGCGCGCCCGGATTCCGTCGCAGCTGCCGAGCTCGCGCGACAAGATCGATCCGCTTCGCCGTTTCGAACGCGGTTACCCCGAGCTTGCGGCGCGGATCGACGCCGCCCTCGCGCAGGATGTCGAATCTGCTGCGCGTGGCCTCTTCGACCTGGCACGGGACGTGCTCGAGCCGGGCTGGGACGGCTTTCCGAGCGGCGCGGCGGATGCTGTCGCCGCACGTCTTGATTGGCGCGACGATGACGGCGCTGATGCGCAGGCGCCGTGTTCACGAACCGCTCAAAGGTTTGATATTCTTTAGCGGTTGCCGTTTGCGAACCAGCAGGCGGCGTCGCCCCGATAGCTCAGTGGTAGAGCACTTCCATGGTAAGGAAGGGGTCGTCAGTTCAATCCTGACTCGGGGCTCGCACGTTCTTCGGAACGTCGAGCGGCAGGGTAGCTCAGTTGGTGAGAGCGCACGACTCATAATCGTGAGGTCGCGGGTTCGAGTCCCGCTCCTGCTACAGCCCAGCCCCGGTCCGAGGAACTTCTCTCGGCCGGGGCTTTCGCGTGTGCCGGGTCAGAGGCTGATGATCAGCAGCACCGCTGCCATCACGACACCGGAGCCGAGCAGGGTGACGAATGTGTAGCCGAGGATGTCGCGCATCTTCAGCCCCGCTATCGCGAGCACAGGGAGCGCCCAGAACGGCTGGATCATGTTCGTCCACTGGTCGCCGTAGGCGACCGCCATGATCGCGACGGAGGGGTCGATGCCGAGCTGATGCGCCGCATCGATCATGATCGGCCCCTGAACGGCGAACTGGCCGCCGCCCGAGGGCACGAAGAAGTTGACGATGCCCGCCGACAGCAGGGCCAGCACGCCGAAGGTCGTGGGCGTGGAGATCGACACGAACGCGTCGGAGAACATCTTGATGAGCCCCGACGACGCCATGATGCCGAGGATTCCGGCATAGAGCGGGAACTGCAGAAGGATCTCGCCGACGTTCGAGGCGGCCTTCTTCGTCAGGTGGATGAGCTCGAACGGATTGCGTACGAGCAGCAGGATGAGCGCGAGGAACGACCAGTTCACGATGTCGAGAGTGAGCGTTCCGCCCTGCACAAAGTGCACGATGAGGTAGGCGACGAGGCCGAGGCCCAGGACGAGAGTCAGGATGCGTGACGCGTCGATGCGGTCGGCCGGCGTGACGATCTCCTCGTCGACCTCATCGGCGGCCTCTGAGCCGACACTCGCCGGCAGCTCGTAGATGGGATCGCCGTTCTTCGGCCGGATGAGGAAGAACAGCAGGCCGCAGACGACGATGACGCCGAGCGCGGCGAGCATGTTCCACGACGAGAAGGTGGTCTCGGTGACGGGAACAACGGTGCCGCCAAGGCTTTCAGCCAGGAACGAGTCGGGTGTGGCCGCCGTGAGCGGACCCGAGCCGGAGTAGCCCATGTGCCACACGACGAATCCCGAGTAACCGGCGGCGACGAGCAGCGGGAAGTGCACCTTCATACCGCGCTTGCGTCCCTCGACGGCGATCTCACGTGCGAGGAGCGTCCCGACGATGAGTCCGAGACCCCACGTGATGAGGCTCGCGACCGCGCCGATGACGAAGACGAAGACGTACGCCATGCCGGGCGTCGATGGCAGGCGCGCGAGCCAGCCCAGCAGCTTCCGCACGGGTCGGGTGTTGGCGAGCATGTAACCCAGCAGCAGGATCAGACACATCTGCGTCATGAAGGCGAGGAGTCCGGCCAGCCCGTCGCCCCAGCCCTTGACGACATCGACGGGGCTCGACGGCGTGAGCGTCATGGCCAGGATCGCCACGATTATCGTCAGGACGATGGCGAACGTCAGAGCCGAGGGAATCCAGCGCTCGAGGAACCGGTTCACCGGCCTCATCACGCTGCGCCGTGACGTGCTCGTCTCTTGGGGTGGGGCGGTCGACATCAGGAACTCCTTCGTTCACTCGAACAGATCCGGTGCTTTCGACCCTATCGACGCATAGCCGGCTCACAGGTCAGCGAGGCGGCGAGCCGGTGTGACGACGCCGCGCCGCCACCGAGCAACGGCTACGGGCCGACGTGCAGGGTGCGTTCCTCGAAGGCCCGCTCGAGGAACGCGAGCACTCGCGAGTACGCGTCCGTGGCGGCATCCGCGTTGTAGGTGACAGCGTTCGTGTCGTTGAAGAAGGCGTGCCGCGCACCGGGATAGACGACGGTATCGAGATCGGCTCCAACAGCCTGCGCGTCGGCCTTCAGCTGCGGCAGCTGCGCCATGAGCCGCTCGTCCTGTTCTCCGTAGAGGGCGAGAATGCTCCCCGTTGTGCGTTCGAGCGCGTCACGGTCGGGCGCCGAGCCGTAGAACGGGACGGCGGCGCGGACCCGATCGTCGGCGGCAGCGAGCTGGAACGCCAGACTGCCGCCGAAGCAGAAGCCGACGACGGCGATGCGCCCGTCCACGCCCGCGATGCGGTCGAGAAGGCCTCGCGAAGCCGCGGCTGCTCGCGCGAGCGTTCTTCTTCGGATGCCTCGAAGCTCAGCCGCTGCAGCTCCGCCCCCGTCGCCGTGTCGATTCCGGCGTGCGAGAGCACGTCGGGTGCCAGAACCGCATAACCCTCCGCGGCGAAACGGTCCGCGACGTCCCGGGTGTGATCCTGCAATCCCCAGATCTCGTGGACGACGATGACCCCACCACGAACGGGAGCTGTCGGCAATGTGATGTAGGCGTCGAGTCCGGCCGATGCATCGTGTGACATGGCGGCAGACTACTCCCGCGAGCGAACCACGCGGAGGGGCGGGTGTCAGAATCGGCGGTCGCGACGAGCGATGGCGACGAGAGCTTCTGCTTCCGCGCGGACAGCGCCGGGAAGACGGACGGCTCGAATGCGACGCGGGAGCTCGAGAGCCGTGGGAACGACGACGAGTTCCCCGGCCCGCACGGCAGATGCGACGGCGAGCTCGCTCAACACGGCGACGCCTGCTCCGGACGCGACGCTGACGCGCACCGCGGCGTTGCTGTCAAGCTCCAACGCGGGCTTGGCCCGATCGATGCCGTTCAGCGCCGTGTCGAGCGTGGTGCGGGTGCCAGAGCCGGACTCGCGCACGATGAGGGGCGTCCGAGCGAGTTCCGCCGCTGTCACCGGTCGCTTCCGGTCGGCCCAGGGGTGGGCAGGCGCCACGACGATGACGAGGCTGTCACCGGTGACGTCAACCGATCGCAGGCCGCCGCGCGCACGAGGAGATTCGATGAACCCGACATCGCTCGTCCCCGCGCATACGCGTTCACACACGTCGACCGAGTTGCCCACGTGCAGGCGGATATCGAGGTCCGGGCGCTCCGCTCGCAGCGCGGCGAGCCACTGCGGCATGAGGGCCTCCGCCACCGTCTGGCTCGACGACACCGTGAACGACGACGCTCGCTCGCCGCGGAGGCTCTCGGTCGCTGAGCGGAACCGCCGGGCAGCGTCGAGCGTGTCGGCCGCCCATTCGGCGACGAGGACGCCCTGCGCGGTGAGAGCCGATCCGCGCGGACCTCGGTCAAGCAGCCGCAAACCGAGGTCGGCCTCGAGTCGAGTCATCGTTCGCGACGCGTTCGGCTGCGCCGTGCCGAGGCTGGCCGCAGCCGCAGTGAGGCTGCCATGCTCCGCGACGGCGCACAGCAGGGCGAGCCCCGGGAGATCCGGCAGTCCAGAAGCCATATCACGATGATATGCCTGCATGCCCGAATCGTTGTTCTCGACGGCGACCGCCAACGCAACAGTGGGAGAATGACCGTCGACGAACCCCTGACCCGATCCCGTCCCCGAACCGGCGCCCTCCTGGCGTCCGCGCGCGCCGTCCTTCCCGGCCTTGGCCTCTGCGCGCTCGCCGTAGCGGCATCCCTCATGATCAACCGCTTCCTGCCGACGGTGAGCGCGCTGCTCGTCGCCATCGTCCTCGGGGTGCTGTTGCGCAACCTCGCGCCGATCCCCGGGGTGTTCGAAGCCGGGCTCGCTTACGCCGCAAAGAAGCTGCTGCGGCTCGGAGTCGTGCTCCTCGGGCTGCAGCTCGTGCTCGGGGACATACTCGGGCTCGGCGTCGGAATGATCATCGTCGTGATCCTCATCGTCGCCGGCGGCATCACCGCCACCATGCTCATCGGAAAATGGCTCGGGATCAGCGCCACCCAGCGGCTGCTCATCGCGTGCGGCTTCTCGATCTGCGGTGCCGCAGCGGTCGCCGCGGTCGACGGCGTCATCGAGACGGACGACGACGAGGAGGTCGTCACGGCCATCGCGCTCGTCGTTCTCTTCGGAACCCTGATGATCCCCGCCGTGCCGCTCGTCGCCGGCGCCATGGGGCTCGCAGCTCACGACGCTGGCCTGTGGGCGGGAGGCTCCATCCACGAAGTCGCCCAAGTCGTCGCGGCCGGCGGCATCATCGGAAGCGGCGCGCTCGGTGTCGCCGTCATCGTCAAGCTCGCGCGCGTGCTCATGCTCGCACCCGTCATGGCCGTCATCAGCGGCATCCGTCGCCGTCAATCGGCCGCCTCCGTGGGGAAGCGGCCGCCGATCATTCCTCTGTTCGTCGCCGGCTTCATCGCGATGGTGCTCGTGAGATCGACGGGCATCGTGCCGGCGGGAGTGCTCGGTGCGGCATCCGTCGTGCAGACCGCTCTGCTGTCGGCCGCGATGTTCGCCCTCGGCGCGGGAGTGAGGATCCGGAGCCTCATTCGCGTGGGACCGAAACCGTTCCTTCTCGCTTTGTGCAGCACCATCGTGGTCGCGGCAATCGCGCTCTCAGGGGTGCTTCTGCTGGGCTGAGAGCCGCGCCGGATAAATCTCGAAAAAAGTTGTCGCGGCAAGGAATAGATTGAAATTGCATGCGGTTGCATAGACACATGACTGAAAACACACTCGTTCACCCCCAGTACGTTGCCGGCACCTGGAAGCTCGACCCCACGCACTCGAAGGTCGCCTTCAGCGTCAAGCACCTCATGATCAGCAAGGTCCGCGGAACCTTCGACGTCGTCGACGCCACCGTCGTCACGGCCGAGAACCCCGCTGACACGACCGTCGAGGCGACAATCGACGTCTCCTCGGTCAACACGAACCAGGCCGACCGCGACAACCACCTGCGCACGAATGACTTCTTCAAGGTCGACGAGTTCCCGACCATGACGTTCCGCTCCACCTCGTACGAGGTCGACGGCGACGACGTCACGATCGAGGGCGAGCTCACGCTGCGCGGCGTCACCAAGCCCGTCACCCTGAAGGGCGAGTTCGGCGGTGTCATCGTCGACGGCTACGGCCAGACCAAGGCCGCCCTCGAGGCGACGACCGTCATCAACCGCATGGACTTCGGCGTCAACTGGAACGCGGCGCTCGAGGCCGGCGGCTTCACGCTCGGTGAGAAGGTCACCGTCGAGCTCGACCTGCAGTTCACGCTCCAGGCGTAGTCTTCCCCCAAACCGCACAAGGGGTCGTGACCGGTAGTCGGTCACGACCCCTTCTCTCTGACTGAATAGTCCCCGCCCACTCTTCTACGCGTCGTAGAAACGAGCGGTACTCTAGAGTTGTGCAGTCGCCCAAGGGATCCTCGATCGCCGGGCGCGGACCCTCTGCCGCGCGCGTGCGCGTCATTCGTCTGCTCTTCCTCCTGCCGGGCGGCGTCGCTCTGATCGTCGGCATGACAGCGGGGCTCGCGCGACTCGGCGTTCTCGGCGCGGACGCCGCCGCTCGACTCACAGAGATCCACGCGCCCGCCATGGTGTTCGGGTTCGTCGGCTCTCTCGTCGTGCTCGAGCGCGCGGTCGCGATCCGGCGAGCGTGGGCCTTCGCGGCGCCTCTCCTGCTGAGCCTCGGCGCCCTCAGCCTGCTCACGCCTCTGCCCAGCACCGTCGGACGCGCCGCCATCGTGCTCGGCTTCCTCGTCGTTCTCGCCATCTACCGGGTGATCTGGACGCGGCAGCAGGCGATCGCCACGAGCGTGCAAGTGCTCGGCGCCGTGTGCGGACTCCTCGCCGGCCTCTTGTGGCTCTCCGGCGTGCCGTTTGCGAGTTTCGTGCCGATCGCCGAGATGTTCCTCGTGCTCACGATCGTGGGGGAGCGCATCGAGCTCGGCCGTGTGGGCGGGCTCACGGCGCGCGGCGAAGCGGTCGGCCTCGGACTCTCGATCATCGTCGCCGCCCTCTCGCTCGCCACCGTCATCTGGCCGCCGGCCGGGTATCCGCTTCTCGGCGCCGCTCTTCTCGCCCTGGTCGGCTGGCTGCTCGCCGTCGACGTCGCCCGCGCGACGATCAGCGCGACTGGAGCGGCTCGCTTCATGGCGGCGTGCCTGCTGAGCGGCTACCTGTGGCTCGGCGTCGCGGGCGCGATCTGGCTCGTCGGCGGCCCGCCCGGCGCATCGGCAGCCTACGACGCGGTCACGCACGCGGTTCTTCTCGGCTTCGTGATGTCGATGATCATGGCGCACGCCTCGGTCATCCTCCCGGCTGTGCTGCGCGTCGCGCTGCCCTACCGCCCCGAGTTCTACCTCCCGGCCGCCGTGCTCCAGCTCTCGATCGCCGTTCGGCTCATCGGCGACGCGCGCGGCTCGGATGCTCTCGTGCAGGCGGGCGGCATCGGCAACGTCGCCGCGATCGTGCTCTTCCTGCTGTTTGCGATCGTCTCGGCCGTGCGGGCCACGCGCTCGCGGCCGCCCGGCCTGCGGCATCCGACCCCGACTGCTCCCGCAACACCCGCGCCGACCGGTCTCAGCCTCTCGACCCGGAAAGCCGACAATGCGAAGCCTTGAGCGCCGCACCTGGTACATCCTCACCAACTCCCTCGTCGGCCTGTGGATGCTGGCGGCCATCGTCGTCGTCACGGCGCACCGCTTCCTGCCGATCAGCACGTGGCTCATGGTGCACGTCACGATGCTCGGCGCGGTGAGCACCGCGATCATCATCTGGAGCCAGCACTTCGCCGACACCCTCACGCGCAAACAGCCGCCCGGCGGTCGCGTCGTTCTCGGCTCGCGACTCGCCGCGCACACGCTCGGCGCCATCACCGTCGTCGTCGGCATGATCGGCAACGCCGGCTCGGTCGTGCTCGTCGGCGCGATCCTCGTCGGCCTCGCGGCTCTCGCGCACTCGATCGTGCTCTCGCTGCAGCTGCGCGGGGCGCTGAGCTCCCGATTCGGGCCGCTCGTGCGCTTCTACGTCGTCGCGGGGCTGTGGCTCATCGTCGGCGTCTCCTTCGGCTTCTGGATGTCACAGCTCTCGTCCGACGACCCGATGCGTTCGCGCCTGTTCGTGGCGCACGTCGCGATAAACCTGCTCGGCTGGGTCGGCACGACCGTGCTCGGCACCGTCATCCTGTTCTGGCCGACGGTGCTGCACGCGCGCATGCGCCCCGGCGACGGCTCACGCTCGGAACTCGTGCTCGTGCTCTCGTCGGCGGGCCTGCTGTTCATCGTTCTCGCCGCGCTCACCGACCAGCTGCCCGGCGTTCTGCTCGGCGGTGCACTGTGGCTCGGCGCGCTCGTGCTCGTCGCGATCGAGGGAGTGCGGCAAGTGAAGGACGCGTCGGGCGTGAGCTATGCGGCGCTCAGCATCGGCGCGGCCGTGTGCTGGCTGGCGGCGAGCGTCGTGCTGCTCGCGGTCGGAGTAGGCACCGCGGCGGAGATCGGCGCCGCCGTGAACGCGCTCGCCTGGATCGTGCAGCCGTTCATCGCCGGGTTCGCCGTGCAGATCGTCCTTGGGGCGCTCAGCTACCTGCTTCCCGTGATCATGGGCCGGCCCAACGCGCGCAAGGCCGCCGAACGGGAGCTCGACCGCGGCGCCGTGTTCCGCGCCGTCGTCATCAACGCCGGCATCCTCGTCTACCTGCTCGACGTGCCGAGCGTCGTGAAGGTGCTGTTGAGCCTGACCGTGTTCGCGGTGTTCATCAGCTTCCTCGTGCTGGCCGTTCGGGCGATCGTCGCCGGGCTCAGGGCGCGCAGGGCCGAGCCGGCGCCCGCCACCCACACGCCGGGCGAGCAGCTGACCCTCGGAGCGCCGCGGAAGCCGGTGCGCCGCGCGCTGAGCGGCCAGATCGTGACGGCGGCATCCGTCATCCTCCTCGCCGTGACCGGAGGCGTCGCCGTCGATCCGGCCGCCGCAGGGATCAACACCGTCTCCGCGGCGACGGTCGCTGAGACCGGTCACACGACGACGATCGACGTCACCGTGAAGGGCATGCGCTTCGTCCCGGACACGCTCGAGGTTCCCGCTGGGGACACCCTCGTCGTCAACTTCACGAACACGGGAACCGACGTGCACGACATCACGTTCGCGAACGGCACGAGCTCGGGGCGGCTCAATCCGGGGGAGTCCGCGACGGTCGACGTGGGCGTTATCTCCGCAGACATGGACGTGTGGTGCTCGGTCACCGGCCACCGCGCCATGGGCATGGTCGCCAAGGTCATCGCGGTCGGCGGGGCCTCCGTGGGCGCGACGCACGACCACGACGACATGCCCGGCCTCGCCGACGGCGGCGCGGCCGCCGACCTCGACTTCTCGCTGTCCCCCGAGGCGGGCTTCGTGCCCTATGACGCCAGCCTTCCGGCTGCCGAGGGCAGCAGCATCCACAAGGTCAGCTTCGACGTCGAGGACGTGACCGCCGAGGTCGCGCAGGGCGTCACGCAAGCGCTGTGGACGTTCAACGGGACCGCCCCAGGGCCCGTGCTGCACGGCACGGTCGGCGACGTGTTCGAGGTCACCCTCGTGAACAACGGCTCGATGGGCCACTCGATCGACTTCCACGCCGGTGTGCTTGCGCCGGATGAGCCGATGCGCACGATTCTGCCGGGGGAGAGCCTCGAGTACCGATTCACGGCCACGCGGGCGGGCATCTGGATGTATCACTGCTCGACGATGCCGATGTCGACGCACATCGCGAACGGCATGTTCGGCGCCGTCGTCATCGACCCGCCGGACCTCGCCCCTGTCGACGAGGAGTTCGTGCTCGTGCAGTCCGAGTTCTACCTGGGCGCCGAGGGCGGGCCGGTCGACTCCGCGAAGGTGGCCACGCAGATGCCCGACATCGTCGCGTTCAACGGCTACGCCAACCAGTATCGCGACCGGCCGCTGCGCGTGAAAACGGGCGACAGCGTGCGCGTGTGGGTGCTCGACGCGGGGCCGAACGTCGCCTCGTCGTTCCACGTCATCGGCGGGCAGTTCCACACGGTCTGGAAGGAAGGCGACTACTCGCTCAAGGACGGCGGATCAACCGGTGTCGGCGGCGCGCAGGCCCTCGACCTCGCGCCTGCGCAAGGCGGCTTCGTCGAGCTGACGTTCCCCGAGGCGGGGCACTACTCCTTCGTGTCCCACATCATGTCGGATGCCGAGAAGGGCGCGACCGGCGTCTTCGAAGTCACCGACTGAGCGTCGCCGCGTTCATTCTTGGCGAAATGCTCACATCGAGCGGGCAAGTGCGCAGAATGCCAGGAGCGAACGCGCTGCTACGCGTCGACGGGCTGCAGCGTCGGTCGCTTCGCCGTGCGGCCGTCGCCCGAGGAACGGCCCGTGAGGCGGCGGCCGATCCAGGGCAGCACATAGTCGCGGTAGTAGCGGATGCTGCTGCGCCCGCGACCGCCGGTCCCCGCCTCCTCGACCTCCTCCACACCCCACTCGGCGGGCACGGGGACCTCGAGCGCGGTCAGCACATTGGCGGCGACGCGCGCGTGCCCGAGCGCGTTCAAGTGCAGCTTGTCGGCCGACCAGTACCGGAGGTCCTCGAGCGACTCGTCGTGCCAGTTGTCCACGAGAAGCACGCCCGTGCCCTTCAGCGCCGCGCTCACGGCATCCGCGAGAGCGTTCCCGCGCTTGCGCGTCACTCGGCCGAGCGGCAGGTTGCGTGAGGGATTCGCGCCGGCGAGGATCACGGGTCGCGTGTCCGTCTGCAGCACGCGCTCGACGAGACCCATCGTGCGATCGACGACCCAGCCGATCGACACGCGCGGGCGCAGGATGTCGTTCCCGCCGCCGTTGAAGGTGAGCAGATCGGCGCCGAGCGCGAGCGCCGGCGCCAGCTGCTCGTCGATGATCGGGCCGAGCTTGCGGCCTCGGATCGCGAGATTCGCGTAGCCGACCGGCTCGTCCGAGGCCGCCTGCAGGCCGAGCGCGACGAAGTCGGCCCAGCCGCGCACGCTCCCGTCGGGCATGTCGTCGCCGACTCCCTCGGTGAAGCTGTCGCCGAGCGCCACATAGCTGCGGATCATACTCGTCCCTCCCTTAAGAACTCGATCGCGCCCTGTCGGAACGCGCGCGCCGTCGGCGCGTTGAAATGATGACGCCCCGGGATCTCGAGAAAGCGGGCGTCGGATGCCGCTGCGGCCAGCGCCCGCGACTGATCGAGCACCGGGTCGGCGCTGCCCGTCGCGAGCAGCAGCGGCTGCGAAGGGCTCCGCTCGAAGCCGGCCTGATCGCCGCCGCGCATCCCCTCGACGAGGGCGATGAGCGCCCAGAGGTCGTTTCCCTCGAGCCCCGCGGCCATCTCGATGAACGTGCGCGTCAAGGCGTCTCCGATCGGCGTCCGGTCGGCAGCGAACGCTCGCGCCGCCTCAAGGTCGAAGCGGGCGAGGGGGTCGCCTGCCGGGATGCCGCCGAGAACCGCGCGCGTGACGCGCCCCGGCTCGGCGAGCGCCGCCTGCCACGCGACGCGCGCGCCGAGCGAGTAGCCGACGAGCGGAGCGCTCGCGACGCCGTATGCGTCGAGAAGCGTCAGCACGTCGGCGACGAGCGCCGCCATCGTGTAGGCGCTCGCCTCGTGCGGCTTGTCGCTCGCGCCGTGAGCGCGCTGATCGAGCGCGAGCACGCGCCAGCCCGCGCGCGTGAGCTCGCGGGACCAGCCCGTGAGCACCCAGTTGAGCTCCGCGCTCGAGGCGAAGCCGTGGACGAGCACGACGGGAGCGGCATCCGCATCACCGATTTCGTACGTCGCGAGCTGCAGTCCGTCCGGCGCTGTGATCATGTAAGGCAGCGGCGCGGAAGGAAGCATGCACCCATTCGACCACGATTTTCGGCTCACGTTGTGAGAACAGAGCGCGAGCGGGGTGCGCGATAGTCTTGCGTGGGCACGGCAGGAAGGAGCCGCATGAGGCGACGCGTCGACTGGCTCTGGTTCGTGCTCATCGGTCTTGTCGCGGGATTCCTCTCCGGGCTGTTCGGCGTCGGCGGCGGCATTCTCATGGTCCCGCTGCTGACGATGCTCGCGAAGTTCGACCAGAAGAAGGCCGCGGGCACGTCGCTCGGCGCGATCGTTCCGATCTCGATCGCCGGCGTCGTCAGCTATGCGCTCCACGGCGATGTCGCGCTCGTCGTCGCGCTCATCCTGTGCATCGGCTCCATCGTCGGCGCCCAGCTCGGCAGCCACTTGCTGCACCGGCTGCCGAAGCGGGCGGTGCAGTGGGCGTTCATCGTGTTCATCGTCGCCGTCATCGTGTCGATGTTCTTCGTCATCCCCTCCCGCGATGCCGACATCCACCTCGATGCGCTGTCCGTCATCGGGCTCATCGTTCTCGGCCTGTTCGTCGGGGTGCTCTCCGGCATCCTCGGCATCGGCGGCGGCGCCGTGATCGTGCCCATGCTGATTCTGCTGTTCGGCGCGAGCGACCTCGTCGCCAAGGGCACCTCCCTCGCCGTCATGATCCCGACCGCGATCTCCGGCACCATCGGAAACGCCCGCCGCCGCAACGTCGACCTCGCCGCCGCGATCACGGTCGGCGTCTCCGCGTGCGTCACGACATCTCTCGGCGCCGTGCTCGCCGGCGCGATCGACCCGATGGTCGGCAACATCCTGTTCGCGTGCTTCCTCGTCTTCATCGCCGTGCAGATGACGGTCCGCACGATCCGCGGTCGCTGAGCTCACACTCCGTCCCGCTCCCGAGTTGTCCTCGTGTCGGCCCGTGCGACCATACTGGGAGGAACGACAATGACCCTCAGCCACACCATCATCGACTCGCCCATCGACGCGCTCACCCTCGTCGGGGAGGCCGAGCGCGGTCGCGTCGCCTTGCGCGCGGTGTGGATGCGCTCGCCCCGGCACGTTCAGGATGCCGCCGAGCTCGGCGTGCGCGACGATGATGCCTTCGCCGCGCCGATCGAGCAGCTGAACGAGTACTTCGCGGGGGAGCGCACGCAGTTCGACCTGACGCTCGACGCGCAGGGAAACGACTTCCAGAAGCGGGTGTGGGTGCAGCTGCTCGCGATTCCGTACGGGCAGACGCGCTCCTACGGGCAGCTCGCCGCCGACCTCGGCGACCCCAACCTCTCGCGCGCCGTCGGGTCCGCGAACGGCCGCAACCCGATCTCCATCATCGTGCCCTGCCACCGCGTCATCGGCGCCGACGGCTCCCTCACGGGCTACGGCGGCGGCATCGAGCGCAAGCGGTTCCTCCTCGCCCTCGAGCGCGGCGACGGCGCGGCGGACGACCAGCTGTTCTGATGCTGCCCTCCTTCCGCCACCACGCCCGACTGCCGTTCACACCGCCGTACGACGCGGCAGCGCTGCTCGCTGCCCAGCGCGTCCACGCCGTCACGGGGCTCGACGAACCGTACGAGCCGGATGCCGCGAGCATCACGCGCAGCATCCGAACCGCAGACGGCCCCGCCGTCATCCGCGCGCGCTTCGGCGACGACCTCGTCGACCTCGACGCGACGGTGCCGATCGACGACGACCTCACAGCGCGAGTGCGCCGCTGGCTCGACCTCGACGTCGATCCCCGAAGCGTTCTCACGGCCCTTGGAGAGGATCCCGTGCTCGGCACGCTCATCGATCGACGGCCGGGGCTGCGCATTCTTGGGCACCTCGACGACTTCGAAGCGGCGAGCTTCGCCGTGCTCGGCCAGCAGGTCTCGCTCGCCGCGGCGCGCACCTTCCAGCGCCGCTTCGTCGTCGCCTACGGTGACCCGGTGGCCGGTACCGACTACCGTGCGTTCCCGACCGCGCGCGCGATTGCCGCGCTCGACGTTCTCCGCGTGCGCGAGGCGATCGGCCTCACGCGTTCTCGCGCCGCGACGCTGCACGCAGTCGCCGTCGCGCTCGCCGACGGCCTCGCCTTCGACGGCGAGCCGGGGCTCGTCCGCGAGCGACTGCTCGCCCTGCCCGGGATCGGGCCGTGGACGGCCGACTACCTCGCGGTGCGCGCCGTCGGCGACCGCGACGCGTTCCCGGTCGGCGACCTCGTCTTGCGTCGCGCGCTCGGCTCTGTCTCCGCGGCGCACGCGGAGCGGCTCTCGCAGCCGTGGCGGCCGGTGAGGGCCTACGCGGCATTCCACTTGTGGACCGCTCACGCGTATCTGCCGTGAGAGCCGGAAGGTAGGCTGGTGCTCGTGTCTGTGAATCCCGAACTGCAGGGGCGCACGCTGCCCCCGACCGAGCCGTACCTCGTCGGCCGTGAGAAGGTGCGCGAGTTCGCGCGCGCCGTCTTCGCCACGAACCCCATGCACCTCGACCCGGACGCGGCGGCGGAGTCGGGGCACCCCGACATCATCGCGCCGACGACGTTCCCCGTCGTCGTGCAGGAGAAGGCGCTCGCCCAGCTGCTCGCCGAACCCGATGCGGGCATCGACTTCAGCCGCGTCGTGCACGGCAACCAGCGCTTCAGCTACTCGCGTGCGATCGTCGCGGGCGACGAGCTCACGGCGACGCTCACCGTCTCGAGCGTCAAGACGCTCGGCGCCCACGCGATGGTCACGGCCGATACCGTCATCGTCGACGCCAACGGCGACCACGTCGTGACCGCCATCTCCACTCTTGTCGTGCGAGGAGACGAATGAGCACCCCCGAACTCGAGGCACTGACCGTCGGCGACCTCGTCGCCGAGCGCACGATCACGTTCACGCGCGACGCTCTCGTGCGTTACGCGGGCGCCTCCGGCGACTTCAACCCCATCCACTACCGCGATGACGTCGCGGCATCCGTCGATCTCCCCGGCGTCATCGCGCACGGCATGCTCACGATGGGCGCCGCCGTGCAGCCCGTCATCGACTGGGTCGGGGACCCCTCGCGCGTATCCGACTACCAAGTGAAGTTCACGCGGCCCATCGTCGTCGACCCCCAGAGCGGCGCCGACGTCACGACCGTCGCGAAGGTCGGAGCGCTCGACCCGGAGGGGAGCACCGCCCGCATCGACCTGACCGTCACCGTCGACTCCGCCACCGTGCTCGGCAAGGCGCAGGTGGTCGTGGCGCTGGCGTGAGCGAGCTGAGCGAACCGCGCCCGCTTCGGGAGCTCACGACCCTCGCGGTCGGCGGGGCGCCCGAGCGGATGCTGCAGGCCGACGACGCCGAGGAGCTCGTCGACCTGCTCACCGAGCTGTGGGCCGATGACGAGCCGTGGACGGTTCTCGGCGGCGGCTCGAACACGCTCGCGGCCGACGACGGCATCGAAGGCGCCGTCGTTCTCATGCGCACGCGAGGGATCGAACGCGTCGACGAGCCCGACAGCGTGCTCCTGCGCGTCCAGGCCGGCGAGAACTGGGACGCGCTCGTCGCGCACACGGTCGAGACCGGGCTGACCGGCATCGAGGCGCTCTCCGGCATCCCCGGCTCTGTCGGCGCGGCGCCGATCCAGAACATCGGCGCCTACGGCCAGGAGCTCTCGAGCGTTCTCGAATCCGTCGAGCTGCTCGATTACGAGTCGGGGGAGCGCGTGCGTGTCCCCGCGACCGAGCTCGAGCTCGGCTACCGCAGCTCCGTGCTCAAGCGCCACGGCGGCGAGCCCGCCGCTCGCGAAGCCGTCGTGCTCTCGGTCGACCTGCGGCTCGCCCCCGCCGAGGACGGCCTCAGCCGGCCGGTCGCCTACTCGCAGCTCGCGCGTGCCCTCGACGTCGAGCTCGGTGACCGGGTTCCGCTCGAGCAGGTGCGCGAGGCCGTGCTCGCCCTCCGCTCCTCGAAGGGCATGGTCCTCGACGCCGCCGACCGCGACACGCACAGCGCCGGCTCATTCTTCACGAACCCGATCGTGACCGACCAGCTCGCCCGGACGCTGCCGGCCGAGGCGCCGCGCTGGCCCCTCGCCACCGCCGATGCCGCCGACACGGTGCTGCCGCTCGACGGCTCAGCCGGAACCGAGATTCCGCCGCTCGCCGCGGACGCGGAGCCACAGCTCGTGAAGCTCAGCGCCGCATGGCTCATCGAGCGTGCGAGCATCCCGCGCGGATTCGCGCTTCCCGGGTCCCGCGCCGGCATCTCGACCAAGCACACCCTCGCCCTCACGAACCGCGGAGGCGCGACCGCCGACGACATCGCCTCGCTCGCGCGCTTTGTTCAGTCTCGCGTGCAAGCCGAGTTCGGCATCCTCTTGCGGCCTGAGCCCGTGCTGCTTGGCATCGAGCTCTGACATGACCTTCCAGCCGCCGCCTCCGCCGCCCGGCGTGAACGACGACGGAGCGAGCGAGGATCCGCAGCAATCGCGTCGACGGCGCATCGTCACGTGGACGCTCGCCTCGCTCGGCATCGCCGCGCTCACGATCGTCGCCGTCACGGCCGTCGTCAGTCTCATAGCGAGCAGCATCCCGAGCGCGGCTCCGCTTCCCGCCGTGAGCCCGACCGCGAGCCTTCCGCGCGGCGTGCCGACGCCGCAGCCCACGCAGACGGGAACCGGAGCGAAGCCCGACTTCGACCCGCCCGCCTACTCCACGGCCGTGAACGGGGTCTACCCTCTCGACAGCTACGCGTACTTCCCGCACGACGTGGACGTCACGTACGACCTCCCCTCGAACTGGTACTCCGCGCACGACAAGTTCGGCGAGTACTGGCTCAGCGACGACCCGGTCTGCAACCTCACCGCCATGCCGAAGTGGATCTACATCTGGGGTGATCCCGAGCCCGGCAAGTCGGACGGCTACTACACGAAGCGCGACCTCGACCTGAGCGAGGCGAACCTGCGCGCCCAGTTCCCCGACCTCACCGACCACGGCGACGACATCGTCGTCGACATGCCCGTGTCCGACGGCAACGTCATCGAATTCGCCGGCCGGCGCCTCGACTACTCCGGCGGCTTCTTCCTGCAGCTCACGCGCGGCATGGTGTGGCAGGACTCGTCCTACGGCATCACCCTCTCGTGCCTCGGCGGTGACACCTTCGACCATGAGGCGCTTGCGCAGCGCATTCTCGACCGGTTCACAATGGTTCTGAAGTAGTCACCGCATCCTCGGCCGACTGGGTTAGGGTGAAATCCCACGCGGCAAGGAGGAGAGCTCCCTGTGAACAAGACTCCGCACGATTCCGGGTCGGATGCCGCCGCGCACGGCGAGCGGCAGACAGAGCCGAGCGCCCGCACGGGTCCGTGGACCGGCGCGGGCCCCATCATCCGCAACCCGCCTAACCCGTCACAGCCCTACGGCGTGCCGGCCGATGAGTCGGTCGGCGGCCGCCGGCCGCGTTCGATCGCGCGACGGGCCGCGGTATGGCTCGTCGCAGCCCTCGTGATCCTCGCACTCGTCGTTGTCGGCCTCGCCGGTCTGCTCGGCGCGCTCTGAGCGCTACGCGAACAGCTTCTGCAGCCGCTGCACGCCCTCAAGCAGGGCGTCGTCGCCGAGAGCGTAGCTGAACCGCAGGAACCCGGACGGCCCGAACGCCTCGCCGGGCACGGCGGCGACCTGCGCCTTGTCGAGAAGCAGGTCGGCGACCTCGAGCGAGCTCGACGCGGTCACGCCGTCGATGTCGCGACCGAACACTCCCGTCACGTCGGCGTAGACGTAGAACGCGCCCTTCGGCGTCGGCACCGAGAAGCCGTTCACCTTGTTGAGCTCTTCAACGATGGTGCGGCGGCGACGGTCGAACGAGGCGCGCATCTGGCCGACGGCATCCTGAGGTCCCGTGAGGGCGGCGATCGCGGCGCGCTGGGCGATGTTGTTGACGTTTCCCGACAAGTGGGACTGCAGGTTCGTCATCGCCGTGATGGCGTCCTGCGGGCCGACCGTCCAGCCCACGCGCCAGCCGGTCATGGCGTACGTCTTCGCGACGCCGTTCACGAGAAGCGTCTGGTTCGCGAGCTCGGGAACCGCCGCGACGATCGACGTCGCCTCGACGCCGTCGTAGGTCAGGTTCTGGTAGATCTCGTCCGTGATCACCCAGATGCCGTGCTCGAGCGCCCACTCGCCGATCGCGCGGGTCTCTTCCGGCGTGTACACGGCGCCCGTCGGGTTCGAGGGGGAGACGAACAGCAGAACCTTCGTGCGTTCGGTGCGCACGGCCTCGAGCTGCGCGACGGTCACCTTGTAGTCCTGTGAGGCGTCGGCGAAGACGTCGACGGCGACGCCGTCGGCCAGTCCGATCACCTCGGGGTACGTCGTCCAGTACGGGGTGGGCACGATGACCTCGTCGCCCGGGTTGAGCAGCACCTGGAACGACTCGTACACCGACTGCTTGCCGCCGTTCGTGACGAGAACCTGCTTCGCGTCGACGGTGATCTTCGAGTCGCGGGCGGTCTTCTGCACGATCGCCTCACGCAGGTCGGGGAGCCCCGCCGCCGGCGTGTAGCGGTGGTTCCGCGTGTCGCTCGCGGCGGCGATCGCCGCTTCGACGATGTGCTCGGGCGTCGCGAAGTCGGGCTCGCCCGCGGCGTAGCTGATCACGGGGGCGCCCGCCGCCTGCAGGGCCTTCGCCTTGGCATCTACCTTGAGGGTCGCCGACTCGGCGATCGCGGAAATCTTCTGGGAGAGTCTCGGTGTCGTAGCCACCCTTCGAGGGTAGCGCCTGCGTGTGGCGCCGACGAGGTGCATGACGAGCTCAGGCTAAGCCCTCCAGGTACGCCCCAGGGCCTTCGTCGATCGCTTGCTGCTCCATATAGACGAAGCCGAGGCTGTTGCCGTCGGGATCGTCGAGGTCGCGGCTGTACATGAAGCCGAGGTCCTGCGCAGCCTGCTCGGGAAAGAGAAACAGGGCGGATGCCGCTGCGGTGTGGCCGCGGCATCCGCCCTGTCTCTTGTGTTTTGCGTTGTCGGTATCGCGCGGTCGGCGCGATTGTCGCTGCGGCGAGTGTGGGCCGCGCGGCTGCTTTGTCAATCCATCGGAACGGTGAGGTCGCAGAACGGGTCGTCGCTCCACTCCGTCGCAAGTTCCACAGCCGCGTGGCTCTGCTCAGCGTGTCGCAGAGTGTTCGTTGTCATGATGACTCCTTTCGCGGTTGCGTTGCGGGGTGTTTCTACTGTGCGCCTTGCGCAAGCGCTGCGGACCGGATTGGCGTGGCGAAGAAGAACCGAGTTTCCCGATTTGCGAAAGAACGGGATATTTCCGCTCCGTCCGGTCACGTCGGCGGGATCTCCGCCGGAATGTGCCGGTACAGCCAGAAGAACAGGGATTTTTCCGCTCACGTGGCCGTGGTGTGCGGATCCGGAGGCGCTCACGAGCGCTCCACGAGGTGGCGCTCGTACGCGCCGGTCGTGAGGAACGCGGGGAAATCGTCGCCGAGGGCGACGTCTCGGAAGATTTCTGCGGCGTCCTCGAGACGGTCCCCGTCAGCGCGAGGTAGGTCGACGAGCAGTCGGCTGAGCTCCGCGTCGATCTGGGCCCGTGTGATCGGGGTGCCCTCTTCCGTTCGCACACCGCGGCGGATCCACTGCCACACTTGCGAGCGGCTGATCTCCGCCGTCGCGGCATCCTCCATGAGATCGTCGATGGCGGCCGCCCCGACCCCGCGCAGCCACGACGCGATGTAGCGCACCGCGACAGACACGTTTCCTCGAACGCCGGCGTCGGTGACGGGGCGATCGATGCGCAGGTCGAGGAGCTGCTGCGCCGTGATGCTCGCCGCGGTGCGCCGATGAAGCTGATGCGGACGCTCGCCGAGCACGCTGTCGAACTGCTCGCGCGCCGCGGGAATGAGGCCCGGGTGCGCGACCCACGTGCCGTCGAATCCGTCCGTCGCCTCGCGCCGCTTGTCCTCCGCGACCTTCCGCAGCGCGTTCTGGGTCACTCCCGGATCGCGTCGGCTGGGAATGAACGCCGACATTCCGCCGATCGCGTGCGCACCGCGCTTGTGGCACGACTGCACGAGAAGCTCGGTGTACGCGCGCATGAACGGCACCGTCATGCTCACCTCGCCGCGATCCGGCAGCACGCTCGTGTCGTCACGCCCCGCGAAGCACTTCAGGATCGAGAATATGTAGTCCCAGCGGCCCGCGTTGAGACCGGCGCAGTGGTCGCGCAGGGCATAGAGGATCTCCTCCATCTCGAACGCCGCCGGCAGCGTCTCGATCAGCACGGTCGCCCGAATCGTCCCGTGCGGCAGACCGAGCCGCCGCTCCGCAAACGCGAACACCGCGTCCCACAGCGCCGCCTCCTCGGCCGACTCGAGCTTGGGCAGGTAGAAGTACGGCCCCGTGCCGCCCGCCATGAGCGGCTCGGCGTTGTGGAACGCGTACAGCCCGAAATCGACGAGAGATCCGGATGCTGCGCGCTCACGCCCGGCCTGATCGGTGTGCCGCACGTGCTCCTCGGGCAGATGCCAGCCGCGCGGTCGCATGACGATCGTCGGCTGCCGCTCGGCCGTGACCCGATACTGCTTGCCGTCAGCGCTCGTGTGCGAGAGGCGCCCGCGGATCGCGTCGAGGAGCGACAGCTGACCGCCGATGACGTTGCGCCAGGTCGGGCTCGTCGCGTCCTCCTGATCGGCGAGCCACACCTGTGCTCCCGAATTGAGGGCGTTTATCGTCATCTTCGGATCGGTGGGACCCGTGATCTCGACCCTGCGGTCGAGAAGACCAGGGCCTGCGCCGGCGACCTGCCAGTCCGGGTCCTCCCGGATGTGCGCCGTCTCCGGGCGGAAGTCGGGGTCTGCCCCCTGGCGGAACTGCTCCCGACGCCGGTCGCGCGCGGCAAGCCGCTCCTCGCGCTCGCCGGCGAACGCGTCGTGCAGCTCCGCGAGGAAGCGAAGCGCCTCGGGCGTGAGGATCTCCTCGAAGCGCTCGTGCATCGGGCCCGCGACGCGCATCCGACCGACAGTCGCGGGCGGGGAGGCTGCGGAAGCGGACTGATCTGTCACAGTCATGGGGTTCTCCTTCCTGATGTCCGGTCTCAGTGCTGCCCGGCGGAGCCGGCGAACTGCTCCTCCTCGGTGGATCCGACGAGGGCGAGCGTCGTGCTGCCCGGGTTGAGCGCCGTCGCGATGCGGTCGAAGTAGCCCGTGCCGACTTCGCGCTGGTGCTTTGTGGCGGTGTAGCCGTTCGCCTCCGACGCGAACTCGGCCTCCTGCAGGTCGACATACGCGCTCATGGCGCGGTTCTTGTAGTCGCGGGCGAGCTCGAACATCGAGTGGTTGAGCGAGTGGAACCCGGCGAGGGTGATGAACTGGAACGCGTAGCCCATCGCGGCGAGCTCCCGCTGGAATCGCTCGATCTGCGCATCGTCGAGGTGCGACTTCCAGTTGAACGACGGCGAGCAGTTGTAGGCGAGCTTCTTCCCCGGGAACTCTTCGTGGATGCGCTCGGCGAAGCGTCGTGCGAGTTCGATGTCGGGCTCGGCGGACTCGACCCATAGCAGGTCGGCGTACGGGGCGTACGCGAGACCGCGTGCGATGACCGGTTCGATGCCGTTTCGCACCTGGTAGAAGCCCTCGGCGGTCCGGTCGCCCTCGATGAACGCACGATCGCGCTCGTCGACGTCGCTCGTCAGCAGGGTCGCCGCGAGCGCGTCGGTGCGCGCGATGATGACGCTCGGCACGCCCGCGACGTCCGCGGCGAGGCGCGCGGCGTTGAGGGTGCGGATGTGCTGGCTCGTCGGCACGAGAACCTTTCCGCCCATGTGCCCGCATTTCTTCTCGCTCGCGAGCTGGTCCTCCCAGTGCACGCCCGCCGCACCCGCCTGGATCATCGACGACATGAGCTCGTAGGCATTGAGCGGGCCGCCGAAGCCGGCCTCCGCGTCGGCGACGATCGGTGCGAGCCAGTCCCTCGCGGGCGATCCGGCCTCCGCCGTCTCGATCTGGTCCGCGCGCAAGAGCGCATTGTTGATGCGGCGAACGACCTGCGGAACCGAGTTCGCCGGGTACAGCGACTGGTCGGGGTAGGTCTGGCCGGCCAGGTTGGCGTCGGCGGCGACCTGCCAGCCGGAGAGGTAGATGGCCTTGAGTCCCGCGCGAACCTGCTGCACGGCCTGGTTGCCGGTGAGCGCTCCGAGAGCGGGCACCCACTCCTCGGTGTGGATGAGATTCCACAGGTTCTCGGCGCCGCGGCGAGCGAGAGTCGCCTCCTCACGGACGCTGCCGCGCAGCGCGATGACGTCCTCGGCGGTGTAGTCGCGTCGCACGCCGTCCCATCGGGGTTCGCTCGCCCACTCCGCGGCGAGCTCCGCCGCGGTCTGGGTCTGGTCGCCGGCCCGGAACGGTCGTCGGTGTGTTGTCATTTTCTGCTCCTTCGCGTTGTGGTGACATCAACTCTGGAGGGCAGCGACGTGCGTCGACCGGAATTCATGCGCAGAAATTCACGGGTTCTTCTCATTGCCAGAAAGCCGACATCGTGTCACCATCAAGAGCATGATCACGGCAGAGGCTCTCACCCCCGACGACGGCCCGGCGGAGCGCGTGGATGCGCTCACGCTCGGTCGCCGCGTCCGCGACTTGCGCGTCTCGCGCGGAATGACGCTCGAGCAGCTGGGGCGGGCCATCGACCGGGCTCCGTCGCAAGTGTCGATGATCGAGAACGGGAAGCGCGAGCCCCGGCTCTCGATGCTGCGGCAGCTTGCGCTCGCCCTCGGTACAACAATCGACGATCTTCTCGACGAGGAAGCGCCGAACGAACGTGCGGCCCTCGAGATCGCCGTCGAGCGGGCGCAGCGCGGTCCGGTGTTCGAAGCTCTCGGCATCCATCCGTTCCGCATCTCGAAGTCGTACAGCGACGAGACCCTCCGCACGATCCTGTCGCTGCACCAGGAGGTCGAGCGGCTGCACAAGGAGCGAGCGGCGACGCCTGAGGAGGCGCGACGCGCGAATGCGCAGTTGCGAGCCACGATGCGCGCTCGCGACAACCACTTCCCCGAGCTCGAGGCGGAGGCTCGCAAACTCCTCGACGCCGTCGGCCACCGCGGCGGCCCCGTGAGCCAGCAGCTCGTCGGCGACATGGCCCTGCACCTCGGGTTCACCTTGCACTACGTGCCCGACCTGCCGCACTCGACGCGGTCGGTGACCGACAAGAAGAACGGCCGCATCTACCTGCCGACCCAGCAGTCGGCCTCGCGCGACTCCCGCAGCCCGGTCGTGCAGGCCTTCGCGAGTCACCTGCTCGGCCACGAGGAGCCCGCCAACTACGCCGACTTTCTGCGGCAGCGCATCGAGACGAACTACCTCACGGCCGCGATACTGCTGCCCGAGGCCGACGCCGTGCGATTCCTCGCCGAGGCGAAGAACTTTCGACGCATCTCGATGGAGGACCTGCGCGACGCGTTCGCCGTTTCGTACGAGACGGCGGCGCATCGGTTCACGAACCTCGCGACGGCGCACTTCGGAATTCCCGTGCACTTCACGAAGGTGCACGAGTCGGGGACGATCGTGAAGGCGTACTCGAACGACGGCGTGCGGCACCCGACCGACGCCCTCGGCGCGGTGGAGGGCACGACGGTGTGCCGCAAGTGGACCGCATTCACCGTGTTCGCCGCCGAAGACCGGTTCAGCCCGTGGTATCAGTACACCGACAACCCCAACGGAACGTACTGGTGCACCTCGCGCGTCGAGAAGGCCAAGGAGGGCGAGTACTCGATCACCGTGGGCGTGCCGTTCGAGCACGTGAAGTGGTTCAGGGGGCGCGACACGCGCAACCGATCGCAGTCGACCTGCCCCGACGAGGCGTGCTGCCGGCGTCCGCCGACCGAGCTCGCCGAGGTGTGGGCGCGGCAGTCGTGGCCGGCGGCGCGCACACCGACGAGCCTGCTCGCGGCTCTGCCGACGGGGACGTTCCCGGGCGTCGACGACGCGGAGGTGTACCGCTTCCTCGACCGGCACGCGCCGCGGGAGTAGAACGCGCCAGCTCTCCCTTGTCTCAGGTAAGGCTGTGCTAAGTTTCTGACGGTACCGGGCGCACGACCCGGCCCAACGCCGCCACGTCACTGAAGGGCCGCTGTTGACCATCGCACACGAGACCCTCGCCGGGCACGATCTGACGATCGGCTACGACGGGAAGATCATCTCCGCGGATCTCGACGTGGCGATCCCCGACCAGTCGTTCACGGCAATCATCGGTCCGAACGCGTGCGGAAAATCGACGCTTCTTCGCGCCTTGTCCCGATTGCTCTCACCGCGGTCGGGCCGTGTGATCCTCGACGGCCGCGCGATAACCGAGTACGGCTCGAAGGAAGTGGCGAGGCGGCTCGGACTGCTGCCGCAGTCCTCGATCGCGCCGGACGGCATCACGGTCGTCGATCTCGTCTCGCGCGGCCGATTCCCGCATCAGAGCCTGCTGCGGCAGTGGTCTGACGCCGACGAGGCCGCCGTGCGCGACGCCATGGAGGCGACGAACGTGCTCCATCTGGCCGACGCGCACGTCGACGAGCTCTCGGGCGGACAGCGTCAGCGTGTGTGGCTCGCTCTCGTCCTCGCGCAGCAGACGCCGCTTCTGCTTCTCGACGAGCCAACCACGTTCCTCGACATCGCCCACCAGATCGACGTGCTCAATCTGTGCCGCAGCTTGCACGCTCGCGGCGGCTACACGCTCGTCGCTGTTCTGCACGACCTCAACATGGCCTTCCGCTACGCCGACCACATCATCGCCATGCGCGACGGTCGCATCGTCGCCGAGGGTGCGCCGGCCGACATCGTCTCGGCTGAGCTCGTGCACGAGGTGTTCGGCCTGCGCGCGGTGTGCGTCGCCGATCCCGTGACGGGCAAGCCCATGGTCGTGCCGCTCGATGCCGAACCGGAGACCCCCGGCGACATCGACGAGGCCGACGGAGAATGGGCCGACGAGAACGACGCCGGCTAGAAGGCGCGTCGCCGACGCTGCTCGGCGGGCGTCGGCCACCGGAACTGGCCCGCGATGAGCAGCACGATCACGACGACCGCGGGCGCGATCCAGCCCGACCAGCCGAGAATCGTCGCCTGAACGGTGTCGACGCTCTCCCCGGCGCGCGCATACACGGCCGAGAGGCCGACGGAGGCGTTGAGCGCGCCGTGCGCGAGGGCGGCCGGCCATACCGAGCGGGAGCGAATGCGGAGCCAGCCGAAGATCCCGCCCATGACCACGCACATGCCCATCATGAGCAGCACGCCGAGCCACCCGGACGCGGTCGGGTAGTTGTAGCCGAGCAGAATGAGCGGGGCATGCCACAGCCCCCAGACCGCCCCTGAGATCAGCAGCGCCGGCACGGTGCCGAGCGGCAGGAGCTTCGGCAGGAGCCAGCCGCGCCAGCCGAGCTCCTCGCCGAGCGCGGGGATGAGATTGAGCGCGGCGCCGACGACGATGTTGAGGTACTGCGCGGCGACGAGGAGCCCGATCGGAATCGGAAGGGATGCCGCCCCCGTCGCGGCGAGAAGCGATCGGTATCCGGAGAACCGCGCGAAATCCGCCGGGTAGGTGCCGAGGAGCGCGCCGATGACGAGCGCGGCGACGACGAGGGCGACGGGCACGACGAGGCCGAGCCCCAGGTACATCCAGAACCGACCGGCCGGTCGCAGCGGCCACAGACCGAGCCGCTCTGCGCGGTTCGGTCCGCGTTCGACGACGAAGACAGCGACGAGCGCGCCGATCGCGGGCGTGGCCATCATGCCGACGGCGATCGCACCGAACAGCGGGTGCTGCAGTCCCTGGCCGCTGAGCCAGAGCGGCAGCGCGATCAGCCACGACAGCCCAAATGCGATCACGAGGTACACCGTGAGCGACAGGGCGGTGCGACGCCCGCCGATCACGAGGTCTCGCTCTCGCGTGCGAAGGGATCCCGCTCCGCATCCGTGTGCGGCTCGTACTCGATGCCCGCGGCCGCCTCCCGCGCAGCATCCCGGCCGACGAGAGCGGCGATGAGCGCGTGCGTCATGTCCATTCCGGCAGCGACTCCTGACGACGTCCAGCGGTTGCGATCGACGACCCAGCGCGCCTGTCGAACCCACTCGACGTTCTCGCCGTGGTGGGACGCCCAGTCGAAGGCGCGCTTGTTCGACGTCGCGCGATACCCCTCGAGAAGACCGGATGCCGCGAGCAGCGCCGACCCGGTGCACACCGACGTCACGAACTCTGCGCCGCGCGCCCACCGCGCGAGCCACTCGAGAAACGGTGCGTCATCGACGAGCGTGCGCGTTCCCATGCCACCCGGAACGAGCGCGATGTCGGGTGTCACCGCGTCGTCGTAGGACGTGTCGGCGACCACTTCGGCGCCCTGTCGGCTGCGCACGGGCCCGGCATCGGGACCGAGGAGGGAGACGGCGAAGTCATGGGGCAGCCGGCTGAACAGCTCGATGGGACCGACGGCGTCAAGCAGCTCGAAGCCCTCGAAGAGAATGACGGCGACGCTGCGCGAAGTGGGCGGCATGCGACCATCATTCCACGCCGATTCCCTCCCTCGGAGGAGCGCCTCCCGCTCGTCACCCGGAGTCGAGCTCCCGTCGTTGGCGGCGCAGATACCGCCGGCCGACGTACCAGGCCGGCGGGATCATGCGCGCCCTGCCGTCGACGATGCGGACGCTCCATTCGCCGCGCTCCAGCAGCCGATGGTGAAACCAGCACACCATGACGCCGTTGCGGAGGTCTGTGCGGCCTCCGTCGGCCCACGCGACGATGTGGTGTGCTTCCGTGAGCCATGCGGGGATCGTGCATCCGTCGGCGACGCACGTTGGCCCGTCTCGGGCGATCAGCGCGAGGCGCTGGGCGGCCGCGAAGAAACGCTCCGCGGCGCCGAGGTTGAGCACTTCTCCACGCCGGAAGTCGAGCGGGCGGGTGTCGCCGTCGCACTGCATCTGCCGGACGAACGACTGCGGGAGCGGTTCCGGAGTGCCGGGAGAGCAAGCCGCGCCCGTTCCGTTCTGCAGGTCGTTCCCGTTCGTGACGACAAGAACTGTCGGCCCGCGGCCGTGCAGCTTCGGGGTGGCATCCTGCTTCCCGACGCCGCCGATGATGGCGGTGAACACATCGGAGCGCTCCTGCGACCTGCTCCGCTGCTCGGGCTGCGCGTTCTTGGCCGCGAGTTCCTCCTCGGTGAGGAAGACGGGCCCTGTGCGCGGGGACATGAAAGCATCGAACACCGGCGTGACGATAGCCGCCTGCTCCGGCGAGAGCCGGCCGGCGATCCGGAGCATTCCGTCATCCTGAGCGGTGAAGGTGAGGCTGCGCGCCTGATGCTGCTGCTCGGCGGTCGGCTCGGCCCCGTCCGGATCGAGAGCGATGCAGAACGCCTTGGCCTGCAGTCGCAGCTCATCGGCGGGCAGGGGCGCGTTTCCCGACGCTCCCGTCGCGTTGCCGAGCAGGGTCCGCTCGGCCTCGTCGAGTTCCGCGGGAATCGCCCGGGGCAGAACGGCCGCGAGGGTTGCGGTGAGCGCCTCGGCGGCGTCGAGGCCGATGATCCCCTCGGCGAGGACCGCGGCGGTGTGCTCGAACAGAGGAGGCAGCGGAGCCCCGGCATCCGACACTCGAGGCGTCGCGTGCTTGGCGGTGCGCGCGTAGCGGTACGCCGTCGAGTTCTTCGCCCCCGTGATCTTCTCGAACAGCGCCGCGGGCGTCGCCGCGCCGTGACGGGCGGCCAGCCCGTCGAGCCCGGCGTCGGCGCCGGAGCGGCGGGCGATCTCGCCCACGTTGCCGACCTGCCGACCCTCCACGACCCGGGCGATGTTTCCCAGAAGTCCCGTGTACTCGAGCAGTCCGTTCGCCGTGAGATCGCCAGGGTCGATGTCGATGAGCTCGGCGACCGCCGAGAGAGCTGTCTCGGCGGCGCGCATGGCCGCGGCATCCGCCACGTGAGGGATGCCGTCCGACCACCTCGCCTGCTCGTTCATGGCTCAAGTCAACCAGCACCCACCGACATTCGCGTCCGACGGAACCGCAGATCAGAGGCGACTTGTGGACAACCTCTTTGCGCCGGCTCCTGTGGAGGACGAGTGAACCGACGACCGCGACGCGCAGGACCTTCGACACGCCGGCGACAGCGGGGTAGCGTTGGCGCATGGCAACCGACGCCGTGATGCTTGCGGTCGACGGGCCGCACGGGCAGCGGGAGGTGCGGCTCTCGTCGCCCGGTCGTGTGCTGTGGCCCGAGCTCGGCATCACGAAACTCGATCTCGCGAACTACATCATCGCCGTCGGCGACGCCTTCGTGCGCGCGAACGGCGACCGGCCGGTGTCACTGCAGCGCTTCCCGGAAGGCGTCGACGGAGAGCAGTTCTTCTCGAAGAACCCGCCGCGCGGAGCGCCCGATTACGTGCGGGCTGTCACCGTCGTCTACCCGAGCGCACGATCGCACCCGCAACTGGTGATCGACGAGCCGGCCGCGGCGGTGTGGGCGGTGCAGATGAACACGATCGTGTTCCACCCGTGGCCGTCACGGGCAGAGGACTCCGACAATCCCGACCAGCTGCGCATCGACCTCGACCCGCAGCCCGGAACAGACATCGACGACGCGATTCCGGCGGCACTCGAACTGCGGAAGGTGCTCGACGAGGCCGGACTCGAGGCCTACGTCAAGACGTCCGGCAACCGCGGCCTGCACGTCTTCGCGCCCATCGCGCCGACGCGGGAGTTCCTCGACGTCAGGCACGCCGTCATCGCGGCCGCTCGCGAACTCGAGCGGCGCATGCCCGATCGGGTGACGACGGCGTGGTGGAAAGAGGAACGCGGACAGAAGGTCTTCGTGGACTTCAATCAGGCCAACCGCGACCGCACGATGGCGGGCGCCTACAGTGCCCGCGCCCTTGGCCACGCGCCCGTGTCGTGCCCGATCACCTGGGACGAGGTCGAAACAGTGGACCCGCGCGCCTTCACGATCGAGACGGTGCCCGAGCGGTTGCGCACGATCGGCGACCCCTTCGCCGACTTCGGCGAACGACAGGGCACGATCGACACGCTGCTCGCCTGGTGGCAGCGGGACTGCGACAACGGCTTGGGAGAACTGCCGTTCCCGCCCGACTACCCGAAGATGCCGGGGGAGCCGCCGCGCGTGCAGCCGAGCCGTGCCAGACACGACGACTGAGACTACGAGATCACTTTCGACAGGTCGTAGGCGATCGGGCGCTCGAGCTGCTCGAAGGTGCAGGAGCGGGCCTCGCGATCGGGGCGCCAGCGTTCGAACTGGGCCGTATGCCGGAACCGTGCGCCCTCCAGCTGGTCGTACCTCACCTCGAGCACCACCTCGGGCTTGAGCCGGACATACGAGAGGTCCTTGCCCGACGAGAACCGGCTGCGCTCGGTCTCGCCTTTCAGCGGCATCCCGGCGGCATCCCGGTCGACGTGCGGCGCGAGCTCGTCGACGAGTTGCCGTCTGCGCTTGTCGGTGAACGCCGACACCGCGCCGACATTGCGCAAGACCCCGTCGTCATCGAACAGACCGAGCAACAGCGAGGCAAGACCCGTGCCGTCCGAGGTCAGGCGGTAGCCGAGCGCCACGACGTCGGCCGTGCGATGGTGCTTGACCTTGAGCATCTGCCGCTTTCCCGGCGCATACGGTTCCGCGAGCCGCTTCGCCACGACGCCGTCGAGACCCGCTCCCTCGAACTCCACGAGCCAGCGGCGAGCGAGCTCCACATCCGTCGTCAGCCGCGTTATCGACAGCGGATGCCGCAACTCGGCGGCGAGCGACTCGAGAGCGGCACGACGCTCGCGAAACGGCGCGGACAGGTAGTCGCGGTCTCCGAGCGCGAGCAGATCGAAGGCGACGAACATCGCGGGCGTCTCCTGCGAGAGCTTCTCGATGCGCGTCGCGGCCGGGTGAATGCGCTGCGACAGCGCCTCCCAGTCGAGGTGCTCGTGCCCGGGCGTTCCCGTGCGCACGACGATCTCGCCGTCGAGAACACAGGGAACGCGCAGCTGCTCTGTCAGGGCCGCGACAAGCTCAGGGAAGTAACGGGTGAGCGGTTTGGAGCCGCGGCTGCCGATCTCACAGCGGGGGCCGTCGACATATGCGATTCCTCGAAAGCCGTCCCACTTGGGCTCGTAGGCCAGTCCACCCTCGACGCTGTCGGGTTCCGGAACGGCATCGACGGCGCGCGCGAGCATGGGAGCGACAGGTGACTCGGCGGTGGGCTGCATGCTCGCGATCCTGCCACGTAGGACGCCGCCAGGCGAGGGGCGCCTCCTCGGCTTGGAGTTGCCGAAGTCGTCGCGTACACTTATCCGAGGTAGTTGAAGTCTGCCAAGCTTCTCTATGCCCATTTTTGGCGTCGAGCGCGCCAATCGGTTCAGTGGAGCTATGCAGATTTCGACCCTAGAGTAGGTGCAACCCCACTCATAGGGCGGTGGCTCAATTGGTAGAGCAGCGGTCTCCAAAACCGCAGGTTGCAGGTTCGAGTCCTGTCCGCCCTGCGCGTCGGTGCATGATCACCGGCACACGAAAGGTGTAACACGTTGGCCCGTAAAGTAATCGACACCCCGAGCGAGGATGTCGTCGCTGCTGCGAAGAGCGCGCGTGCTGAGAAGCGCGGCCCCTTCGCCGGGATCGTCTTGTTCCTGAAGCAGGTCATCGCCGAGCTCAAGAAGGTCGTCACGCCGACCCGTCGCGAGCTCTGGAGCTACACCGCCGTCGTGCTGGTGTTCGTGGTCTTCATGATGGCGATCGTCTACGGGCTCGACCAGCTGTTCAGCTGGCTCGTGATCTTCGTCTTCGGAACGCCAGCGACCTGAGCCGCACCGCACCTGAGACGGCCCCCGGGCTCACCGCATATTCGGGCCGGAGCCGCACGACAGAAATGGAATGAATTCAGTGTCTGAGAGAAACCGAGACGACGTCGACTGGGCGACCGCGGCTGAGCAGTCGTCAGAGGTCGACGAGGCGCAAGAGGGCAACGTGCTCGCCGGCAACGAGCAGTCCGTGCAGCCCGCAGAGAACCGCGCCCTCCATGTCGAGGACCTCGACGTCGAGGGCAGCCTCGACGCCGCGCTCGACGCCCTCGGGCAGACGCAGGACCCCGAGGCCGACTCCGTGACGGAGGAGGCGCTCGACGCCGACACTCCTGAGGAGATCGAAGCCGCCGCCGAGGCTGTCGAAGACGAGCAGGATGCCGACGAGGCCGCCGCGGCCGCGGAAGAGACCCCGGAGCCGGCAGAGGTCGACCCGTACGAGGCCTTCCGTGCCGAGCTGCGCGTCATGCCGGGCAAGTGGTACGTCATCCACTCGTACGCCGGTTTCGAGCGTCGCGTGAAGGCCAATATAGAGCAGCGCAAGGGCACGCTCGAGGTCGAGGACTACATCTACCAGGTCGAGGTCCCCATGGAAGACGTGGTGGAGATCAAGAACGGCCAGCGCAAGATGGTCACGCGCGTGCGCATCCCCGGCTACGTGCTCGTGCGCATGGAGCTCAACGAAGACAGCTGGTCGGTCGTGCGTCACACGCCGGGCGTCACGGGCTTCGTGGGCAACGCCCACAACCCCACGCCGCTACGCTTCGAAGAGGCGTTCAACATGCTCAAGAGCCTCGTCGAGATCAAGGACACGGCTCCCGCGAAGAGCGGCGCGGCCGGCGGCGCGAAGGGCGCACAGCGCTCGATTCCCGCCGAAGTCGACTTCGAGATCGGCGAGACCATCACGATCAAGGAAGGCTCGTTCGCCGGGCTGCCCGGGTCGATCAGCGAGATCAAGCCCGAGAGCGGCAAGCTCACGGTCCTCGTCTCGCTCTTCGAGCGTGAGACCCCGGTCGAGCTCAGCTTCGACCAGGTCACCAAGCTTTAAGACCTCGGTCGGATGCCGCCAGCGGCATCCTGCCGATTTACCGCGGCCTGCAACGGGCCGTCGGGAGAGCATCCGCCAACACCGGCGGAGTTCGAATACCAGAAGAAGGAAGAATCATGGCACCGAAGAAGAAGGTCACTGGTCTGATTAAGCTTCAGATCAACGCCGGCGCCGCCAACCCCGCCCCGCCGATCGGTCCGGCGCTGGGTCAGCACGGCGTCAACATCATGGAGTTCTGCAAGGCGTACAACGCCGCGACCGAGTCGCAGCGTGGAAACGTCGTGCCGGTCGAGATCACCGTGTACGAGGACCGCTCGTTCACGTTCATCCTCAAGACCCCTCCGGCCGCCGAGCTCATCAAGAAGGCTGCGGGCGTCAAGAAGGGCTCCGGAGTTCCCCACACCACAAAGGTCGGCAAGCTCACGAACGACCAGGTGCGCGAGATCGCCGAGCAGAAGATGGCCGACCTCAACGCGAACGACATCGACGCCGCGTCGAAGATCATCGCCGGAACCGCGCGTTCCATGGGCATCACCGTCGAGTAGCACTCGACCCCCGACAGACTACGTGGCAGCGCCGGCCAGGCGCAGATGACCACACTCTCAACAGGAGAACAACATGGCACAGAAGTCAAAGGCCTACCGGGCCGCAGCCGAGAAGATCGAGGCTGGAAAGCACTACACCCCCGAAGAGGCCGTCGCTCTCGCGAAGGAGACCGGCTCCTCGAACTTCAACTCGACCGTCGAGGTCGCGCTGAAGCTCGGTGTCGACCCCCGCAAGGCGGACCAGATGGTCCGCGGTACCGTCATTCTTCCTCACGGTACCGGCAAGACCGCGCGCGTCATCGTGTTCGCGACCGGTGCGGCCGCTGAGGCCGCGATCGCAGCGGGCGCTGACGAGGTCGGCGGCGACGAGCTCATCCAAAAGGTCGCAGACGGCTACACCGATTTCGACTCGGCCGTCTCGACGCCCGAGCTCATGGGCAAGGTCGGCCGCCTCGGTAAGGTCCTCGGACCCCGCGGCCTCATGCCGAACCCGAAGACCGGAACCGTCACGCCCGACGTGGCGAAGGCCGTGGGCGACATCAAGGGCGGAAAGATCGCCTTCCGCGTCGACAAGCACGCGAACGTGCACTTCGTCGTCGGAAAGGCCGCCTTCACCGCCGAGCAGCTGAACGAGAACATCTCGGCGGCGCTCGAAGAGGTCGTCCGCCTCAAGCCGACGAGCGCGAAGGGCCGCTACATCCAGAAGGGCGCCGTGTCGACCACGTTCGGCCCCGGCATCCCGCTGGACGTCAACGCGATCTGATCCACGGACCCTCGAAGGGCTCCGTCGCTATAGGCGACGGGGCCCTTCGCGTCTATGCTCTGCTGTCATGGGCAGTGTCGCGGAGTACCTCACGACGATGGCAGCATCCGACCGGGCGGCGCTCGAGCGGATCTACGCCATCGCGCGCGAGCAGGTGCCGGAGGCGGTCGAGGGAAAGAGCTACGGCATGCCCGCCCTGCTCTACCGCGACAAGGGCCTCATCGCCGCGATGCGCACACGAAGATTCCTCTCCCTCTACCCGTTCAGCGGGGCCGTCGTCGCTGAGCTGGCGGAGGCACTGACGGGGTTCGAGACGACGAGCGGCAGCGTCCACTTCAGCGCCGACTCGCCCGTGCCTGACGAACTCGTGCGCCGAATCGTCGATTCCCGGCGCACGGAGATCGAGGCGAGGACGTCACGATGAGCCCCGCCGGTGAGAAGTACGACATCAAGAAGGCGGCGCGCGAACTGTACGCGCCGCCCGCCGGGCGCTTCGTCGAAGTCGACGTGCCGCCGCAGCACTATCTCGCCGGCGACGGCGCCGGTGACCCAATACGGCGACCGCCTATGCCGAGATCGTCACAGCGCTCTACGCGGTCGCCTACACGCTGAAGTTCGACAGCAAGCGCTCGGGCCGCGACTTCGTCGTCGCACCGCTCGAAGGCCTGTGGCGCGCCGACGACCCTGCCGTGTTCGCGACGCGGCGCGACAAGCGGCAGTGGCAGTGGACGATGCTCCTCGCCCTCCCGCACTGGATCACCGGCGATGACGTGCGAACAGCGCTGGACACGGTCGAACGCGCGAAGGGCGTCGACGTTGCGCACATTGTCGGCATGCGCCACCTTCTCGAGGGCCGCTCCGTGCAGACGCTCCACATCGGAGCCTACGATGACGAAGGTCCGACGCTCGCGCGGCTGCACGACGAGTATCTCCCGCAGAACGGGCTCACCTTCAACGGCGACCACCACGAGATCTACCTGAGCGACCCGCGGCGCACGCCGCCCGAGAAGCTCAAGACCGTGCTGCGGCAGCCCGTGCGTCCCGTCATCGACATGGGCGCGTCCCCGCCCGACCAGTAGGCTCGACGTATGGTGCACATCCGACGCGCAGACCGAGCGGATGCTGCTGCGCTCTCCCAGCTCGCCGCGCAGACGTTCGCCTTGGCGTGTCCGCCTGACATGGCGCCCGCCGACGTCGACGCGTTCGTGTCACGGCATCTCAGCGAAGAGCGCTTCGGCGAATACCTCGCCGATCAGAGGCGGATGCTGCTCGTCGCCGCGGACGGCGACGCCCTCGTCGGCTACACCATGCTCGTCGACGAGGCGCCCGAGGATCCCGCCGTCGCCGAAGGGCTCACCGTGCGGCCGTCCGTCGAACTCAGCAAAGTGTACGTGCACGCGAGCGCGCACGGCACGGGCGCGGCAGGTTCGCTCATGCGGGCGACGCTCGAGTCGGCCGCATCCGTCGGCGCTCGCGGCGTGTGGCTCGGCGTCAATCAGCTCAACGCGCGCGCCGTGCGGTTCTACGAGAAGAGCGGGTTCCGTCGTGTCGGCACCCGCCGCTTCAAGGTCGGCGACCGCTGGTGCGACGACTTCGTGATGGAGTGCGTGCTCGAGGCCTGAACGGCGCTACTCGACCTCGAGAACGATCTTGCCGCGAGTGTGCCCCTTCTCGAGCTCCGCGTGCGCGGCGGCGGCCTCGGCGAGCGGGTAAACGGCGTCGACGTGCACCGAGACGTCGCCCGCGTCGATGATGCGCCCGATCTTGGCGAGCGTGTCCCCGCTCGCCACGAGCTTGAACGTCGTGGCCCGCACGCCGGCGGCATCCGCTTCTTCGAACAGGGTCGGGAACGACCCGGTCGGCACGTTCACGATGAGTCCGTCGGGACGCAGCACGCGCAGCGACCGCGACCCGGTGTCGTCGTGCGCGTTGCCCATGAGGTCGATGACGACGTCGATGTCGCTCAGCACCTCGTCGAAACGCGTCGTCGTGTAGTCGACGACGGCTTTCGCGCCGATCGACCGGAGGAACTCGATGTTCCGCCCCGAGGCGGTCGTGACGACGTCGGCTCCGAAGTAGCGCGCGAACTGCACGGCGAACTGGCCCACGCCGCCGGCTCCCGCGTGGATGAGCATGCGCTGACCGTGGTGCGCCTTCGCGACGTCGACGACGGCGCCCCACGCCGTGAGGGCTGCGAGCGGCACCGCGGCCGCCTGCGTGAACGAGAGCGACGTCGGCTTCGGCGCCACCGCGAGGGTCGGTGCGGCGACGTACTCGGCGTAGCTGCCGGCGTAGCGCGGAAGCGTCGTCATGCCGAACACCTTCGTGCCGGCCCGGAGCGGGTGCGCCTCGTACGGCTCGCGCACGATCGTGCCGGCGAAGTCGTGCCCGAGGATCGCGGGGAAGCGCAGCGCTGCCGCTGTCGGGTTCTTCCCCGAACGCGTCTTGAAGTCGACGGGGTTGATGCCGGCAGCGGCGACCTTCACGAGAACGTCGCCGAGAAAGCTCGGCGGCACGGGAACCGTCGCCGTGTGCAGGTTCTCGGCCGGACCGGTCTTGTCGATCACGGCGGCTGTCATCGTCTCGGGAATGTCTACGGGCTGGCTCATGCTCCGAGTCTGCCACGCTCGCGCGAGCGGTTCAGCGCCGTGTCGTGCGCACGTGCAGTTCGTCGATGAGCTGGTTCGCGAGCGAGACGAGCTTCGCGATCTCCGTCTCGTCCCGGTCGACCCAGCGGCACAGCGGCTCGTCGCCCACCGGGACGAAGTTGTCGTGCTGCTCCCACACGACGAGGGTGCGCTCCGCGCCGAGCACGTACTGCTGCCACCACACCTGCCGCAGGTAGTTGCGCGGAATCGAGCGCCACGGCTTCGTCGTCGTCTTGATCTCGGCGAGGATGACCCCGCCGGTTGTCATGCTGCCGACGCCGTCCGGCGTCGCGAGGTGACGCGTCTCCGTCTCGGCGTGGAACAGCGCCGACGACGGCTGGATCCCGTGGGTGGCGGCGACCCACGCCGCGATCTCCGGCTCCCGGCGCCTCCCGTGGTCGGTGTAGGCGTTGCCCGTGAAGCCCGTGCCGTGCAGCTTCGCTGTCGCCGCGACCTGGATGGAGTGCGGCGTCGACAGCTTCGCCACGTCCGTCGCCGTGATTCCGCGTGAGCGGGCCCGCAGCCAGCCGACGCGATCGCTCGAGTCGGCGATGATGCGGTTGGCGAGGCGGGGATTCACCCTTCCATTCTCACCCCGTCGAGCGGATGCCGCCGACAGCGGTGCGCGCGTTGCGGCAGGAGAGCCTTCAGAACCGGCCGTTCACGATCGCGTCGACCGATTCGGCGTCGAGCGTCGCGTCGATCGCCATGATCGCCGCACCGAGCGCTCCCGCGGACTCTCCACCGCGGGACGGCGCGATCGTCAGGTCCTGCGTCGCGAGCGGTATGGAGCGTCGGTACACGACTTCGCGCACGCCGGCGATGAGATGCTCGCCCGCTCTCGTGATGCTGCCGCCGATGACGATGACGGAGGGATTGAGCAGGTTCACGACGCCGGCGAGCACTTCGCCGACATCACGACCCGCCTGCCGCACCGCTTCGGCGGCTCGGGCATCGCCGCCGCGGACCGCGGCTATCACGTCCTCGCTCGTCGAGCCGTCGAGCGACGCGGCGATCGCGGGTCCCGAGGCGACCGCCTCGAGGTCGGGGGAGTGGGCGCCGTCGGTTACGGGGACTCGCACGTGCCCGAGATCCCCGGCCGAACCGCGCGCGCCGCGCTGCAGGCGGCCGCCCATGATGACTCCCGCGCCGATTCCCGTCGACACCTTCACGAAGACGAGATCGTCGGCGTCCGGCCAGAACATCGCCTGCTCGCCGAGAGCGAGCACGTTGACGTCGTTGTCCACGAGAACCGTGACGGGGAGTCGCCGCCGCACGAAGGCGGGGATGTCGAAGCGGTCCCAGCCGGGCATGATCGGCGGATTCACGGGGCGCCCTGTGTCGTGCTCGACGGGGCCAGGGACGCCGATGCCGACGCCGAGCACGTCGTCGGCATCGCGGCCGACGTCGGCGAGCAGCTCGAGGGTTTCGCCGACCGCCCAGTCGAGAACGCTCTCGGGGCCGTCGGTGATGCGCAGCCGCGCCGCGCTCTCGGCGAGGATGGTGCCGGCGAGATCGCTGAGGGCGACGACGCCGTGGGTCGCGCCGAGATCGATGCCCACGACGAGCCGGGAAAGCGGCGAGAACGCGACGCGAGACGGCCGCCGGCCGCCGGAGGACGCGGCCTCACCCGCCGGCATGGCGAAACCGGAGGCGAGCAGCGCGTCGATGCGGGCCGCTACCGTCGAGCGCGACAGCCCCGTGAGCGCCGCGATCTCCGCCTTCGTGCGAGGCTCGCCATCGCGCAGAAGCTGGAGCAGGTCGCCCGCCGATGCGGCGCGCGGCGCGCTCGGAACCGTGACCATGTTGTGAGTAAAGCACAGCCGACTACTGATCGGCTAGTCACAACTTTTGATTGACAGAAACCAAAAGTCGTCGTTCAATGGTTGCGGGCCACTCGGGTCCGCGATTCACCGAGGAGATCATGAACACGTCCCCGCTGTCCGTTCAGCTCTACACCGTCCGCGAACTCATCACGAAGGATCTGCCCGGCACACTGCAGCGCCTCGCCGACGCCGGCTTCACTCGCGTGGAGCCCTTCGCCTTCACGCAGTTCGAGGGGCTCGGCGACGCGCTCACGGCGGCCGGTCTCACCGCTCCCACCACTCACCAGGGATTCCTCGCCGACGGCTCGATCGCCGTGGTCGCCGCCGCGGCTTCAGCCCTCGGCATCCGCAGCGTGATCGATCCCTTCGTCGGCCCCGAGAAGTGGACGAGCGCCGAGGACGTCGCCGACACGGCCCGTCGCCTCAACGAGGCCGCGACGGTCGCCGCCGAGCACGGCATCACCGTCGGCTACCACAACCACGCGCACGAGCTGCAGAGCCGCATCGAGGGCACGACCGCGCTCGAGTACTTCGCGTCGCTCCTCGACCCTGAGGTCGTGCTCGAGATCGACACGTACTGGGCTGCCGTCGGCGGTGTGGACCCCGTTGACCTGCTCGGCCGCCTCGGCGACCGGGTGGCCGCGATCCACGTGAAGGACGGCCCCGGCACGGCAGAGACGAAGGACCAGGTCGCCGTCGGAAGCGGCAGCCTCGACATCCCGGCGATCCTCGCCGCCGCGCCGAGCGCACTGCGCGTCATCGAGCTCGACGACTCCCGCGGCGACCGCTTCCAGGCCGTCGTGGACAGCTTCGGCTACCTCCGCTCGCTCGAGAACGGGGCGAACGCGTGAGCCGCGTCGGAGTCGGCGTCATCGGCGCCGGAGTGATCAGCACCCAGTACCTCGAGAACCTGACGTCCTTCCCCGACCTCGACGTGCGCTTCATCGCCGACCTCGACACCGAGCGGGCCGCCGCCCAGGCGCAGAAGTTCGGCGTCGCGGCATCCGGAACCGTCGATGAGCTCCTCGTCGACGACGACATCGAGATCGTCGTCAACCTCACCATCCCCGCCGTGCACGTCGAGGTCGCGCTGCAGGCGCTCGAGGCGGGCAAGCACGTGTGGAGCGAGAAGCCGTTCGCGCTCGATCGCGAGTCGGGCCGGGTGCTGCTCGACGCTGCCCACGCGGCCGGCCGACGCGTCGCGACCGCTCCCGACACGTTCCTCGGCGCCGGCATCCAGTCGGCGCGCCGTCTCATCGAGGGCGGCCGCATCGGCGCTCCGCTGACCGCGCTCACGCTCATGCAGAACCCGGGCCCTGAGGCCTGGCACCCGAACCCCGACTTCCTGTTCCAGCACGGGGCGGGACCGCTGTTCGACATCGGACCGTACTACCTCACGGCCCTCGTGCAGATCTTCGGCCCCGTCTCGCGCGTCACCGCGAGCGCCTCGACCGCGAAGCCGTTCCGCATCATCGGATCGGGTCCGCGCGCGGGCGAGCGCTTCGACGTCACCGTGCCGACGCACGTCGGCGCGATGTACGAGTTCGAGGGCGGGCAGAGCGCGCAGAGCATCTTCAGCTTCGACTCGAAGCTCGGTCGCACCCAGTTCGAGGTCGCGGGCATCGACGGCACGCTCGTCATCCCCGATCCGAACATGTTCGAGGGCGACCTGCTGCTGCACGGCGAGGGCGGCGAGATCGAGACGATACCCTCGCTCGGCACGCGCACCACCCGCGGAACGGGCGTGGCAGAGCTCGCGCAGGCGATCCGCGAGAACCGGCCCGAACGGGCGTCGGGGGAGCAGGCCTTCCACGTGCTCGACGTCATGGTATCGACGATCGAGTCGGCGAACGAGCGTCGCCCGATCGACATCGCGAGCACCGTCGAGGTCGCGCCGCCGCTTCCCGAGGATTGGGACCCGCGCGCCGGAGTGATCGGACGATGAGCCGCCTGCGCGTCGGCATCGTCGGCGGCGGCTTCATGGCGACCGTGCACTCCCGCGCCGCACGGGCCGCGGGCGCCGAGCTCGCGGGCATCGTCTCGTCGAGCCCGACGCGCGGCGCCGCAGCCGCCGAGGCGCTCGGCATCGAACGCGCGTTCCCCGACCTCGACGCGCTCCTCGGCGAGGTCGACGTCGTGCACGTGTGCACGCCGAACGCCTTCCACGCCGAGCAGGCTCTCGCCGTCGCCCGTGCGGGCGTGCACGTGGTGTGCGAGAAGCCGCTCGCGACGACCGTCGCCGACTCCCGGCAGCTCGTCCGGGCGGCGTCCGGCGTCACGGCGACCGTGCCGTTCGTGTACCGCTTCCATCCGCTCGTGCGCGAGGCTCGGGCCCGCGTCGCTTCCGGAGAGGCCGGCCGCGTGCTCAGCATCCGCGCCTCCTACCTGCAGGACTGGCTGCTGAGCGCCGACGACGACAATTGGCGCGTCGACCCGGAGACGGGCGGCCGCTCCCGGGCGTTCGCCGACATCGGCTCGCACCTCGTGGACCTGCTCGAGTTCATCACCGGTGACCCGATCGCGCGCGTGGCGGCGACGCGCCGCACGTTCGTCGAGAAGCGCGCCGAGCATGCCGCGGTGAGCACCGAGGACGCCGCCGCCGTCACGATCGAGACCGCGGGCGGGGCGATCGGGACGCTGCTCGTCTCGCAGGCCGCGCCCGGTCGCAAGAACGCGCTCACGCTCGAGATCGCCGGAAGCGCGGAGAGCATCGCGTTCGAGCAGGAGAACCCCGAGACGATCTGGGTCGGCCGCCGCGGCGGCAGCCTGTCGATTCCGCGCGACGCCGACCAGCTGAGCCCCGACGCCGCGCGCCTGTGCACGGTTCCGGCCGGTCACCCGCAGGGCTACCAGGACGCGTTCAACGCGTTCGTCGCCGACAGCTACGCCGCGATCGCGGGTGGCGAGCCCGAGGGGTTGCCGCGCTTCACCGACGGGCTGCGCGCCGTGCAGCTCACCGAGACCGTGATGGATGCCGCCGAGCGCGGCGCCTGGCTGGATGTCCCGAGCGAAGGAGACACGCAATGACGAACGAATCAACACACCCGGTCACCCTGTTCACGGGGCAGTGGGCCGACCTGCCGTTCGAGGAGGTCGCGCGCCTCGCCTCCGAGTGGGGCTACGACGGTCTCGAGATCGCGGCGAGCGGCGACCACCTCGATCTCGAGCGCGCGGACCAGGATGACGCATACCTGAAGAGCCGCCTCGAGATCCTCGAGCGCAACAACCTGCGGGTGTTCGCGATCTCGAACCACCTCACCGGACAGGCCGTGTGCGACGACCCGATCGACTTCCGCCACAAGGCGATCGTGCGGCCCTCCACGTGGGGCAACGGCGACCCGGAGGGCGTGCGGCAGCGCGCTGCGGAGGACATGAAGCGCTCCGCCCGCGTCGCCCGCAAGCTCGGCGTCGACGTCGTCGTGGGCTTCACGGGCTCGAAGATCTGGCCCTACGTCGCGCAGTTCCCGCCGGTTCCGGCATCCGTGATCGATGAGGGCTATGAGGACTTCGCCCGCCGGTGGAACCCCATCCTCGACGTGTTCGACGCCGAGGGCGTGCGCTTCGCCCACGAAGTGCACCCAAGCGAGATCGCGTATGACTACTGGACGAGCGTGCGCACGCTCGACGCCATCGAGCACCGCGAGGCGTTCGGCTTCAACTGGGACCCGAGCCACATGATGTGGCAGCAGATCGACCCCGTCGGCTTCATCTGGGACTTCAAAGACCGCATCTACCACGTCGACTGCAAGGACACGCGCATGCGCCCCGTGCAGGGCCGCGCGGGCGTGCTCGGCTCGCACCTACCATGGGGCGACCCGCGGCGCGGCTGGGACTTCGTCTCGACCGGACACGGCGACGTGCCGTGGGAGGACGCGTTCCGCGCGCTCGAGGCGATCGGCTACACGGGCCCCATCTCGATCGAGTGGGAGGATGCCGGCATGGACCGCCTGCACGGGGCCAAGGAGGCGGTCGGCTACATCCGCTCGCTGCTGTGGAAGCAGCCGGAGGCCTCGTTCGACGCCGCGTTCAGCAACCAGTGACAGTGACAGAATGAGCGCATGAGAATCGCCGTCACCGGAGGATCCGGAAAGCTCGGCCGTGCCGTCGTCGCGCACTTGCGCGAAGAGGGGCACGACGTCACGAACCTCGACAGCGCGGGAGAGCGCGGTCCCGGCTTCCTCCGGGTCCGGCTCACCGACTACGGCGAGGTCATCGATGCGCTCTCCGGAGTGCGCGACGGCTCGGACGGCCCCGGCTACGACGCGCTCGTGCACCTCGCGGCGATTCCCGCGCCCGGGATCGTGAGCGATGTCGCCACGTTCCACAACAACATGCTCGCGTCGTTCAACGTCTTCCACGCGGCGAGGCGCTGCGGCATCCGCTCAATCGTCTACGCGTCGAGCGAGACCGTTCTCGGGCTGCCGTTCGACACGCCGCCGCCGTACATCCCCGTGGACGAGGATTACCCGGCGCGGCCGGAGAGCGTGTACTCGCTCGTGAAGCACCTCGAAGAGCAGATGGCGATCGAGCTGACCCGGTGGGACCCGGAGCTCACGATCACCGCCCTGCGTTTCTCGAACGTGATGAACCCCGAGGACTACGCGGCGTTCCCCGACTTCGACGCCGACCCGAGAGGGCGCAAGTGGAACCTGTGGGGCTACATCGACGCGCGCGACGGCGCCCAGGCCGTGGCGAAGGCGCTCGCGCTCGAGAAACCGGGATTCGACCGCTTCATCATCGCGGCCGCCGACACGGTCATGTCGCGCCCGAACGCGGAGCTCATCGCCGAGGTGTTCCCCGGCGTGCGTGTCACTCGCGAGGTCGGCGAGCATGACACGCTGCTCTCGATCGACAAGGCCCGGCGCGAGCTCGGCTTCGAGCCGCGTCACTCATGGCGGGACTCCGTGTAAGTCCCCCGTCCGGGGCCTACCCCTGAAGGGGGAAGCCGCTTACCATGACGACATGCGAACGAGGGTGGGGGTCGTCCGCGTGATTGTGGCGTGCACTCTCATTGCGGCGATCTTCACCGAACTCGTGCGCACCGCCGAGACCGATTCTCTCGACGTCGCCCAACACGCCGCGAACTATTTCAGTTACTTCACGACGATGTCCAATTCGGTGACGGCGCTCACGCTCGCCGCGGGGGCGTGGTTCGCCTTCCGGCGCGCAGCGGATCCCCCGTGGTACGACCGCGTGTTCTCGTCGGCGGTCACCTATATGCTCACGACGGGCGCCGTGTACAACATCGCGCTGCGCGCCGTCGCGACAAACGGCGACAGCTGGGCGAACGAGGTGCTGCACGTGTTCGGGGCGCTGTTCGTGGCGAGCGCATGGGTCGCGAAACCGGGAAAGCCCCTGCTGCCGTGGCGGCGCGTCGCCGGCATCACGGCGGTTCCGCTCGTCTGGCTCGGCTACACCATGGTGCGCGGCGTCGTCACGGGCTGGTACCCGTATGCGTTCCTCGACCCGGGCCAGCCGGGCGGCTACGCGACGGTGCTCGGGTACGTCGGCATCGTCGCGGGCATCATCATGACCGTCGCGTGCGGCGTCGTCGCGGCGAGCCGGCCGCTGCGGCGCCGCGCTCAGTCGTCGAGGAACCGCGCGACGGCCGCGAGCAGCTGGTCGATGCGCGGGGCGCCCGTCGCCCGGAACAGCTCGGCGCCCGCCGCGGAGCGCATGATGATCGTCGGGGTGGATCGGATGCCGTCGGCGACCGCGTCGGTTTCGAACCGGACGACGTCCCTCTCGGTCGTGCGCAGCTGCGGGACGAGCCGCTGCGCCTCTGCGAGCGTCGCGCGCGCGGACGCGCACGGCGCGCAGAACGCCGAGGTGTACAGCACGAGCTCCATGCCGAGGTCAACCTCGCGAGGGCCGGATCTGTTCCCTCAGCCCGCGAGGCTCTCGTTGAGCTTGGCGATCAGATCTCGCAGTCGCCGGATCTCCTCGGCATCCCACGCCATGAGGGTGTCCCGCAGCACGGTGCGGTCACTCGCCATCGCCGATTCGAGCCGGCGCCCCGCATCCTCGGTCAGAGCGACGAGCTGAACGCGCCGATCGTCGGCATCGGTCGTGCGCTCGACGAGCCCCAGCTCCTCGAGGTGACGCACGGTCCTGCTGACCACGCCCTTGTCGGCGTGCAGCGCCTCGACGAGCCCGCCCTGGGGGCACTCGCCTTGGCGCTGCAGCACGCGCAGCGCTTTGAAGCCGAAGATCGAGAGTTCGGGGTGCACCTCGGCGGCGCGCCGCGTGAGCACGAGCCGCGTCTGGTTGTACATCTCGTTGAACTGCGCCTCGACCTGGCCGATGGCTTCGTCCACTTCGGCGTCCGTCTCAGGACGTGGGGTCGTCATGCTCGTCATGCTAGCGAGCGGGGGCCTCGTCGTCGCCGGAGCCGCGCACGACCTCGAGAGAGTCGGTCCGCGGTGTCGCGGCGATGCTCGCCTCCGCGATGTCGGCCAGTTCGTCGCCCGCCGTCGATTCCGTGTGCGCCGTCTTCGAGCTCATGCGCTGGTGGTTCGTCTGCGTGCTGAGCGAGAGGTTCGGCAGGAACGCGATGGCGATGATCGTCACGAGGGCGAGGGGCGCGGCGACGAGGAAGATGTCCGCGACAGCCTGACCGTAGACCGACTCGATGATGATCCGCACGCTCTCCGGCAGGGAGTTCATCTCCGGCAGCTGGCCGCTCGTGAGCGCGTCGGCGACGGCCTGACCCTTCTCGCCGAGCTTCATGATCGCGGCCATGAGGTCCTTCTGGCGGTCGGCCATGAGGCTTGTCGCCTGCGAGCCGAGCACCGCGCCGAGGGCGGAGATGCCGACCGTGCCGCCGAGGCTGCGGAAGAACGCGACGCCCGAGCTTGCGACGCCGAGCTCCTTCGGGTCAACGGCGTTCTGCACGATGAGAACCATGTTCTGCATGACCATTCCGACGCCCGCGCCGAGCAGCACCATGTAGAGCGAGACGAGCGCGAAGTTTGTGTCGTACTCGATCGTGCTCATGAGCACCATGCCGATCGTCAGCAGCACCGAGCCGAGCACCATGTAGCGCTTCCACACACCGGTGCGGCTGATCACCATGCCGATGAGGGTGGACGAGATCAGCATTCCGCCGATCATCGGGATCGTCATGAGGCCCGACTGCGTCGCGTTCGCGCCGCGGGCCAGCTGCATGTACTGGCTGAGGAACACCGACGTGCCGAACATGGCGACGCCAACGGAGATGCTGCCGACGACAGCGAGCGTGAACGTGCGGTTCTTGAAGAGGCTCAACGGGATGATCGGGTTCTTCGCCTTGAACTCGACGATGACGAAGATCGCGAGGATGACGAGCGAGCCGGAGACCATGACGATCGTCTCGGTGCTCCACCAGTCGAACTGGCTGCCTGCGAGGCTGACCCAGATGAGGAGCAGAGAGACACCGGCGGCGAGCAGGACGGTTCCGATGTAGTCGATCGACACCTTCTGCTCGGGAAGCTTCGGCAGGTGCAGCGTCTTCTGGAGGAGCAGGATCGCGACGATCGCGAACGGGATGCCGACGAAGAAGTTCCAGCGCCAGTCGATCGCGTCGGTGAGGAAGCCGCCGAGGAGCGGACCGCCGACCGTTCCGACGCCCATGACGGCGCCGAACAGGCCCATGTACTTGCCGCGCTCACGCGGGCTGAGGATGTCGGCCATGATGATCTGGCTCAACGACGTGAGCCCGCCCGCGCCGAGGCCCTGGAACACGCGGAACGTGATGAGCGTGCCTGGGTCGTGCGAGAAGCCGGCCGCCGCGGAGGAGGCGACGAAGATGACAAGCGAGATCTGAATCAGGAGCTTGCGGTTGAACAGGTCCGCGAGCTTTCCCCAGATGGGCGTCGATACGGTCGTCGCCAGAAGGGTGGCCGTGACGACCCACGTGAACGAGGCCTGCGTGCCGCCGAGGTCCGCGATGATGATCGGCAGCGAGCTGCTCACCACCGTGCCCGCGATGATCGAGACGAACATGCCCATGAGCAGGCCCGAGAGCGCCTGCAGCACCTCGCGGTGCGACATTTTCGCGGAGGGTGATGGTGAAGAAGAAGTCGCCGTGTCGGCGGCGGGGGAAGCGGATGTCACGCGGGAAGGCTCCAGTCCAAGATGGTTGTGTTCAGCAACTAACTATAGAAATATAGTTGACCGATCGCAACTAATAGCCCGGCTCTGCATTCGCATCTCAGTAACTTCTCAGCAACCGCGCCCGACGTGAGACTCTCCTCCGGCAAGGTCAAAGCCGAGACATAGGTTTCTCATAGGCCGCCGCGGATACTGGAGCTATGAGCAACTATCCTTCTGCGTCTCCCGCTGTCGCAACCAAGCTCACGCACCCCGACGGTTCGCCCATCCGCGTGCTGGCGGTCGACGACGAGCCGAGTCTCACCGACCTCATGAAGATGGCTCTCAAGTATGAGGGCTGGGACGTGCGAACGGCCGCAAGCGGGGAGCAGGCGCTCAACGTCGTGCGCGACTTCCGCCCAGACGTCGTCATCCTCGACATCATGCTGCCCGATCTCGACGGCATGAGCGTGCTGCAGCGACTGCGCACCGCCGGCGACGACGTGCCCGTGCTGTTCCTCACGGCGAAGGACTCGCTCGACGACCGGATCGCGGGTCTCACGGCCGGCGGCGACGACTACGTGACGAAGCCGTTCAGTCTCGAGGAGGTCGTCGCCCGGCTGCGCGGACTCATCCGACGCACCGCGCTCACCGCCCCCGCGGCGGACTCCGTCATCACCGTGGGCGACCTCACTCTCGACGAGGACAGTTACGAAGTGAGCCGTGCGGGGCAGCAGATCGATCTCACGGCGACCGAGTTCGAGCTCTTGCGGTTCCTCATGCGGAACCCGCGCCGCGTGCTCAGCAAGGCGCAGATTCTCGATCGCGTGTGGAGCTACGAGTTCGACGGCAAGGCGAGCGTCGTCGAGCTGTACATCTCCTACCTGCGGAAGAAGATCGACAACGGGCGCACGCCCATGATCCACACCGTGCGCGGCGCAGGCTACATGCTGAAGGCCGCTGACTGAAGTGCCTGCGCGACGTTCACCCTGGGCGCTTCGCCGGACCCTCGTCCTGGCGACCGTCGCACTGATCACGACCGCGGCCCTCGTGATCGGCATCGTGAGCGTCGTGAGCGTGCAGTCCATCCTCATGGGGCGCATCGACGCGCAGCTCACGGCGGCCACCTCCCGGTCGACGGACGCCGTCGGGCCGGATCCCGGACAGACTCCGCCGGGGGGAAGCTCGTCGCCGGACTTCATCCGCACGCTCGGCCAGTCCGTCGGGACGCTCGGCGCCGTGAGCGTCGACGGCACGATCGTCGCGGCGGCCTATCTCGACTCGAACCTGAACAGCCCCGTGCTCACGGGCAGGCAGGTCGCGGAGCTGCAGGACGCCCATATCGGGTCTGCTCCCACAACCGTGTATCTCGGCGCCACGCTCGGCAACTACCGCGCCGTCGCGCTCAAGCTCGACTCCCACGTGTCGATAATCGTCGGCCTTCCGCTCGCCGACCTCGAGGCGACGATCTCCGAACTCGTCCTCGCCGTTCTCGCCGTGACCGTCACCGCGCTCGTGCTCGCCGGCGCGGGAGCCTACGCGCTCGTGCGCTTGAGCCTCCGGCCGCTCGAACGCGTCGCGGGAGCGGCGACGGCCGTCTCGAGCATGACCCTCGACCGCGGCGAGGTCGCCCTCGCCGTTCGGGTGCCGGATGCCGATGCCGACGACAGCACGGAGGTCGGCCGTGTCGGCGCGGCCATCAATCGCATGCTCGAGCATGTCTCCCATGCGCTCACCGCGCGGCAGGCGAGCGAGGACAAGGTGCGCCGCTTCGTCTCGGATGCCAGCCATGAGCTGCGCACGCCCCTCGCCTCCATCCGGGGCTACGCGGAGCTCACGCGCATGGGCGGGCAGGAGCTTCCCGAGGATGCCGCCTACGCCCTCGGCCGCATCGAGTCCGAATCGCAGCGGATGACGTCGATCGTCGAAGACCTGCTGCTGCTCGCCCGGCTCGACGAGGGCCGGCAGCTCGAGCGTGAGCCGGTCGATCTGACGAGCGTCGTCGCGGACGCCGTGAGCGACGCTCGCGCTTCGGCGCCCGATCATTCGTGGCGCATCGCCGACGGCGGGGGAGCGGTCGTCGTGCTCGGCGACCGGCAGCGGCTGTTCCAGATCGTCATGAATCTCCTCGCGAACGCGCGTGTGCACACGCCTGCGGGCACGAACGTGACGGCGTCCGTGACGGTGGAGGGGGAGTCGGAGGCGCGCCGTGCTGTCGTCACGGTGCACGATGACGGCCCGGGCATCGATCCCGACCTCGTCGGCGCCGTCTTCGAGCGCTTTGCGCGGGGCGATTCGTCGCGCACGCGTGCGACGGGGAGCACGGGGCTGGGGCTCGCGATCGTGCAGGGTGTCGCCGCGGCACACGGCGGAGCGGCATCCGTCACGAGCGAACCCGGCTCTACCACGTTCCGCATCGAGCTCCCGCTTACGGAAGGGGCGCCGGAGTGAGCCGACCGGACGTCCGTCAGGTCAGGGACCTGGCCGAGCGCCTGCTGACCGTGCCGTGGGCGGAAAACACGAGTGAGGCACGCATCGCGCTGAGCGCTGCTGGTTTTCACCCTGGCTCCGGCGATGGCGAACAGATGAGTGATGGTGACCGCATGCATGAGCTGGTGACGTCAGGGGACGGGGTTGCCGGGCACTGGGTCACGACAGCCAGGGGAGCCCTGCAGTCCATCGTTCTGATGATGGAGGGCACGCGCCAGGAAATCGAGTGGCTGCACGCGGCGGCGACGGTGGAAGTGTCAACCCTGCTCGACGTGCCGAAGCGCGAATTCGGAACTCACGGTGCGCCGCGTCTCAGCTGGGAAACGGGAGACAGAGTCCTGGGTCTTGACGCGTACTGGGCGGATCCGCGCCTGTCGGTGCTGATGCTGAGCGTCGAGAGGGCGCGATGGGGCTGAGTTCTGCGATCTCCGCCTCAGCATCGATTTGTGAGTCTGTCGGTCATGCCGTAGTCTGGGGGAAACCAAAGACCGCTGGTCTGTGCTGTGCCCTCGGGTGCATCCACGAAGGTTCTCCCACGAGAACGGCCCGCGCAGGTGGAATGAAGTTCTCGCAGAATCTCTGCAAACGCTCCGTGCCTCCTGTGCCGGAGCTTTTTTCATGTGCGGGCCACCACGGTTCAGGGACACGTCGCTTCCGCGACGTGGAGACGAATACATAAGGAGTGGCCATGGCGAACAAGGAAGCCGCGGTTGCCGAGCTCACGGACAAGTTCCAGAGCTCGAGCGCCGTTCTGCTGACCGAGTACCGCGGCCTCACTGTTGGCCAGCTCAAGGAGCTGCGCAAGTCAATCAGTGCGGACGCAACCTTTGCCGTGGTGAAGAACACGCTGACCAAGATCGCGGCGAACAACGCCGGCATCTCCTCGCTTGACGCGGAGCTCGCCGGACCGTCCGCTATCGCCTTCGTGCACGGTGACCCTGTCGCCGTCGCAAAGGGCCTGCGCAACTTCGCCAAGGCGAACCCTCTCCTGGTGATCAAGGGCGGTTACTTCGACGGTAACCCGCTGACCGCCGAAGAGGTAGGCAAGCTCGCCGACCTCGAGTCCCGCGAAGTCATGCTGGCGAAGCTCGCCGGTGCCTTCAAGGCCTCGCTGTTCGGAGCCGCATATCTGTTCAACGCACCGCTGTCGAAGGCCGTTCGCACGGTCGACGCGCTGCGTGAGAAGCAGGAGTCCGCTGCGTAGGTTCAAGCCTTCGCGCGGTGAGTACACGAAACAACAAGGAGAAAACAATGGCAAAGCTGTCAACTGAGGAGCTCATCGAGGCCTTCAAGGAGCTCTCGCTCATCGAGCTCAACGAGTTCGTCAAGGCGTTCGAGGAGACCTTCGAGGTCACCGCCGCTGCCCCCGTCGCCGTTGCTGCCGGTGCCCCGGCCGCTGCTGGCGCTGCTGAGGAAGAGGTCGAGGAGAAGTCCGACTTCGACGTCATCCTCGAGGCTGCTGGCGACAAGAAGATCCAGGTCATCAAGGTCGTCCGCGAGCTCACCTCGCTCGGCCTCGGCGACGCCAAGGGTCTCGTCGACGGCGCCCCGAAGGCTGTGCTCGAGGGTGCGAACAAGGAAGCTGCCGAGAAGGCGAAGGCTGCTCTCGAAGAGGCCGGCGCCACCGTCACGCTCAAGTAATCACGCCCCGCAAGGGGGAACACGTGAACGCGCAGGGTCCCGCTCCGATTGGAGCGGGACCCTGTCGCATTTTCCGCCGCGATTTGATTAGATAGATAGGCTATGCATATGATGGATGCCGTGCCCGACGAGTTCCGCAACGAGAACGAGGCGGCGCTCCAGCCCGAGCTGCTCATCACCGACCTCGTGATCTCCGCTCATCGCCTGACCCGACTGGCGGCGCAGGCGATCGTGGATCCGCAGAACCCGGCGGTGTGGCGCACGGTCTCCGCGCTCGACGCGATCGGTCCCTCCCGACTGGGCGAGCTCGCTCGCCAGTCGCGGGTGTCGCAGCCGACGATGACAAAGATCATCAACCATCTCGAGTCGCTCGGCTGGATCACGCGCGTGAGCGATCCGCAGGACGCGCGGGCACAGCTGCTCGAGGTCACCGATGACGGCCGAGCAGCACTGGGAGAGTGGCGAGCCCGAATCGGCCGCGCGCTCGCGCCGTACTTCCACGGGCTCGGCGCCGACGAGATCGACATGATCGCGCGGACGCTCCGGCTTGTGAACGAACGAACGTCGGTGGACCTCAAGAAGCCGAGCGAACAGAAGGAGTAGTTTTCGTGACAGCAGCCTCGGACGGTGGCATGCGCAGCATCCTGACGCAGCCCAAGTCGGTGTGGGCGGTGGCCTTCGCCGCCGTCATCGCATTCATGGGCATCGGGCTGGTTGACCCGATCCTGCCCAGCATCGCGGCGGATCTCGACGCGACGCCGACCGAGACCGAGATGCTCTTCACGAGCTACCTCGCCGTCACGGGAGTCGCGATGTTCTTCACAAGCTGGCTCTCGAGCCGACTCGGCGCGAAGCGCACGCTCATGTTCGGCCTCGCTCTCATCGTGCTGTTCGCTCTGTTCGCGGCTCTCTCCAACAACGTCGAGGCCGTCATCGGCTTCCGCGCCGGCTGGGGGCTCGGCAACGCGCTGTTCATCTCGACGGCGCTCGCGACGATCGTCGGCGCCGCCTCGGGCGGGTCGAGTGCCGCGATCATCCTCTACGAGGCGGCCCTCGGCCTCGGCATCGCCATCGGGCCCCTGCTCGGCGGACTGCTCGGCCACATCAGCTGGCGCGGACCGTTCTTCGGCACGGCCGTGCTCATGGCGATCGGATTCATCGCGATCCTCACACTCCTGAAGTCCGAGGGCAAGGACGAGAACCGGCCGGCGCCCATCGCGCTGTCGGCGCCCTTCAAGGCGCTCGCCCGTCCCGCACTCGGGCTCCTCGCGATCGCCGCGCTGTTCTACAACATGGCGTTCTTCGTCCTGCTCGCGTACTCGCCGTTCCCGCTCGGCCTCGACGCGCTCGGACTCGGCTTCACATTCTTCGGCTGGGGCGTCGGCCTCGCCCTCACGAGCGTCTTCGTCGCTCCGATGCTCTCGGCACGCCTGCACCGCACGACCGTGCTGCGCCTCGCACTGAGCCTGCTCACCCTGACGCTCGTCGCCGCGGGCTTCTCCGTGCATTCGATGCCCGCGCTCATCTGCTGCATCGTCTTCGGCGGGCTCGTGCTCGGTGTGCTCAACACCGTGCTCACGGAATCGGTCATGGAAGCGACGGATCTGCCGCGTTCGGTCGCCTCGTCCGCGTACTCGGGCGTGCGCTTCGTCGGCGGCGCGATCGCGCCGACCGCCGCGACGGCTCTCGCCGAGGTCTTCGGCGATCCGGTCCCGTACTTCGCGGCAGCCGGGGCGGCGCTCATCTCCGTGGTCGTCGTCTTCGCCGGACATCGTGTGCTTCGCCGGGTCAACACCTCGATCTCGAGCGAGCTCGAAGAGGCCGAGGCCATCGCGGCTGGCGAGCCCTCCTGAGCCGATCGTCATGCCCCGGCCGGGGCGGGAACCCTCGCGATTCCCGCCCCGGTCAGGGCATTTATCACGCGCATCCGTCGCGGCTGAGGGTGGCAAGACGTATACCCATTTGTGATCCGGGATCCCTTGAATGCCTCGGAGGGGGTGCGTAAGTTGGCACGTGGGACCGATCCCTGACGGTTCCGTGAGCGGTGAACGTGATCGCCCATTGCACGACTCGATGAGGAGGCAGGCCATGGTACTCACACGGCAACGGAAAGCACTCATTCCCCTGGCAATCGCGGCAGCGGTCGGTATCGCGCTGTCCGGCTGCTCCAGCAGCGGCGGGGGAGGAGGCGGCGGGGAGAGCACCTCGGGCGGCGACCAGTTCTCGGGAAAGACGCTGTCGGTCTCGGCGTCATGGTCGGGCGCCGAGCAGAAGAACTTCGAGGCGGTGCTGAAGAAGTTCGAAGACGACACGGGCGCGAAAGTGAACTACACGAGCTTCGGCGACAAGGCGTCGACGACGCTCGGCACCCAGATCGAAGGCGGGAACCCGCCGAACATCGCCGTGATCTCCCAGCCCGCGCTGCTCGACGAGCTCGCGAAGGCCGGTAACCTCAAGCCGCTCTCCGACGCGACGAAGAAGATCGTCTCCGACAACTACTCGCAGAGCTGGATCGACCTCGCGACCGTCGACGACGAGCAGTACGGCGTGTGGTTCAAGGCTTCGAACAAGTCGACGGTCTGGTACAACAAGGACATCTACGACCAGGCCGGAGCGACAGTTCCGAAGACGTGGGACGACTTCCTCAAGCAGCTTCAGCTCATCACGGATGCCGGCTACGCGGGTATCTCGATCGGCGCCGACGTCGGCTGGCCCCTGACCGACTGGTTCGAGAACGTCTACTTGCGCACGGCTGGCGCTGAGAAGTACGACCAGCTGACGAACCACGAGATCCCGTGGACGGATCCGTCGGTGAAAGAGGCGTTCGACGTGCTCGCCACGCTGTTCGGAACAGACCTCGTCGAGAAGGGCGCGACCCAGCGGACCTTCCCCGAGTCGGTGACCGAGGTGTTCGGGGCGCACCCGAACGCGGGAACCGTGTACGAGGGTGACTTCGTCGCCGGAAACATCGCGGACGACGGAAACTCGACAGTCGGCAAGAACGCGCTGTTCTACAACTTCCCCTCCGTGAACGGCTCGGAGCCCGCCGTCGTCGGCGGCGGCGACGTCGCCGTCGCCTTCTCCGACGACGATGCAACGGACGCCCTCATGCAGTATCTCGCCTCGCCGGACTCGGCGGAGGTGTGGGTGCCGGAGGGTGGACTCACCTCGCCGAACAAGTCTGTGGACACGTCGCTGTACCCGGATGACATCTCGCGTCAGATCGCCGAGGCTCTCGTGAGCGCGAAGACGTTCCGGTTCGACATGTCAGATCTCACGCCGAGCGCCTTCGGCGGAACCGAGGGTCAGGGCTTCTGGCAGATCATGATCGACTTCCTCAAGAACCCGAAGGACGTGTCGGGTACGCAGCAGGCACTTGAGGATGCCGCGGCCAAGGCCTACAAGTAGCGGCGAGCCGACGGGAGGAACTCGCCGTGAGCACGCCACCCGCATCGGTAGCTGTGACCGGCACGGGTGACCGGGGGACATCGAAAGCGTCCCCCGGTCGCTCGGGCCGCAATCGCGGCATCCTGATCGCTCTTGCCTTTCTCGCGCCTGCGCTCGTTCTGCTCGGCGCGATGCTCGTCTACCCGATCGTCTACACGCTCTTCCGGTCGTTCTACGATCCGAGCGGCGACCAGTTCGTCGGGTGGGACAACTACGTGACGATGTTCACGAACGACTCGACGTTCACCGCCATCCGGAACAACATCATCTGGGTGATCGTCGCGCCCATCACGTGCACGGTCCTCGGCCTCGTGTTCGCCGTGCTGCTCGACCGCATCAAGTGGTCGACGGCGTTCAAGCTCGTGATCTTCATGCCCATGGCGATCTCGATGCTCGCGGCAGGCGTGATCTTCCGCGGCATGTTCCAGGAGAGCCCGCAGCTGGGCGTCGTGAACGCGGCGATCGTCGGCGTGAGCAACTGGGTGAACGGCGGCGTGTCCGCGTATCCGGGAGCGACGCCGCGCGAGGATGCCGGCATCGTTGAGGACCACGGGATCATCGCGGGGCAGGACGCCGTGCAGCCCGGTTCCGAGCAGGACTTCCCGCTCGTGCGCATCCGCGCCGAGGACGTCCCCGACAAAGCCGGTCAAGCGCGAGCCGCCGAGTCTCCGGGAGCAGACCAGATCTCCGGCACGGTGTGGCTCGACACCATCCGCGGCGGCGGAGGCACGAACGGGCAGATCGACAAGGGCAAGTTCGGGCTGCCCGGCATCCGCGTGGACGCGGTCGCCGAGGGCGGCACGGTCGCGGCGACCGCGATAACCGATGATTCGGGCCGGTATGTGCTCGAGGGCCTCGATCCCGGTGAGTATCGGGTCTCGCTGCCCGCCTCGAACTTCGGTGAGGGGTATCAAGGCGTGAGCTGGCTCAGCTCCACGTTCATCACGTCCGTCATCATCCTGTCGTACGTGTGGATCTGGGCAGGGTTCGCGATGGTCATGATCGCTTCGGGCCTCTCGGCCATGGACCGCTCGCTCCAAGAGGCGGCGCGGATCGACGGCGCGAATGAGTGGCAGGTGTTCCGCCGCATCACCGCGCCGCTGTTGTCACCAGTGATCATCGTCGTGTTCGTGACGCTCATCATCAACGTGCTCAAGATCTTCGACCTCGTCTACGTCATCCCGCCCGGAGCGTCCAAGCCCGCGGCGAACGTCATCGCCGTCGAGATGTGGCGGGTGTCGTTCGGCGGCGGAAACGACCAGGGGCTCGGGAGCGCGCTCGCGATCCTCCTGCTGATCGTCGTGCTGCCCTCGATGATCATCAATATCCGCCGCTTCCGGCAGGAGCGTGAGCAATGAGCCAGCTCACCCTCGCGGGCAGCCGCAACAAGACCGTCGCGCAGCGCGTCGTCGGATTCTTCGGCAACAGCGTCGTCAACATCGTGCTGATCATCGTCGCCGTGTTCTGGCTGGTGCCGAGCGTCGGGCTGCTCATCCTCTCGCTCCGCAGCGGCGCCGACGACGCCTCGTCGGGCTGGTGGACGGTCTTCGCGAAGCCGGCGCAGCTCACGCTCGAGAACTATGTGAACCTGCTCTCGAACCCGACGATAACGGGGTCCTTCGGCAACACGATCCTGATCGCGGTGCCGGCGACAGCGCTCGTCGTCATCATCGGGGCGCTCGCCGGATACGCGTTCGCGTGGATCAAGTTCCCCGGGCGTGAATGGCTGCTGATCGTCGTGATCGTGCTCCTCGCCGTTCCCGTGCAGGTCGCGCTCATCCCCATCGCCCGGCTGTTCGGCGCGCTCGGCATCTTCGGCTCCGTGCTCGGCGTCGTTCTCTTCCACACCGGGTTCGGACTGCCGTTCGCGATCTTCCTGCTCCGCAACTTCTTCACGCAGATCCCCGGGGAGCTGCTCGAGGCCGCGCGGATCGACGGCGCGAGCGAATGGCGCATCTTCTTCCGCGTCGTGCTTCCGCTCGGCGGACCGGCGATCGCCTCACTCGCGATCTTCCAGTTCCTGTGGACGTGGAATGACATGCTCGTCGCGCTGATCTTCACCGACTCGGAGACGCAGCCTCTCACCGTCGCCATACAGAGTCAGCTGCGGCAGTTCGGCGCGAACATCGACGTGCTCTCGGCGGGTGCGTTCCTCTCGATGATCGTGCCGCTCATCGTCTTCTTCGCGTTCCAGCGTTACTTCGTGCAAGCGCTGCTCGCGGGTTCGCAGAAGTGACGGGCGGTCAGGGCGCGGGGATGAGTCGGCTCGTCGAGTTGCGCACGCGCAGCCGGGTGGGAAGGTAGGTGACGCCGTCGGGGGACTCGCCCGTGTCGATCGCGCGCAGCAGCAGATCGACGACGGCGGTGCCCTGCTCGCGCGGCGCCTGCTCGATGGTCGTGAGTGAGAACATCGCGGCGCACTCGTGTCCGTCGATCCCGATGACGCTCAGCTCTCCTGGCACGGCGATGCCCAAGCGGCGCGCCGCGATGATCGCGCCGACGGCCAGTTCGTCGCACGCCGCGAAGAGCGCCGTGGGGCGGCGCCGCGGATCGCTCAGCACGTCGATTCCGGCCTCGTAGCCCGCGGGGATCGACATCTCCACCTCGAGCGTGCGGGCGCGCTCGCCGAGACCCGCTTCCGCCATCGCCTCCTCGTAGCCGGTTCGTCGCTTGCGCGGCACGGAGAAGTCGGCGCGCTCGCTCGAATCTCCGCCGAGGTGCACGACGTCCGTGTGGCCGAGCCGCAGCAGATGCTCCGTGGCCATCCGCGCGATGCCGACGTCGTCGACGGCGATCGTCGCCAGACGGGAGATCGGGCCGCCGATCCCGACGACCGGGCGGCCCGTGTCGAGGAGTCGAGCCACGTCGTGCTCGTCCGGGTCGATAGCGACGATGATGATGCCGTCGAACCGGCGGCGCGCGATGATGTCGCCGAGCACTTCGTCCCCGCGCGGCCCCGGATGCACGTTGTACACCGTCATGTCGTAGCCGTGTGCGCGCAGGCGCGCTTCGATTCCCTCGAGAACCTCCCCGAAGAACCAGCGGGCGAAGAAGGGGATCATGACGCCGACGTTCTTCGTGCGACCCGTGACGAGGCTCGTCGCGATCGGCGACGCGCTGTAGCCGAGTTCGGCGGCGGCGGCCAGCACCTTCTCTCGCGTCTCCTGCGACACGTAGCCGCCGCCCGAGAGAGCGCGGCTCGCGGTCGACTTGGACACGCCCGCCAGTTTGGCGACGTCGGCGATGACGCTCATGTCTGCTCCGAGGGTTCACAGGGTGGATGCCGCTGCCGCGGCGTTCTCCGCGGCCGCCCCTCCGCGGTATTTGTGAGAATACCGCGACCGACGGGATTGTGGAACCGGTCCCATTATTCGAGAGCGCTCTCATGTGGGTGCGGCGGGGATATCCATTCGTGATCTCGCGCGTCTTGTGTCGAAACTGTGAATTGCGTATGTTGTCACTGGAACCGGTTCCTTACCGGAGGCGGCTGCTTCCCGGCATCCGCGACACAGCACTCAACGAGGAGAAGACTGATGAGGTTCTCACGGCGCAGCAGACGCGCTCTCATCCCCATCGCGTTCGCCGGCGCCGCCGGGCTCGCTCTGACCGGCTGCACGGGAGACATCGCCGCCCAGGACAAGGCAGACGTCGACTGCGCCCCCTACGAGCAGTACGGGACGTTCGACAACGAAGACGTGAGCATCAGCGGCACGATCGTCGACACCGAAGCCGACCTCATGACGCAGACGTGGCAGGACTTCGCCACATGCACGGGCATCGACGTCAAGTACCAGGGCACCCAGGAGTTCGAGACGCAGATCGCGGTGCTCGCGAAGGCCGGAAACGCCCCCGACATCGGCATCGTCCCGCAGCCGGGTCTGTTCAACACCCTCGCCGAGGGCGGATATCTCAAGCCCGCGTCGAAGGCCGTCGAGGACCACGTGGACGAGTTCTGGTCGGAGGACTGGAAGAAGTACGGAACGTACGACGGCACCTTCTACGCCGCGCCGCTCATGGCGAGCGTGAAGGGGTACATCTGGTACTCGCCGAGCGAGTTCAAGGACAAGGGCTACGAGATCCCCACCACTCTTGACGAGCTCACGGCCCTGAGCGAGAAGATCGCAGCCGACGGCGACCACAAGCCGTGGTGTGCGGGCATGGAGTCGGGCGAGGCGAGTGGCTGGCCCGGTACGGACTGGATCGAGGACTTCGTGCTTCGCCAGGCCGGCCCCGACGTGTACGACCAGTGGGTCACGCACGAGATCCCGTTCAACGACCCGCAGATCGTGAAGGCGTTCGACGCCGCGGGCGAGTACCTCAAGAACGGCGACATGGTCAACGGCGGACTCGGCGACGTGTCCACAGTGATCTCGACCGCCTTCGGCGACGGCGGCCTGCCGATCCTCGACGGCGACTGCTCGCTGCACCACCAGGCATCGTTCTACGAGGGCTTCTGGCCCAAGGGAACGAAGGTCGCGGCGGACGGCGACGTCTTCGCGTTCCTCATGCCGCCGGCATCCGCCGACTCCGGCCAGGCCGTGACCGGTGGTGGCGAGCTCGTCGTCGCGTTCACCGAGGGCGACGCCGTCGAGGCCGTGCGCGCGTACCTGTCGAGCGACACGTGGGCGAACAAGCGCGTCTCGCTCGGCGGCGTCATCAGCGCGAACAAGGGACTCGACCCTGAGAACGCGCAGAGCGACATCCTGAAGGACAGCATCAAGATCCTGCAGGACCCTGACACCGTGTTCCGCTTCGACGGCTCCGACCTCATGCCGAGCGCCGTCGGCGCCTCCTCCTTCTGGACGGGCATCATCGAGTGGCTCAACGGCAAGAGCTCACAGCAGGTCGCCGACACGATCGAAGCGAGCTGGCCGAGCAGCTAGCGGCATCCGTCACCGGGTGGGGTCGCACGGCGGCCCCACCCCTCAACTTCGACGACGAAAGGCGCTGATCAATGACGACCGCTGATCTCATCGGCAAGATCATCCAGCTCATCGGCGGGCTCGCTGTCTTCGCCGCCGTGATCGGGCTTCTGCTGTTCTTCCTTGACAAGGCGCCCAAGCGCGGACGCGACATCTGGCAGGTTCTCGCGTTCCTCGCCCCGGCGATGATCCTGCTCATCGTCGGCCTCATCTACCCCGCCGTGCGCACGACGCTGCTGTCGTTCACCGACCGCAACGGCAACTGGAACGGCTGGGACAACCTCATCTGGATGTTCACGCAGCCGACCATCCTGCGCACCCTCCTCAACACCATCGTGTGGGTGCTTCTCGTCCCGACGATCTCCACGACCGTCGGCCTCGCCTACGCGGTGTTCATCGACAAGTCCCGCGGCGAGAAGTTCTACAAGGCTCTCGTGTTCATGCCGATGGCGATCTCGTTCGTCGGCGCGGGCATCATCTGGAAGTTCGTCTACGACTACCGCACGGGAGGCAAGGAGCAGATCGGACTGCTCAACCAGATCGTCGTCTGGTTCGGCGGGGAGCCCGTGCAGTGGCTGCAGACCTCGCCCATCAACACGTTCCTGCTCATCGTCGTCATGATCTGGATCCAGACCGGATTCGCCATGGTCGTGCTCTCGGCGGCGATCAAGGCGATCCCGACGGAGCAGCTCGAGGCCGCGGAGCTCGACGGCACGAACGCGTGGCAGCGGTTCCGCAACGTCACGCTGCCCGGCATCCGCGGAGCCCTCGTCGTCGTCGTCACGACGATCTCGATCGCGACGCTCAAGGTCTTCGACATCGTGCGCACGATGACGGCGGGCAACTTCGACACGAGCGTGATCGCCAACGAGATGTACACGCAGGCGTTCCGGGCGAACGAGCCGGGACGCGGATCGGTTCTCGCTCTCGTGCTGTTCATCCTCGTTCTGCCGATCGTGATCTACAACATCCGCGTGCTGAGAAAGCAGAGGGAAATCCGATGAGCGTGACACCGGTCGAGGTCGCATCGGATGCCGCGACCACGCAGCAGCTGACAACGGGGCGCCGACTCGAGACGGGCAAGGCGGGTCGCGTCAAGCGTCGCCTCACGTCGCGCACCGCGACCGTCGTCGCCCTCGTCATCGCGGTCGTGTGGACGATCCCCACGTTCGGGCTGCTCATCTCATCGTTCCGGCCGCCCGAGCTGCTGCAGTCGACGGGCTGGTGGACGATCTTCCAGAACCCCGGCTTCACGCTCGACAACTACCAGGAAGTGCTGCTCTCGGCATCGCAGTCGTCGCCGCAGCTCGGCGCTTACTTCGCGAACTCGCTCGCGATCGCCATCCCCGGCACCGTATTCCCGCTCGTGCTTGGCGCGATGGCCGCATATGCGTTCGCGTGGATCCGGTTCCGCGGCTCGAACTGGATCTTCATCCTCGTCTTCGCGCTACAGATCGTGCCGCTGCAGATGGCGCTGCTGCCGCTGCTGCAGACGTTCGTCGTCGTGCTGAAGCCACTGCAGGCGGGAATCCACGACGTGCTGCCCATGATTCCCGAGCAGAACTACCTGCCGATCTGGATCGCGCACACGATCTTCGGGCTGCCGCTCGTGATCTTCCTGCTGCACAACTTCATCTCCGAGATCCCGGGCGACGTCATCGAGGCCGCCCGTGTCGACGGAGCGAGCCACGGTCAGATCTTCTTCCGCATCGTGCTGCCGCTCGCGCTGCCCGCGCTCGCCTCTGTCGCGATCTTCCAGTTCCTGTGGGTGTGGAACGACCTGCTCGTCGCCCTCGTCTTCTCGGGCGGCACGCAAGACGTCGCACCGCTCACGCAGCGTCTCGCGGAACTCACCGGCACGCGCGGGCAGGACTGGCAGCGGCTCACGGCGGCCGCGTTCGTCTCGCTCATCGTTCCGCTCATCGTGTTCTTCAGCCTGCAGCGGTACTTCGTGCGCGGCCTGCTTGCGGGATCGACGAAGGGCTGAGTCCCCCATTCCGGCGAATCGTCGCCTCGCGGCATCCGCTCGTGCCCGGGCTGTCTAGGGTGAGTACATGAGCATGCGCGGCGGACGATCGGTGGGCGGTGCAGCGCGCGCCGACTACCAGGCGCTCAAGGAGCAGAACGCCACGGCGCCGCAGATCCCGCACCTCCTGCGGCGCATCCTCGGACTGTTCGCGCCGCACCGAACGGCAATCATCACGACGATGGTGCTCGTGCTCGTCACCGCCGCGGTCTCGGTGATTCCGCCGCTTCTGGTCGAGAACGCGTTCGACGTCGGCCTGTTCCCGGAGCGCGGCGGACCGAACCTCACGGCGCTCGGGGTCATCGTCGCGGCGATGATCGCGCTGTACGTGCTCTCGGCGGGCCTCGGCGTCTGGCAGACCTACCTCACGGCGACCGTCGGCAACAGCGTCATGGGCGCCCTGCGCGTCACGCTGTTCCAGCGGCTGCAGTCGATGGAGCTCAGCTTCTTCGCCCGCACGAAGACCGGCGTCATCCAGTCACGGCTGCAGAACGACGTCGGCGGCGTCGCGAACGCGCTCACGAACACCGTGTCGAGCGTGCTCGGCAATACCGTCAACGTCATCGCCGCGTTCGTCGCCATGGTGCTGATCAGCTGGCAGCTCACGATCGTCGCTCTCGTGCTCATGCCGCTGCTCGTGCTCGTCCAGCGCCGCGTCGGTCAGGTGCGGGCGCGCATCGCGGGGCAGACGCAAGAGTCGCTCTCCGACATGACGGCGATCACGCAGGAGGCGCTGAGCGTGTCGGGCGTGCTGCTGGCCAAAAGCTTCAACCGGCAGGATGCCGAGACCGAACGCTACCGCGAGGCGAACGCCCGCCAGATCGGCCTGCAGGTGAAGCAGTCGATGAGCGGGCAGTGGTTCTTCGCGCTCGTGAACATCTTCATGTCGTCGATTCCGGCGATCGTGTACCTCAGCGCCGGACTGCTCATCACCCGCGGCAACGTCGAGATCACGGCCGGCGCGATCGTCGCCTTCACCACCGTGCAGTCCCGGCTGCTGTTCCCGCTCACGAGCCTCATGCGCGTCGCCCTCGACCTGCAGACCTCGAGCGCCCTGTTCGCCCGCATCTTCGAGTACCTCGACCTCAAGCCCGCGATCACCGAGAGCCCTGACGCTATCGCTGTCGAGCAGGCGCTTGGGCCGCTCGGCTCCGTGCGCTTCGAGGACGTCACCTTCCGCTACCCCGACGCGGCCGCTGAGACCCGGCCGACGCTCGACGCCGTCTCGTTCACGATCGCCCCGGGCCAGTTCGCCGCGTTCGTCGGACCCTCCGGCGCGGGAAAGACGACGGTGTCGTATCTCGTGCCGCGCCTGTACGACGCGAGTGAGGGTCGGGTGCTGTTCGCGGGGGAGGACGTGAAGAACCTCACGCAGTCCTCGCTCATCTCGCACATCGGCATCGTGAGCCAGGAGACCTACCTCTTCCACGCCACGATCGCCGAGAATCTTCGCTACGCCAAGCCCGAGGCGACGGATGCCGAGCTCGAGGCCGCCGCGCGATCGGCGAACATCCACGACACGATCGCGTCCTTCCCCGACGGGTACGCCACCGTCGTGGGGGAGCGCGGCTACCGCCTCTCCGGCGGAGAGAAGCAGCGCATCGCGATCGCGCGCGTGCTGCTCAAGGACCCCGCCGTTATCGTGCTCGATGAGGCGACGAGCGCTCTCGACACGCTCTCGGAGCGCGTCGTGCAGCGCGCCCTCGACGCCGCCGCCGAGGGGCGCACGACCATCGCGATCGCCCACCGGCTCTCGACGATCGTCGACGCGGACGTGATCTTCGTCGTCGACGGCGGCCGCATCGTCGAGAGCGGCACGCACGCGGAACTGCTCACGTCCGGCGGCGTGTACTCCCGCATGCACCACGATCAGGTCGCCGGTCACTCCTGAGCGGCAGCGGGCATGTCCGTAGCATCCGGGCGTGCTCTCCTCGCGCGCAGTAGGCTCGGTGTGACGCCACAAGCGACCGCAGACGAAACGGACTACCGTGCACTACGCCTCATCGATCACCGAACTCATCGGCGACACGCCCCTCGTCAAGCTCAACACCGTGACCGAGGGCATCGCCGCCACGGTGCTCGTGAAGCTCGAGTACCTGAACCCCGGCGGGTCCTCGAAGGACCGCATCGCCGAGCGCATCATCGACGCGGCCGAGGCCTCGGGCGAACTGCGCCCGGGCGGCACGATCGTCGAGCCAACCTCCGGCAACACGGGCGTCGGCCTTGCGCTCATCGCGCAGCAGCGCGGCTACAAGTGCGTCTTCGTGCTTCCCGACAAGGTCGGTGAGGACAAGCGCAACGTCCTCACCGCCTACGGCGCCGAGATCGTCGTCACGCCGACCTCCGTCGCTCCCGACGACCCGCAGTCGTACTACTCGGTGTCCGACCGGCTCGTCACCGAGATCGACGGCGCGTTCAAGCCCAACCAGTACTTCAACCCCAACGGGCCTCTCAGCCACTACGAGACAACCGGACCCGAGATCTGGCGCGACACCGACGGCGCCGTCACGCACTTCGTCGCCGGTGTCGGAACCGGCGGCACCATCAGCGGAACCGGCCGTTACCTCAAGGAAGTCTCGAACTCCGCCGTTCGCATCGTCGGTGCCGACCCCGAGGGCTCCGTGTACTCGGGCGGCACGGGCCGCCCGTACCTCGTCGAGGGCGTCGGCGAGGACTTCTGGCCGGGTGCGTACGACCCGAGCGTCGTCGACGAGGTCATCGCCGTCACCGATGCGGAGTCGTTCGCCATGACCCGGCGGCTCGCGCGCGAAGAGGGCCTGCTCGTCGGCGGCTCGAGCGGCATGGCCATCGTCGCCGCGCTCAACGCTGCGAAGGACCTGCCTGCCGACGCGATCGTCGTCGTGCTGCTGCCCGACGGCGGGCGCGGCTACCTCGGCAAGATCTTCAACGACAAGTGGATGCGCTCGTACGGCTTCCTCGACGACTCGGGGGAGCGCACCGTGGGCGAGGTCGTCGCCGCGAAGAGCGGCGACGTGCCCGCGCTCGTGCACGTGCACCCCGACGACACGGTGCGCGACGCGATCGAGATCATGGCGGAGTACGGCGTCTCGCAGCTGCCCGTGCTCTCGACCGAGCCGCCTGTCGTGATGGGCGAGGTCGCCGGCGCGATCATCGAGCGCGACCTGCTCGACCGCGTCTTCACGGGCGAGAGCGCAATGACGGATGCCGTCTCGACCGTGCTCGGCGACCCGCTCCCGCTCATCGGCTCGGGCGAGTCGGTGTCGGCCGCGCGCGCCGCGCTCGCGGCATCCGACGCCCTTCTGGTCACGCACGACGGGAACCCGACAGCGGTGCTCACCCGCCAGGACCTGCTCACTTACCTCAAGAACTGAACGCAAACCGCACCCACCACACGGAGGGAAGACCATGTCACACGTTCCCGGATTCGCCACGCGAGCCATCCACGCCGGCCAAGCCGTCGACGAGACCACGGGTGCGGTGATCCCGCCCATCCACCTGACGTCGACGCACAAGCAGGACGGCATCGGCGGGCTGCGGAACGGCTACGAGTACGGCCGCGCGGGCAACCCGACGCGCTCGAACCTCGAGGAGCAGCTCGCGGCGCTCGAACAGGCGAAGCACGCGATCTCGTTCTCGTCGGGGCTCGCCGCCGAAGACGCGCTGCTGCGCGGCATCCTGCGCCCGGGCGACCACCTGGTCATCGGCAACGACGTGTACGGCGGAACCTACCGGCTCGTCAGCCGCATTCTCGGCGACTGGGGAGTCGGCCACTCCGTCGTCGACCTGTCGAACCTGCGGGACGTGCAGGCCGCGATCACCCCGGAGACGAAGGTGCTGTGGGTCGAGACGCCCTCGAACCCGCTCATGAAGATCACCGACATCGCCGAGCTCGCCGAGATCGGCCACCACGCGGGCCTCACGGTCGTCGTCGACAACACGTTCGCGACGCCTGCGCTGCAGCAGCCGCTCTCGCTCGGCGCCGACGTCGTCGTGCACTCCACGACGAAGTACCTCGGCGGCCACTCCGACGTCATCGGCGGCGCCGTCGCACTGAACGACGACGCGCTGCACGAGAAGGTGCGCTTCCTGCAGTTCGCGGCGGGCGCCGTGTCGAGTCCGTTCGACGCGTACCTCACCTCGCGCGGAATCAAGACCCTCGACGTGCGCATGGAGCGGCACTCGGCGAACGCACAGAAGATCGCCGAGTTCCTCGACGGTCGCGACGGCGTCGAGCGCGTCTACTACCCGGGCCTCGACTCGCACCCTGGGCACGCGCTCGCCGCGCAGCAGATGTCGCGCTTCGGGGGCATGCTCTCCGTCGCGTTCACCGGGGGAGAGCGAGTCGCACGCCGATTCGCCGAGCGGCTCGAGGTGTTCACGCTCGCCGAATCGCTCGGCGGCGTCGAGTCGCTCGTGAACTACCCGAGCGAGATGACGCACGCCTCGGTCAAGGGCACCGAGCTCGCGGTTCCCGAGAACGTCGTGCGGCTCTCGGTCGGCATCGAAGACGTCGACGACCTGCTCGCCGACGTCGAGCGGGCCACGGCGCGCGCCGCGAAGAAGCGCTGAGCCGGACCGCCGGGCGCGCGGCTCAATAGTCGGCGGGCTTCGTCGCGATGCCGTCGAGCCACAGTCGGTCGCTCGCGTCGGCGTGCGCGCCGTCGGTGCCGACGTGCTTCGTGCTGATGCGATCGCCCTTGGTGATCACGTGCACGAGCGCCATGCCGTGGCCGCGACCCAGACCGTAGTCCTCCTTGAGCCACTCGAGAATCGGCGCGGCCTTCGAGTCGGCGCCGAAACCGCGCTCGGCCGCCTTGTCGACGAGCTGGCGCGGCGTGAGTCCGGTCTTCGCCTCGATCGCGTCGAGGTAGGCCTGAAACGACATCGTCTCTCCCGTTTCTTCGATGAGTGGGGCGCTGCAGCGACCAGACGGCGCTTGGCCTCAACCATAGTTGAGGTTCTAGGGTGAGGACGTGTCAGTGGACGAGAAGAGCGCGGAGGCCGCGGGCGGAATCCTTAACAGGACGTATCGCTGGGTGACGCTGGGATCGACCGCTCTCGTGTTCCTCGCCGCCTTCGAGTCGCTGGCCGTGACAACGGTGATGCCCGTCGTGAGCGCCGACCTGCGCGGAGAGTCGCTGTACGCTCTCGCGTTCGCCGGACCGCTCGCGACGGGCGTCATCGGGATGGTGGGCGTCGGCAACTGGGCCGACCGGCGGGGGCCCGTGACCCCGCTCTATGCGGCGGTGCTCGCGTTCGTCATCGGGCTTCTCGTGGCGGGAACGGCCACGACCATGCCCGTGTTCGTGGCCGGACGGCTCGTGCAGGGACTCGGCGGCGGCGGGCTGACGGTCGCGCTCTACGTCGTGATCGCGCGCGTCTACCCCGGCGCGCTTCATCCGAAGATCTTCGCCGCCTTCGCCGCGGCGTGGGTCGTGCCCTCCCTCGTCGGCCCCGTCGTGGCGGGCGCGGTCGCCGAGCTGTTCAGCTGGCACTGGGTCTTCCTCGGCGTCGTCGGGCTCATCGTCATCGCCCTGCTCATGGTCGTGCCGTCGCTTCGCCGGATCGAGCGCACGCGCGACGACAGCGTCCGCTGGTCGGTGAGCCGGTTCGCGTGGGCGAGCCTCGCGGCTCTCGCGGTGCTCGGCCTCAACCTGCTCGGCAAGCTGCCCGGCGTGGGCTGGTCGCTCGCCCTCGCCTGCTGCGGCGTCGCGTTCGTGAGCGTTCGACCGCTCGTCCCGCGAGGAACCCTCGCCGCCGTGCGCGGCGTGCCCTCCGTCATCGGGATGCGCGGGCTCGCGTCCGCGGCTTTCTTCGGCGCCGAGGTGTACGTGCCCTACCTGCTCACGCGCGAGTACGGCTTCAGCCCCAGTCTCGCCGGCCTCGCCCTCACGTGCGCCGCGCTCAGCTGGTCGGGGGCGTCCGCCGTGCAGGGCCGACTCGGCGCCCGCGTCGCGCACCCGGTATTCACGCGAGTCGGCTCGGCGCTCGTGATCGTCGCGACGGCGGGCGCGTGCGCCACAGCGCTGCTGCACCTGCCGGCCGCTGTCGTGATCGTCGGCTGGGCGATCGGCGGCGCCGGCATGGGGTTCGCGTATCCGCGGCTGTCGGTGATGGTGCTCGAATTCTCGACGCCAAAGAACCAGGGCTTCAACAGCTCAGCGATGTCGATCGCCGACTCGCTCGGCGGCGCCATGTCGCTCGCCCTCACGGGGATCGTGTTCGCCGCGTTCTCCTCGAACGTCGCCTCCTTCGGCGCGGTGTTCGCGCTCACGGTGCTTGTCGCGCTGGGCGCGATGCTCGTGGCGCCGCGAGTCGCGGCATCCGCCCCCGGCACGGGTCAGCCCACGCGTGAGGTCCAGTGACGCGCCGCGCGCACGAGTGATCGGGAGTCGTCGGCGCGGAAGCGCACGTGCGTGACGGTCTCCGTGCGGTTCCGGACGCGGATCGGAGTCGCGGCGCGCAGCGTGATGAGAACGCCGGTCTCGTTCGCGTTCACGAGGCAGAGGATGCGCTCGCCGTCCTCCTCGACGATCTGCACGCTCTTCCCCTTCTCGTACGAGTGCAGCTCGAGAGTGACGGCCTCGATGCCCGGCCAGGGCACGTCGACGCGTGACGAGAAGCCGCCGCGGATGTGGATGCCCGCGTCGTCGAGCGTGTGCGGGTAGACCGTCATGGCGCCCCAGAGCCCGAACATCCAGACGAGCCCCCAGATGCCGATGGCGAGGAAGCCGATCTGCACGGGCGGCCAGGGCCGCAGGAGCAGGTGCGCGATGGGCACTTCGATCGCCGAGAGGATGATGAACACGAGCAGCGCCGTGCGCACCGAGCGAACGTACGAGAACGGGATGCTGCCGGGCGCCGCGACCGGGTCGCGTCGCGCGATCGAGAACCACAGGCTCTGATAGATGCGCAGCTCGTAGACGACGGCGAATCGGATGCCGCGCCAGATGGTGCGCGCGTGCGCTCTCATCCCGCTGACCCGTGTCCCGCCACCATGCCGCCAGATTACGCGAGGACGGAGCACGCCGAGCGGAAATCGGTTTCCCAAATGAATTGACACTCCTCCGGCACGCCGCCTATGATCGAGAGCGTCCCGAAGGGAATACGCTTTCCCGCTTTCTCAATGACGAGGTTTGGTTTCCATGTCCGCACTCTCATCACCGCCCGCCACGGAGGCCATGGCGCTCGCACACGAGAAGGGCGAGCCCGGCTCGGTGGTTCGCTGGTGGCTGCGCAGCTGGCATCCGATCGTGTTCGTCGTCGGAGTGCTCGTCGTCTGGTGGCTCGTCACCGAGCTCGGCCTCGTGCAGCCCTACATCATCCCGTCGCCGGTTGACACCTGGAGCGCCTTCGCCGACAACGTGCCCTACCTCGCGCAGCACACCTGGGTGACGACGTACGAGACCGTCGTCGGCTTCGTCATCGCCGTCGTCGTCGGCCTCGCGGTCGCGGTCGTCATGGTGTACTCGCAGGGACTCGAGAAGACCCTCTACCCGGTCATCCTCTTCGCTCAAGTGATCCCGAAGATCGCTATCGCGCCGCTCTTCGTCGTCTGGCTCGGCTTCGGAGCGAGCCCCAAGATCCTCGTCGCCGTGCTCATGGCGTTCTTCCCCGTCGTCATCTCCGGCCTCGCCGGACTGCGCACGGTCGATCCCGAGATCCTCCAGCTGACCTCGACGATGGGAGCGGGGCGCTTCAAGACCTTCGTCAAGGTGCGCCTGCCGGCCGCCCTGCCCGAGCTGCTCTCCGGCCTCAAGGTCGCGGCGACGCTCGCCGTCACGGGCGCTGTCGTCGGCGAGTTCGTCGGCGCGAACGAAGGCCTCGGCTACGTCATCCTCCAGGCGAACGGCAACCTCGACACCGCCATGCTGTTCGCGGCCCTCATCATCATGTCGCTCATGGGCGTCGTGCTCTTCGGCATCATCCAGATCGCCGAGAAGTTCCTCATCCCGTGGCACGCCTCCAAGCGCGACCTCGGCGCATCCACAGTCCGTCTCTAACCCTCCCCTCCCAACAGAAAGAGTTTCAATGAAGAAGCCAGGCGCCGTCCTCACGGCACTCGCCGCCTTCGCGGCATCCGCACTCGTCCTCTCCGGCTGCAGCGCCGGCGCCTCCGGCGGCTCGGAGGAGAAGGCCGACGGCGCGACTCCCGTGACCCTCATGCTCAACTGGTACCCCTACGGCGAGCACGCTCCGTTCTACTACGGCGTCGAGAAGGGCATCTTCGAGGACCACGGAATCGACCTGACGATCAAGGCCGGGCAAGGCTCGACGAAGACCGCGCAGGCGGTCGGCCAGAAGCAGGTCGACTTCGGCTGGGCCGACACCCCCGCCGTCATGGCGAACATCGACAAGGGCGTCGCGATAAAGAGCGTCGGCGTCTTCCTGCAGACGACCCCGTCGGCCGTGCAGGTGTTCTCCGACTCCGGCATCACCTCGCCGAAGGACCTCAAGGGCAAGACGATCGCGGTCTCGGCCGGCGACGCGCCCACGACGACATTCCCCGCCTACCTCGAGGCCGTCGGCCTGTCCGAGTCCGACGTCAAGCAGCAGAACCTCGACGCCGCGGGCAAGATCGCCGCCATGCTCTCCGGGCAGGTCGACGGACTCATCGGCTTTGCCCACGACCAGGGACCCACGATCGCCGACAAGAGCGGCAAGAAGATCACCTACTTGCGCTACTCCGACGCCGGCCTGAACTTCTACAGCAACGGCCTCATCGCCCCCGACGACACGATCTCGAACGACCCCGACCTCGTGAAGGCCATGGTCGCGGCGACGTCCGAGGCGTTCACCGCGGCGGCCGAAGACCCCGAAGGGGCAGTGGCGGCGATGGACGGCAAGGACCCGCAGATGCCGAACAAGTCCGTGCTGCTCGACCAGTGGAAGGAGACCATCAAGCTCCTCCACACGGATGCGACGAAGGATGCCGCGCCCGGCGTCAACGACGAAGGCGACTGGACCTCCACGATCGAGGTGCTCGCGACAGCGGGACTCATCGAGAAGGCCGGCGACGTCAGCACCTACTTCGACTCGTCCTTCGCCCCGAAGGGCTGACCATGTCACCGACAGCACAGGAACAGGAGGGACTGTCCATGACGGAGGGCGGACAGCCGCGCCGTGAGGCTCCGGCGCTCTCCGTGTCGGACGTCGCCGTCACGTTCGCATCCAAGCGCGGACAGGTGAGCGCGCTCGAGGACATCGACCTCACGGTCGAGCGCGGCGAGTTCATCAGCATCGCGGGACCCTCCGGCTGCGGAAAATCCACGCTGCTCAAGGCGGTCGCCGGTCTCACGAGACCGAGCCGCGGCGCGATTCGCCTGCAGGGCGAGGAAGTGAAGGCGCCCCGCCAGGACATCGGGTACGTCTTCCAGCGCGCCGCGCTCCTCGAGTGGCGCAGCGTGCGCGGCAACATCCTGCTGCAGGCGGAGATGCGCGGCATGAACATGTCCGTCGCGCAGGAGCGCGCGGATCAGCTGATCGAGATGACGGGGCTGACCGGATTCGAGAAGGCCCTGCCGCACGAGCTCTCCGGTGGCATGCAGCAGCGCGTGTCGCTGTGCCGAGCGCTGCTGCACGAACCGCAAGTGCTGCTCATGGACGAGCCGTTCGGCGCGCTCGACGCGCTCACCCGCGAGCGCATGAACGTCGAGCTCAACCGCATCTGGCGGGAGACGGGAACGACGGTGCTGCTCGTCACCCACTCCGTCGCCGAGGCGGTGTACCTCGCGAGCCGCGTTGTCGTGATGAGCCCGAGACCGGGTCGCATCATCGAGGAGCACACCGTCGACCTGCCCGCCGAGCGCGACTACGCCGCCGTGCTCGAGACCCCCGAGTTCCACCGGGTCTCGAGCCGCGTGCGCGAGCTGCTCGGCGCGAGTGGCCACGCCGACTGAGCGCATGCGGCGTGGCCGGGCGGTAGCCTGACAGAGACGGGGAGACCCGGTTCCGGCTTGAGAGGACAGCCATGGCGCGCACGATCGTAATCGCTCCGGACTCGTTCAAGGGCTCCGCCACGGCGGCGGAGATCGCGGAAGCGATCGGGCGCGGCTGGTCGTCCGTCCGACCCGACGACGACGTCCGCCTCCTTCCGATGGCCGACGGCGGGGAAGGCACGCTCGACGCGTTCGAGGTCGCCGTTCCGGGCGCGAAGCGCAAACCGGTGCGCGTCACGGGCCCGGTCGGCGACCCCGTCGACGCCGCATGGCTCCTGCTGCCCGACGGCACCGCCGTCGTCGAGCTCGCCCTCACGAGCGGCATCACCCTGCTCGATCCGCTGCGGCCGTTCGAGGCGCAGACCGTCGGGTTCGGCGAGGCGATCGCCGCGGCCCTCGACGGCGGGGCGACCGCCCTGCTTCTCGCCATCGGCGGAAGCTCCTCCACCGACGGCGGCCTCGGCGCGCTGCAGGCGCTCGGCGCGAAGGCGACGGATGCCGCCGGGCGAGCCGTGTCAGCCGGCAATGCCGGTCTCGCCGACCTCGACACGCTCGATCTCTCCGAACTCAGGCAGCTTCCCGAGCACGGCGCGCGCGTTCTCTCCGACGTCACGAACCCCCTGTTCGGCGAGCATGGGGCCGCCGCCGTGTTCGGGCCGCAGAAGGGCGCGAGCCCGGATGACATCGCGGTTCTCGACGCCAACCTCGCCCGGCTCGCGAAGCACGTCGACGTCGACCCGGGCACTCCTGGGGCGGGAGCGGCAGGGGGAGCCGGGTTCGGCCTGCTCGCCTGGGGTGCCACGCTCGATCCCGGCTCCGCCGCAGTGGGCGACGCGCTCGGTGCTCCCGATGTCATCGGCGACGCCGACGTCGTCATCACGGGGGAGGGCCGGTACGACAGCCAGTCCGCGGGCGGGAAGGTGCCGAGCTACATCGCCGGCCTTGCGGGCGAGCACACCCGCACGCTTCTCGTCGCCGGTCTCGTCGACGCCGACCCGGCCGAGCTCTTCGACGACTCCGAATCCCTCACCGACATCGCCGGAGGCTTGGACGCCGCGATCGCGGATTCCCTCACGCACGCCCGGGAGGCCGGGGCGCGCCTCGCGCGGCGAATGCCCGGCGGCGACTGAGCCGCGCGCGCAGGCGCCTGTCGGCATGTGACGTTGTCACATCCGGGATCGTGGGCATAGTGTGTCTCTCGTCAGGCCGGCACGCGATCGTGAGGAGCCCCATGGCAGACGAGACCGAGCGGCGCCGCGCCCCCAACATTCGCGACGTCGCTCGCCTCGCGGGCGTGAGCCACCAGACGGTCTCGCGCGTGCTGAACGAGCATCCGAGCATCCGGGAATCCACAAAGCAGCGCGTGCTCGATGTCATGGCGGAGCTCAACTACCGGCCGAACCGGGCGGCCCGGGCGCTCGTCACGAGCCGCTCGCGCACGATCGGCATCCTCGCCTCGCAGCGCTCCGAGTACGGGCCGGCGACGATGATCCAGGCCATCGAGAACGCTGGCAAGGACCGCGGCTACCTCGTGAGCACCGTCAACCTGACGGCGACCGACGACGCGGCGATCCGCGTCGCGCTCGACCACCTCATGGCACAGGCGGTCGACGGCATCGTCATCATCGCGCCGCAAGTGCGCGTGCTCAACGCCATCAGCCTGCTCAAGCTCGACGTGCCGTTCGTCACCGTCCACTTGCGCGACGGCGTCGACCAGAACGTCATCGCCGTCGACCAGATCGCCGGGGCGCGAGTGGCGACACGGCACCTGATCGAGCTCGGTCACCGGCACATCTACCACCTGGCCGGGCCGCAGGACTGGATCGAGGCGGAGTCGCGAATGCGTGGGTTCCTCGAGGAGATGAGCGCGCACGACGTGGCGACGACGGCGCCCATCCTCGGTGACTGGTCTTCCGACTTCGGCTACCGAGCCGCGAGGGAGCTGCTGCGCATCCGCGACTTCACGGCGATCTTCTCCTCGAACGACCAGATGGCGCTCGGTCTCATGCACGCGATCCGCGACGGCGGGCTCGACGTGCCGGGCGACATCTCGATCGTCGGATTCGACGACATCCCGGAGGCGAAGCACTTCTGGCCGCCCCTCACGACGGTGCGGCAGGACTTCAGCGAACTGGGGCGGCGAGCGGTCTCGCGGCTGCTCGACAACCTCGGCGAAGAGGGATTCGACGAGGCCATCACGCTCGAGCCGCAGCTCATCGTGCGCGGATCGACCGCGCCGCCTGCGTTCTGATCAGGCGATTTCCCGCCTTTACCAAAACGAGATCTTTCACGCTTGACAGTCGAGGAAAGTTTTGAGCTAGCATGTCACTCACGATGTGAACGGTCACATTCCACTCCGGTGAGAACGCGCCAGTCACTCCCGACACCCTTCGGTGCCGATCCGCATCCCCGGATCGGCGGGCCGGCACCCGGACGCTGCCGACCCTTCTGCCGCGGGTCCGCCCCGCGCGGCAGCGTGCTGCGCTCGAAGTCGTCCATGCACCAATACAGAGAGGTATGAAGCATGAAAAAGTTTCTTCTTGCCGCGCTCACGGCGGGCGCGATGGTGGTCTCCCTTGCCGGCTGCTCCGGCGGCGCGGCAGGTGGCGGAGAAGGCGACGGCGCGCTCGTCGGCGTCGCGATGCCGACGAAGAGCTCCGAACGCTGGATCGCCGACGGCAACTCGGTGAAGAAGCAGCTCGAGGCGGAAGGCTTCCGCGTCGACCTGCAGTACGCCGAGGACGACATCCCGACGCAGGTGTCGCAGATCGAGAACATGATCACCAAGGGCGCCGAGGCGCTCATCGTCGCCTCGATCGACGGAACGACGCTCACGAGCGTGCTGCAGTCCGCGGCCGACAACGACATTCCCGTCATCGCATACGACCGGCTCATCCGCGACACGGAGAACGTCGACTACTACGCCTCCTTCGACAACTACAAGGTCGGCGTGCAGCAGGCCGACTCGGTTCTGAACGGACTCGGCCTCGTCGAGCTCGACGGGTCGAAGAAGGCCGACGCGCCGAAGGGCCCCTTCAACATCGAGCTGTTCGGCGGGTCGCCCGACGACAACAACGCCACGTTCTTCTGGGATGGCGCGATGGACACGCTCAAGCCGTACCTCGACGACGGAACGCTCGTCGTGAAGAGCGGCCAGACCGACTTCGACCAGGCGGCGACGCTGCGCTGGGACGGCGAGACCGCGCAGAAGCGCATGGAGAACCTGCTCACCGCGAACTACTCAGGCGGCGACAAGGTGAACGCCGTGCTCTCCCCGTACGACGGCATCTCGCGCGGAATCATCTCCGCCCTCAACGACGCCGGATACTCGCTCGGCGACGAGTGGCCGGTCATCTCGGGTCAGGACGCCGAGCTCGACTCGGTGAAGGCCATCGATCGCGGCGAGCAGTACGCGACGATCTTCAAGGACACGCGCAGCCTCGCGGCCGAAGCGGTGAAGATGACGATCGCCGTTCTGAACGACGAGGAGCCCGAGGTGAACAACACCGAGGACTACGACAACGGCACGAAGGTCGTTCCGTCGATGCTCCTCGACTCGCAGATCGTCGTGAAGGACAACGTGCAGAAGACGCTCGTGGACAGCGGCTACTGGACCGAAGACGAGATCAAGGGCTGATGCCCTGCCGCTGCCCGCCGTCACGCGACGGCGGGCAGCGGCATCCGTCTGTTTCATCCGGCTCGATGAAGAGAGAACTCCGATGACAAGCACAATTCTCGAGATGCGCGACATCACGAAGACGTTCCCCGGCGTCAAGGCGCTCTCGAATGTGAACCTGACGGTCGAAGCCGGCACGGTGCACGCCATCTGCGGCGAGAACGGCGCCGGGAAGTCGACCCTCATGAAGGTGCTCTCGGGCGTGTACCCGCACGGCACGTACTCGGGCGACATCGTCTTCGCCGGCTCCGTGCAATCGTTCAGCACGATCCGCGACTCGGAGGCGCAGGGGATCGTCATCATCCACCAGGAGCTCGCGCTGAGCCCCTACCTCTCGATCGCCGAGAACATCTTCCTCGGCAACGAGCAGCGCGGCATCGGCGGCCTCATCGACTGGAACAAGACGAACCACGAGGCGGCGAAGCTGCTCGCGCGCGTGGGGCTGCGGGAGAACCCGACGACGAAGATCCTCGACATCGGCGTCGGCAAGCAGCAGCTCGTCGAGATCGCGAAGGCGCTCTCGAAGCGCGTCAAGCTCCTGATCCTCGACGAGCCGACGGCGGCGCTCAACGACGAGGACTCCGACCACCTGCTGAACCTCATCCTCCAGCTCAAGGAGGAGGGGATCACGTCGATCATCATCAGCCACAAGCTCAACGAGATCAAGAAGGTCGCCGACACCGTCACCGTGATTCGCGACGGCCAGACGATCGAGAGCATGGTCAAGAACGAGGTGACCGAAGAGCGCATCATCAAGGACATGGTTGGCCGCGACCTCGAGCACCGCTACCCCGACCACACGCCCAACATCGGCGAGGAGATCCTCCGGGTCGAGGAGTGGACGGCGCACCACCCGCAGGACGTCTCCCGCGTCGTCGTCGACGGCGTCTCGCTCAACGTGCGCGCGGGCGAGATCGTCGGCATCGCGGGGCTCATGGGCGCCGGTCGCACCGAGTTCGCGATGAGCCTGTTCGGGCACTCCTACGGCACCCGCATCTCGGGCCGCGTCTTCAAGAACGGCGAAGAGATCAGGACCCGCACGGTCTCCGAGGCGATCAAGAACGGCATCGCGTACGCGACCGAGGACCGCAAAAACTACGGACTCAACCTCATCGAGGACATCAAGCGCAACATCTCCGTCGCGTCGCTCGACAAGATCTCGAAGGCCGGTCTCGTCAACGACAACGAAGAGTATCGGGTGGCGAACTCGTTCCGGTCCGACATGAACATCAAGTCGCCCACCGTGCTCGCCAAGACCGGCAAGCTCTCGGGCGGCAACCAGCAGAAAGTCGTGCTGTCGAAGTGGATCTACTCCGACCCCGACGTGCTCATCCTCGACGAGCCGACTCGAGGCATCGACGTGGGCGCGAAGTACGAGATCTACGCCATCATCAACAAGCTCGCCGCGGCGGGCAAAGGCGTGATCGTCATCTCCTCCGAGCTGCCCGAGCTGCTCGGCATCTGCGATCGCATCTACGCGCTCAGCGAGGGCCGCATCACCGGGCAGATGCCCGTTGAGGATGCCACTCCCGAAGCGCTCCTCAAGCTCATGACCATGGAAAAGCCGCGCTAGTCGGCCGACGGCAACCCAAGGAGATCACTCTCATGTCTGACACTCAAACCCAGCAGAGCGACACCGTCGCCGGCGGTCTCGTGAATCCGCCGCAGAACAAGTTCACCAGCTGGGTCACCCACCTCGTGACCGATCTCGGCAAGAACGGCATCTTCCTCGCCCTCCTGTTCGTGGTCGTGCTGTTCGCGTTCCTGACCAACGGCATCCTGCTCCGGCCGCAGAACATCTCGAACCTGATCGTGCAGAACGGGTACATCCTCGTTCTCGCCATTGGCATGGTCATGGTGATCATCGCCGGCCACATCGACCTCTCCGTCGGCTCGGTCGCCGCCTTCATCGGAGCCGTGTCCGGGGTGTTCGCCGTGCACTGGGGGCTGCCATGGTGGCTCGCGATCGTGCTCTCCCTCGCGGTCGGCGCGCTCGTGGGCGTCTGGCAGGGATTCTGGGTCGCGTACGTCGGAATACCCGCGTTCATCGTCACTCTCGCAGGAATGCTCATCTTCCGCGGTCTCGCTCTCGCCGTTCTCGGGAACGCGAACATCGGGTCCTTCCCGAAGGAGTATCGCGCGCTCGGCAACGGCTACATCACCGACGTCTTCGGCAAATTCGACGTCGACCCGCTCACGCTCATCGTCGCGGCCATCGCCGTCGTCGCACTCATCGTGCAGCAGGTCCGGCAGCGTCGCGGCCGACTGGCATACGGCCAGGAGGTCGAGCCGATCGTCTGGTTCATCGTCAAGCTCGCGCTCACGACCGTCGCGATCGGCCTTTTCGCGTTCGCACTCGCCTCGTACAAGGGCATCCCGGTCACGCTCGTCGTGCTCGCCGTGCTCGTGCTGCTGTACGCCACGATCATGAACCGCAGCGTCTTCGGCCGACACGTCTACGCGATCGGCGGCAACCGGCACGCCGCCGAGCTCTCCGGAATCAAGACGCGCAAGATCGACTTCCTGCTGTTCGTCAACATGGGCGTGCTTTCCGCCCTCGCAGGCCTGATCTTCACCGCGCGCCTCAATCTCGCCGGACCAAAGGCGGGCGACGGGTTCGAGCTCGAGGCGATCTCAGCGGCGTTCATCGGCGGCGCTGCGGTGCAGGGCGGCGTCGGGACGATCGGCGGCGTCATCATCGGTGGTCTCATTATCGGCGTCCTGAACAACGGCATGTCGATTCTCGGCCTCGGCATCGAATGGCAGCAGGCGGTGAAGGGACTCGTGCTACTTCTCGCCGTGGCGTTCGACGTGTACAACAAGCGTCGCGGCGGCGGGAACTGAGCGAACTCGCCGCCGACCCGGCGCCCGTCGCGGATTACGCTGAGGCTATGTTGAAACCCGCCGAGCGCACGCCGCAGCTCACGGTGGCGCTCGGCGGGCTCCCCACCGACGCGAAGGGCATCCGCTTCACCGTCGGCGAGATGTCGAGCCCGCACCAGAGCGTCGCCGAGAACGTCATGCTCGGGCTCGAGCCGACGCGATTCGGCATCGTGCGCGAGCGCGAGCTTGAACGCCGCGCGGCTCGGCATCTCAGCGTCCTCGGCTGGCACGGCGACCTCAAGCGGCAGCTCGGCGGACTCAGCGTCGTCGACCGGCGCATCATCGAACTGGCCCGCGCCCTCGCGAAGGCGGATGCCGCTCGCGCCGAGCAGCTGCTGATCGACGACACCGTCGACGAGCTCGGCCCGGCCGACAACGCCCGCTGGCAGGACGCTGTAGCCCTTGCCTCGGAGGAGATTCCGATCGTGCTCGCCGTGTCGACGCTGCACGGCGTGAACCCGGGGCTCGACCGCGTGCTGGTCGTTCGCGACGGCCGTGAAGCGGCAAGCATCGATCCCACCGATGGGGAGGCGCTCGAGGCGGCGCTCGAGCTGCGGCACACGCCGCGCCGGCACCCGCGGCGGCCGCCGGGAGAGATCGTGCTCGCGGTGCGGGACCTGACGGTGCAGCATCCGGTCCAAGCGCGCCGCAGCGTGTTCGGGAGCATCGACCTTGACGCGCGAGCTGGAACCGTCACCGGCCTCGCCGGCCCGCACGCCCTCGAGCTGCTCATGAGCCTGTTCGCGCGCTCGTACGGCGAGGTCAGCGCCGGACGAATCCTGCTCGCCGGCACCGACGTCACACGGCTCTCACGCGAGGCGAGCGCGGCGCTCGGCCTCGTGTTCACGACCGAGCACCCGCCGAGCTACGACGTCGGCCTGATCGGCGGAGTGCCGAGCCGCGTCTCGGCGGAGCGATTGCGCGCCCTCGCCCGCAACGGCATGATCGACGCGAGCCGTGACTACCGGCCGAGCACTCGCGCGTCGATCGTGCAGAGCATCGGGACCCAGCGGCCCCCGACGAAAGACCAGTTCGACGCGCTCCTCGAGAGCTTCGTCACCGGCCCCGCTCGCGCCGTCCTGCTGGGGGAGCCGCTGCTCGGACTCGACGCCACCGAGCGCACGGCACGGCTCGATGTGCTCGACCGCATCGCGGCGGCCGGCAAGGCTGTCATCGTTTCGGCGTCGCCGGATGACCTGGCCGAGATCGCGGACGAGGTCGTCGTCATCAGTCGCGGCCACGTCTTCTCCCGGCTGCGAACAGCCGAGATCAGCGCCGGCCGAATCCGCCGGGAACTGCTCGTCTGAGCGGAGGACAACAGCGACGATGCAGACTAAGATGAAATGTGACCGTTCACATTCCGTTTCGGGACGTGCACGGAACGCCTTCCGAGACGACGCCGTCACTCCCGTGAACACCGACGCGGCGCGACGTCGTCGGCTCCGATCCGAACCACCATGTCCGCACTTTCACGAGAGAGGCCCCGCATGAGCACATTCAGTCCGGAAGTCGAGGTCGCCATCGCGCGCGTCCGCGCTGACGTCGCCAAGCTGCACGGCGAGCTCGTGCGCTACAACCTCGTGGTCTGGACGGGCGGCAACGTCTCCGGCCGGGTACCGGGAGCCGAGCTGTTCGTCATCAAGCCGAGCGGCGTCTCCTACGACGAGCTCGCTCCCGAGAACATGATCCTCTGCGACCTCGACGGCAACGTCATTCCGGGCACCCCGGGCAGCGACCGCTCGCCATCGAGCGACACGGCGGCGCACGCGTACGTCTACCGCAACATGCCGGAGGTCGGAGGCGTCGTGCACACGCACTCCACGTACGCCGTCGCGTGGGCCGCTCGCGCCGAGCCCATCCCGTGCGTGATCACGGGCATGGCCGACGAGTTCGGCGGCGAGATCCCCGTCGGCCCGTTCGCCGTGATCGGCGATGACTCGATCGGGCGGGGCATCGTCGAGACGCTGCGCGGGCACCGTTCGCGTGCCGTTCTCATGCAGAACCACGGCCCCTTCACGATCGGGAAGGACGCGAAGGATGCCGTCAAAGCCGCGGTCATGGTCGAGGACTCGGCGCGCAGCGTCCACATCGCCCGTCAGCTCGGCGATGTCGTGCCCATCCCGCAAGACAAGATCGACGCCCTCTATGGCCGGTACCAGAACGTCTACGGCCAGAACCCTCAGGGGACGCTCGCCGCCGAGAACGACTCAGAAGGAGACACGGATGCCTAAGCTCGCCACGTCGCTCGACCACTACGAGGTCTGGTTCCTCACCGGAAGCCAGCACCTGTACGGGGAAGAGACCCTGCGCCAGGTCGCGGAGCAGTCGCAGGCGATCGCCCGAGAGCTGGATGCCGCCGCCGATGTGCCGGTGAAGATCGTGTGGAAGCCCGTGCTCACGGGCTCCAACGAGATCCGCCGCATCGCCCTCGACGCGAACGCGGCCGACAACGTGATCGGCCTCATCGCCTGGATGCACACGTTCAGCCCCGCGAAGATGTGGATCGCGGGACTCGACGCGCTGCGCAAGCCGCTGCTGCACCTTCACACGCAGGCGAACGTCGACCTGCCATGGGGCGAGATCGACTTCGACTTCATGAACCTCAACCAGGCGGCGCACGGCGACCGCGAGTTCGGCTACATCCAGACCCGGCTCGGGGTCGCCCGCAAGACCGTCGTGGGTCACGTGTCCAACCCGGCCGTGCAGGCGCAGGTCGGCACGTGGCAGCGCGCCGCGGCCGGCTGGGCCGCCGTGCACGAGCTCAAGCTCGCGCGCTTCGGCGACAACATGCGCTACGTCGCCGTCACCGAGGGCGACAAGACCGAGGCCGAGCTGCGCTTCGGCGTTCAGGTCAATACGTGGGGCGTGAACGAGCTCGCCGACGCGGTCGACGCGGCAGCGGCATCCGACATCGACGATCTCGTCGCCGAATACGAGGATCTCTACGACGTCGCTGCCGAACTGCGCCGCGGCGGAGACCGCCACCAGTCGCTGCGCGACGGCGCGGCGATCGAGCTCGGGCTGCGTTCGTTCCTCGAGGGCGGCGGCTTCGGCGCCTTCACGACCTCGTTCGAGGATCTCGGCTCGCTCACGCAGCTTCCCGGCCTCGGCGTGCAGCGGCTCATGGCCGAGGGCTATGGCTTCGGCGCGGAAGGCGACTGGAAGACGGCGGTGCTCGTGCGCGCCGCCGCCGTGATGGGCGCCGGCCTCCCCGGCGGCGCCTCGCTCATGGAGGACTACACGTACCACCTCGAGCCCGGCAACGAGCTCATTCTCGGCGCGCACATGCTCGAAGTGAGCCCGAGCCTCACCGATCAGCGCGCGTCGCTCGAGGTGCATCCGCTCGGGATCGGCGGCAAGGACGATCCCGTCCGACTCGTCTTCAACGCGAAGCCCGGACCCGCCGTCGTCGTCGCGATGAGCGACATGCGCGACCGGTTCCGTCTCGTTGCGAACGCGGTCGAGGTCGTCGACCCGCTCGAGGACCTGCCGAACCTCCCCGTCGGCCGTGCCGTGTGGAAGCCGGCCCCCGACTTCACGACGAGCACAACCGCCTGGCTCACGGCCGGCGCCGCGCATCACACCGTCATGTCGACGGCGATCGGCGTCGACGTGTTCCGCGACTTCGCCGAGATCGCCGGGACGGAGCTGCTCGTCATCGACGAGGGAACAACGGTCGAGGGCTTCAAGAACCAGGTGCGCTGGAACAACGCGTACTACCGGCTCGCGCAGGGATTCTGATCCGGGCACTCTAAGCTCGCTTACAGAGTGTGTACGGGCAAGAAAGGGACGATCACCGATGAACGCCGCCGACAAGATCCGCGAAGGCCGCACAGCGCTGGGCATTGAGCTCGGCTCCACGCGCATCAAAGCCTGCCTCGTGGACGCCGACGACCCCGCCACGGTGCTCGCCGACGGCTCGCATGCGTGGGAGAACTCCTACGTCGACGGGTTGTGGACGTACTCGCTCGACGACGTGTGGTCGGGGCTGCAGGCGGCATTCGCGGACCTCGCCGCGAGCACGAAGAAGCGGCACGGCGTCGTCCTCGACACCGTCGGCGCACTGGGGATCTCCGGCATGATGCACGGCTACCTCGCTGTAGACGCCGACGGCGGCCTGCTCGTCCCGTTCCGCACGTGGCGGAACACGAACACGAGCGTCGCCGCAGCGGAGCTCTCGGCTCTCTTCGGCGTCAACATCCCGCTGCGCTGGTCCATCGCGCACCTGCACCAGGCCATCACCGACGGGGAAGCCCACGTCGGCGACGTCGACTTCTTCACGACTCTCGCCGGGTACGTGCACTGGAAGCTCACGGGACGCCGTGTGCTCGGGGTCGGCGACGCGTCGGGAATGTTCCCGATCGACTCCGCCACCCGCGACTACGACGCGAGCTTCGTCTCCCGCTACGACGAACTCGCGGCCGGGCGAGCCCCCGCGCCGCTGCGCAGCCTGCTCCCGGAAGTGCTCGTCGCGGGACAGGAGGCCGGCACGCTCACGACCGACGGCGCCGCGCTTCTCGACCCCACCGGGACCCTTCGCCCCGGAATCCCGCTGTGCCCGCCCGAGGGTGATGCGGGCACGGGCATGGTCGCGACGAACGCTGTCGCGCCTCGTACAGGAAACGTCAGCGCCGGCACGAGCATCTTCGCGATGGTCGTGCTCGAACGGCCGCTGCAGCACGCGCACGAAGAGCTCGACCTCGTCACGACGCCGGCCGGCGACGCGGTCGCGATGGTGCACTGCAACAACGGCGCGAGCGAGCTCGCCGCGTGGGTCTCCCTGTTCGGCCGGTTCGCGGCAGCGGCAGGATCGACGATCGACGCGGATGCGACATTCGACGTGCTGTTCCGGGAGGCGCTCGACGGCGAACCGGATGCCGGGGGACTGCTCGCCTACAATCACCTCGCCGGTGAGCCGATCGCGGGCCTCACCGCGGGACGCCCGCTCTTCGTGCGCTCCCCGGAGAGCCGCTTCACGCTCGCGAACGTCATGCGCGCACAGCTGTACGGCGTCTTCGGCACGCTCGCGCTCGGCATGCGCGTGCTCGACGCGGAAGGCGTCGCGCTCGACCGGATGTTCGCGCACGGCGGCATGTTCCGCACGGCCGGAGTGGCACAGCGCTTCCTCGCGGCAGCACTCGACGCCCCGGTCGCTGTCGGTGACGCCGCCGCTGAGGGCGGGGCGTGGGGGATCGCCGTGCTCGCGGCGTCCCTCGGTCGGGACCTGGAGCTGTCGGTCTTCCTCGACGAGCATGTGTTCGCCGACGCGACCTTCGACATCGCGAACCCCGACGCTGCCGACGTCGCCGGCTTCGCCGACTACCTCGAGCGGTACCGTGCGGGACTCGCCATCGAGGCTGCCGCGGTCGAGGCGCTCTGACCTCGGCGCCCTCCGGCGCAGGGGCGCTCGCGGCTCACCGGGCGCATCTCGAGGTCACGGGTGCACCCACACCTCGGTTCCGGTCTGCGCGAAGTAGTACACGTCCTTCGCCGCCGCGATGGTCATGTTGACGCAGCCGTGGCTCATCATGGCGCCGGCGCCGAAGTTGTGGTGCCAGTAGGTGCCGTGGAAGCCCTGGTCTCCGTTGAAGTAGGTGACCCACGGCACGTTCTTCGTGCAGTAGTCGAAGCCCGGCACGCAGCCCATGTCCTGCTTCGTGAGCTGCCCGTACACGGTGAAGTGGCCGATGTCGGTCGGAGTCGACGGCTTGCCGATCGCCACGGCGTAGGTCGCGACGACCTTGCCGTTCTCGTACAGGATCGTCTTGCCGGCGCTCTTGTCGACCTCGATGTGCCGGTAGAGCTCCTTCGTCTGCGCGGGAACCACGTCGACGGTGAGCTGATAGACGCCGTTTCCGGCGGCGAGCTGCTCGGCGAAGGCCGACGCGATTCCGTCGGTCGACGCGAGCGTCCAGCCGTCCTCGCCCTCCTGCACCGTGCGCAAGTGGTCGCCCTTCGAGTTCGTGACGATCTTCTCGTCCACGACCTTCCGGTCGACCTTCTCGGGGAGCGTCTTCACGAACGCGGCGATCGCATCCTCGTCCGCGGTGACCGTGAAGTCGTCCTCGGTCGCGTCGACGGTGAGCCAGGAGGCCACGAGCTTCGGGTCGAGGGCGACGGCGGTGTCGTCGTTGACGGCGAAGCGCGCATCCGTGATGAGCGTGTTGAGCATCGCCGCTTCCGCTGTCGCCTTCTCCGTCGTGATGGGCGGCTCGACGTCGTTGAACCGGGCGGGAACCGAGATCGTCGATTCTCCTGCGCTCAAGTCCTCGGAGAGGGATGCGGCGATTGCGCTGAAATCCAGTCCCGTGCCGACGAAGGCGTCGACGACCGTGAACTTCCCCGCCTTCTCGTCGTAGGCGACGTCCGCGTTGACGGGGGTCGTGAACACCGTCGAGTCGAGCGACCGCAGGCTCGCGAGAGCCCTGTCGGCGTCGATCGTGACGGTCACGGGACTCGGGCCGTTGTTCCAGCCGGTGACGTTCCAGAGGGCGTGTTCGCTGTGCACGGCGTCGGCAGTCGCCGACTCGTCGATCGCGACGCCGAGCTCGGCGCCGGTGAGAGTGAAGTCACCGGAATAGCCGGAGATCGTGATCTCCGTGGAGGCGAGCTTGTTCGCGATAGCGTCGGCGGCGGATGACGAGGTGTGCCAGCTGAGGTCCGCTCCGGCCGCGCTCACGCCGGGGGCGATGAGAAGCACGGAGCAGGCGGCGGCTCCGGCGACGATGAGGCCGCCCGGAATCCCGAACCACAGCCCCAGGCGGCGTCCGCGCCCGGGCGCGACTGCTCCCTTTTTCGTCATTCCACATGTCCCCCACGAGGCGCCGTACCTCCGGCGCGATCTGAGTACTCATGATAGGTGAGCAAACCGCCCATCAGATGCAAGATCTGTCACGAATCAGGCACAATCTCAGGGATGTCGCCGCCTAGCGGAAACCCGGGGGAGGGGAGGCGTGCGGCGATCGCTTCTATTCCCGTGCCGGCGAGGTCAGCTGGATGAGGTTTCCGCACGTGTCATCGAGCACCGCCGTGACGACCGGGCCCATCGCCGTGGGCTGCTGCGTGAAGCGCACTCCCGCGGCCGAGAGCCGCTCATGCTCCGTCTCGACGTCGTCGACGCCGAACGACGCGGCCGGGATGCCGTCGGCGACGAGCGCGCGCATGTACTGCTTCGCGGCCGGGTGCTCGTCCGGTTCGAGCAGGAGCTCGACGCCGTCGGGCTCCCCCGCGCCGACGACGGTGAGCCAGCGGTGCTCGCCGAGGGGAATGTCGTTCTTCACGACGAATCCGAGCACGTCGGTGTAGAAGGCGAGAGCCCGGGCCTGGTCGTCGACGAAGACGCTCGTCATGGTGATGCGAGGCATGAAATCAGTCCTTGAGGTTCCAGCGCTCGACGATCGAGCGCAGCGGTGCGGTGTCGATGTTGTGGATCTTCGTGCGTCCCACCCGGTGGCTGCGCACGAGCCCCGCCTCCTCGAGCAGGGCGAGGTGCTGCGAGATCGCCTGCCGCGAGGACGTGGTGCCGTGCTTCATGGTCAGACGCCCGCACAGCTCGAACAGCGACTGCCCGTCGGAGTCGAGCAGCTCGTCGATGATCAGGCGCCGCGTGGGATCAGCGAGCGCCTTGAACACGTCTGCCATGCCTCAAGAATAGGCAAGTAAGCACTTGCCTGTCAATCGGATGCCGCTGCCACGTGCAGCCACGACCGCAGCGTCTCCGCCTCCTCCCGCAGCAGGGCGGGATCGTCGCGCGGGACGAATTCGAGCAGCGCGTCGGTCACGCGGGGGAGGGCTGCCACGCGCTCGAACGCGCGCGTCCAGAGCGCCTCGCGGTCGTGCAGGCGCAGCCGCTCGGCGACGGGCCACCACGAGAACACGTGCACCGTCGACACCCACGGCGCCATGATGTCCAGCTCTGCCAGGGCGGTCTCGTCGTCAGCGCCTTGCGTGGGCTGCCAGTAGCTCGACACGTTGTCGTGCGCCGTCTCCTCCATCAGCCGGCGAGCGGACTCCGGCGTGTCCGTCAAGGTGCGGCCGTGGTACTCGAGCGCGAGCTCGACGCCGCGGTCGGCGGCGCGCGTCGCGGCATCCGTCAGGGCCGACACGATGCCGGCGCGCTCGTCCCCCGTCGTGTCAGCCGATCCCTTCTCGCCTGCCCACACGCGGATGCGCGGCGCGCCCATCGCCTCGGCGCTGTCGAGCAGCGGCGTCACGTCGTCGCCCGGGTGGCAGCGGAAGTAGGAGCCGAGCGAGGCGACGACGAGGCCCGCTTCGCGCGTGCGCTCGCCGACGCGGCGCGCGGTCGTCACGTCGCCAGGTGTGAGGTGGCCGCGGTCGCCGACGCCCCACTCGATCGATTCGAGCCCGGCGCCGGCGGCCACGTCGATGACCTCGTCAGCGCTCAGCGCCCGGAACGTGATCGAGCACAGTCCCGCGCGAATCATGTGGACGCCCCCTTCGTGCTGGTGCCTTGAGCTTAGGCGCTGCGGACGGCCGTTGTCGCGGAAAGGTGCGGCGCGACAGCGGCCTCGAAGGCCTCGGCCGTGCGCTCGGCCGCGGTCGCGGCATCCGTGTCCCAGATCTGCTGGTTGAAGATCTCGACCTCGATGTCGCCGTCGTAGCCGGCGTCCTCGACCGCGCGCGTGAGCGAGGCGAAGTCGATCACGCCGTCGCCCGGGTAGTGCCGCGAGAGCAGCACGTCGGCGGGAAGCGGCGTCGCCCAGTCGCACACCTGGTAGCTCGCGATGCGCCCGCCGGCCCCGGCGCGCGCGATCTGCGGCAGCACCTGCGGGTCCCACCAGATGTGGAACGTGTCGACGATCACGCCGACCGCCTCGGCGGGGAACTGCTCGGCGATGTCGAGCGCCTGCCCGAGCGTGGAGATCACGGCGCGGTCCGAGGCGTACATCGGGTGCAGCGGCTCGATCGCGAGCTGCACGCCCGCGGACGCGGCGTCGCCGACGAGCTCGCCGATCGCGTCGCGTACGCGCTCGCGCGCGCCGACGATGTCGCGGTCGCCGTCCGGCAGGCCGCCGGCGACGAGCACGAGCACGGCGCGGGAGCCCGGCGCTCCGGCCGCCGCGAGAGCAGCGGTCTCCTCGATCGCGACGCGGTTGTCGTCGATCGAGGCTCGGCGCTCGGCGCCCTCCGCGACCGTGAAGAAGCCGCCGCGGCAGTGGCTCGAGACGCGAAGGCCCGAGTCAGCGACGAGCGCCGCCGCGCGGGCGAGGCCGACCTCCTGCACGGGCTCACGCCACGTGCCGATCGCCTGGTAGCCCGCAGCCGCCGTTACGGCGAGCGCCTGCTCGAGGTTCGCGTGCTTGATCGTCGCCTGGTTGAGCGAGAGCCGGGGGTGCGTCATGCGGTGATTCCGTTCTGTGCGAGAAGGCCGTTCCAGCGGGCGGCCGCGAGCTCGGGGCGCTCGAGCGCTCCCGAGGCGTTGGCCAGGCGCACGATCTCCGAGAGGCTCGGCAGGCTGCGCGCCGAGTGCATCCCGCCGATCATCGAGAACGCCTGCTGGTGCCCGTTGAGCCACGACAGGAACGCCACGCCGGTCTTGTAGTAGAAGGTCGGGGCCGTGAAGATCTGCCGCGACAGCTCCTCGGTGGGCCCGAGGATGCGCTCGTAGCGCGCGGTCTCGCCGGCGTCGAGCGCCTGGATCGCGGCGGACGCCGACGGTGCGAGCGCCGCGAAGGCGCCGAGCAGCGCGTCGGAGTAGCCCTCGTCGTCCCCTTCGATGAGGCCGACGTAGTTGAAGTCGTCGCCCGTGAACATGCGCGCCGAAGCCGGCAGCCGGCGGCGCACCGCGATCTCGGACTCGGCCTTGAGTAGGCTCATCTTCACGCCCGTGACACGGCCGGCCGAGTTCTCGATGATGCGAAGCAGAGTGTCGGATGCCGCGGGCCAGTCGGCCGCGCCGAAATAGCCGCGCAGCTCGGGGTCGAACGCCTCCCCGAGCCAGTGCAGGATCACGGGCGTCGACGCGGCCGCGAGCACTTCGCCGTACACGCGCTCGTAGTCCGCGGCGGAAGTGGCGACGCGGGCGAGGTGCCGGCTCGCCATGAGCACGACGCCCGCCCCCGCGTCCTCCGTGAAGTGCAGCTGCTCCTTGTAGGCGTCGATGACCTGGTCGAGCGAGAGGGTCGCGTCGTCCACGTGATCGGTGTTCACGCCCACCACGACGGCGCCGCCCGCCGACCGCGCCTCGGCGGCGCTGCGCGCGATGAGCTCGCGTGTGGCGGCGGCATCCAACCCCATATTGCGCTGGGCAGTGTCCATGGCGTCGGCGACGCCGAGGCCCCACGACCAGACGTGGTGGCGGAACGCGAGCGTCGCGTCCCAGTCGATGTCGGCGGGCTGGCCGGGAGTGTTGTCGCCGAACGGCTTCGGAATCACGTGGGCCGCCGCGTAGGCGACGCGCGAGCGCAGCGGCCCGGCAGGCTTGCGGTGCTCGGGCGCCGGCTCAAGCGCGACGGTGCTCACGGCGCCGTCCGCAGCGAGAAGAGTGAGATCGGTCATGGCTGCCCTCAGATGCTCACGGCGGGCAGCTCGATGCGCTGGCCGGATGCCGCCGACTTGAGCCCTTCCTCGGCGAGCAGCACGCCGCGTGCACCCGAGAGGAAGTCGTACTCGTTGGGAGCGTCCTCGAGCACGTGGCGGAGGAACTCCTCCCACTGCACCTTGAAGCCGTTCTCGAACACCTCGTTGTCGGGCACTTCGATCCAGTCGGCGTCGTAGTCGTGCGTGTCGGGGATGTCGGGGTTCCACACGGGCTTCGGCGTCGCATTGCGCGGCTGGATCTTGCAGCCGAACAGCCCGACGACGGCGCTGCCGTGCGTGCCGTCGACCTGGAACTCGACGAGCTCGTCGCGGTTGACCCGGGTCGTCCAGCTCGAGTTCAGCTGGGCGGTGACGCCGCCATCGAGCTGGAACACGGCGTATGCGGCGTCGTCGGCCGTCGCCGTGTAGGCGTCGCCGTTCTCGTCGACGCGCTCCGGAATCTCCGTGGCAGTCTGCGCATAGACGGTCTTGACGCGGCCGAAGAGGTTCTCGAGCACGTAGTTCCAGTGCGGGAACATGTCGACGATGATGCCGCCGCCGTCTTCACTGCGGTAGTTCCAGCTGGGTCGCTGCGCGGGCTGCCAGTCGCCCTCGAACACCCAGTAGCCGAACTCCCCGCGCACCGAGAGGATGCGGCCGAAGAAGCCCGAGTCGATGAGCCGCTTGAGCTTGCGCAGCCCCGGGAGGTACAGCTTGTCGTGCACGACGCCGTTCTTGATTCCGGCCTCCTTCGCGAGGCGCGCGAGCTCGAGGGCGTCTTCGAAGCTCTCGGCCGTCGGCTTCTCGGTGTAGATGGCCTTGCCCGCGGCGATCGCCTTCTTGAGGGCCGGAACGCGCGCCTTCGTGACGAGGAAGTCGGCGTAGATCTGCCAGTGGTCGTCCGCGAGAGCGGCATCCAGATCCGTCGTGTAGTCGGCGATGTCGTGACGCTCGGCCAGCTCCTTGAGCTTGGCTTCGCTGCGTCCGACGAGAATCGGCTCGACCTGCACGCGGCTGCCGTCCGAGAGCAGCACGCCGCCCTGCTCGCGGATCGCGAGGATCGAGCGCAGCAGGTGCTGGCGGTAGCCCATGCGCCCCGAGGCGCCGTTCATGATGATGCCGATTGTCGACTCTGACACGTGAAGCTCTTTCTGTCGGAAGAATGCGGGAAAGCGTTTACCCGAGGGTTAAAGCGAGTGTAGGGCAGATTTCGCGATCGGGCAATCGGATGCCGCCGGTCGAAGCGCCGGCGTCCCGCTCAGCGGGAGCGCGGCGTGCTTGAGCGCACGACGACGTCGCCCGTCACGATCGAGGCCTCCGCGTCGTAGTCCTCGGCGAGGGCGCGCTCGACCGCGATGCGGCCGACCGTCTCGAGCGGGATCGCCACCGTCGTGAGCGGCGGCGTGACATCGCGCGCGGTCGAGATGTCGTCGAAGCCGGCGACGCCGATGTCGCGGCCTGGCTCGAGGCCGGCCTCGCGCAGCGCCGACATCGCGCCGATCGCCATCACGTCGCTCGCGGCGAGCACGAGCTCGATCCCATCGAGCCCGCGGGACACGAGCTGCCCGCCCGCATCGTAGCCGCCGTCGCGCGAGAAGTCCGCGTGCGCGACGTGTCCGGTCTCGACGGCGACGCCGTGCTCGGCGAGTCCGGCGCGGAAGCCCGCCACGCGGTCGGCGGAGGTGATGAGCGTCTCGGGTCCGGCGACGATCGCGACACGACGATAGCCGCGCGCGCCGAGCTCGGCGCCGAGCGCCTTCGCGCCGCCGAAGTTGTCGAGCTGCACCGAGGCGAACGGCAGCGATCCCTGGCTGATGAACACGACGTTCCCGCCGGTCGCGGTGAAGCTCTGCAGCTCCGCCGTCAGCTGCGCCTCGCGCTCGGCGTCCGCGAACCGGGAGCCGGCGAGCAGCAGGGCGCGGGGCCGCTGCCCACGAAGCGTGCGCACGATCTCCAGCTCGGTCTCCGCGTCACGACCGGTGACGGCGAGGGTGACGATGAGTCCCGCTTCGGCCGCGGCAGCCATGGCGCCGGCCGCGATCGTGGAGAAGTAGGGGTCGGCGATGTCGCCGACGAGAAGGCCGATCGTGTTCGTGCGGCCGCGCGCGACGGCCTGCGCCGAGAGGTTCGGCGTGTAGCCGAGCTTGAGGGCTGCGGCCTGCACGCGCTCGCGGTACGAGTCGGCGACCTTGCGCGAGCTGCCGTTGAGCGCGCGCGACGCTGTCGCGAGCGACACGCCGGCTTCGCGGGCGACGTCGTGAAGAGTGACGGACGCTGTCGTTTCCATGCGGGCTCCTGTCGGCTTGAAGCCATTGTGGCATGGAGCCGCACCGCAGGGAATGCGGTTTCCGGGTCGACGGCGTCAGAAGGCCGGCGTCGGAAGCGCCGTGGTCAGCGGCGGTAGCTGCCGCGCCCCATGGCCCAGCCGGCGGCGATCAGCAGGATCCCGCCGACGGCTCCGATTGCGCCGAGGATGGCCAAGAGGATGTGTTCGATCGTCATTGCAGCTCCTTCGTGACTTCTTCCATTGTGTCATCGTGCGGCGCTCGCCGCTGTGGCAGCGCTCTCCGCTGTGTCAGCGCTGCATCGCCATGCTCTGCGTGATGGCGCGGAAGATGTCCTCGCCCGCGTCGACGCCGCTCTCGCGCACGGCGAGCATGGCCGAGCCGACCGCGCCGTCCGATACGTGTGTGATCGCGGGCGCGAACCCGGTCGCGGCGAGCTGCTCCTTGAGGCGCGCCACGGGGTTGCCGGCTTGCGCGAGCACGCTGCCGCCCATCACGAGGGGGCCGGTGATCGCCGGGGTGGCGACGGCGCGAACGGTGTGGGCGAGGTGATCCGCCGCGTCGCTCAGAATGCGCGCGGCCTCCGGGTCGCCCGCGGCCTGGAAGGCGAGCGGAGCGAACCGGGCGAGCTGAACGGGGCGCAGCGCGTACACGGCCGAGATGAGCGCGCCGAGCGCCGCGGGCCGGCCCTGCTCGAGCGGGCCGGTCGCCGCGATGCCGAGGGCGTCGAGAAGCAGGCGAGTGAGCTGCGTCGCCGGTCCGCGGGAGTCCAGCGCGGCGGCGACCGCGAGCACGACCTGATGTCCGATCCAGTACCCGCTGCCCCGATCGCCGAGAAGCCAGCCGAGGCCGTCGGCGGTCGCCTCGATCGCGCCGTCGCGCACACGAATGACGGCCGCGCCCGTGCCGGACACCATGGCGTAGCCGTCGGGTGAAAATGTGCCCGAAAAATACGTCGCAAGAAGATCGGAATGGAACACGAGGCGTCCCGAGAAGCCGCCCTCGACGAGCGGGTCGCGCAGCCAGTCCTGCGGCCCGTGGGTGCTGCTGCCGGCCATCGCGGACACGATGACCCGCACGTCCGAAAGCGCTGCCCCGGCGGGTTGAAGCGCCGCCGAGATCGCGGAGAGAACTTCGGATGCCGCGTGCTCCGGCCCCGATGAGATGGGGTTTCCGCCGCCCGCGCGCCCGTAGCCGACGCACGTTCCGTCCGCTGTCACGAGCGTGGCGCGGGTGGATGTTCCGCCGGCGTCGAGGCCCAGGAGATACATGTTCGTTACCTATTCGTGACAGAGCCGAGTTGACCAATCGCCGCAATAAGAATAGTTTTCATACAAATCTCCCAACGGCGAGACGGATTTTCATGAGGGCAATGGTGTCACAGGCTGCGGCGACCGACAACGGGCGAACCGTTGCGAGCCGGATCCAGGCGAGCCTGCCCGTCATGCCGACCGCGATGTCGAAGATCGCGGACGTGCTCCTCGAGAACCCGGCAGCCCCCATCAACCTCTCGATCACCGAGCTCGCCGAGGAGGCCGGGACGTCGGCAGCGACGGTCACCCGCTTCTGCAAGCTCATCGGCTACTCCGGCTACACCCAGTTCCGCGTCGGCGTGGCCTCCGACATCGGCCGGGGCGACGCCCACGAGTCGTGGCGGGCCGACATCGGCCGCGAGTTCCATCCCGAGGACAAGCCGCGCGAGGTCCTGCGGACCCTGCTCAACGAGCACGTGCGCGGCATCGAGGCGACGGCCGGCATGCTTGACCTCGACGAGCTCGAATCCGTCGCGCGGGCGATCGCGACCTGCCGCCACCTCGACATCTACGGAATCGGCGGCAGCGCCGTCATGGCGGGCGAGCTGCAAGCGAGGCTCTACCGCATCGGCGTCAACGCGCACTGCTGGGGAGAGGTGCACGGCGGGCTCACGAGCGCGGCGCTGCAGAGCAAGAACTCGGTGGCGATCGGCATCTCGAACACGGGCCGCACCGACGAGACGATCCAGATGCTCTCACAAGCGGCGTCGTCGGGCGCCTTCACGGTCGCCGTCACCCACGCGCCCGAGTCCCCTCTCGCCGCTCTCGCGGACGTCACGATCATCACCGCGGCGCCCGACCTGTACCTGCAGCCCGACGACCTGTCGGCCAAGCACTCCCAACTGTTCGTTCTCGACATGCTGTATCTGCTCGTCGCGCAGCAGAACTTCGCCGAGACCGCGACGAAGCTCGCGGCATCCGCCATGGCCGTATCCGGCCACCGTCGCCCGCAGCGTCCCGCACGCCAAGGCCGACGTCCCAGCCTTCGCATCGAGGAGCCAGCCCCATGACCGGAACACCCACCGAATTCCTGCACGAGGCGACGCGACGCCTCGAGCTTCTCGCACGCAACGCCGAAGCCGGTGAGCTCGACCGCGCGATCGACCTCATGGTCGCCGCGATCGCCGGCGGGGGCGTCGTGCAGGCGTTCGGAACGGGCCACTCCGAGGCCTTCGCGATGGAGATCGCCGGACGGGCGGGAGGCCTGATTCCCACGAACCGCATCGCTCTGCGCGACGTCGTGCTGCACGGGAACCGGTCCGTCGACGAACTCGGCGGCTCGTCGCTCGAGCGCGAAGAGGGGATCGTCGACGAGCTCTTCGACGTGTCGCTCATCGGCGAGAAGGACGTCTTCATCATCGCGTCGAACTCGGGCGTCAACGGCTCCATCGTCGGCGTCGCGCTCAAGGCCAAGCAGCTCGGCCACCCGGTCATCGCGGTGACGAGCCTCGAGCACACGGCCGCCGTCGAGCCCAAGCACCCGAGCGGAAAGCGGCTGAGCGAGATCGCCGACGTCGTCATCGACAACCTCGCCCCCTACGGAGATGCCACGCTCACTCTCGCCGGCGGCGTCAGCGCCGGCGCCATCTCGTCGATCACCGCTGCCTTCATTGCGCAGCTGCTCACGATCGGCGTCGCGCAGAAGATTTCCCGTTCGGGGGACGTGCCCCCGATGTACATCTCGGCGAACATTCCAGGAGGTGACGAGCACAACCATGCACTGGAGGATCTGTATCGCGATCGGATCCGACGAAGCGCCTGATGGGCGAGTCGCCACCCGCTGACTCGACGTATCCCCAACCCGAACCACCCCCCTATACGGAAGGTAGACACCACGATGAACATCGAGAATGTCTCGGTCAATCGCAGGAACATCCTGCGCGGAGCGGTCGCAGCAGCGGTGCTGATCCCGTTCAGCACCACCCTCGCCTCGTGCGCGACCGGCGGAGGAGGCGGCGGCGGTGGCGGCGGAGCCACCGGCACGGTCTCCGCTGACAACCCCTTCGGCATCGCCGACAAGTCGACGATCGACGCCGTCATCTTCGATGGCGGCTACGGCGTCGACTATGTCGAGTACGCCGCGAAGATCCTGGAGAAGAACCACGACGGCGTCAGCGCCAAGGTGTCGCCGTCGACACAGATCGCGCAGGAGCTGCAGCCCCGGTTCGTCGGCGGCAACCCGCCTGACCTCGTCGACAACTCCGGCGCCGGATCGATCGGCTTCAACACGATCCTCGACCAGCTCGAGGACCTCACCGACGTCATCGACGCCAAGAACCTCGAGGGCACGAAGATCCGTGACACGCTGTACGGCGGGGTGCTGAAGCCCGGCACGTTCGGCGACAAGTTCGCGGCCATCAACTACGTGCTGACGATCTACGGCGTGTGGTACTCCTCAAGCCTCTTCGAAGAGAAGGGCTGGGACGTGCCGAAGACGTGGGCCGACATGAAGTCGCTCGGCGAGAAGGCGAAGGCCGACGGGAAGTACCTGTTCTGCTGGGGCAAGGAAGCCGCCACGTACTACCAGACGATGGCGATCGACTCCGCCATCAAGCAGGGCGGCGACGAAGTCCGTCTCGCGCTCGAGAACCTGAAGGAAGGCTGCTGGTCGCTGCCGGCCGTGCAGGACGTCTTCAACGCCATGTACGACATCATCAAGGCGGGCTACATCAAGCCGGGCGGCTCGGGAACACAGTTCACGGCCGCGCAGGCGCAGTGGAGCCTCGACGAGTCCGCGATCCTCTACCCCTCCGGGTCGTGGATCGAGAACGAGATGAAGGACCAGACGAAGGAAGGCTTCAAGATGAAGGGCTTCCCGACGCCGACGGTCGACTCGTCGTCCGCCATGCCGGCCGAAGCCATCCACAGCGCCGCTGGTGAGCCGTTCATCGTCCCCAAGGACGGCAAGAACGTCGCAGGCGGCAAGGAGCTGCTGCGCGTCATGCTCTCGAAGGACGCCGCAACCAACTTCTGCAAGGAGAAGCTCGCGCCGACGATCGTCAAGGACCTCGTTCCGGAAGACGGCTTCGGCTCCACGGCGCTCGTGTCGCAGACCGACATGCTGTCCGCGGCGGGAGACAACATCTTCACGCACGGCTTCGTCGACCTCTACGGCACCAACGCCGACCAGCTTGTCATCTGGAACTCGTTCCTCGACGGCAAGATGGACGTCGCCAAGCTCACCAAGTCGCTGCAGGACATCACCGACAAGATCCGCAACGACGACTCGATCAAGAAGATTGAAGTGAAGTAGTGGCTGAAACAGTCATGTCAGTGGTGCCGGACGGGCAGACAAAGCCCGTCCGGCGCCGCCGGCGCAAGCTCACGGTGGACTACGTGAGCTTCATGGCGGTGTTCCTCGGACTTCCCTTGGCGATCTTCGTCATCTTCGTGATCTCGCCGTTCGTCCAGGCGATCTACTACTCGATGACGAACTGGACCGGCTTCACGGCCGAGATGGACTTCACGGGCGCCGAGAACTACATCAGACTCTTCCAGAACGACACGTTCATGCAGGCGATGGGGAACAACATCCTGCTCGCGATCGTCGTGCCTCTGGTCACGCTCTCCCTTGCGCTGCTCTTCGCAACGCTCATCACGGTCGGCGGCGCGAGCCACGGCCAGACCCGCGGGCTCAAAGGATCGAGCTTCTACCGGGTCGTGTCATTCTTCCCCTACGTCATCCCCGCGATCATCATCGGCCTCATGTGGGGCCAGATTCTCGCCCCTGGAGGCCTGTTCAACGGAATCCTCAAGCTTTTCGGGCTCGACATGTTCGACCAGTTCCCCTGGCTCGGCGATGCGCGCACGGCCATGGGCGCTTCGATCTTCGTCATCATCTGGGGCTTCGTCGGCTTCTACATGGTGCTGTTCATCGCGGCGATCAAGGGCATCCCCGCGGAAACGTATGAGGCCGCTCGCCTCGACGGCGCCAGCAGGTTCCGGACTGCGGTATCGATCACCATCCCGTTGATCCGCGACAACATCCAGACGGCGTATATCTACATCGGGATCATGGCGCTCGACGCCTTCGTCTACATGCAGGCGCTCAATCCCGGCGGCGGCCCCGACAACACGACACTCGTGATGCCGCAGTACCTGTTCCGCACCGCGTTCACGCAGGGCAAGTTCGGACTCGCCACAGCCATGGGCGTTGTGCTCGCCGTCATCACGCTGCTGTTCGCCGCGATCGTGTTCATCGTGAACCACTTCGCCGGCGGCAAAGACGACGGAGGTCGACGATGAGCAATGCGACCCTGACACGCAAACACAACAAGGACGACCTCGGGCGCGACCTGCGCAAGCCGAAGCTGTCGACGGGCGACAAGGTCGTCGGCACGTTGTCGCACACGATGCTCGTCATCTGGTCGCTCATCGTCGTGCTGCCGATGCTGTGGACGCTCATGACGTCCTTCAAGTCGACGCGGGAGATCTTCGCCTCGCCGTTCGGCTTGCCCTCGCACTGGGACCTGACGAACTACATCTCGGCCTGGAGCCAGCACGAGATCGGGCGGATGTTCTTCAACACCGTCATCGTGGTGGGCTGTGCGCTCGTCATCGTCATGGTGCTCGGCGCGATGTGCGCGTACGTCCTCGCACGCTTCACGTTCCCGGGCAGCAGGGTGATCTACTACCTCATGCTCGCAGGCCTGACGTTCCCTCCGTTCCTCGCGATCGTTCCCCTGTTCTTCATCCTCCGGAACATGGGGCTGCTCAACAGCCTCCCCGGGCTCATCGTCACGTACGTCGCGTTTGCTCTGCCGTTCACCGTGTTCTTCCTGTTCTCGTTCTTCAAGAACCTGCCGGAGGAGATCCAGGAGGCGGCGTACGTCGACGGGGCGAGTGAGTGGCGGACGTTCTTCCAGGTCATGCTCCCGATGGCGAAGCCGGGGATGGCGTCCGTCGCGATCTTCAACTTCCTCGGACTCTGGAACCAGTTCCTGCTGCCGATCGCGCTGAACACGAACAAGGACAACTACGTGCTGTCCCAGGGCATGGCGGCGTTCGCGTCGTCCGCCGGCTACCAGGTCGACTTCGGCGCCCTGTTCGCCGCCGTGATCATCACGATCGTCCCGGTGCTCATCGTGTACGTGATCTTCCAGCGTCAGCTGCAGGGATCCGTCTCCCAGGGCACCATGAAATAGATCCCGCCCCCACACCGCCTAGCAAAGTTACTCCCTCGGCCGAACCGGCCGAGGGAGTCATCATTTCCGCACCGCGTCAGCTCTTGACCGAGCCGCTCATGAGACCGCCGATGAAGTACTTGCCGAGGATGATGTACACGACGAGCGTCGGCAGCGAGGCGAGCAGCGCACCGGCCATCGCCGCGCCGTAGTTCGCGAGCTGGGCGCCCTGCGCGAGGTTGTTGAGCGAGAGGGAGACGGGCCCGCCCTGCACGTCCGAGAGGAACATCGCGAAGAGGAAGTCGTTCCACGCGCTCGTGAACTGCCAGATGATCGTCACGACGAACCCCGGCAGCGACAGCGGAAGGATTATCGACCAGTAGCTGCGCAGCATCCCGGCCCCGTCAACCCTCGAGGCCTCCATGAGCTCGACGGGCACGCCCTCGTAGTAGTTGCGGAAGATGAGCGTGCAGATCGGCAGCCCGTAGATGATGTGCACGATGAGCAGCGTCACGATGTTGCTCGGCATCCCGAGCGCCGTCTTCATCTCGACGAGCGGCGTCATGATCGCCTGGTACGGAATGAACATGCCGAACAGGATGAGCGTGAACACGAGGCTCGCGTGCGGGAACCGCCAGCGGGACAGCACGAAGCCGTTCATCGAGCCGAGCATCGCCGAGATGAGGGCCGCCGGAATCGCGAGCAGGAAGGTACGACCGATGGATGCCGCGAGGGCATCCCACGCGACCGCCCAGTTGTCGAACCCGGTGGGTCCGCCGTTCACGCTCTCCCACGGCCAGCGAAGCGGCAGCCCCCACGACGACTCGGGGTTCACGTCGGCGGGCGGCTTGAGGCTCGTGACGATGAGCACGTACACCGGCATGAGCACGACGATCACGAACAGCAGGAGCAGCACGTACTTGACCGTGCGGGTGAGCACGACCTTGCCGGTACGGCCCGCCGGCGTGGCGCTCGAGCCCGTTGACCGCTCGAGCTCCGTCGAGACGGCCGGAGTCACTGTCTCGGTCATCGCGACTTCCTCTCTTCGCGCGAGGTGTGGATGAGGTACGGCACGATGAACAGCGACGCGATGATCAGCAGCACCGTCGCGATAGCCGCGGCCTTCGCGTAGTCGTTCGAGGTGAGCGCGACCCACATGTAGGTCGCCGGGACCTCGGTCTGGTAGATCGCCTTCGTGACCGCCATGATCAGGTCGAAGACCTTGAGCGACATGTGGCTGACGATGATGAGCGCCGACAGGGCGACGGGGCTCAGCTGCGGGAAGATGACGTGGCGGTACAGCTTCCACTCGCTCGCGCCGTCCATGCGCGCGGCCTCACGGAGTTCGTCGGGGATGCCGCGGAAGCCGGCGAGGAACAGGGCCATGATGTAGCCGGAGAGCTGCCAGATCGCGGGCATCGCCATCGCGGCCATGCCCCAGATCGGCTCGTTCCACCACGAGTTCTGCAGAAAGCCGAGGCCGATGGTCTCGAGCATGCGGTTGAGGCCCGAGGCGCGATCGCCCTCGGCGCTGTTGAGCAGCCAGCGCCAGACGACACCGGATGCCACGAACGAGACGGCCATGGGGAAGAGGTACACCGAGCGGAACACGCCCTCGGCCTTGACTCCCTTGTCGAGCAGCCAGGCCCAGATGAACCCGAACACCATCGTTCCGGCGATGAACACGACGGTGAACACGGCCAGGTTCAGCAGCGAGTGCAGGAAGCGGCTCTCGGTGAGCAGCTGAATGTAGTTCTGGATGCCGACGAACGAGCCCTCCGCGGCGAGGGAGTGCCGGTCGGTCATCGACACCTGGATGTTCGCGGCGATCAGTCCGTAGACGAAGATCGCGACGAGGATCAGGCTGGGGGACAGCAGCAGGACCGGCGGTCCCCAGTTGCGAATGCCTTTGCGCACGAGTCGCGCCTCCTCACGTGCGGGGCCCGCGGCGCTGCGCCGCGGGCCCCGCGTCGGGGTTTCCTACGACAGCGCCTTGTCGGCGGCTGCGACGAGCGCCGTGATCAGCGCGTCCTGGTCGCGGTCGGAGCCGAACTTGCCCACCGCCGAGGAGATGTCGCCCGACCATGCGATCGAGGCGGCCGCGCCGTGGGCGAGGGAGCTGACGATCGTGTCGTTCGCGAACGAGTCGATGGCGGTCTTCTGGTAGTCGCCGTAGTCGGCGGGGTCGGCGTCGGTGCGCGCCGGGATCGAGCCCTTCGCGACGTTGAACGCCTTCTGGCCCTCTTCCGAGCTGATGGTGGTCAGCCAGTCCTTCGCGGCCTTCTCGTGGGGCGCGCCCTTCGGCAGCGTGAACGAGTCGGCGAGGAAGTCGAAGATGCCGTCGGTGCCCGGGGTCGGCCACGTCGTGTACTCGGTTCCCCACGTCTGGCCCGCTTGCGTGAACGCGGCCTCGGCCCAGTCGCCCATGACGTTGTAGCCGGCGTTGCCGTCGATGAGGATCTGCGTGGCGGCATCCCAGTCGAGACCCGTGTAGTCGCTGTTCACGAAGTCGAGCAGCTGGTCGTACTGGCCGACGGCCTTCTTGACCTCCGGGCTGTCCCACTTCGTCGAGCCGTCCCAGAGGCCGCCGTAGCCGTCGGCGCCGAGGTCGGCGATGAGCACGTTCTCGAGCAGCTGCATCTGCGTCCACTCCGTGCCGAGCGCGAGCGGCGAGTCGACGCCCGAGTCCTTGAGCTTCTGCAGGTCGGCGATCCACGCGTCGATGTCGGCGGGCGCCTTCGTCGGGTCGATGCCGGCGCCCTTGAGCACTTCGGTGTTCACCCACGTGACGTTCGCGCGGTGGATGTTGCTCGGCACCGAGTAGATCTTGCCGTCGACGGTGAGCCGCTCGATCAAGCTGTCGGGGAACACATCGGTGAGGCCGAGGTCGTCGTACAGGCTGCTGAGATCCTGCAGCTGGTCTGCCGCGATGTAGTCGGAGAGCTCGGCTCCCGCGTGCGCCTGGAACGTGTCGGGCGGGTTGCTCGCCTCGAGGCGGGACGCGAGCGCTGCCTTCGCGTTCGAGCCGGCCCCGCCGGCGACGGCCGCGTTGATGAATTCGATGTCGGGGTACTGCTCGTTGAAGACCTTGACGAGGGCGTCGAGGCCGACCTTCTCCGAGCCGGAGGCCCACCACGTGAAGACTTCGACCTGGTTGGGGTCCTTCGGGTCCGAGCCGTTGGACCCTCCTCCTGACGAGCACCCCGTGAGGGCGAGGCCGACGGCGAGCGCGCCGGCGAGAACGGACATACTCTTGCGCATTGTGCTTCCTCCATTGGAACGGTGCGGATGCCGAACGAATCGGTTGTGCCATTCAACGATGGAAACGTTACCAAACGCAAGGGAAGGGCGCCGGTGCTTATCGAATCGTGATCAAGAGGAGTGGGCGAGCGAGAGGCCGGGAGGCGCCTCGGCGGAGCCGCGCATGCGCAGGCGCGCGGGCAGCAGGGTCGTGCGCGCCGGGCCGTCGAAGCCGTCGAGGCGCTCGAACAGCTGCTCGGTCGCGATGCGGCCCATCGCGCGCGGATCCTGCGCGATGACGGAGAGCCCCGGCGACAGCTCGCCGGCGAGTTCGAGGTCGTCGAAGCCGAGCATGGCCGGCCGTGCGCCTCCAGGGAGCTCGGCGAGGGCACGCAGGACGCTGATGCTCGTCCGGTTGTTGGCGGTGAACACCGCCGTGGGCGGGTCGTTCCCCTCGAGCATCCGGATGAGCGCGGGGCCGTGGCTGCCCTCGTCCGGGACGGCGGAGTGCACGAGCGCCGGGTCGAAGGCGATTCCCGCTGATTCGAGTGCGTCCCGGTAGCCCGCGACGCGTTCGACCGTCGTGTAGAGGTGCGCGCGGTCGGTGAGGCAGGCGATGCGCCGGTGCCCGTGCGCGATCACGTGCGCGACGCCCGCCCGGCAACTCGTGCGATTGTCGGTGACGACGGCGTCGGCGATGTTCCCCGGCGCGGGCCGGTCGACGAACACCATCGGGATGCCCGCGTCGATCTCCGCTTTGAGATAGCCCAGATCGCCGCCCTCCGCGGGCGTGACGACGAGTCCCTCGAGTCGGCGGGCGCACAACGACAGCACGACCTGCCTGGCCCGGTCGAGGTCGCGGCGGAACGAGCCGACGAACAGCATCGACTCACGATCGCGAGCGACGTCTTCGACGGCCTCGGTCAGCTGGGAGAAGAACGGGTCGGTGACGTCTTCGATGACGAGGCCGATCGTCGCCGTCGCTCCCATTCGCAACTGCCGGGCCGACTCGTTGCGCCGGTAGCCGAGCTCGGCGATCGCGCGCAGAACGGCGGCCGTCTTCGCCTCGCTCACGTGCGGATCGCCGTTGACGACGCGGGACACCGTCGACAGTCCGACGCCCGCGTGCGCGGCGACGTGCTTCATTGTCGGCTGCTGGCCGTGCGACGGCGCAGCCTCGTCGTCGAGTGGCATCGGTGCTCCCTGCGATCGGTTCAAGGGAACGTTACCAAGACCGGCCGCGGCGCGGCACTAGCGTCGCGCGGCGTAGTTCGCGCGGATGTGCTCCCGGAAGTCGGCGACCGGCTCTGCCGCGATGGAGATCGACCACGCGGGGCGTTCCCCCGTGAGGGCCCACGCGGCCTGAACGGCCGCGCCGTCGGCCACGTATTCGCCCGGCGTCGGGATGACGACGGGGACGTCGAAGACCTGCGCGGCGATCGCCTGGACCGCCGGATTCTGCGCCGCCCCGCCCGTCAGCAGCAGCCGCGTCGCCTCGACGCCCTGGCCGCGCACGGCTTCGAGGCCGTCCGCGAGGCCGCACAGCAGGCCCTCGATCGCGGCGCGCGCGAGATTCGGCCGCGTCGTCGAGCCGAGAGTCATGCCGAACAGCGTCGCTGTCGCGTCGGGGAGGTTCGGGGTTCGCTCGCCCTCGAAATAGGGCTGGAGAACGAGGCCCTGCGCGCCCGGCTCGCCCTGCAGCGCGAGCTCGCCGAGCTCTGCGTGGTCCACCCCGAGCAGGCGGGCGATGGCGTCGAGGATGCGCGCAGCGTTGAGGGTGGCGATGAGCGGAAGGTAGGCGCCGTCCGCGGAGGCGAAGCCGGCTACGGTTCCGCTGGCGTCGCGCGAGGGTGTGTCGGTGACGGCGAAGACGGTCCCCGAGGTGCCGATCGAGACGACGACGTCTCCCGAGCTTGCGCCGACGCCGAGTGCGGCTCCCGCGTTGTCGCCGGCGCCCGGCCCGACTACGAGGCCGTCGGGCGTCGTGCCCGCCGACTCTCCGGGTCCGAGGACCCGAGGCAGCACCGCCGCGTGCCCGAGCGCGCGCTCGAACAGCTCGAGATCGTAGGCGTTCGTCTCCGCCGACCAGTACGCCGTTCCCGAGGCATCCGATCGGTCGGTCGTGAGCTCGTCGAGCACGGGGCCGAGCGGGGACTCTTCTCGGGGGCCGAAGCCGCGCAGCCGCCAGGTCAGCCAGTCGTGGGGGAGGGCGACAGCGGCGACGCGGGCGGCGTTCTCGGGCTCCGCGTCGCGCAGCCAGCGCAGCTTCGTCGCCGTGAACGACGCGACGGGCACGACGCCGACCCGGCGCGCATACTCGTCGGCGCCGACCTCGCTGATGAGATCGCGTGCCGCCTGCGCGCTGCGCGTGTCGTTCCAGAGCAGCGCGTCGCGGATGACGCGGCCGTCCTCGTCGAGGACGACCATGCCGTGCTGCTGCCCGGCCACGGAGATCGCCGCGACGTCGTCGAGTCCGCCCGCGTCGGCGATCGCCGCCTGCAGCGCGTCCCACCACGTGGCGGGAGCCACTTCGGTGCCCTCGGGGTGCGAGGCGCGGCCTCGCCGCACGAGGGCACCCGTCTCGGCATCCCGAATCACGATCTTGCAGCTCTGCGTCGACGAATCGACACCGGCGACGAGCGTCATGTCTGTCCTTCTCGGATTAGGTTGCCGCATATGGTCGTCGGCGGCGGGCGCAAACGACCATATGCGGCAAGCGAAGAGTGCCGGTGAGCCTAGCCGCGAGCGCCGAGCAGGTGCTCGAGCATGAGCTGCTGCAGGCGCACGAAGCCGAAGCCCTTGCCGTTGAAGTACGCGTTCGCGTCGAAGTCCTCGAACGACGAGCGGTCGGCGAGCAGCTGGTCGTAGTTCTCACCCTCACCGAGCGTCGGGGTCGACAGCTCGTCCACGCGCGCGGACTTCAGCGCCTCCTGCACTTCGGGGTCGGCGCGGAACGCCGCAGCGCGCTCCTTGAGCAGCAGGTAGGTGCGCATGTTCGCGGCGGCTGAGTCCCACACGCCCGACTCATCCTCGGTGCGGCTCGGCTTGTAGTCGAAGTGGCGCGGGCCGTCGTAGGCCGGTCCGCCGTTCGGGCCGCCGTTCTCCAGCAGGTCGACGAGCGAGAACGCGTTCTGCAGGTCGCCGTGGCCGAACACGAGGTCCTGGTCGTACTTGATGCCGCGCTGGCCGTTGAGGTCGATGTGGAACAGCTTGCCCTGGTACAGCGCCTGCGCGATGCCCGCCGTGAAGTTCAGACCGGCCATCTGCTCGTGACCGACCTCGGGGTTGATGCCGACGAGCTCGGGGCGCTCGAGCGTCTCGATGAAGGCGAGGGCGTGGCCGAGCGTCGGCAGCAGGATGTCGCCGCGAGGCTCGTTCGGCTTCGGCTCGATCGCGAAGCGGATGTCGTAGCCCTTGTCGGTCACGTACTGGCCGAGCAGGTTGACGGCCTCGCGGTAGCGCTCGAGCGCGGCCTGCACGTCCTTCGCCGCGTCGTACTCCGCGCCCTCGCGGCCGCCCCACATGACGAATGTCTTCGCGCCGAGCTCGGCGGCGAGGTCGATGTTGCGCAGCACCTTGCGCAGGGCGAAGCGGCGCACGGCGCGGTCGTTTGAGGTGAAGCCGCCGTCCTTGAACACGGGGGCGGAGAACAGGTTCGTCGTCACCATGGGAACGACGAGGCCGGTGTCGGCGAGCGCTTGCTTGAGGCGGTCGATCTGGTTCTGGCGCTCGGCGTCGGTCGAGCCGAACGCGAACAGGTCGTCGTCGTGGAAGGTGAGGCCGTAGGCGCCGAGCTCGCTCAGCTTCTCGACGGCGTGCACGACGTCGAGCGGCGCGCGCGTCGGGCCGCCGAAGGGGTCGGTGCCGTTGTAGCCGATGGTCCAGAGGCCGAACGAGAACTTGTCGTCGCGGGTGGGGGTGAGGCTCATGTGAAACTCCGTTGGTCAGCGAATCGCGATTTGTCGATCTGAACAACATATTAGATCACGGATGCCGCAAGCGGAAGACCCGCGCGCGCTCCGTCGCTAGGGCAGCAGCTTGCGCAGGGTCCGCAGGTTCCGCGTCGTCGTCGTGGCCTTGTAGCGCTTCTTCGCGAGCTCCTTCGCGAACGCCGTCGAGGTCGACGAGCCCGCGGGGGCCTCCCAGTAGAGCACGCCGCTCCCCGGCGCGACGCGCTCGTCCGCGTCGCCGAGTGACTCGGCGAACCGGGCGGCCTCGGCGAGCACGGAGCTGTCCGAGCCGAACACGACGTACGGGTGGTGGCCGTCGCGCTCGCCGAAGGGGTAGCCGGCGATGATCGCATCGAGATCCGACTGGGGGAGCAGCACGATCCAGGCCTCGTAGCCGAACGTCTCCGAGAGCGCGCGCTCGATCTCGGTCTTGAGCGTCGCCGCCGCCCCCGCCGCCGAGAACACGACGTTGCCGCTCGCGAGCACCGTGCGCACGTCCGCATAGCCGAGGTCGCGGAACATCGCCGCGAGCGGCGCCGAGCGCACGGTGATCCCGCCGACGTTGACGCCGCGCAGCAGCGCTACCCACCGCGTGGAACCGCTCGAACCAGCATCCGCCATGAGCGCTCCGCCTCCCTGTGAGAGCATGTGGGCATGACGCTACCAGCCGATCAGCCCTTGCGCCGGCCGCTGTCGGCGCTGCTGCGCGTCGCTGTCGCCGCCTGCATCGTCGCGGTCGCCGCGGCGCTGTTCGTGCTCTTCGTTCGCTCCGGCGGAGGCGACGCCTTCGGCTGGGGCATCTTCCTCGCTCTCGCTCTCGGCGAGTTCGCCTGGATTGCCGCGAGCGCGCTCGCCCTCGTTCTCGCCGGCGTCGCCGCAATCCGCGGCGCCGACGGCCGGCGGACCCGAGCCGTCGTCACGGCGGCCGTGGCCCTCGCCCTCGCCGCCTGCTACGTCGTGTACTGCCTCAGCGGGCTCTCCCTGCTCGCGGGCTGACAGCCGCTCGGAAGGGCGGCCGCCCGGCTTGACGGTGGCTTTGTCGAGCCCCGCAACATATCGTTCTGCGCGCCCGGAGGCGAGCACGTTGCGCCTCCGCCGGCGCGATGGCGAAGAGCTTCAGGTGAGCCTTCCGCACGTTCGCTTTGTTGTCGGCGTAGACAAAGCGCGATAAACGGGCTATGTTTTCTCCGTCAACAAATGCCGCGGAGGTTCCGGCGGTACAAGGGCGTAACGCACCACGATTTCCTGCGGAGACGACTGTGCCCTTCCTGCCGGCCTCGAATCGCGCGTGACCGCATTCAGAGAGGAAAGCACATGTCCATCACCAAGAAGCTCCTCGCCCTCGCGGGCGCCGGGGCTCTCGCAGCATCGCTCGCTGCCTGCTCCGGAGGAGCCGCCGGCGGCGACTCGGCCGACGGAGCCGTCGACTGCAACGTGGGCATCTCGATGCCGACGCGCTCGCTCGAGCGCTGGATCAACGACGGCGAGCAGCTGCAGAAGCTGCTCAAGGACGACGGCTGCACCGTCGACCTGCAGTACGCAGACAACAAGACCGACCAGCAGATCAGCCAGATCCAGAACCAGATCGCCGGCGGAGCGAAGATCCTCGTCGTCGCCTCGATCGACGGCAAGGTCCTCGCGCCGGTTCTCGAAGAGGCCAAGAAGCAGGATGCCGTCGTCATCGCCTACGACCGGCTCATCAACGGCACCGAGAACGTCGACTACTACGCGACCTTCGACAACTACAAGGTCGGCCAGCTGCAGGGCCAGTACATCGTCGACACGCTCGACCTCGACAACGCCGACGGCCCGTTCAACCTCGAGCCGTTCGCCGGCAGCCCCGATGACAACAACGCGAAGTTCTTCTTCTCGGGCGCGTGGGACGTGCTGAAGCCCTACATCGACAGCGGAAAGATCGTCGTGCCGAGCGGCAAGGCGCCGGCATCCGACGATGACTGGGCCTCGATCGGCATCCAAGGCTGGGCGTCCGACAAGGCTCAGGCCGAGATGGACAACCGCCTCTCGTCGTTCTACACGGGCGACAAGAAGGTCGACATCGTGCTTTCCCCGAACGACAGCCTCGCGATCGGCATCGAGGCCTCCCTCAAGTCGGCCGGCTACAAGCCCGGTGACGACTACCCGGTGATCACGGGGCAGGATGCCGACAAGGCCAACGTCAAGGCGATCCTCGACGGTGAGCAGTCGATGACCGTGTGGAAGGACACCCGCACGCTCGGCAAGCAGGTCTTCACGATGATCCAGCAGATCGTGAAGGGCGACGAGGTCGAGGTCAACGACACCAAGACCTACGACAACGGCAAGAAGGTCGTGCCCTCGTACCTGCTCGACCCGCAGGTCGTGACGAAGGACCAGGTGCAGGAGAAGCTCATCGACTCCGGCTTCGTCAAGGCCTCTGACGTCGGACTGTAGCAGCCTGCGGCCGGCGCCCCTCGCGGCGCCGGCCGCTCGCCATCTCCCACCCGACAGCAAAGGAAACTCATGGAGTCATCCAGCATCCTGACGATGACCGACATCACCATGACGTTCGGTCACGTGAAAGCACTCGATGGCGTCTCGATCGCCGTGCGCCGCGGCGAGGTGCACGGCATCTGCGGCGAGAACGGCGCCGGAAAGTCCACCCTCATGAAGGTGCTCAGCGGCGTCTACCCTGTGGGCAGCTTCGCCGGCAGCATCCGATTCGACGGGAAGGATGCCGCGTACCGCTCGATCAACGACAGCGAACGCGACGGCATCGTCATCATCCACCAGGAGCTCGCTCTGAGCCCCTACCTCTCGATCGCCGAGAACATCTTCCTCGGCAACGAGCGGCACAGCCGCGGCGTCATCGACTGGAACGCGACGAACGCCAAGGCCGCCGAGCTGCTCGACCGCGTGGGTCTGCGCGAGAACCCGTCGACGCCCGTGCTCGAGCTCGGCGTGGGCAAGCAGCAGCTCGTCGAGATCGCGAAGGCGCTGTCGAAGAACGTCAAGCTGCTCATCCTCGACGAGCCGACGGCGGCGCTCAACGACGAGGACTCCGCCCACCTGCTCGGCCTCATCGAGCAGCTGCGCGATCAGGGCATCACGTGCATCATCATCTCCCACAAGCTCAAGGAGATTAAGCGCATCGCCGACAGCGTGACGATCATCCGCGACGGCAAGACGATCGAGAGCTTCTCGATGTCAGAGCCGGACGCGACAGAGGGCCGCATCATCCGCTCGATGGTGGGTCGCGACCTCAACAACCTGTTCCCGCCGCGCGATCCCGACATCGGCGAGGAAGTGCTGCGCGTCGAGGACTGGACGGTCTACCACCCCGTCGACACGGGCCGGAAGGTCGTGGACAACGCCTCGTTCACGGTGCGCGCGGGCGAGATCGTCGGCTTCGCGGGGCTCATGGGCGCCGGCCGCACCGAACTCGCCATGAGCGTGTTCGGTCGCTCGTACGGCACGAAGATCTCCGGCCGCATCTTCAAGCGCGGACAGGAGATCCAGGTGCGCACGGTCGGCGACGCCATCCGGCACGGCCTCGCGTATGCGACGGAGGACCGCAAGCGCTTCGGGCTCAACCTCATCAACGACATCGCCGAGAACATCTCCTCCGCGGCGCTCGGGAAGCTCGCTCGCGCGGGCGTCGTCGACCGCAACCGCGAGCACAAGGTCGCCGACTCGTACCGCGAGAAGATGAACATCAAGGCGCCGTCGGTCTCCGCGATCGCCGGGAAGCTCTCGGGCGGGAACCAGCAGAAGGTCGTGCTCTCGAAGTGGATCTTCACGGGACCCGACGTGCTCATCCTCGACGAGCCCACCCGCGGCATCGACGTGGGCGCGAAGTACGAGATCTACGGCATCATCAATGAGCTCGCGGCCCAGGGCAAGGCCGTGATCGTCATCTCCTCGGAGCTGCCCGAACTCCTCGGGCTCTCCGACCGAATCTACGCAATATCCGAAGGACGGCTGACGGGCGAGGTCGCCCGCGCCGACGCGACGCAAGAAGTGCTCATGGAGTACATGACGGCGGGAAAGGACTGAGTCGTGAGCACCTCGACCACCACAGAACCGACAACACCTGTACAGGAGAAGAAGCCGCGCAAGCTGCCGGGCTTCTCCGTGAACCTGCGCCAGTACGGCATCCTCGCCGCGCTCGCGATCATCATCGTGCTGTTCCAGGTCCTCACGGACGGGCGGCTGCTCTACCCGGGCAACATCAACAACCTCATCCAGCAGAACGCGTACGTGCTGATCCTCGCGATCGGTATGGTCATCGTCATCATCGGCGGCCACATCGACCTCTCGGTCGGCTCGATCGTCGCGATGGTCGGCGCGATAGCGGCGATCGCCATGAACCAATGGGGGCTCCCGTGGTGGGCGGCCGTCGTCGTCGCGCTGCTGGTCGGAGCGCTCGTCGGCGCCTGGCAGGGCTTCTGGGTCGCCTTCGTCGGCATCCCGGCGTTCATCGTCACCCTCGCAGGCATGCTGCTGTTCCGCGGGCTCACGCTCGTGCTGCTCACGGGCGGCACGATCAGCGGACTGCCCGAGGGCTTCGTCGCGATCGGCGCGGGCTGGTTCCCCGGCTGGCTCGGTGAACTCGGCGGACGCGACGTGCTCACCCTCGTCTTCGGCGTCGTCGCCGTCGTCCTCCTCGTGCTGCAGCAGACCCGCGCCCGTGCGGCGCAGCGCAAGCTCGAGCTCGTGCGCGAGCCGCTCGCGTCGTTCTGGATCAAGCTCGGCATCGCCGGGGTCGCGATCCTCGCGCTCGCGTGGCTGCTGAGCGACTACTCGGGAACGCCGTACATCCTCGTCATCCTCGCGGCGCTCATCCTCGCCTACACGTTCGTGCTGCGCAACACGATCTTCGGCCGGCACGTGTACGCGATCGGCGGCAACCGCTTCGCCGCCGTCATGAGCGGTGTGAAGACGAAGTGGATCGACTTCCTCATCCTCACGAACATGGGCCTGCTCGCCGGTCTCGCAGGCGTCGTCTCGACGGCGCGCGCGGGTGGAGCGGTCGCCTCGGCCGGAATGAACTATGAGCTCGACGCGATCGCCGCTGTGTTCATCGGCGGCGCGGCCGTGCAGGGCGGCGTCGGAACCGTCGTCGGCGCCGTCATCGGTGCGCTCGTCATGGGCGTGCTCAACATGGGGCTCTCGATCCTCTCGGTGGATGCCGCCTGGCAGATGGCCATCAAGGGACTCGTGCTGCTGCTCGCCGTCGCGTTCGACATCTTCAACAAGCGCCGCGGAGGAGCACAGTAGTCCCACTACGCTCAGAAGACGACAATGACGACCGAAGGGGGAGCAGCTCGATGAGCCGTCGTGCGGACACCACCGACTCCCGCGCTGCTCCCTCGTCGTCGTCCCGCCCCGGCACCCGAACGAGCAACGATCAGCTTCGGCGGTTCAACCTGTCGATGCTCATGGGCATCCTGCACCACAACGGCGGCTGCTCCCGCGCGGAGCTCACCCGGCAGACCGGCCTCAACCGGTCGACGATCGCGGTGCTCGTCTCCGAGCTCGTCGAAGCGGGGCTCGCCTACGAGGGGGAGCCCGAGACGGTCGTCGGCCAGATCGGCCGGCCGAGCCTGCGCGTGCACCCCGAGCCTCGGCTCGCGGCGATAACTGTCAACCCCGAGCGAAACAGCATCGCGATCGGTCTCGTGGGCCTTGGCGGCGAGATCATCCGCAACGTGCGCTTCGACACCGCGAAGGTGCCGACGCCCGCCGAGACCGTTCGCGTGACCCAGTCCATCGTCGGCGGCATGCAGGCCGAGATCGAGTCGGACTACGACGTCGTCGGAATCGGCGTCGCCGTCCCGGGTCTCGTGAACGCCGACAACGCGCGCATCGTGAACGCGCCGCAGCTGTCGTGGCGCGAAGTCGACCTCGCGACCCCGATGGCCGACGCGTTCAAGCTGCCCGTGTACGTGGCGAACGATGCAAGCGTCGGCGCGATCGCCGAGAACCTCTTCGGCGCTGCCCGCGGAGTCCGCGACCTCGTGTTCGTCAACGGCAGCAGCTCGGGCATCGGCGGCGGCGTCATCATCGACGGCGCCCCGCTGCGCGGAACGAAGGGCTTCGCGGGTGAGCTCGGCCACATCATGGTCAACACGAACGGCCGCCGCTGCCACTGCGGGCGGGTCGGCTGTCTCGAGACGGAGGTCAACCTCGCGGCGATCCTCGAACGGCTCGGGCTGAGCCGCGCCGACGAGCATGAGCTCGACATCGAGCTCGGCGTCACGCGCGACCACGCGGTGCTCGACGAGGTGCGTCGGCAGCTCGGCTTCCTCTCCATCGCGCTGACCAACCTCGTGAACATCTTCGATCCTGAGATGGTCGTGCTCGGCGGCTACCTTGGCGCGCTGCTCACGGTCTCCGACGAACGGCTCGGCGGAGCGCTGAGCCTTCGCTCGATGTCAGGCCACTCCCGCAACGTCCAGCTGCGCCGAGCGCGGCTGCGCTCCCGCCGCGTGATGGTCGGCGCCGCGGAGCTCGCCTTCGCCCCGCTCCTCGCGGACCCGATGGCGTTCCGCCGGGTGTGAGTGACCGATACGCGGTGTTCAACGTTTGTTGAACGCGCGTATGATGTCTGGCATGGCTTCATCGATCGGATTCCGTCCGACGCCGGACGATGAGCGCATCCTGCGCGAGGCCGGGCAGCCCGGCGAGAGCACCTCGGACACGTTGCGCCGAGCGCTACGGCTGCTGGATCACGAACGCTGGTTGGTTCAGTTCCGCGCCGACGCCGAACGGCTCAAGGGTGAAGACGTCAACGCGGAGCCGGAGGCGTGGTGATCCGCGGCGCCGTCTACCGAGTTGATCTTGGTCGTCCGCGGAGTCACGAACAGGGCGGCAAGCGGCTGGGTCTCGTCCTCTCACCCTCGGACTCGCCGCTGTCAGTCGTCACCGTGGTTCCCACGTCGACGTCGGCCGGTCCGTCGCTCCATCGTCCCGAATGCGACGTCGCGGGTCGGCTGACGCGCATGCTGGTCGACCAGATCAGCTCGATCGACGTGGATTACGTTGTCGGTGACCCCGTCGACTACCTCACTCGAGATCAGCTGGGCGAGATCGAGCTTGCGGTTGCCCACTATCTCGGAGTTCAGAATACGAGCCCAACCCGGCCTTCCTAGGTCAGGCCCTGACCGCTATGCGACGGGAGCCGCCGCGCTCCGGCGCATCTGCGCAGTGATCTCCCGCTTGCGCCACACGATCTCGAACGCCGGATCGAAGCGGCGCGAGCACACGCCGCACGAGACCCGCCGGGTCGGCCGGCGGTAGCGGAAGAGCCGGTGCCCGTTGGGGCAGTTGCCGACCCACGGCGCGAGCTCGTCGGCGATCTCGCCGTTGTGCAGTCGCGAGCCGACGTAGCCGATCTCCTGCGCCGTGCGCTTCCACGCCGCCCCGTGCCCCGCGCGCGCGCCTGCCATGGCGTGGGCGACCTCGTGCAGCAGGATCTGGTGGATCTCGTCGTCCTCGTAGCGGGCCGCGAGGTACCGCGAGACGGTGATGCGCTTGAGCGTGTAATTGCACAGTCCCGCTCGCTTCTTGGCATTGTCGAAGCCGAACGACCACGACTCGTCGAGGTGCAGGGAGATGAGCGCCTGCGCCCACACCCTTACCTTCGCGAGATCTGCCATGAGATCACGCTAGGGCACGGGTCCGACATTCGCCCAGAATCATTTCTGACCGAGGAACGACTCCGTCACCGTGATCGCGACGAGAGACGACTCGATCTGCTCCTCGGACGCGCCCATGTCGCGGCGGATGCGCACGGCGGCCTGGAAGTCGGCGAGCGCGCGCTTGAGGTCCTTCTGGTCGAAGTAGACGCGACCGCGGTGCTGCAGCGCGAACGCCTCGTACAGCTGCCATTCGTGCGTGTGGGCCTCCTCGACGAGCGAATTGAGCTCGTGCAGGGCCTGGTCGAACTCCTTGCGGTACTGCATCACTTGCGCGCGCAGCATCCGGGGCCGCATGAGGTCCCTGCGGTTGCCCGTGAACCGGGCCAGGCGCACGGCCGCGTTCGCCATGTCGAGCGCGTCGTCGAGCTGGCCCGCGACCTTGAGCAGCCACGTCTTCTCGCACAGGGCCTCGAGGCTGCGCATGTCCCCGAGGTCGTCGAGGCGCTCGCCCACGGCCTTCAAGTCGACTTTCTCCCGAAGTGTGGCTGCGTCATAGCCGAGGATGATGCTCAGGGTGCTCTCCTATGGTGCGGCGGATGCCTCGCGCATCCGCTTTCGAGGCTAACCCTCGACCATCGGGATCAGCTGTACCTTGATCAGCCTGTCGTCATCCGGACCGGGATTTCCCCGCCCGTCCGTGTTGTTCGTGAGCACGTACAGGCTGCCGTCGGGTGCGGGCGCCACGTCGCGGAGCCGGCCGAACTCGTGCGTGAAGTATTCGGATGCCGTCACGGCGCCCTCGAGCCCGTGCGAGCCTTCGGGAACGTGCACGCCGTCGAGCATGACCCACAGCCGCTGCCCGCCGAGCCCCGCCATGAAGAGCGTGTCGTCGATGACGGTGAGTCCGCTCGGGCTCGCGTCCGAGGTGCCCCACTGGTACACGGGATCGATGAAGCGGTCGTCGTTCGCGATGCCCTCCACCGTCGGCCAGCCGTAGTTGCCGCCCGGAGTAATGAGGTTGAGCTCGTCCCACGTGTTCTGACCGAATTCGCTCGCCCACATGCGCCCGTCGCTCGTCCATGCGAGCCCCTGCGGGTTGCGGTGGCCCATGGAGTACACGGGCGAGTCTTCGAAGGGATTGTCGTCGGGGATGCCGCCGTCGGGGGCGAGCCGCAGGATCTTCCCCGCGAGCGATCCCTCGTCCTGGGCGACATCGCCGCCGGTCGCGTCGCCCGTCGTCGCGTACAGCATCCCGTCGGGGCCGAACGCGAGGCGCCCTCCGTTGTGGATCTGCGCCTTCGGGATGCCGGTGAGGATGTTCTCGCGCTCGCCGAGGCTCAGGGACTCCGGCATCCCGTCCAGCGCGTACCGCACGATGCGGTTGTCGCTCTCGCTCGTGAAGTACGCGTACAGCCACGACGCGTCGTCGTTCTCGAGCAGGGCGAGACCGAGCAGCCCGCCCTCGCCGCCGTGGGAGACGCCCGCGACGGTGCCGATCATGCGCACGTCGCCGGCGGCATCCATCACCCCGATCTGCCCGGAGTCGCGGAACGACAGGATCGCGCCGCCACCGAGCGGCACGATCGACCACGGCGCCTGCAGGTGCGTCGCGATCGTCTCGGTGTCGCCGCTCGGCATCACGGGCTGGCTCCCGGCGGGCGCGGGCGTCGTGGGCGGGGGAGTGCGCGTCGGCTGCGCCGTGCCGGGTGCGCAGGCGGCGAGCATGAGGGCGACGGATGCCGCGAGCGCGACGGCCGGCAGCATCCGGTTTCCTCGTCCTCGCGTGCGCACGGCTACCCCTTCGACGCGACCTTGAAGACGCTGCGCTCGGGCAGCGGGGAGGCGACGGCGGTCTCGTCGGTGACGACGGGCGCGCCGCCGACGAAGCCGCGCAGCTCGTCCCCCGCGACGACCTTCGCCGGATGCGGACCGCCCGCGAGCAGCCGCGGCACGAAGTCGAGCGGCAGCACGCTGTTCGAGGCGACGAGCACGATGTTGCCGAAGCGGCGACCCTTGAGGATCTGCGTCTCGGCGAACGCGGCGACCTCGCTGAAAACGGACTGCAACGTCGCCGCCTGGCTGCGCGCGAACGCGAGTCCGGGCCCGTCGGCCACGTTGACGGCGAGGATGCCGTCGGCCGCGAGCAGCGCGCCAACCTCGCGGTAGAACTCCGCGCTCGTGACGTGTGCGGGCGTGCGCGCGCCGCTGAAGATGTCGGAGATGACGAGGTCGGTCGTGCCGCGCAGCCCCGCGGGCAGGCGGCCGAGCACCTCGCGGGCGTCGCCGTAGCGCACCCGGATCTGCGCGCGCTTCGACCACGGCAGGTTCTCGCGCACGAAGTCGACGAGCTCCTGCTCGAGCTCGATCACCTGCTGACGGGAGCCCGGTCGGGTCGCCTCGACGTAGCGCGGCAGCGTGAGGGCGCCGGCCCCGAGATGCACAGCCGTGATCGGCGCGCCGGGGTCGCGCACGAGGTCGACGACGTGGCCGATGCGCTGCACGTACTCGAAGAACAGCTCGCTCGGGTCATCGAGGCTCACATGCGACTGCGGCGTGCCGTCGACGACGAGCTGGAACGCGCCGGGCACGAAGCGGTCCGGCTCGATCACCGCGGAAAGGCCGCTGTGCTTCAGCACGATCGACGGAAGCTCGCTCATACGGGAAGTCTACGGCGGTGATGCCGCGGTGGCGCGGCGGCGCGTGAAAGGTGGCGCGGAGTGTGCCACTCGTTGTTGGAAATCGTTCAGGTCAGCTCGCGCCGCACACGACTAGCCTAGAAACGTGCGCATCGACCTCAACTGCGACCTGGGCGAGACCGTCGACGGACAGCCGACGGCCGACGATGCCGCCATGTTCCCGCTCATCACGAGCGCGAACGTCGCGTGCGGATTCCACGCGGGGGATGCCGCCACGATGCAAGTCTCGTGTGAACGCGCCGTTCAGCACGTCGTCGCCGTCGGCGCCCACGTGTCCTACGCCGACAGGGAGAACTTCGGGCGCACCGACCTCGAAGTCGACGACGGCGTGCTCGAGGCGCAGATCCGCGAGCAGCTCGAGGCGCTCGCCGAGGCCGCTGAAGCAGCCGGCACGCGCGTCCGCTACGTGAAGCCGCACGGCGCCCTGTACAACCGCATCGCCCGTGATCGCGACCGCGCCGACGTGGTCGCCGCCGCCGTCTCCGGCTTCGACCCGGCGCTCCCGCTCATGGGGCTGCCGGGCTCGCACGTGGCCGACGCGGCTGCCGCCGCCGGACTGCGTTTTCTGCGCGAGGCCTTCGTCGATCGCAACTACCTCGCCGACGGCTCGCTCGTTCCCCGCAGCCGACCCGACGCGCTCCTCGCGGGCGGCTCGGTCGCGCTGCGCGCCGTCCGCATCGTCACCGACGGCGCCGTCACCGCGGTCGACGGCACGCTGCTGCGGCTCGAGGTCGATTCGCTGTGCGTGCACGGCGACAGCCCGGGCGCCGTCGAGATGGCGCGTGCGGTGAGGCGCGAGCTGGATGCCGCCGGCGTGAGCGTCGAGGCGCGCGCATGAGTCACAGCATCCGCCGGGTCGGCGATCTCGCGCTGCTCGTCGAGTGCGAAAGCCTCGCCGAGGTCATGGCACTGCACCGCGGCCTCAGCGAACGTCCGGACGCGGTCGTCGACATCGTGCCGGCGGCGCGCACGATCCTCGTCACCATTGCGGAGCCGCGGCAAGCTGACCGTATCGCGACCTGGCTGCGGGAGGCGACACCTGTTGCCGCCGACGAGGGCGGCCCCCTGGAGCCGGTCGAGATCGAGGTGCAGTACGACGGCGAGGACCTCGCGGAGGTCGCACGGCTCACGGGGCTGTCGGAGCGCGAGGTCGTTGAAGCCCACACGGGTGCCCGGTGGGAGGTCGCCTTCGGCGGCTTCGCACCCGGGTTCGGGTACCTCGTCTGCAGCGACGAGCGGCTGCGCGTGCCGCGGCGCACGTCGCCGAGGACGCGCGTGCCGGCCGGGTCGGTCGGCCTCGCGGGGGAGTTCACCGGGATCTACCCGCGCGAATCACCGGGCGGCTGGCAGCTCATCGGTCGCACGGACGCCGTGCTGTGGGACGCGGAAGCCGAGCCCCCGGCGCTCCTGGAGCCTGGCGTCACGGTTCGATTCCGGGAGGCGTCGTGATCTCCCTCCTCATCACGACCGCCGGGCCGCTGACGACGGTGCAGGACCTCGGCCGGCCCGGGTACGCGCACATCGGCGTCCCTCATGCGGGCGCCCTCGATCGCGGAGCGCTTCGACTGGGCAATCGCCTGCTCGGGAACCGCGAGGGCGCCGCCGCGCTCGAGATCACGGTGGGCGGCTTCGAGGCGGTCTTCAGCGACGAGTGCTGGTTCGTCGTGACCGGGGCATGGGCGCCGCTGCGTCTCGACGGCGAGCCGGTCGACCCGCACGCACCGACGCGTGCGCTCGCCGGCCAGTCGCTGAGCATCGGCGTCGCCGAGCGCGGGCTGCGCAGCTACCTGTCGGTGCGCGGCGGATTCGCCGCCCCGCCGGTGCTCGGCTCGCGCTCGCGCGACACCCTCGCGGGGATCGGGCCGGCGGTGATCACGGACGGCGACGAGCTGCCCATCGGGAAGCCGCCGGCGGACGGCGTGCCGACGCTCGAGATCGCCCCGTGGGGACCCCCTGGCGACGGTCGGGTCGAGGTGGGCGTGCACGCGGGACCGCGGCAGGACTGGTTCACCGCGGCATCCGTCGATCGCTTCTTCACCTCCCCGTGGGAGCTCTCGCCCGAATCGAACCGCATCGGTGCGCGCCTGCTCGGGCCGCCGCTCGAGCGCGAGCGAGACGATGAGCTGCCGAGTGAGGGAATGTTCGCGGGCGCGATTCAGGTGCCGCCGTCCGGGCTGCCGACGGTGCTGCTCGCCGACCACCCCGTCACGGGCGGCTACCCCGTCATCGGCGTCGTGCGGGACGCAGACCTCGACGCGTTCGCGCAGCTGCGGCCCGGGCAGCAAGTCGCGTTCCGGCACGCATAGCCGAACGCGACCATAAAAAGAGCTATGGCGAGCGGTTCGCCCTCGCCTCTATGATCGGCGCGTGAGTCGCGTCGTGTTCATGTGCGGCCCCGCCGGAGCGGGGAAGACGACGGTCGCGAGTCGCCTCGTCGCGGACGAGGGCTTCGAGCGGCTTTCGGTCGACGAGGAGGCGTGGAACCGGGGCCCGTGGCGTTCGCACCCGATTCCCGCGGCCGTGGCGCAGGAGATCGACGTCGAGCTGCGCGCGCGGCTGCTCGCGCTGATTGCGATCGGCCGCGACGTCGTCCTCGACTACTCGTTCGCCGCGAAGGCCGTGCGCGACGACTATCGAGCGCTGCTCGCTCCGCTCGGCATCGTGCCCGAGACCATCTACTTCGACACTCCACGCGAGGTCGCCCTCCAACGGGTTCGCAACCGTCGCGGCGAGGGGCCCAACGACGTCATGCTGAGCGCCGAGGTCGCCGCCGCCTACTTCGACGGCTTCGAAGTGCCGACGCCGGACGAGGGACCGTTGACCGTCGTCACCTCACCGGCCAGCGGGCACGGCTGAAACCTGCACCGGGAACCCCGACGCGACGGAGTTGCCCACGGTAGATGCCGCCTTCGCTCGTCTGATGACCTCGTCCACGGGGGAGCCGTCGGTGGCCTGCGCCTCGACGGTGACGTTCACGCCGGTCACGCGCGCCGGCTGGCCCTCGAGAGTCAGCTCGACCTCGACGTGGAGGTCGTCGATGACGACGCCCATGTCGTGCGCCGCATACTGGACGTCGTTGCAGAGGCAGCCGCCGATCGCCAGGGCAAGCAGCTGGCCTCCGTTGAAGCCGAGGCCGAGGCCGCCCGCGACGTCGGGCGGGCGGTCGACGACGAGCGTGTGCGAGCCCGCGGCGCCGACCGCCGCGCGAGTTCCCGAGATGCTGTGCAGAGCCACCGTCATCGTCGACATGGTCGTCTCGCTCCCGCGACTACTGGAGAGTCGCCTCTGAAACGCACGTTATACCTGAGAGAGTGCCGATCGTCAAGAACCGCAGTGGACACGGCGCGTCAAAAGACATACACTTGATCTTTGCGCTCCCTGACGTTCTACCATGCCTTCATATTGCGGTCGGCCAACGTGCATCTGCTTCGCGCAGGGCACTAATAAACATGGCGTGAGGCGAGTACTCCATTACTAACAGTAACTAGGCCCGACGGGGCCCACGGAGGTTATATCCCTTGGCTGCTGCGCGCAACGCAACCACAACCACATACAAGAACGGCCGTAACGCACATCGGCCTTCATTCGCCAAGATCAGTGACACGCTGACCGTCCCGGATCTTCTGGCACTTCAGACGGAGAGCTTTGACTGGCTCGTCGGAAACGAGCACTGGAAGGAGCGCGTCGCCGAGGCGGCCGCATCCGAGCGCAGGGACCTGCCGTCCGCGTCCGGACTCGAGGAGATCTTCGAAGAGATCTCGCCGATCGAGGACCTGGGCGAGACCATGCAGCTCTCGTTCGCGAATCCGTACCTCGAGCCCGAGAAGTACTCCATCGAGGAGTGCAAGGAGCGCGGCAAGACCTACGCGGCCCCGCTCTACGTCGAGGCCGAGTTCATGAACCACCTCACGGGTGAGATCAAGACCCAGACCGTCTTCATGGGCGACTTCCCGCTCATGACCGCGAAGGGCACGTTCATCATCAACGGCACCGAGCGTGTCGTCGTGTCGCAGCTCGTCCGCAGCCCCGGCGTGTACTTCGAGCGCACGCCCGAGAAGACGAGCGACAAAGACGTGTTCTCGGCGCGCATCATCCCGAGCCGCGGCGCATGGCTCGAGTTCGAGATCGACAAGCGCGACCAGGTCGGCGTTCGCGTCGACCGCAAGCGCAAGCAGTCGGTGACCGTGTTCCTCAAGGCCCTCGGCCTCACGAGCGAGCAGATCCTCGACGAGTTCGCCGGCTACGACTCGATCGCCTCGACGCTCGAGAAGGACCCGATCCTCACGAAGGAAGACGCCCTCCGCGACATCTACCGCAAGCTGCGTCCGGGCGAGCAGGTCGCCGCAGAAGCCGCTCGTGCGCTTCTCGACAACTTCTACTTCAACCCGAAGCGCTACGACCTCGCGAAGGTCGGTCGCTACAAGATCAACACGAAGCTCGGTCTCGAGGCCCCGCTGAGCGACTCGGTGCTGACCGTCGACGACATCGTCGCGACGATCAAGTACCTCGTCCGCCTGCACGCCGGTGAGACCTCCTACACCGGCACGCGCAACGGCAAGCCGGCCGAGATCCGCCTCGACGTCGACGACATCGACAACTTCGGCAACCGTCGCATCCGCGCCGTCGGCGAGCTCATCCAGAACCAGGTCCGCACCGGTCTGTCCCGCATGGAGCGCGTCGTCCGCGAGCGCATGACCACGCAGGACATCGAGGCCATCACCCCGCAGACCCTGATCAACGTGCGACCCGTCGTCGCCGCGATCAAGGAGTTCTTCGGAACGAGCCAGCTGTCGCAGTTCATGGACCAGAACAACCCGCTCGCGGGTCTGACCCACAAGCGCCGCCTCTCGGCGCTCGGCCCCGGTGGTCTGTCGCGTGAGCGCGCAGGCGTCGAGGTGCGCGACGTGCACCCCTCGCACTACGGCCGCATGTGCCCGATCGAGACCCCTGAAGGCCCGAACATCGGCCTCATCGGCTCGCTCGCGACCTTCGCGCGCATCAACGCGTTCGGCTTCATCGAGACGCCGTACCGCCGCATCGTTGACGGCAAGGTGACCGACCAGATCGATTACCTCACGGCCATGGAAGAAGAGGACTACATCGTCGCGCAGGCGAACGCCGTGCTCAACGACGACAACACCTTCCGGGACGACCGCGTGCTGGCTCGTAAGGAAGACGGCGAGGTCGACCTCGTCCCCGTCGAGGAGATCGCCTACATCGACGTCTCCCCGCGCCAGATGGTCTCGGTGGGCACCTCGCTCATCCCGTTCCTCGAGCACGACGACGCGAACCGCGCCCTCATGGGTGCGAACATGCAGCGCCAGGCTGTGCCGCTGCTCCGCAGCGACTCGCCGTACGTCGGAACCGGTATGGAGGGCTACACGGCCATCGACGCCGGTGAAGTCGTCACCGCGACCGAGGCCGGTGTCGTCACCGAGGTCTCGGCCGACGCCGTCACGCTGCAGCTCGACGAGGGCGGCACGAAGACCTACTACCTCGACAAGTTCGTGCGCTCCAACCAGGGCAACAGCTACAACCACCGCGTCATCGTCAACGAGGGTGAGCGGGTCGAGGCCGGCGAGGTCATCGCCGACGGTCCGTCCACGCAGAACGGTGAGCTCGCGCTCGGCAAGAACCTGCTCGTGGCGTTCATGCCGTGGGAGGGCCTCAACTTCGAGGACGCGATCATCCTGAGCCAGAACATCGTGAAGGATGACACGCTCAGCTCGATCCACATCGAGGAGTACGAGGTCGACGCCCGCGACACGAAGCTCGGCAAGGAGGAGATCACCCGTGACCTCCCCAACGTCAGCCCCGACCTGCTGAAGGACCTCGACGAGCGCGGCGTCATCCGCATCGGCGCCGAGGTTCGCCCCGGCGACATCCTCGTCGGCAAGGTCACCCCGAAGGGCGAGACCGAGCTGAGCGCTGAGGAGCGCCTGCTTCGCGCGATCTTCAACGAGAAGAGCCGCGAGGTGCGCGACACGAGCCTCAAGGTTCCGCACGGTGAGAACGGCACGGTCATCGCCGTCAAGGAGTTCAACGCCGAAGAGGGCGACGACGAGCTCGGCTCGGGCGTCAACCGCCGCGTCGTTGTCTACATCGCCCAGAAGCGCAAGATCACCGAGGGTGACAAGCTCGCCGGCCGTCACGGCAACAAGGGCGTCATCTCGAAGATCCTGCCGGTCGAGGACATGCCGTTCCTCGCCGACGGAACTCCGGTCGACATCATTCTCAACCCCCTCGGCATCCCGGGCCGCATGAACTTCGGCCAGGTCCTCGAGACCCACCTCGGCTGGATCGCAGCCCAGGGCTGGAAGGTCGAGGGCAACCCGGAGTGGGCGAAGCACCTGCCGGCCGAGACCCGCGAGGGCGCTCCCGGCACCAAGGTCGCGACCCCGGTCTTCGACGGTGCCGAGGAGCAGGAGATCGCCGGTCTTCTCGACTCGACGCTTCCGAACCGCGATGGCGAGCGCCTGATCAACTCGTCGGGCAAGACGCGGCTGTTCGACGGCCGCTCCGGCGAGCCGTTCCCCGACCCGGTGTCCGTCGGCTATATGTACATCCTGAAGCTGCACCACCTCGTCGACGACAAGATCCACGCCCGTTCGACCGGACCGTACTCGATGATCACCCAGCAGCCGCTCGGTGGTAAGGCACAGTTCGGTGGACAGCGCTTCGGTGAGATGGAGGTGTGGGCCCTCGAGGCCTACGGTGCCGCGTACGCGCTGCAGGAGCTCCTCACGATCAAGTCCGACGACATCCTCGGCCGCGTCAAGGTGTACGAGTCGATCGTCAAGGGCGAGAACATCCAGGAGCCCGGCATCCCCGAGAGCTTCAAGGTTCTGATGAAGGAGATGCAGTCGCTCTGCCTGAACGTCGAGGTGCTCTCGGCCGACGGCACGGCGGTCAGCCTGCGCGACACCGACGACGACGCGTTCCGCGCCGCCGAGGAGCTGGGCATCAACATTTCCTCCAGGTTCGAGTCCTCGTCGATCGACGAGATCTAACGCCTGGCCACTGTAGACAACTCACAGAGAATTTCAGGAGAGAAATTGCTCGACGCAACAACATTTGACGAGCTTCGCATTGGCCTGGCGACCGCCGATGACATCCGTCGTTGGTCATACGGTGAGGTCAAGAAGCCCGAGACCATCAACTACCGCACGCTGAAGCCGGAGAAGGACGGTCTGTTCGGTGAGCAGATCTTCGGACCCAGCCGCGACTGGGAGTGCTCGTGCGGTAAGTACAAGCGCGTGCGCTTCAAGGGCATCGTGTGTGAGCGCTGTGGTGTCGAGGTCACGAAGTCCTCGGTGCGCCGCGAGCGCATGGGCCACATCGAGCTCGCAGCTCCCGTCACCCACATCTGGTACTTCAAGGGCGTGCCGTCGCGTCTCGGGTACCTGCTCGACATGGCGCCGAAGGACCTCGAGAAGGTCATCTACTTCGCCGCGTACATGGTCATCAGCGTCGACGAGGAAGCTCGTCACGCCGACATGCCCGGTCTCGAGAACGAGCTCCGCCTCGAGCTGAAGACGCTCAGCGAGCAGCGCGACGCGCGCATCGCCGACCGTCTGAAGAAGCTCGAGGATGACCTCGCCGCTCTGGAGGACGAGGGTGCCAAGGCCGACCAGAAGCGTCGCACCAAGGACGCCGCTGAGAAGGAAATGACCCAGATCCGCAAGGGCTTCGACGAGCAGATCGCTCAGCTCGAGCGCGTGTGGGAGGACTTCCGCAACCTCAAGGTCGGCGAGCTCAAGCCCGAGGACGCCGTGTTCCACGAGCTGCAGGACCGCTACGGCCTGTACTTCGAGGCGTACATGGGCGCCGAGTCGGTGCAGAAGCGCCTCGCGAGCTTCGACCTGGCTGCCGAGGCCGAGGCTCTGCACCTGCAGATCGCCGAGGGCAAGGGTCAGAAGAAGATCCGCGCCATCAAGCGCCTCAAGGTCGTCAACGCGTTCCTGCAGACCGGCACCTCGCCGGCCGCGATGGTTCTCGACGTCGTCCCCGTGATCCCGCCGGAGCTGCGCCCGATGGTTCAGCTCGACGGTGGCCGCTTCGCGACGAGCGACCTCAACGACCTGTACCGCCGTGTCATCAACCGCAACAACCGACTTCGTCGTCTGCTCGACCTCGGCGCCCCCGAGATCATCGTCAACAACGAGAAGCGGATGCTGCAGGAAGCGGTTGACGCGCTTTTCGACAACGGCCGCCGCGGCCGTCCCGTCACGGGCACCGGAAACCGTGCGCTGAAGTCCCTGAGCGACATGCTCAAGGGAAAGCAGGGTCGCTTCCGTCAGAATCTGCTCGGAAAGCGCGTCGACTACTCGGGCCGTTCGGTCATCGTCGTCGGCCCGCAGCTCAAGCTGCACCAGTGTGGTCTGCCGAAGCAGATGGCGCTCGAGCTGTTCAAGCCGTTCGTCATCAAGCGCCTGATCGACTTGAGCCACGCTCAGAACATCAAGGCCGCGAAGCGCATGGTCGAGCGTGCACGCCCCGAGGTGTGGGACGTGCTCGAGGAGATCATCCGCGAGCGCCCGGTTCTGCTGAACCGCGCTCCGACGCTGCACCGTCTCGGCATCCAGGCCTTCGAGCCTCAGCTGGTCGAGGGTAAGGCCATCCAGCTCCACCCGCTCGTGTGTGCCGCCTTCAACGCTGACTTCGACGGTGACCAGATGGCCGTGCACCTTCCGCTGTCGGTCGAGGCTCAGGCCGAGGCTCGCATCCTCATGCTCGCCTCGAACAACATCCTCAAGCCGTCGGACGGCCGCCCGGTGACCCTGCCCTCGCAGGACATGATCATCGGTCTGCACCACCTGACGACTCTCACCGAGGGTGCTGTCGGAGAGGGCCGCGCCTTCTCGAGCGTCGCCGAGGCCATCCTCGCGATGGACCAGCACACGCTGCACCTCAACGCGAAGGTCCGCCTCCGCCTCGACAACCTGCACTTCCGTGCGGGCGAGGAGCCCGAGGGCTTCGAGCAGGGCAAGCCGTTCCTGTTCGAGACCACCCTCGGTCGCGCGATCTTCAACGAGGCGCTGCCGGCCGACTACCCGTTCGTGAACGAGGTCGCCGACAAGGGCAAGCTGAGCCAGATCGTCAACGACCTGGCCGAGCGCTACTCGAAGACGGACACCGCGACGACCCTTGACAACATCAAGGACGCCGGCTTCCACTGGGCGACCCGCTCGGGTGTGACCGTCGCGCTGAGCGACATCCTCACGCCGGCGTCGAAGAAGGACATCGTCGCCAAGTACGAGAAGCAGGCCGCGAAGGTTCAGGGCCAGTTCGACAAGGGTCTCACGACCGACGCCGAGCGTCGCCAGGAGCTCATCAAGATCTGGACCGAGGCCACCGACGAGGTCGCCCAGGCGATGCGCGAGGGCTTCCCGGCTGACAACACCATCAACCGCATGGTGTCGTCGGGTGCTCGTGGTAACTGGTTGCAGATCCGCAACATCGCGGGTATGCGTGGACTGGTGAACGACCCGAAGGGTGGCATCATCCCGCGTCCGATCATCTCGAGCTACCGCGAGGGACTGTCGGTCGCCGAGTACTTCATCGCGACGCACGGTGCTCGTAAGGGTCTGGCCGACACGGCTCTCCGTACGGCCGACTCGGGTTACCTGACCCGTCGTCTCGTCGACGTCTCGCAGGATGTCATCATCCGCGAGAAGGACTGTGGCACCTCGCGCGGCCTCGAGCTGCCGATCGCCGCGTTCGACTCGCAGGGCACCCTGGTGCGCGACGCGAACGTCGAGAACTCGGTGTTCGCTCGCTCGCTCGCGACGGATGCCGTCGACGCGAACGGCACGGTCGTCGCCGAAGCAGGATCCGACGTGGGCGACGTGCTCATCGACCAGCTGGTCGAGGCGGGCGTGGAGACCATCAAGGTTCGCTCGGTGCTGACCTGTGAGTCGGGCGTCGGCGTGTGCGCCGCCTGCTACGGCCGCTCGCTCGCGACCGGAAAGCTCGTCGACATCGGAGAGGCCGTCGGCATCATCGCGGCCCAGTCGATCGGTGAGCCCGGAACGCAGCTCACGATGCGTACGTTCCACACCGGTGGTTCCGCGTCGGCGGATGACATCACGCAGGGTCTTCCCCGCGTGCAGGAGCTCTTCGAGGCTCGTACCCCGAAGGGTGCGACCCCGATCGCCGAGGCCGCCGGCCGCGTCACGATCGAGGAGACCGACAAGAGCCGCAAGATCATCCTCACCCCCGACAACGGCGACGAGCCGGTCGTCTACCCGGTGCTGAAGCGCGCGACGCTTCTCATCGAGGACGGCCAGCACGTCGAGCTCGGCCAGCCGCTCCACGTCGGTGCGATCGACCCGAAGGAAGTCCTGCGCGTGCAGGGCGTCCGCGAGGTCCAGAAGCACCTCGTCGGCGGCGTGCAGGGCGTGTACCGTTCGCAGGGTGTGCCGATCCACGACAAGCACATCGAGGTCATCGTGCGCCAGATGCTCCGCAAGGTCACCGTGGTCGACCACGGCGACACGGAGCTCCTGCCCGGTGAGCTTGTCGACCGTTCGCGCTACAACGAGCTGAACCGCGCCGCTCTCGCAGAGGGCAAGCGCACGGCATCCGCTCGTCAGGAAGTCATGGGTATCACCAAGGCTTCGCTCGCGACCGAGTCGTGGCTGTCGGCCGCGTCCTTCCAGGAGACGACCCGCGTGCTCACGCAGGCCGCCATGGAGGGCAAGCGCGACCCGCTCGTCGGTCTCAAGGAGAACGTCATCATCGGTAAGCTCATCCCCGCCGGTACGGGCCTCGGCAAGTACCGCAACGTCGCCGTCGAGGCGACCGAAGAGGCGAAGGCTGAGCGCTACCCGAACCGCATCTTCGCGGATGACGGCGCCTTCAGCGAGTCCGACCTGTCGTTCGTCGACTTCGACAGCTTCTCGAGCGACGACTTCAATCCGGGCACGTACAGCTAAGGCTGACTGCTGAACGAGGGCTCCGATGATCCACACGGATCATCGGGGCCCTCGTCGTCTCTGGCGGTCCGTGCCCGTGCGCCTCGGCGTGTACGATCGTTCCAGGCCGGCCAAATCACAGGGAGAGCGGATGAGCAGCACGGGCGAAGGACGCAAGTCCTCACGCGTATGGTTCATTGTGGCGACTGTGGTGATCGCCGTTCTCGTGTTCGCGAGCGGAATGCTTGTCTCCGGCCTCGTCTCCGCGTCCAAGGCTGACGATGCGCCCTCGGCCCCTACGCACACGACGCGGCCGGCGAAAGCCCAACGCCCGCTGCCGAAGAACCAGCCGCCGGCCGAGCTCACGGGACCGAACCCGACCTCGTGCGAGAAGATCTACTCTCCCGAGATGCTGCAGAAGCTGCAGGCGACCGGGATGCCGCTCAACGACCCGTCCGTCCAGGGCAGCGTCGGCACGAAGGACGACGAGCTCCGCGCCGTGATCGAGTCCCACAAGCCGCTCAACTGCAGCTGGGGCTACGCGGGCGACTTCGGGCTCACGACGAGCATCGTGCGGCTGGATGCCGACACGGTGAAGAGCGTCATCGACCGCATGGGCACCCTCGGCTACCGCTGCGAAGACGAATCGGGCGGCACCCGCTGCCTCGTCGCGTTCACGCAGGCCGGCAACCGCTACGGCGAATCCCACTTCATCCGCGACGGCGTCTGGCTCGCGACGAGCTGGGTGAACTACGCGCCCGCGAACTACACGCCCGACATCGTCGCGATCCTCTGGCCCGACACCGCCGGGAGCGGCACAGGGGAGTGACCGGCTCGGGTGTCACCCGAGCAAGTGACCCCCTCACGCGGGACTATCCCATACCAGCGATGGCTCGATAGTCTGAGCGACGCGCCGGGAAAACCCGAATCTCGGCGCGCGGCCGCGCCTGAACCCCACTGCGGCCACCTCGTCCCCTGAGGAGCGCCATGCCGTCGATCGTTGAGATCCTCATCATGCACGGCGCGCTCCCCATCGAGCACGTGGATCGCATCAATACGCGCAGTCAGATCGATGACGAGCCGACGCTGCAGCGCTACGTGCAGGACGGACTTGTCACCGAGGGGCAGCTCGCGCGCGCCCGCGCGTCACAGCGCGGCATGCCGTTCGTCGAGCTGCTCGAGTACCCGGTGGAGCGCACGGCGGTCGCCCTCGTCCCCTCCACGATCTGCCGCCGCTACGAGCTGCTCCCGATCGCCGTCATCGAAGGCAAGCTGCGCGTCGCAGTCGCCGACCCGAACAACGTCATCGCCCTCGACGACGTACGCGCCGCGACCGGCATGCCCGTGCAGCCCGTCATCGCCGAGTCGAGCGACCTGCGCAGCGCCATGGATCGCTTCTTGCGCGCCGACGACGAGCTCAGCGACCTGACAAGCACCCTCGAAGAGGAGGCCGGGCCTGCCGAGATGTCGGTGAGCGAGGCCTCCGACGACGAAGCGCCTATCGTGCGGTTCGTGAACCTGCTCGTATCGCAGGCCATCCAAGACAACGCCTCCGACATCCACATCGAGCCGGCCGAGCACGAGCTGCGCGTCCGCTACCGCATCGACGGCGTGCTGCATGAGATGCAGGGCGCCCCCAAGAGCATCCAGAACGGCGTCATCTCCCGCCTCAAGATCATGAGCGAGATCGACATCGCCGAACGGCGTCGCCCGCAGGACGGCCGCATGTCGGTGAGCCACGGCGGCCGCGCCATCGACTTGCGCGTCGCGACGCTGCCGACGGTGTGGGGCGAGAAAGTCGTCATGCGCATCCTCGACAACTCGAACACGAGCCTGTCCCTGCGCGACCTCAACATGCTCGACACCAACCTCGAGACCTTCAGCACCTCGTTCTCGAAGCCGTACGGCATGATCCTCGTCACCGGCCCGACGGGCTCCGGAAAGTCGACGACTCTCTACACGACCCTCGGCACCATCTCCCGCCCCGAGATCAACGTCATCACTGTCGAGGACCCCGTCGAGTACCGCATGGCCGGCGTCAACCAGGTGCAAGTGAACCCCAAGGCCGGACTTACGTTCGCCGGCGCCCTGCGCTCGATCCTCCGCTCAGACCCCGACGTCGTGCTTATCGGTGAGATCCGCGACCACGAGACGGCGCAGATCGCCGTCGAGGCCGCCCTCACCGGCCACCTCGTGCTCTCGACGCTGCACACGAACGACGCCCCGAGCGCCGTCGTCCGCCTCACCGAGATGGGCATCGAGCCGTTCCTCGTCGGCTCCGCGCTCGACTGCGTCGTCGCCCAGCGCCTCGCGCGCCGCCTCTGCGACCACTGCAAGCAGCCCGTCGAATACACGCACCGCGAGCTCAAGCGCATGCGCTTCCCCGGCACCGACGCCGACGGCAACACTCCCGTGCTCTTCGGACCGGTCGGCTGCCAGCGGTGCTCCAAGACCGGCTACCGCGGACGCATCGCCCTGCACGAGGTCATGAGCGTCACCGAGCAGCTCGAACGCCTCACCGTCGAGCACGCCTCGAGCGCCGACATCACGCGCGCCGCCCAGGCAGAGGGCATGCTCACGCTGCGCGACGACGGCTGGGCGAAGGCGACCATGGGGCTCACGTCCCTCGAAGAGATCCTGAGGGTCGTCGTGTAGCCGCATCCGATACCTGAACCCGCATTGCTGCGATGAACCCCGCAGCCTATTCACCACACACGACACGAGGGAGCGCATGTGGTAGACGAACGGCCCATTTACGAGATTCCGGTCGTAGACGGCGAGGCGCCGAGTTTCGACGAGATCCTGCGAACGCAGGGAGTCGACAGCGGATCGGATGCCGCCGCGCCCACCCGCGGCGAGCGCTTCCGCTCCCGCCGCGAGCTCGCCGCCGAGCGCGAGGCGCAGGCAACCTTCGGCGTGCCGCTCGACGGGGCGAACACACCGGGCGGCCCGACGGCGCTCAACATGCCTGCGAGCGCGCCGACCGAGCCGCCCGCGGTCTCGGTCGCTCCGCCGATGAGCGCGACCGAGCCGGCGACGACGCCGTACCCGGTTTCGCGCGCCGGCACGCCCTCGTATGGTCTCGTCTCCGCACCGGTCGAGACCCGCAACTTCACCCTCGACGAAGCGCTGCGCGAGGTCGTGCGCCTCGGCGCGTCCGACCTGCACCTCACGGCCGACGCGCCACCCATGCTCCGCATCAACGGCGGACTGCAGCCGATCGAGGGCGCACGCCCGTGGAGCGTGCCGACGATCACGCGGGAGCTCCGGCAGATCCTCAACGAGCGCCAGTCGGCGCTGTTCAACGACACGCTCGAACTCGACTTCGCGCACCCGCTCGACGAGTCGAGCCGCTTCCGCGTCAACTACTACCAGCAGCGTGGCCTCATCGGCGCGGCCTTCCGCCTCATCCCCACCGAGATCAAGTCGCTGCGCGACCTCGGCGTGCCCGAGTCGGTCGAGCGCTTCTCGACGCTGCCGCGCGGTCTCGTGCTCGTCACCGGCCCGACCGGCTCCGGCAAGTCGACGACGCTCGCCGGCCTCATCGACCTCGTCAACAAGCAGCGGGCCGACCACATCGTCACGGTCGAGGACCCGATCGAGTTCATGCACCGCAACCAGAAGTCGATCGTGAACCAGCGCGAGGTCGGCGAAGACACCCACAGCTTCGCCAACGCGCTCAAGCACGTCCTTCGCCAGGACCCCGACGTCATCCTCATCGGCGAGATGCGCGACCTCGAGACGATCTCTGTCGCCCTCACCGCCGCCGAGACCGGCCACCTCGTCTTCGCGACCCTGCACACGCAGGATGCGGCGCAGACGATCGACCGCGTCATCGACGTGTTCCCGCCGCACCAGCAGGGGCAGGTGCGCACGCAGCTGGCCGCGACACTACAGGGCGTCGTTTGTCAAACCCTCGTGCCGCGCGCGAGCGGCAAGGGCCGGGCGGTCGCGACCGAGGTGCTCGTCATGACGCCGGCGCTCTCCAACCTCATCCGCGAAGGCAAGACGCACCAGATCCTCTCGTCCATGCAGGCGGGCAAGGACCTCGGCATGCACACGATGGACCAGCACCTCGCACAGCTCGTCAACGCGGGCACGATCACGGTGAAGGACGCCGAGAAGAAGGCGCACGACCAGGCGGGCTTCCGCTCCCTCCTGTACGGCGCTCCGTCGCCCACCGAAGACAAGGCACGCGCCCTGCAGGCTTCTGGACCCAGCTTTGGAGATAGCTACTCTGAGCGGAGGCGCTGATGCCCACCATCACCGGATATACCTACAAGGGCCGCAACGAGGCCGGCAAGATCGTCAAGGGCAAGATGGATGCCTCGGGCGAGGCCGCCGTCGCCTCGAAGATGCGAATGCTGGGCCTCTCGCCCGTCGAGATCGCCGCGGCTCCGGAGGCGACGGGCCTTAATCGGGAGATCTCGATTCCCGGACTCTCGAAGGGCGTGACCCTCAAGGACCTCGCGATCATGAGCCGGCAGATGTCGACCATGACGAGCGCCGGACTGTCGCTGCTGCGCACGCTCAGCATCCTCGCCGAGCAGACCGAGTCGAAGCCGCTCGCGAAGATTCTCGTCACGGTCCGCGACGATGTAGAAGCCGGCTCATCGCTGTCGGACTCCATGAAGAAGTTCCCTCAGGACTTCCCGCCCATCATGATCAACATGGTGCGCGCGGGCGAGACCGGCGGCTTCCTCGACAACGCCCTCAACACCGTGGCGACGAACTTCGAGAAGGAAGTCGAGCTCCGCAACAGCATTAAGTCCGCCATGACCTATCCGATCGTGGTCGTCGTCATGGTGATCCTCGCAGTCGCCGGCATGCTGATATTCATCGTGCCCGTGTTCAAGGACATGTATGAGGGCATGGGGGGCACGCTCCCGCTGCCGACCCAGTTCCTCGTGATCCTGTCGCAGAACATGATCTGGGCAGGGCCGCTGATCATCATCGTCGCGGTCGTCACCGCCATCTGGTGGAAGCAGAACAAAAACACCGAGTCGGTGCGGCAGAAGGTCGACCCGCTCAAGCTCAAGATGCCCGTATTCGGGATGTTGAACGTCAAACTCGCGATCGCGCGGTTCTCCCGCAACTTCGCTGACATGATCGGCGCGGGCGTGCCCATTCTGCAATCGCTCGCGATCGTGGGGGAGACCTCCGGCAATTGGGTGATCGAGAAAGCGTTGGTCAAGGTCGCCGACTCCGTCCGCACCGGTAAGTCGATTGCCGGCCCGCTGAGCGAGGAGCCAGTGTTTCCCGCCATGGTGACCCAGATGGTCGCCGTGGGCGAGGACTCCGGCGCTCTGCAGCCCATGCTGGAGAAGATCGCCGACTTCTATGACCAAGAAGTGAAGACGACGACAGAGCAGCTCACGTCTCTCATCGAGCCGCTCCTGATCGCATTCCTCGGCATCGTCGTCGGCGGCATGATCGTCGCCCTCTACCTGCCGATCTTCAACATCTACTCGCTTATCGAATAAAACGTGAATAAAGCTCATGAACAGGGGTTTTACCCCCGCTACTGGGGTATGAAACTGGGCGTTTTGTCCCCCCTTCGTGTGTAACCGATGAGCGAAAGCCCAATATACGCTTAGTGCCAGAAGTCGCGCAGCGACACTCGGAACCCGCCGAGTTTTCCCGTAAATCACAGAAATGGAATACCCGACCATGCTCTCTCGCATCACGGCTGCTGCTGCGGCCCGATACAAGGCAATTCAGGAGAAGGAAGAAAAGGGCTTCACCCTGATCGAGCTTCTCGTCGTCGTGATCATCATCGGCGTCCTCGCCGCGATCGCGATCCCGATCTACATCGGGGTCCAGGAAAGCGCCAAGGACAGCGCAGTCAAGTCTGACCTGACCAACGCAAAGATTGCAGTAACGTCCTTCTACACCGAAAACTCAAAGACTCCGACGTTCACCGTTACGCGAGACGCGACTTCAGGTGACGTAACAGGTACTGGCGATTTTGACGCTCTGAAGGCGTACGGTCTGACTCTTTCGAAAGACACCGAATCTGGGAGCTTGACGTTTGGCTCGAGTACAGATGCCGATGACTTTTGTCTTCAGGCACACCGCGACGGTAAGGATGCCTCTGAAGGTTGGTTCTCCATCACAGCCGGTGACGGCGTGACTGATGGAAAGTGCAGCTAGTCGATTCTTGTAGGTGGCGGGATGCTGGAAGTGCCAGCATCCCGCCTCTGCCAATATCGTTCTCACCCTCTGATCCCTAGCGGAGGTGATACCCGTGCGCCGCATCCGCGCCATTCTCCAGAGCCAGTCCGAACCCGAATCGGGCATGACGCTCATCGAAGTCATCGTCGCGATGATGATATTCGCGATCATCGCACTTGGCGTCGCCTTCACCATGACCAACGTCATGTCGCTCACTCGAGACAACCGCGAGCGGACTGCCGCCGTGAACCTAGCCGCTTCAGAAATCGACCTCGTCCGGTCATTTGACGACGTCTTTGCTGTCACCGACAACCCCTCGACGAAGACGGTCGGTGGAACCACTTACACGATCACTCGCGACACCTCCTGGGTCTCCTCTTCTGGCGCCGACGTCAGCTGCACGAGTGGTGGGGACTCGCTGCAATACAAGCGCATCAACGTCCGAGTGAGTTGGCCCGAGCAAAAAGCTCAAGGAGCCAACCCCGTTCAAGCGGATACGATTCTCACCCCCGGTTCGCGCATCAACCAGCCCACAACCGGCACGATCCTCGTCTCGGTGACCAAGGGGTCCGGCAGCGGCTACGCCGGCGTTACCGTCAAAGCGGTACCCAAGTCCGGCGGGGCAACCACGATTACCGAAACGATTCCCGCAACAGACGCCGACGGGTGCAGCTACATCCTGAACGTCGAACCAGGAACGTACGACGTGTCCATCAACGTCAGCGGCGGTATCAGCAGCACGCAGTCGACTTCGACTCCAAAAGCGACGACGACCGTCGCGGAAGGGACGTCCTCGGCTGTCGCCTTCACCTATGACAAGGCCGCGACTTATAACGTGAACGCCATCGCAAAACCAAACCCCGCGGCTGAACCTCCTGCTCTCAAGCTCGCGTCAAATCGGGATGTGAGCTTCCTCAGCACATATGGCGCTTTCACCCCCAGCTCTGCAGCGAGTTCGTACGACCTGTTCCCCTGGCAGTCGGGATACGAGGCGCTGCTCGGCGCATACGCCGGCCCGACAACGGAGAAGCCCTGCACAGTCGTCGACCCGAGCGCGTGGGAACCTGACTCGACGGTCGATCCGGCACTCGCGGGCTCTCGCATGCCGGGTGCTGCTGCGGATCCCGGCGGAGGTGTGACCGTCGACATGCCCGTCGCAGCCGTCACAATTTTGGGGCAAAGCGGCACACTCTACGCGACACAACAGACGACGCCGAAACTCCCCGGTGAGCCGGTGTGCACGACGACGCATAAGTACAACTTCGGCACAGTAAACGGTGATGTCACGATCGGACTGCCGTACGGCACGTGGTCGTTTTCCATCGCGACTGGTGGATGGTGGCCGACCGAGTCCACTATCTCGGTGAGCAACGTGACGATCGTCACCGGAGGAGTCATCGACACTGCCGCGAACGTGGTCACGCTCGACCCCAGGGTGGCGCCGTGATCTCGCAACTGCGCGCGCGACTCGAGCGGACCGGAGACCAAGAGCAAGGAATCAGCATGTCTGAACTCCTCGTGTCGATGCTGGTCTTCTCCGTATTGCTCACCGTCGTCGCAGGAATGTACGTGAGCATCACGCGGTCGTCGAATCAGAGTCAAGCGATCGACGCCAGTACGCGCGTGGCCGCAAACGCGATGAATGAAGTGTCTTTAGTAATCCGCAACGGAACGACAATTACCCAGGCCAGCACGACTGATCTGATCGCGGCGTTCCCGGAGGCTAAATCCGACTCGCTCACGGTGTACTCGATTCTCGACTCGACATCAGCGGGTCTCACGCCGGTCAAGGTGCAGTTCTGGATCAACGCGGACAGGGAGCTCATCGAAACGCGCTGGGCGGCCACGAAAACCGGAGAATACTGGACCTGGCCATCGAGCACGCCTTCCACCTCGCGCAACCTCAGCGGATCCCTACTCGTCTCTGAAGAGAAGCCGCTCTTCACCTACCTGGACGAGGCCGGAACGAAGATCACCGGCGGAACCAACGGCACCCTGTCGCCCGACCAACGCGCGAAAGTCACGTCAGTCTCGATCACGATGCGCGTCGAGGCAGCAGATGGTGGAGCGGATCTGCGCACAGTCGACCTTGACAACGTGGTCGGCGTGCCGAATCTCGGAAATGTGAGGCAGGAATGAAACGCTCACTAGCCCGAATGCTGCTTCGAACGCGGACGCGTGCCCAAGAGGAACGCGGCGCCGCACTCGTCATGGCAATCATCATGGGCGTCGTGCTCATGATGGTGATCAGCACAGCCGTCGCTATCGGGCTGAGCGGAGTTCGTAGCTCAAAGACAAACGAAGACTGGAACGCCGCGCTCGCCGCTGCCTACGCCGGCGTCGAGGAGTACCGCAACCGACTCGCGAACGACTCGACGTACACGAAATTCGGCAATCCAGTCTCAGACTTCTCGTCGACAAGTAACGTCTCCGTCGACAGCAATAACCCAGCGTTCGGCATGGGGCCAAGCGGCTCCTGGGCAACGGTGCCCGGCAGCGGGGGAGCAGCCACCTTCCGCTATGAGGTCGACAACTCAAAGTACTCCGCAAAGGGGGTGCTCAGTCTTCGCTCTACGGGCCGGGTAGGCGACTCCACGCGAACCGTCGTGGCGGATCTACGGCAGAGCGGCTTCATCGACTTCCTGTACTTCACCGACTACGAAGTGCGGGATCCGGACCTCGGTGGTCGAAGCTGTACGGTGAGATACCAGTGGCAGGGCTCGGTGAGTTGCGACACCATCCAGTTCGCCTCCGGCGACACGATGAACGGCCCTATGCACTCCAACGACACGCTCCGACTGTGCGGCACGTTCAATGGCGAAGTGACCACGGGAGACCCCGGAACAAGCGGCTCGAACTACATCGCCTCCTGCTCGAATCCCCGGTTCAACTACGGCAAGCCCAAGTCCGGCCAAACGATTGGCATGCCAGAGACCAATTCCGAGATGAAGAAGGAAGTCCGAACCGATCTCGGTGACGACGTCCCCCAGCCCGGGTGCCTCTACACTGGGCCGACAAGCATTGTGCTGAACGGCGATGGCACGATGACCGTCCACTCACCATTCACGAAGTTCACGCGCGTAGCGGGCGACGGGGCAACGAGCGGTACGAAACCAAGTGAGTGCGGAACACCCGGCACAGACTCGAACCAGCTCGGTTCGAGCGGTGGCGCCAAGATCAACGTGCTCGACGAGAACCTCGTCTACGTGCAGAACGTGCCGTCGGTGTCATCAAACAAGAACTACACGCGGAATGGCTCATGGCCGGACGGCTTCACCTGCAAATCCGGCGGCTCCGGATGGACTTTGGGTTCTCTTGCGTATCCCATGGCAGACGAGAAAGTGCCGTCGCTGGACCCTGCACACTATGGGTGTCGCAACGGCGACGCCTTTGTCAAGGGAACGCTATCGGGGGCCATGACTATCGCCTCGGAGAACTACCTCTACGTCACCGGCGATATCAAGTACAAAGACGCGGGCTCTGACATTCTCGGTCTTGTCGGCAACACCGCCGTCTTCGTCTGGAATCCCTACACCTGCACGAGTTGGAACACCGACTGGCGCGGCAACAGAACTACCTGTAGATCCTACGGATTCACAATGGCCAAGAACCGCACAATCAGCGCGGCCATCCTCTCGGTCGCACACAGCTTCACTGTGCAGAACTACGACGTCGGCTCCAGCCGAGGAACACTCACCGTGAAGGGCGCGATCGCCCAGAAGTTCCGCGGTCCTGTGGCGACCACGGGAAACACCGGTTACGACAAGGACTACAACTACGACGACCGGCTGCGATATACCGCCCCGCCGAAGTTCCTTTCGCCCGTCTCGACGACGTACGGCATCAGCAAGGTCGGCAGCGTCGGCTCCGCCTTCAACGCTGACGGGAGCACACGATGATCGATACCGCGCTCGCCGTCCTGCTCATCGCGTTCATCGGCCTCTTCGGCCTCGCGATCGGCTCGTTCCTCAACGTCGTCGCCTACCGGGTGCCCCTCGGGCTCTCGGTCGCGTCGCCGCCGAGCGCCTGCCCGGGCTGCGACAGCCCCATCCGCTCGCGCGACAACATCCCTGTGCTGTCGTGGCTGCTGCTGCGCGGACGCTGCCGCACCTGCCGCGAACCGATCTCGGCGCAGTACCCGCTCGTCGAGGCCGCGTCGGGCATCTTCTTCGTCGCCGTCGCGGCCTGGTTCATGCCGCGCATCGCCGCAGCCGAAACACTCTGGCCGCACGGCGTCGCCGCCTCGCTCGCGCTCGTCGCGTTCCTGTACCTCGCGGCGATCAGCATCCCGCTCACCCTCATCGACCTGCGCACGCAGAAGCTGCCGAACCGCATCGTGCGGCCGGCCTACCTCGTCGCCGGGGCGCTGCTGCTCACAGCATCCGCCCTCACCGGCGACTGGGCGGGCGCGCTTCGCACCCTCGCGGGAGCCGTCATCCTGTTCGTGCTCTACCTCGTGCTCGCCCTCGTCTACCCGGGCGGCATGGGCTTCGGCGACGTCAAGCTCGCCGGCCTGCTCGGTCTCTACCTCGGCTACCTCGGCTGGGGTTCGCTGCTCGTCGGCGGGTTCGCGGCCTTCGTCGTCGGCGGCCTGGTCTCGCTCGCGCTCATCGCCCTGCGCCGCGCGAACCGCAAGAGCGGCATCCCCTTCGGCCCGTGGATGCTCGCCGGCGCCTTGATCGGCGCCCTCGCGGGCGAACCCCTCTTCACCGCATACCTCACCATGCTCGGCATGGCATAGCAAGGAGAAACAATGGCAGCGAACGTCGTCGGCGTCGACATCGGCACCCGGTCCGTCAGGGCCGTGGAGGTGAAGGATGCCGCCAAGCCGCGCCCCACTCTCGTGAGGTACCACGAGGTCGCCCTCCCGCCCGGCGCGGTGCAGCGCGGCGAGGTCGTCGAGCCGCACACCGTGTCCACGGCCGTGAAGCGGCTGTGGTCGGAGGGCAAGTTCAGTTCGAAAAAGGTCGTACTCGGCATGGGCAACCAGCGCGTGCTCACTCGCGACTTCAGCGTGCAGCGCATGTCGCGCGAGCGCATCCGCGAGTCGCTGCCGTATATCGTGCAGGACCAGCTGCCGTTCCCCGTCGCCGACGCGCTGCTCGACTTCTACCCCGTGTCCGAAGCGCTCACCGAGCACGGCCCCTCGATCAACGGACTGCTCATCGCCGCGATCCGCGAGTCCGTCGTCGGAAACGTCAGAGCAGTGGAGCACGGCGGCCTCACGGCGAACGGCGTCGACCTCGTCCCGTTCGCCCTCGCACGGCTGCTCGCCGGATCCGAGCAGGGCAGCGGAACCGTCGGCATCGTCGACATCGGCGCTACGGCCACCACGGTTGTCATCGCCACCAACGGGGTTCCGCAGTTCGTGCGCATCATCGCGGCCGGCGGTGACGACCTCACCGAGACCCTCAGTCAGCGCCTCGAGATGTCGCTCGATCGCGCCGAAGAGGTCAAACGTCTCATGGGCCTGCGCACGCACGTCACCGACCCGAACGACGAAGAGGCCATGGTCGTCATCAACGAGACCGCGAACGAGCTGCTCACAAGCATCCGCAACACCGTGGGCTACTTCTCGAGCGCCCGCCCCGACGCGCCGCTCGAGCGCATCGCCGTCACCGGGGGAGGAGCGCACCTCTCCGGACTGCCCGAAGCCCTCGGCGAGCTGACCCGTCTGCCAGTCGTGCACGCGGATCCGTACTTGAGCGTCGGTCTCGCCCGCGGACTCAACCCCGACCAGCTGCGCGCAAGCCAGTCCGCCATCGCCGTCGCACTCGGCCTCGCCCTGGGGAGCGCAGCATGAGCGCCGCAGAGAACATCATCGTCGGCACGATTCCCCGCGCCGACCTCATGCCGCCCGAGATCAAGGCGGCGCACACGCATCGCATCGTGCGCAATCGCGTGATCACGGGCGTCATCGCCACCGTCGTCGTCACGGCGCTCGCCGTCTCCGGGCTCTTCGCACTTCAGGTCGTGACAGCCGCGAACCTCGTCGCCGAGCAGCAGCGCACGACCGACCTGCTGCTCGAGCAGCAGAAGTACAGCGAAGTGCGCGAGATCAAGCAAGAGGCGGCCACGGTCGAGGCCGGCCAGCGCGTCGGCGCCGCGACCGAGATCGACTGGAAGGCCTACCTCGACGCCGTGCAGAAGACCCTGCCGGCCGACGTCGCCATCACCGACGTGCAGATCGAGGCCGCCTCGCCGCTCGTCGACTACGCGCAGGCCGACACTCCGCTGCAGGGCCAGCGCGTCGCCGAGCTCGCGTTCACGGCCGTGAGCTCGACCGTCCCCGACGTCTCCGCCTGGCTCAACGGACTCTCGACCCTCACGGGCTTCACCGACGCATCGCCCGACTCCACGAAGCTCGACGACGAGACCGGAACCTACTCCGTCACCATCACCATGCACGTGAACGATGAGGCATGGTCCGGCCGCTTCGAGGACAAGAAGCCCGAAAAGAAGGGCGAATAGCCATGGACAAGACAAAGCTCTGGATCCTCGGCGGCGCCATCATCATGATCGCGACCCTCGCCGGCGGCTGGTTCGTGGGCGCGCAGCCGCAGCTCGCCGCCATCGCCGACACCGAGGCGCAGACCCGCACGATCGAGGCGCAGAACCAGGCGACGCAAGTCGCGATCGTGCAGCTCAAGGGCGACTACGACAACATCGACCAGTTCCGCTCCGGCCTCGAGAAGCTGCGTGAGTCGATCCCGTCGGATGCCGCCATGCCGACGTTCCTCACGCACGTCGACGCGCTCGCCGCCCGCGCCGGCACGACACTCGTCGGCATCACCGTCGACCAGGCCCAGCCCTACACCAAGCCGCAGAGCGCGACCCCGGCCACGGCGGCCCCCGCAGACCCCGCCGCCCCGGAGAGCGCCGACGGGCCGGCGACGGCGAGCGACGACTCCGCGACCGATCCCGCCGCGACCGACGACAAGGATCCCGCGCCCGTCATCGCGAGCGACAGCCGCATCACCGCTGACAATTTCGTCGCGATCCCGATCTCTATCGACGTGCGCGGCAGCTACGCGCAGGCGCTCTCGTTCACGAGCGCTCTGCAGCACGGCAGCCGGCTGTTCCTCGTCACGGAGCTGTCGACCGACGAGAACTCCGAGAATCCCGCCGAACTCGACGCGCACATCTCCGGCTACGCCTACGTGCTCCTGGCGCAGTGAGCAAACGCGGGAACACGCGCGCAACCCCCTCCCTCGAGGGGTAGCCGGGCACTAGAGTTTGGCTGAGCGCAAACTGAAGCGAGGAGGCCGTCATGAGCGACCCGAATTCCAGCCCGGCACCGCGACCAGAAGACAACGCACGCCCCGTCGGCGACAGCACGCCGCTGCCCGACGAACCTCAGGTTCCCAGCGAACCGGAACCTCAACCGACGACGCCGGTCGAGCCGAACCCCGTCGCCCCCGACGAGCCGTCGCCCACCGCACCGCAGACGCCGTCGCCTGAACCCGTCGCGCCCGACATCCCCGGCGCTCCCGAACCGGCACCGACCACTCCGCAGCCCTCGCCGAGCTCGCCCGAGCCCGACCAGCCGGGTCCGCTGGACCCGGGCGCGCCCGCCGCGAGCAGTCAGGCTCCGGATGCCGCGACCCGCGCGGTTCCCACGGCGGGCGGGCGGTCCGACGACTTCGACGCTCCCGACGACACGCAGTCGCCCGAAGACCGCGAAGCCGCCACCGCTGCCGCGATCGCCCGCAACTCGGGATCCGACCCCGCGACCGATGCCGAGGCTCACCACGAGCACCGCATGACCGACGCCTACGACGAGCGAGCGGTCAGCGACGAGCACCGGCTCACCGCGTCCGAGCCCGCTCCGGCCGAGACGCCGCGCGCCGAGAACGCTCCCGTCAGCTACGAGCAGACCCCCGACACCGTGAACGGCGACGACACCGACACGGTCCGCCACGAACCGACACGCGAAGAGACGCCCACGTACGCGGCGACCACCGTTCCCGCCGACGAGGCCGACCGCGACGCCGAGCCGGGCGGAACCGCGCAGTACGTCCAGGCCCCCGAAGAACCGACGCGTCGGGGCAACCGCGGGTTCGGCATCCTCATCAGCGTGCTGCAGGCGATCATCTTCGCCGCCGTCTTCTACGGCGTGCTCCTGCTCCTCGACTACCTCGCCGGCACGAACCTCGACTACGTGGGCACCCTGCTGTCGCCGCTGTTCCTCATCACGGTCGCGATGTTCTTCATCGGCCTCGTGATCGTCTCCCTGCTCGTGAACCGCGCGGGCTGGGGCGTGTGGATCCTGCTCGGCCTGCTCGTCGCCGTCTTCGCCTACGTCGGCGCGATCGGCGGCAGCCTCGCGCAAGACGCGATGTCCGTGCCCTCGAACCGCGTGTGGCAGTACATCCTCGACCACCTGCTGACCTGGCCGACGGTTGTCGCCTTCGTCCTCGGCCGCGAGGTGCCGATCTGGTTCGGCGCCTGGATCGCGCGTCGCGGGCGCCGCGTCCACGAGCGCAACATCGCCGAGCACGACGAGTACCAGCGCCAGCTCGACGAAGGACCTTACGGCCGCGCCTGATCAGGGGAAGATCTCGCCCGTCTCCTCGAGGCGCGACTTCTTCCGCGGCCGCTGCGTCGCGATCGCCGTGCATGCCGCGACGCACACGAGAACGATCGCCGTGACCTGCAGGGGCGTGAAGTTCTCGCGCAGCACGAGCCAGCCGAACAGCGCAGCGGTGACGGGGCCGAAGCTCGTCACTATCGAATAGAGCCGCGGCGAGATCCGCCGGAGGATGAACGCGTCGAGACTGTACGGGAGCCCCGACGACAGAACGCCGATGAGTGCGAGCAGCCCGACGATGCCCCATGACCACTGCGCATCCTGCAGCGTGAGAGCGGCGAGCGGCACGAGCAGAACAAGACTGACGATCCCCGCGATGCTCAGTCCCTGCAGTCCGGGAAGCGACAGCGCGACCCGCCGGGTGAGCAGAATGTATGCCGCCCAGCTCGCCGCCGCGGCAAGCGCGAGCAGAACGCCCGGCACATTGATCTGCCCCTCAAGCCCGGTGAGCATCACGACGCCCGCGCCGACCGCGATGGCGCAAAGCACGTCGAGGAGCCGCCGCGAGGTGAAAAGCGCGACCGAGAACGGGCCGAGGAACTCGATGGTCGCGGCGATGCCCAATCCGAGCAAGTGCACCGACTCGTAGAACGCGGCATTCATCACGACGAGGCTGAGGCCGAGCGCGAGCGCCGGCCAGAGGGTGCGCCACGTGAGGCTCCGGAACCGGGGACGGCTCACGGGCAGCACCATGATGAGCATCACCACTTGGCGCGCGGCCACCACGATCGGGGTGCCGACGAACGGAATCGCGATGCCCGCGAGCGAGGACCCGAAGTTGATGCTCAGCTCCGTCCCGAACTGGGTCGCGGCGCCCACCGCCTCATCTCGTCGTGTCGTCACCCGATCACTCTACGGGGATGCCGCCGGCCGGGTCGGCGCGCGGAAAACCGCGCGACACGCCCGGGATGCAGTGGTGATTTGGCAAGGCGGTTCTGCGTGCGTAAAGTATTCATTCGTCGCCACAAAGGTGCCGAAGAGCGGAAGAGCTCACGGGCCTCAATCGGCGAAATCCTCCCGGTTCAGATTCTGAACTTGTCGAGCTGTTCTGAACGGCTTAGGATGGAGACCCCACCCGAAGACGGGTCATTCATACGCCTTTCGAACCAAGACGAAATCGATCGGATTTCGAGCAGGTTCGGCGTGTGAATAGACAAGCGAAATCGGTGTGGTAAAGTACTGAGGTTGCTCTGAGACGAGATCCGAGAAGGATTGAACTCAGAAGCGTCTGGTCCTTGAGAACTCAATAGCGTGCACATGTCAAATGCCAAATTATCCTCGGCCTGACCGTTTGGTTGGGTTTGAGATTCCTTTGGATTAATTGGATAACGAATGTCAGTAATGATGTTTTGTTTCTGTTAGTCAGATTGAACTCGTGTGGTGTCTGCCGTTTTCCCGGTGGGTGTCGCACATGTTGAATGTGCACAGTCGCTCCTTTATGGGGTGGTTGTGTGTTTATGCATTTACGGAGAGTTTGATCCTGGCTCAGGACGAACGCTGGCGGCGTGCTTAACACATGCAAGTCGAACGATGAAGCCCAGCTTGCTGGGTGGATTAGTGGCGAACGGGTGAGTAACACGTGAGTAACCTGCCCCTGACTCTGGGATAAGCGCTGGAAACGGCGTCTAATACTGGATAGGACCTGGCCCTGCATGGGGTTTGGTGGAAAGGGTTTACTGGTTGGGGATGGACTCGCGGCCTATCAGCTTGTTGGTGAGGTAATGGCTCACCAAGGCGACGACGGGTAGCCGGCCTGAGAGGGTGACCGGCCACACTGGGACTGAGACACGGCCCAGACTCCTACGGGAGGCAGCAGTGGGGAATATTGCACAATGGGCGAAAGCCTGATGCAGCAACGCCGCGTGGGGGATGACGGCCTTCGGGTTGTAAACCTCTTTTGTCAAGGAAGAAGCCTTCGGGTGACGGTACTTGGAGAAAAAGCACCGGCTAACTACGTGCCAGCAGCCGCGGTAATACGTAGGGTGCGAGCGTTGTCCGGAATTATTGGGCGTAAAGAGCTCGTAGGCGGTTTGTCGCGTCTGCTGTGAAATCCCGAGGCTCAACCTCGGGCCTGCAGTGGGTACGGGCAGACTAGAGTGCGGTAGGGGAGATTGGAATTCCTGGTGTAGCGGTGGAATGCGCAGATATCAGGAGGAACACCGATGGCGAAGGCAGATCTCTGGGCCGTAACTGACGCTGAGGAGCGAAAGGGTGGGGAGCAAACAGGCTTAGATACCCTGGTAGTCCACCCCGTAAACGTTGGGAACTAGATGTGGGGGCCTTTCCACGGTCTCCGTGTCGCAGCTAACGCATTAAGTTCCCCGCCTGGGGAGTACGGCCGCAAGGCTAAAACTCAAAGGAATTGACGGGGGCCCGCACAAGCGGCGGAGCATGCGGATTAATTCGATGCAACGCGAAGAACCTTACCAAGGCTTGACATATACGGGAACGCCCTAGAAATAGGGTTCTCTTTGGACACTCGTATACAGGTGGTGCATGGTTGTCGTCAGCTCGTGTCGTGAGATGTTGGGTTAAGTCCCGCAACGAGCGCAACCCTCGTTCTCTGTTGCCAGCACGTAATGGTGGGAACTCAGGGGATACTGCCGGGGTCAACTCGGAGGAAGGTGGGGATGACGTCAAATCATCATGCCCCTTATGTCTTGGGCTTCACGCATGCTACAATGGCCAGTACAATGGGCGGCGATACCGTGAGGTGGAGCGAATCCCAAAAAGCTGGTCCCAGTTCGGATCGTAGTCTGCAACTCGACTACGTGAAGTCGGAGTCGCTAGTAATCGCAGATCAGCAACGCTGCGGTGAATACGTTCCCGGGCCTTGTACACACCGCCCGTCAAGTCATGAAAGTCGGTAACACCCGAAGCCGGTGGCCTAACCCCTTGTGGGAGGGAGCTGTCGAAGGTGGGACCGGTAATTAGGACTAAGTCGTAACAAGGTAGCCGTACCGGAAGGTGCGGCTGGATCACCTCCTTTCTAAGGAGCATCTCCAACCCTCGGGTTGGTAGAGCACCAGATCAACACCGACCGTGTGTTGCTGGTGAGCTCATGGGTGGAACATTTGACATGGCTCATTTGGTGTCTGGGGTTTCTAGTACGCCGCTTCTTCGGGAGTGGTTGGAACGGGGCTTGAGGCAACCGGGTGGGCCGGCACGCTATTGGGTCCTGAGGGACCAGAAACCGGTGCCTTCGGGTGTCGGGTATGGTTTCTCGGACTCCGGCCTTTCTCGCTTTGGGTGAGGGGTTGGGGTACCGACCGTACGTTGAGAACTACACAGTGGACGCGAGCATCTTAGAAGCACCTCTTTTTGGGGGTGTTTCTTGAATAAAGTTTCCCGCATGGCTTCGGTCGTGTGGGTTGCTGGTCAATTTCTTTTCGAAGGAATCGATTTTTTGGACTCATGTATTCAAGTTTCTAAGGGCAAACGGTGGATGCCTTGGCATCTGGAGCCGAAGAAGGACGTCGTAATCTGCGATAAGCCTCGGGGAGCTGATAAACGAGCTGTGATCCGAGGATTTCCGAATGGGGAAACCCCGCCAGGCGGCGTGCTGACCTGGTGACTCCCGTCTGAATGTATAGGGCGGGTAGAGGGAACGTGGGGAAGTGAAACATCTCAGTACCCACAGGAAGAGAAAACAATAGTGATTCCGGTAGTAGTGGCGAGCGAACTCGGAAGAGGCTAAACCGTGCATGTGTGATACCTGTCAGGGGTTGCATGTTCGGGGTTGTGGGACTTCTGTCATTGTGCTGACACGCGGTGGCTGTGGTGAGTGGTATAGACGAACGGTTTTGAATGGCCGGTCAGAGAGGGTGCGAACCCCGTAGTCGAAATGCCATGAGCGCGGTATGAAGTATCCCAAGTAGCACGGGGCCCGAGAAATCCCGTGTGAATCTGTCAGGACCACCTGATAAGCCTAAATACTCCCAGATGACCGATAGCGGACAAGTACCGTGAGGGAAAGGTGAAAAGTACCCCGGGAGGGGAGTGAAATAGTACCTGAAACCGTTTGCTTACAAACCGTTGGAGCCTCCTTGTTGGGGTGACAGCGTGCCTTTTGAAGAATGAGCCTGCGAGTTAGCGATATGTGGCGAGGTTAACCCGTGTGGGGTAGCCGTAGCGAAAGCGAGTCTGAAGAGGGCGATTCAGTCGCATGTCCTAGACCCGAAGCGAAGTGATCTATCCATGGCCAGGCTGAAGCGACGGTAAGACGTCGTGGAGGGCCGAACCCACTTCAGTTGAAAATGGAGGGGATGAGCTGTGGATAGGGGTGAAAGGCCAATCAAACTTCGTGATAGCTGGTTCTCTCCGAAATGCATTTAGGTGCAGCGTTGCGTGTTTCTTGCCGGAGGTAGAGCGACTGGATGGCTAATGGGCCTTACCAGGTTACTGACGTCAGCCAAACTCCGAATGCCGGTAAGTGAGAGCGCAGCAGTGAGACGGTGGGGGATAAGCTTCATCGTCGAGAGGGAAACAACCCAGACCACCATCTAAGGTCCCTAAGCGCGTGCTAAGTGGGAAAGGATGTGGAGTTGCAGAGACAACCAGGAGGTTGGCTTAGAAGCAGCCATCCTTGAAAGAGTGCGTAATAGCTCACTGGTCAAGTGATTCCGCGCCGACAATGTAACGGGGCTCAAGCACGCCACCGAAGTTGTGGCATTGACATTAGTACCAAGCCGCACGACTTGTCGTGTTGGTTCAGGTGTGTTGATGGGTAGGAGAGCGTCGTGTGGCCGGTGAAGCGGCGGGGTAACCCAGCCGTGGAGGCTACACGAGTGAGAATGCAGGCATGAGTAGCGAAAGACGGGTGAGAAACCCGTCCTCCGGAAGACCAAGGGTTCCAGGGCCAGGTTAATCCGCCCTGGGTAAGTCGGGACCTAAGGCGAGGCCGACAGGCGTAGTCGATGGACAACGGGTTGATATTCCCGTACCGGCGAAGAACCGCCCGAGTCAATCCAGTGGTGCTAAGAGTCCTAGCCAGGATTCCGGATGTCCCTTCGGGGGCTGATGGGTTCTGGTGAACGCTCGACCCCGTGCTGGTGCGGCTAGCGTATTAACAGGTGTGACGCAGGAAGGTAGTCGGTCCTGGGCGATGGTTGTCCCAGGCCAAGGCTGTAGGCCGGGAGGTAGGCAAATCCGTCTCCCACATAGGCTGAGAGTCGAAGGGGAACCCGTAAAGGGTATGATCCGATGATCCTATGCTGCCGAGAAAAGCATCGACGCGAGGTTCTAGCTGCCCGTACCCCAAACCGACACAGGTGGTCAGGTAGAGAATACTAAGGAGATCGAGAGAATCGTGGTTAAGGAACTCGGCAAAATGCCCCCGTAACTTCGGGAGAAGGGGGGCCGCCCGCCTATTAGGACTTGCTCCGAAAGGGTGTGGTGGCCGCAGAGACCAGTGGGAAGCGACTGTTTACTAAAAACACAGGTCCGTGCCAAGTCGCAAGACGATGTATACGGACTGACGCCTGCCCGGTGCTGGAAGGTTAAGAGGAACGGTCAACCCTTCGGGGTGAAGCTGTGAATTTAAGCCCCAGTAAACGGCGGTGGTAACTATAACCATCCTAAGGTAGCGAAATTCCTTGTCGGGTAAGTTCCGACCTGCACGAATGGCGTAACGACTTCCCAGCTGTCTCAACCGCGAACTCGGCGAAATTGCACTACGAGTAAAGATGCTCGTTACGCGCAGCAGGACGGAAAGACCCCGTGACCTTTACTACAGCTTGGTATTGGTGTTCGGTGTGGCTTGTGTAGGATAGGTGGGAGACTATGAAGCGGGCACGCTAGTGTTCGTGGAGTCGTTGTTGAAATACCACTCTGGTCACTCTGGATATCTAACTTCGAACCGTGATCCGGTTCAGGGACAGTGCCTGGTGGGTAGTTTAACTGGGGCGGTTGCCTCCCAAAAAGTAACGGAGGCGCCCAAAGGTTCCCTCAACCTGGTTGGCAATCAGGTGGCGAGTGTAAGTGCACAAGGGAGCTTGACTGTGAGACTGACAGGTCGAGCAGGGACGAAAGTCGGGACTAGTGATCCGGCAGTGGCTTGTGGAAGCGCTGTCGCTCAACGGATAAAAGGTACCTCGGGGATAACAGGCTGATCTTGCCCAAGAGTCCATATCGACGGCATGGTTTGGCACCTCGATGTCGGCTCGTCGCATCCTGGGGCTGGAGTAGGTCCCAAGGGTTGGGCTGTTCGCCCATTAAAGCGGTACGCGAGCTGGGTTTAGAACGTCGTGAGACAGTTCGGTCCCTATCCGCTGCGCGCGCAGGAAATTTGAGAGGATCTGACCCTAGTACGAGAGGACCGGGTTGGACGAACCTCTGGTGTGTCAGTTGTTCCGCCAGGAGCACCGCTGATTAGCTACGTTCGGGATGGATAACCGCTGAAAGCATCTAAGCGGGAAGCCGGCCTCGAGATGAGATTTCCATCCCCTTCGGGGGGAGAGGCTCCCAGCCAGACGACTGGGTTGATAGGCCAGATGTGGAAGCACAGCAATGTGTGGAGCTGACTGGTACTAATAAGCCGACAACTTGATTACACAACAAGTCCAAAAAATGTTGTTCGCGTCCACTTTGTGGTTCCTGACGCACGGTCAGAACCAAACACAAACTCAACATGGTTTGACACATGGTTTTCACGTGTGTTGATGGTTGTTACGGCGGCCATAGCGAGAGGGAAACGCCCGGTCACATTCCGAACCCGGAAGCTAAGGCTCTCAGCGCCGATGGTACTGCAGGGGGGACCCTGTGGGAGAGTAGGACACCGCCGGACTTAACGTCAGGAAGGCCACCCCAGTTTCGGGGTGGCCTTCCGCATTTAACCCACCAAAATCGCGGCTCTCATACCCGATCGGTTCATGCATCTGCATGGGGAGTGCTCCCCATCGGCAGCGCTGGATCCGCTTACTAGGCTTGTGCCTTATGGCGACCCCCACGACCTACACGCTGCCCCGTTCCCGGGTCGCCATCACTGTGAACGGCTGCACCGACGTCGGCAAACGACGCCGGGTCAACGAAGACGCCATCATCATGTCGTCTCCCGTCTTCGCTGTCGCGGACGGCATGGGCGGACACCTCAAGGGCGATGAGGCCAGCCGAGCCGTCGTCGAGCACCTGCAGCTGAGCATCACTCCCGGCGAGCCGACGACACCCGAGATCGTGTTCACCGCGATCACGGCGGCGAACGCGCGCATCCTCAGCTGGGCGGAGGAAGTCGGCGTCGCGGGAAGCACCGTCGCCGGCGTCGCCCTCGTCTCGCTCTCCGCCCAGGCCGACTGCCACTGGATGGTGTTCAACATCGGCGACTCCCGCGTCTACCTCTGGGACGACGACGAACTGCGCCAGATCACCGTCGATCACTCGGCCGTGCAGGAGCTCATCGACGCCGGAGAGCTTTCCCCGGCGGATGCGCACACGCATCCGCAGCGCAACGTCGTCACGCGCGCTGTCGGCGTCGAGACCGCCGCCGACCCCGATGTGTGGCTGCTGCCCGCCGTCGACCGGCAGATGTTCCTCATCTGCTCCGACGGGCTCACACGGGAAGTGTCGGACGAACGCATCGCCGGCGTGCTCGGCTCGGGGAGCCCCGACCCTGCCGCCGAGCTGGTCACCCTCGCGCTCGAGGCGGGAGCGCGCGACAACGTCTCCGCCGTCGTCGTCGACGCCACGACGATCGATACGACACCTCCGAGCCCGGGATATCATGATTCGAAGGGCCTGGGCGCGCTCGAGCAGACCCGGCCTCGTTCATAACGAGGGGTGAGATGACGCAGTACAGCTACACGCCTGCGAGCGGCCGTGACTGGCTCGCCGTCGCCGCCGAGGGCCGGCTCCTGATCGTGCGCGTGAGCGCTGACGACGAACTGCTCGCTCGCGTGGCCGCCCTGCGGCTCGAGGAGCTCTCGGTGCACGAGACCCTCGACGCGCTCACGGAACGGGGCCTCGCTCGCACCGCCGACTTCGCACTGTGCTTCTGGGTCTCCGGTTCCCTGCAGACCGAGGGCGCCGGCGTAATCGTCTACGGCGACACCGCGGTCGACGTCGCAACGGCTGACGGATCTCGCCGCGTACGCCCGACGGGTGTGAGTGGGTGGGGCGAGGAGCTCGTCGAGGGCGCCACGAGCATCCGCTTCGCACCGCACGGCGACGAGGAGAGCGCGCTCCCGCTGCAGGCGGGCGCCGTGTGGGCGTCAAGCATCACCGTCGTCGCGGACTCGCTGGAGCCCGCGGCCGCACCGCAGCCGAGCCCAGCTGGGGCCGTCGCCGAACCCGAGTCTGACGCCGAGCCCGTCGCCGAGCCCGAGCCGCAGCCGGAGCCCGCCGAGGAGCCGAGCTTCTCCCGCCCGGCCACCGCGCCGACGACGATGTACGGCGAATCACCCTCTGCGCCGCCGGCGCCGCCGCTCCCCGTGCCGAACCTCGAGGCGACGATCGTGCCCGAGGCGACGCTGCACCCGCAGCAGCTTCCCGTGACGCCCGCGCCGGTCGCGGCATCCGACGTCGACGAATCCACCGTCGTGCGCGCCCCCGGCTCCGCCGAGGCGCCCGCGGGACCGCACACGCCCCTCGGCGACCACGACGGCATGACCGTGCTCGCGAAAGACGTGAAGGCGGCGCGGGACGCCGCGCACGTCGCCGAGCACTCGGCGGCGGCATCCGATCTGCCCTCCTACGCGTTCGCGCTCGAGCTTCCCGGCGGCCGAACGCAGCCGCTCGACGCTCCCGTCGTGCTCGGCCGGGCGCCGAGCGTGTCGAACGTTCCCGCGTCGGTGCTGCCGCACCTCGTCACCCTCGCGGGCGACGACATCTCGCGCAACCACGTGCGCGTCGCCGTCGAGGGCGACACCGTCGTGGTCACGGACCTGCACTCGAGCAACGGCACCCACGTCGTCGTTCCCGGGCGGCCGCCGCAGCAGCTGCGCGGAGGTGAGCAGGTTCCCGTGATCTCTGGCACGATCGTCGACCTCGGCAGCGGAGTGACGCTGCGCGTGCTCGAGGCGTGAGCGTGCCACGGGCCGCAGCCCAGCCGCCGCAGATTCCCGGACTGCACGCCGAACGGCTCCTCGGCTCGGGCGGCTTCAGCGACGTGTTCCTGTACAGCCAGGAGCTGCCGAAGCGGCAAGTGGCCGTGAAGGTGCTCGCGCTCGACGAGGTGACGGACGAGTCGCGCGCCGCGTTCGTCGACGAGGCGAACCTCATGGCGCAGCTGTCGGCGCACCCCTACATCGTCACAATCTACAACGCCGCCGTCGCCGCCGACGGGCGGCCGTTCTTCGTCATGGAGTACTGCCCGGGTCCGAGCCTGTCGCAGCAGTACCGGTACCGGCAGTTCACCGTCGCCGACGTGCTGCGCACGGGCATCCGCGTCACGAGCGCCGTGGCGACAGCGCACGCGGCGGGCATCCTGCACCGCGACATCAAGCCCGCGAACGTGCTCACGAACGCCTACGGCTGGCCCGCCCTCGCCGACTTCGGGATCTCGGCCGTCGTCGACCCCGACGTGACGCCGGACGCCGGGACGGCCGGCGACGACCGCTCGCTCGGCCTCTCGATCCCATGGTCGCCGCCGGAGATGTTCGACGACGCGCCCGCCGGCGACGTGCGCAGCGACGTCTACTCGCTCGCCGCTACCGTCTACACGCTGCTCGCCGGCCGCTCGCCGTTCGAGGTTCCGGGGCAGCCGAACGGATCCATCGACCTGATCGGACGGATCGAGCGCGGCGCCATCACGCCGCTCGAGCGCACCGACGTTCCCAACTCGCTGCTGAGCGTGCTGCGGCGCGGCATGGCCGTGCGACCCGACGACCGCTTCGACTCCGCCATCGACTTCGGCCGGTCGCTGCAGCGCGTGGAGCTCGAGCTCTCGTTCGCGCCGACGACGCTTGACGTGCCGAACCTCGCGCAAGCGCGCCCCCAGGCGACGCCGGGCGACGAGGACGCGACCCGCGTGCGGCCCATGGTCACGGTCATGCCCTCCGCTCCCGCGGCCCCGCCGAAGGACGCCGACGCCACCGTCATCCGCTCGGGCGTGCCGAGCGTCGCGGCGCAGACGCCCGAGCCGGACGCGACGCGGATCCGGCCGAGGCCGATCACGCCCAAGGCGAACCCGCAGCCGGACTCCAGCTCCACCGTGCGCACGGGACCCAAGACGGTGGACGCCTCGGGGGAGTCGGACGCCGCGCCCGCGCCGAAGCGCTCGCGGGGACGCCTCGTCGGCGGCATCGTGGGCGCGGCGGCGGTGCTCGTGATCGCCGGCGGCGTCGCGGCATCCGTCATTCTGGGATCGACGAGCGGGCCGGAGCCGACGAAGACGTCGACAGGAGCGCCCATCATCATCACCGACGTGCCGGCGCCGGAGCAGGAGCGCGTGACGGTAGCGGAGGACGGCTCGAGCGTGACGTTCGAATGGTCGAACCCGGAGCCGCGCCAAGGCGACAGCTACGTGTGGCAGCGGCTCGACGGGCCGGATGCCGGGCAGAAGCACCCCACGCAGGAGACAACGCTCACGCTCACCGGGCTCACGGGGCACGATAAGGTATGTGTGTCCGTCTCGATCAGCCGGCAAAACGGCAAGACTTCGACCGAACCCCTGGAGATGTGCACGTCGTGAACGCCCCTCGCATCGAATTCTGCGGTGAATGGTACGACGTGAGCCCCGACGACGTGTTCTACATCGGCCGCGAAGGCGACCTCACGATCGACGACAACCCGTTTCTGCACCGCCGGTTTCTCGCGATCGGCTTCGAGTCGGCGATGTTCTGGCTCATCAACGTCGGAAACGCGCTGTCGGCGACGGTGACCGATACGACGGGCCAGGTGCAGGCGTGGCTCGCGCCGGGCGCCCGGCTGCCGATCGTGTTCGGCGAGCTGCAGGTGCTGTTCAGCGCCGGCTCGACGACGTACGACTTCACGATCCACACGGACGCGCAGTACTTCGGCACGTCACCGCTCACCTCGGTCGCTCCGGGGGAGACGACGATCGGTCCCATCCAGCTCACGAGCAGCCAGCGCCTGCTCATCCTCGCCCTCGCCGAGGACGTGCTGCGGCAGAACTCGCCCGGCCGCGGCGAGATCCCTGCGTCGTCGCAGGCGGCGGAGCGGCTGGGCTGGACGCAGACGGCGTTCAACCGCAAGCTCGACAACGTGTGCGACAAGCTCGACCGCATCGGCGTGCCCGGGCTGCGCGGCGGGCGCGGGAAGCTCGCCACGAACCGGCGCGCGCGGCTCGTCGAGTACGCCGTGTCGACGCGCATGGTCAACCCGGACGACGTCGTGCTTCTCGATCAGGAGGCGGCGGCGAACGCCCGAAGCAGCACGAGCGTGTGACGCTCTCGCGCGTCAAGCTTGGCGTGCTACGGTAGCCTGCGGCTTATGCCTTCTGAACAGGCACAATCATAGGGACGCGCGGGGGACGGTAGAACAGTGAAGCGCATGACGGCATGGCTTCGCGAGCGCAAGATCACCGCCTCGGTGGTCGCAGCGGCACTCGTCATCGCCATTCCCGTCACGTTCGCCGTGCTGCACCCCGGCTACCCCGCCTCCGACGTCGACCTCGACGCCCGCGACGTGTGGGTCACGAACGGGCACGAGCTGCTCGCGGGACGCATCAACATGCAGATCGAGGAGCTCGACTCCTCGGTCTCGACCGTCGCGAACGACATCGACGTCTTCCAGAACGGCGACACCGTTCTGCTGCACGACAGGGCGGCGTCGACGGTCGAGAGCATCGACCCCGCCTACACGACGCTCGGCAATCGCGCCGACCTGCCGCCCGCCGCCGAGCTCGCGTTCGGCGGCACACGGCTCGCCGTGCTCGCGCCCGACAACGGCAACCTGTGGATCACGAACGTCGCGACGGGACTCGACTTCACGACCGTGGACAACCCCGCTCTCGCGAAGCTCGGCAAGAACGCGCAGATCGCCGTGTCGCGCACGGGCACCGTCTTCGCGGCATCCGCCAAGAAGGGGACGCTCTACACCTACCCCGTCTCGGGCGGAACGCCGAGCGAGCAGGAGATCCCGAAGCTCGAGAACTTTCAGCTGACCGCGGTGGGGGAGCAGCCCGTGCTCTTCGACGAGGACGGCAACTCCGTCATCGTGCCGGGGCACGACGCTGTCGCGCTTCCGTCGCCCGGACTCATGCTGCAGCAGCCGGGTGACGACGCCGACGATGTGCTCGTCTCCGGCGCGAGCTCGCTCATGGCCGTTCCGCTCACCGGCGACACGGTGACCGAGGTCGACGCGAAGATCCGTGCGAAGGCGCAGAAGGAAGCCGACGTCGCCGCTCCCGTGAACCTCGCCGGCTGCTGGCACGCGGCGTGGGCGACCGGCAGCCGGTACCTAGCGAAATGCCACGGCGACAAGGCGCAGTACGAGGCCATCGAGCCGAGCACGGTCGGGGCGCGGCTCGTGTTCCGCGTGAACCGCGACGTCATCGCCCTCAACAACCTGCAGAACGGCGACGCCTGGCTCGTCGCCGCCGACATGCGCCTCGTGCACAACTGGGAGGACGTGACGCCGCCGCAGGAGGACGACGGCGAGGAAGGCGACGAGAAGGCGTCTGTGCAGTCGTTCGAGGACACCCTCGCGGAACGCACCGACCAGAACCGGCCGCCGCTCGCGCACGACGACGAGTTCGGCGTGCGACCGGGCCGTACGACGGTGCTTCCGCTTCTCAACAACGACTCCGACCCCGACGGGGACGTGCTCACGATCATCGACACGAAGGGCTTCGGCGACCAGTGGGGGACGCTCGAGTACATCGACGGCGGGCGCGCGCTGCAGTTCGCGCCCACGAGCGACCTCGGCGCCGGGACGTTCTCGTTCCGGTACACCGTGAGCGACGGGCGGCCCGGCGGAATCGCGGAAGCATCGGTGAGCGTCACGATCCGGCCCGAGGAAGACAACTCCCCGCCCGAGTCGACGCGCGTCGGCGCGACGGCGGTCGACGCGGGCCAGACGATCACCTACAACGCGCTCGCCGACTGGATCGATCCTGACGGCGACGACATCTACCTCGAGTCGGCGGCGTCCGACGCGGGCGACCGCGTGCGGTTCAAGCCGGACGGCACCGTGACGGTGACGCACACCTCGGGTCAGCTCGGGCCCCGCGACATCGTCTTCACCGTCTCGGACGGGCGCGCCACAGCGACCGGCTCGTTCACGCTCGACGTGAAGTCGGCCGGATCGTCGAACCCCGTCGGCACGCCCGACTTCTCGCACACATTCGTCGGCGAGGCCGTCGACATCCTCCCGCTCGACAACGACCTCTCGCCATCGGGCGAGCAGCTCACCCTTCTCGGAGCGGAGTCGCTGCAGGGCTCCGTGTCGATCGCCGTGAACAGCGACGACGGCACGATCACCGCCTCCGCGGGCAAGGCGGGCACGTTCTACGTCAAGTACTCGCTCGGCGCGGGCGAACGCACGAGCATCGGCCTGATCCGCCTCGACGTGACGGAGAAGGCGGACGCCGACCTCGCGCCGATCGCCGTGCGCGACACCGGCTACGTGCGACCGGGTGAGCCCGCGATGATCCCCGTGCTCGACAACGACGTGTCGCCGACGGGCAGCGTTCTCGCCGTGCAGTCGGTCGAGGCGACCGGCGACGCGGCGCAGCTGTCGATCGAGCTGCTCACGCAGAGCATGATCCGCGTGACTGCGACGGAAGCGGTGACCGGGCAGGTGCAGTTCACCTACACGGTCTCGGACGGGAAGAACGAGGCGACGACGACCGTCACGATCGTGATGGTGCCGCCGCTGTCGAAGCACCAGGCGCCGATCGCGGCCGACGACCAGGTCCGCGTGCGCGTGGGCGACATCACGAGCGTTCCCGTGCTCGACAACGACGTGCATCCCGACAACGCCCTCATGACGCTCGACCAGAAGCTCGCGCAGGGCACCGAGGAGGGGCTCGCGTTCGTCACCGACGACACCGTGCGCTACCAGGCGCCCGCCGACCCGGGCGTGTACACGGCGGTCTACACGGTCATCGACGAGTACGGGCAGAAGGCCACGGCATCCGTCACTTTCACCGTCGTCGCGATGAACAAGGACACGAACGCGGCGCCGACGGCGAAGACGCTCACCACCCGCGTGTTCGCGGGCAGCTCCGTCGACATCGACATTCCGCTCGACGGGCTGGATCCCGACGGTGACTCCGTGCAGTACGACGGGCTCGCGAGCGCGCCGCTGCTCGGCGAAGTGCGCAACGAGCAGAGCCAGAGCTTCACCTACGTCGCCGGCAGCCTCGAGCTCGGCACCGACACGTTCACCTACAAGGTCAAGGACGTTCTCGGCGCGACCGCCGTCGGCACGATCAAGATCGCGGTCATCGACCGGCCCGCGCAGGCGATGAACCCCGTCGCCGTCGACGACACGATCGAAGTGCGTCCCGGTCGCGTCGCATCGGTCCCCGTTCTGAAGAACGACTCCGATCCGAACCAGTACTCGTTCTCGCTTGACGACAAGGTCGCCGACGTGCCTGACGGCGTCGTCGCGACGGTCGACGGCAAGAGCATCATCGTAGAGGCGCCGGACGAGGAGACGACGTTCGCGCTGCGGTACACGATCCGCAACGAGAAGGGCGGCTTCGACTCCGCCTACGTCATGGTGCGCGTGACGAACGACGCCACGATCCAGCCGCCCGGTGTGGCCGACCAGATCGTGGAGCAGGACGAGGTGATCGGCAAGGAGACCGTCGACATCGACGTGTTCTCGGGCGCCACCAACCCCGGCGGCACGGTCGCCGACCTCGTGCCGAGCCTCGAGGGGCCCAACGCCGACAACGCGGAGATCCTCGACGACGGCACCGTGCGGGTGACGCTCGGCGACGCGCGCATGGCGATCACCTTCCGGCTCACCAACGAGCAGGACAACCTCAGCTCGGCCGCGTTCATCGTGGTGCCGCCGTACTCCGACGGGCAGCCGCCGCGCCTGCGCGAGAACCTGCCCGAGCAGATCGTCGATATGAACTCCACGAAGCAGTGGAACCTCGACGACGTCGCCTTCTCGCCGTCGGGCAAGGCGATCTCGATCACGGGCGCGAAGGGCGTCTCGGCGACGCGCAGCAACGGCGAGTCCGGCTTCGTGAACGACAAGACGCTGCGCTTCACACCCGCCGCCGACTACCGCGGACCCGCGTCGATCAGCTTCGAAGTGACCGACGGCACGTCGACGGGAACGAAGATCCTCGTCATGCCGATCACGGTCGGCGACCCGAACTTCGAAGACGTCGCCCCCACGTTCACGCCGCCGACGATCCAGATCGAGGCCGGTGAAGACGCCATGAGCTTCGACTTGCGATCGGCGAGCTCGCACCCCAACCCCGACGTGCTGAGCCAGCTCACCTACAGCGGAATGGCCGGGCAGAGCAACGGCATCCAGTCCGCTCTGCGCGGCTCCGAGCTCACCGTCTCGGCCCCGTTCGGCGTCAAACCCGGCACGTCCGTCACACTCGCCGGAACGATGCGGTTCAAGCAGTTCGACGTGCCCATCCAGGCCACCGTCACCATCGTCGCGTCGACACGGCCGCTGCCGCGCGCCGTCGACCAGGCCAACAACGACGCGCGCAAGGGCACGAGCTACACGATCAACGCGCTCGAGGGCGCATTCAACCCGTTCCCCGGCGAGAAGCTCACGATCGTGACCGCGACGCTCGACAGCGGAGACGCCACGGTCAGCACGAACGGCACGATAGTGACGGTCAAGACCGGTGCGGCGAAGAGCCAGACGATCAGCGTCATCTACACGATTCAGGATGCCACGGGCGAAGAGAACCGCCGCTCCTCCGCCCGCATCACCCTCGTCGTGAAGGACGTGCCCGACGCACCACCCGCCCCGGCGCTCAGCGCGAGCGACAGCAACATCGCCGTGACGGTGAAGGGATCGCCGGCGAACAACGGCTCCGAGATCACCTCGTACACCGTCGTGCGCGACGACGGCACCCGCAAGAACTGCTCGCCCGGCGTCGCCTGCAACTTCGGCGGCACGAACGGAAAGACGTACTCCTTCCGGGTGTTCGCCACCAACGGGGTCGGCGACAGTGTGCAGTCGCCGGCGAACAGCGCCGTCTCCTACGGCGTGCCGAGCAAGCCGTCTGTTGGCGCGATGAAGTCATCGTCGAAGTACGAGGGTGCGACGGTGAGCGGACAGTGGTCGGAGCCAGCTGACAAGGGCGGAAAGCTGACCGGATACGAGTGGCAGATCCTTAAAGACGGGAACGTGACGGCATCGGACAAGCCAGGGCCCGGGACGGCATCCGCATCGGTGGGGAACGCGGGAGCGGGAAGCTACCGGCTCCAGGTAAAGGCTTGCTCGCCCGCCGGCTGCAGCGATTGGGCATCGTCCTCGAGCGCCATCTCGCTGCAGAAGAAGCCGCCGACATCGATTGAGCTCTCCCGAGGAGCCTTCCGAGAGGGCTCGTTCACCGCGTACTACTACCACATTGAGGTCAGAGGCTACGTGGACTACGCCAACCAGGGATTCACCGTGAAGTGCATCGGACCGGGAAGCAACAACGAGCACTGGGAGAAGGACACCCAGCAGCAGCGCATCCCGAACGGCACTGCCGACGGGCGCACCGTCGCGCTTAGGCTCGACGGCGAGGGCAACTTCAGCGGCGACGCCAACTGCTATGACGGCTACAACGGCGAATCCAAGCGGGCACAGGTCAACATCACGGGAACGTGGCAGGACGCGTCCGGTACTTACGGCAACGGCTGGCATAAGAATTGACAATCGAGCAGGAGACCACACGGGTGAGCATCACGCAAGAGCAGGCGGACTGGTTCAAGGACGCCTTCACGAGCCTCGTCGACAACGTCGACCAGGCGATCGTCGGCAAGCAGGAGATCATCCGGCTCGTCATCTCGTCGCTGCTCACCGGCGGCCACGTGCTGCTCGAGGACTATCCCGGAACCGGCAAGACCGTGCTCGCGAAGTCGCTCGCCAACACGCTCGAGGGCACGAGCTCGCGCATCCAGTTCACGCCTGACCTGCTGCCGAGCGACGTCACGGGCGTCACGATCTACAACCAGGCAACGCACGTGTTCGAGTTCCACAAGGGCCCGATCTTCGCGCAGATCGTTCTCGCCGATGAGATCAACCGCGCCTCGCCGAAGACCCAGAGCGCGCTGCTCGAGGTCATGGAAGAGGGACTCGTCACCGTCGACGGCGAGACCCACCCGGTCGGCAGCCCGTTCATGGTCATCGCGACGCAGAACCCCGTCGAGCAGTCAGGAACGTACAAGCTCCCCGAGGCGCAGCTCGACCGCTTCCTCGTGAAGACCTCCCTCGGATACCCCGATCGCGACACGAGCGTCGATCTCCTCATGGATGCCGCCAACCGCTCACGTGCGGCGAAGGTCGCGCCCATCATCAACGCCGAATCGGTGAACGCGATGATCGAGCTCGCCTCCCAGGTGCACGTCGAGCGGTCGATCATGGAGTACATCACCGACATCCTCGTCTCCACGCGCACCGACAAGGACGTCGCGCTCGGCGTCAGCATGCGCGGCGGCCTCGCGCTCGCCCGCATGGTGAAGGTGTGGGCGCTCAGCCAGGGCCGCACCTACGCAACCCCCGACGACGTCAACGCGCTCGCGGTGCCCGTGCTCGCGCACCGCCTCATCGTCGACCCCGAATCCGAGTTCGCGGGCATCACCGCCGAGCAGATCATCGACCGCATCCTTCTCGCGATCACTCCTCCCGCCTACCGCGCCGCATGACCGTTGCCCCCGACATCGAGAACGCCCCGACGACGCATCCGCCGTCGTCGGTGCGTGATCGTGCGGCGACGACGACCCGTTTCATCGGAAACCGGCTCTCGACCCTGATCGTCCCGGTCACCAAGGCCGTCAACCCGATCCTCGCGACCGTGAGCGCGACCGGCTGGCTCGTCGCCGTGACAGGCGTGGTGCTTCTCGCCGCCGGGCGCGCGCTCGGCTGGTCGGAGCTCATCTTCCTCGGCGCCACTCTCGTCGCCGCGTTCGTCATCGCCGCGTTCTTCATCATCGGCCGCGCCCGCTTCACGGTGTCGGTGCGGCTGAACCCGCGCCGCGTCACCGTCGGCGAACGCGCCATCGGCGAGATGATCGTCACGAACGCCGCAAAGCGCACCTCGCTCGCGACGACGTTCGAGCTGCCGGTCGGCGCCGGGCTCGCCGTGTTCGGCGTGCCCGCGCTCGAGACGGGAGCGGCATCCGAAGAGCTCTTCGCCGTGCCGACCGAACGGCGCGCCGTCATCATCGCGGGCCCCGCGCGTTCCGTGCGCGGCGACCGGCTCGGCCTGTTCCGCCGCAGCGTCGACTGGACCGACCCGATCGAGCTCTTCGTGCACCCGCGCACCACCCGACTGCACCCGACGGCCGCGGGGCTCGTGCGCGACCTCGAGGGCCAGGTGACGAAGAAGATCACCAACAGCGACATGGCGTTCCACGCGCTGCGCGACTACGTGCGCGGCGATGACGTGCGCTACGTGCACTGGCGCAGCTCCGCCCGAACCGGTCAGCTGATGGTGCGCCAGTTCGAGGAGTCCCGCCGCTCGCAGCTCACGATCATCCACAGTTCGAACCGGCGCTACTACGCCTCCGACGATGAGTTCGAGATGGCGATCTCGGTGACCGCGTCGATCGCCTCCCAGGTGATCCGCGACGCCACCCAGATCAGCGTCGTGACCGAGGGGATGCTGCTGCGCACCCACACGGTGCAGGCCATGCTCGACGACTGCTGCCGCATCGACGGCGTCGACACCGACGAGCACGCGCGCATGTTCGCCCGTGAGGCGACGAAGCGTCTGCCCGACCCGAGCGTGCTCGTGATCGTCGCCGGCTCGCAGATGGAGCCCGCCGACTATCGCAGCATCCAGCGACTCTTCGGCGGCGAGCTCACGGTCGTCGCACTCCGCATCGCGCACGGCAGCACCCCGCGCGTGCAAGACGTCGCGGGACTGCAGGTCTACACGATCGGCCAGCTGACGGACCTGCCGAAGATCATGGCGAGGGCGCAGTGAGCGAGCAGCGAACGCGTCGCGAGAACAGGGCCGCGCGCACGACGAAGCCTCGGCGCACCGCGCCGCCGCGCACGCCGGGGACGGTGCGGGCGCAGGCGTGGGTCGACCTCGGCGTGATCAGCGGCCTGCTGGTCGTGGGCATGCTCGGCCTCACCCCGGTGTTCGGCGGCTACCGTCATCTCGTCGCCGGAGTCGGCGGGCTCCTCGTCGGCGCGGGCGTCGCGTATCTCTCGCATCGGCTGCGGGCGAACGCCATCACGACGGTGCTCGGGCTGTTCGTCGCCTACGTGCTGTTCGGCAGCGTTCTCGCGCTGCCGAACGATGCGCTGTGGTTCGTGCTGCCGACCGTCGACACGCTGCGCGACCTCGCGCTCGGCGCCGTGTTCGGCTGGACCGACGTCGTCACCCTCGGCGTTCCCGTCGAGGCGCCCGCGCGCCTCGCGGTGCTGCCCTACGTGCTCGGTGTCGCCGCCGGCGCCGTCACGGGCGTGCTCGCGCTGCGCTGGCTGCCGACCCGCTACCGCACGCTCTGGCGCTGCGCCATGCTGCTGATCGCTCCCGTCATCGTGTTCGCGGGAACGGTGCTCCTCGGCACCGCCGAACCGTTCCTGCCCGGCGTGCGCGGCGTCGTTCTCGCCGTCGGGGCGCTCATCTGGCTCGGCTGGCGCCGTCCCGAAGGCAAGAACATCAGCCTCTCGGAGCGCAGCGGCCTGCTGCGCGCCCGCGTGCTCGGCACCGCCGCGATCGGCGTCGCCGCCGTGCTGGTCGGGGGCGCAGCGGCATCCGCTCTCACGCCCGCGACCGAGGCGCGCTTCGTCCTGCGCGACAACGTGCAGCCGCCGTTCGACCCGCAGACCTACCCGAGCCCGCTCTCGTCGTTCCGCGAGTACACGAAGACCCTCAACGAGACCGACCTGCTGAAGGTCACCGGTCTGCGGCCGGGCGACCGCATCCGCCTCGCCGTCATGGACAGCTACGACGGCCACTTGTGGAACGTCGCAGGCCCCGAGCTCGCGACGGACGGCTCCGGACTGTTCGAGCTCGCGGGCCGCACGCTGCCGAAGGCTCCGCTCGCGACGATCGTCGACGAGCGCCGCGTGAAGGTCGACGTGCTCGGCTATCACGACGCGTGGCTGCCGACCGTCGGCGTTCCCGAGTCCATCGACCTCACGGGCCTCGACCGCAGCCACTCCACCGGCTTCCGCTTCAACGCGTCGACGTCGGCGGCCGTGCTCATCGACGGCGTCGACGGTGACACGGCGTACGGCATGCGCAGCGGCATCCAGTCCGTGCCCGGCGATGAGCAGCTCGAAGACGTGCCGGTCGCGAACGTGTCGATGCCGCCCGTCGAGAACGTGCCCGACATCGTCGTCGCCAAGGCGACCGAGTACTCCGCCGGCGCGAAGGCGCCCATCGACCAGCTGCGCGCCATCGAGTCTGCGCTCGTCACGAACGGCTACCTCAGCCACGGTCTCGAGACGGATGCCGCGTCCTCCCGCTCCGGCCACGGCGCCGACCGCATGGAGGAGCTGTTCACGCGCTCTCAGCTGATCGGCGACGAGGAGCAGTACGCGTCGGCGATGGCGCTCATGGCCCGCAGCCTCGGCTACCCCGCGCGCGTGGTCATGGGCTTCGCCCCCGAGAACGTCGTCGACGGCCGTCCCACGACCGTCACGGGCGAGGACGTCACGGCGTGGGTGGAGGTGCCGTTCGAGGGCGTTGGCTGGATTCCGTTCTACCCGACCCCCGACGAGACCGAGATCCCGCAAGACCAGAACCCGAAGCCGCAGAGCGAGCCGCAGCCGCAAGTGCGCCAGCCGCCGCGCACCGAGAAGAAGCAGGACGACCTGCTCACCGACAGCGACATCGACGACAAGGACGACAAGGACAAGAAGGACGCCTTCGCCCTTCCCGCGTGGGCGATCTGGTCGATAAGCGTCGTCGGCGGGCTCCTGCTGCTCTACCTCGTCCCGCTGTTCGTCATCGCGGCGGTGAAGGCGCGCCGCGCGAAGCGCCGTCGGCGGGCGGCGACCGCCGACGCGCGCGCCGCGGGAGCGTGGGACGAGTTCCTCGACCGCCACGAGGAGCTCGGCTACCGCGTGCCACCCGTCACCCGCACGGGCATCGCGCGCTCCCTCGCCGAACAGCGCCAGACGGATGCCGCCGGCACGGCGACCCTCGACGGCTTCGCCTTCGATGCCGACGCCGCCGTCTTCGCCGGAGACGCCCTGCCCGACGAGCGCGTCGACGCCCTGTGGCAGCACGCCGACGCGCAGTCCCGCGATGCACGCCGCGCGGTAGGCTGGTGGCGACGCCAGCTCAGCCGGTTCCGCGTGAGCCGCGCCCGCCGGCGTGCGGCGCGCTCCGATGCGCGGCGAAGGAGACGCGATGGCTTCCAGTGACAGCACGGAGAACACGCAGCCGGCCACCTGGAACGGCCGGCCCATTCCGCCGCGCCCGCCTCTTCCCGCCGCCGAGCCGTCGACTGACGAGCGGCCAGCCGCTCCGCGCCGCTTCATCGGCATGCCGCCCGGCATGCAGGCCGAGCTCGACACCGTCCCGGCGGGGGAGCGGCACGTGCCGGCGCCGCCCGCCCCGCCCGAGAACGTCGATGCTGCTGACGCACCGGTTCTGGTGTTCCCCGGCGACAAGCGCGTGGCGCTGACGGGCAGCATCCTCGTCGGCCGCGACCCCGGCCCGCACGACGGGTACCCGGATGCCGCTCTCGTCCCGCTCGGGGACCGCAGCGTCTCGAAGACGCACGCGGTCGTGCAGTTCTCCCGCGGCGGCGTGTGGGTGACCGACCTCGGCTCCACGAACGGCACGAACATCGTCGACCTCGCCCAGCGCGAGACGGTGTGCGTCCCCGGCGTCGCGACGGCCGCGTACGCCGGCGGCGGCATCCTGTTCGGTACCGTGCTCGCCACCCTCGCACCCGGGGATAGCGATGGAGGGCTCTGACGGCGGGGACCCCCGCCTGGTCTCTCTCGCGCTCGCCGCATTCGCGGTCGTGCTGTACCTCGCGCTGCTCGTCGCCTCGTTCGGCGTGATCAGCCTCGTCACCGACACCGACGTCATCGACACCAAGAACACGGGCCTGCTCGTCGGCCCCGCGATGTCCGGATCGGCCCTCGTCATCGTCGCCGTTCGCCTGGCCGGCGTCGCCATCCGCCACGTGCACGACACGGAGCACGGCTTCACGACCGCGCGCATCCCGCTCGGCGCCGGAGTCGTCACCGGCATCTGCGCCACGCTCGCCTACGTCGCGATCGGTGCGATGCTGCGCGCTCTCGAACAGTCCCAGCTCGTGGAGCTCGTGCTGTTCGGCGGGCACCAGCTGCTGCGCCCGTACGCGTGGACGGCGGGAATTCTCGCGCTCGTCGTGCACGTGCTCTTCGCCGTCGTGCTCGCCACACGCGGCAACAAGCCGGGCCGCCCGCTGTGGCCGTGGGAGAAGTGAAACCGAGTCGCTCTCAGAGTACGGTTGAGGCATGGAGCGGACCCTCGAGGCGCTGGTCGGCCGGGCCGTCGACGCGTGGATCGCGTGGCTTCCCCGGTGGAAGCCCGCTACCCACCGCACGCGCACGCGACTCTGCCGGCGCTGCATCGGCTCTCCGTTCCTCGCCGCCGCCGGCCTCGACGGCGACGTGCCGCACGCCGTGCAGCACGCACTCACCACCCGCATGAAGGGCATCATCGACACGGTCGTCGACGACTACACCGAGCACAACCTGCCCCTCCTGGCCAAAGAGCTGCGGGAGACCGAGAAGCGCAAGGAGCTCAGCTACCGCCCCGAGGTCGGCCTCGACCCCGAGTTCGACGGCCTGCAGCTCGACCCGGACCCGGTGCCGGGGGAGCCGTTCCTGTTCACCCTCGGCGAGCTCGCCGAGGACGGCGGTGTGCCCGAGTCGCTGCGACCCATCGAGCTGAGCGAGGAGGAGAAGCAGGCGCTGCGCACCGAGATCCGCCTCGCCGACGAATGCGCCGACCACGCCGGCCGGCTCGTGTGCCTCGCGCTGCAGGAGCACCGGATGCGCGCGCGAGAAGCCGTGCAGCGCATCATCGAGCCGCAAGTCGACGCCATGCTCGACGCGCTCTCCGAGAGCCTCGACATGCCGCCCACCCGCTGGTGAGCGCGGCAACATGCCGTCATGCGCTGCCGCATTCCGTCGGCGCCTGTGGTATTTGACCGCCACCGCGCGTGCGATTATCATAGATCGGGTGTGCGCTTTGCCGTGCGCTTGAGTCGTGCCTGAGGGCGCGCTCGGCGACGTCGGGCATGCACAACCGGGTCGGTTCGGTATGGAACGGCCCCCACGGCATATCCACCACGAAGACGCGTCAGTTCTGGCGAGCCGGTGGATCGTGGCGGTGCGCAGGCGACTGAGCACCTCACCATCGCAAACCCGCTGTCACCGTGCAGCACAACAAGGAGAAGCAGTGCCAACTATTCAGCAGTTGGTCCGCAAGGGTCGCTCGCCCAAGGTCACCAAGACCAAGGCGCCCGCTCTTAAGGCCAACCCCCAGCAGCGCGGCGTGTGCACGCGTGTGTACACCACCACCCCGAAGAAGCCGAACTCGGCGATGCGCAAGGTCGCTCGTGTGAAGCTCTCCAACGGCACCGAGGTCACCGCGTACATCCCGGGTGAGGGCCACAACCTGCAGGAGCACTCGATGGTGCTCGTCCGCGGCGGTCGTGTGAAGGACCTCCCCGGCGTGCGCTACAAGATCGTTCGCGGCGCGCTTGACACCCAGGCCGTCAAGAACCGCAAGCAGGCTCGCAGCCGCTACGGCGCGAAGATGGAGAAGAAGTAATGCCTCGTAAGGGACCCGCACCCAAGCGCCCCGTCGTTGCTGACCCCGTCTACGGCGCCCCCATCGTCAGCCAGCTCGTCAACAAGATCCTCGTCGACGGCAAGAAGGCCCTCGCCGAGCGCATCGTCTACGACGCGCTCGAGGGCGTCGCAGCCAAGAACGGCCAGGACGCCGTCGTCACGCTCAAGAAGGCGCTCGACAACGTTCGCCCGTCCATCGAGGTCAAGAGCCGCCGCGTCGGTGGTTCGACCTACCAGGTGCCGGTCGAGGTCAAGCCTCACCGCGCCAACACCCTCGCACTGCGCTGGCTCGTGAGCTACGCGAAGGGCCGCCGCGAGAAGACGATGACCGAGCGTCTCACGAACGAGATCCTCGACGCGTCGAACGGTCTCGGCGCCGCTGTGAAGCGTCGCGAGGACACGCACAAGATGGCCGAGTCCAACCGCGCCTTCGCCCACTACCGCTGGTAGCGGGCTGGTGACGCTCCGCGCCACCCGCGCGGAGCGTCACCCCACAACACCGCATTCTCATACTCCGGAGGAACCCCGTGGCACAAGACGTGCTCACAGACCTGAATAAGGTTCGCAACATCGGCATCATGGCGCACATCGATGCCGGTAAGACAACTACCACTGAGCGCATCCTGTTCTACACGGGCGTCAACCACAAGCTCGGTGAGACCCACGACGGTGGCGCGACCACCGACTGGATGGAGCAGGAGCAGGAGCGTGGCATCACGATCACCTCCGCCGCTGTGACCTGCTTCTGGAACAAGAACCAGATCAACATCATCGACACCCCTGGACACGTCGACTTCACTGTCGAGGTGGAGCGCTCGCTGCGCGTGCTCGATGGCGCCGTCGCCGTCTTCGACGGCAAGGAGGGCGTCGAACCCCAGTCCGAGACGGTGTGGCGTCAGGCCGACAAGTACGACGTCCCGCGCATCTGCTTCGTCAACAAGATGGACAAGCTCGGCGCCGACTTCTACTTCACGGTCGAGACGATCAAGAGCCGCCTCGGCGCGAAGCCGCTCGTGCTCCAGCTGCCGATCGGCGCGGAGAACGACTTCGTCGGCGTCATCGACCTCGTCAACATGCGCGCCCTGGTCTGGCCGGGCGACGCGAAGGGCGACGTCACGATGGGCGCAAAGTTCGAGGTGCAGGACATTCCCGCCGACCTCAAGGACAAGGCCGACGAGTACCGCACCCTGCTGCTCGAGACCGTCGCGGAGACGAGCGACGAGCTCATGGAGAAGTACTTCTCCGGCGAGGAGCTCACCGTCGACGAGATCAAGGGCGCGATCCGCAAGCTCACCGTGAACAGCGAGATCTACCCCGTGCTGTGTGGCTCCGCGTTCAAGAACCGCGGCGTGCAGCCGATGCTCGACGCGGTCGTCGACTACCTTCCGTCGCCGCTCGACGTGCCCGCCATCGAGGCGCACGACCCGCGCGACGAAGAGAAGATCATCCTCCGTCACCCCGACGCGAGCGAGCCGTTCTCGGCTCTCGCGTTCAAGGTCGCCGTGCACCCCTTCTTCGGTCGCCTTACCTACATTCGCGTGTACTCGGGCCACCTCGACAGCGGTGCGTCGATCGTGAACTCGACGAAGCAGAAGAAGGAGCGCATCGGGAAGATCTTCCAGATGCACGCCAACAAGGAGAACCCGGTCGAGTCGGTGACCGCGGGCCACATCTACGCGGTGATCGGCCTCAAGGACACCACGACGGGCGACACGCTCTGTGACCCCAACGACCAGGTCGTGCTCGAGTCGATGACCTTCCCTGAGCCCGTGATCGAGGTCGCGATCGAGCCGAAGACGAAGGCTGACCAGGAGAAGCTCGGCACCGCGATCCAGAAGCTCGCCGAAGAGGACCCGACGTTCCGCGTCGAGCTCAACGCCGAGACGGGCCAGACGGTCATCAAGGGCATGGGCGAGCTTCACCTCGACATCCTCGTCGACCGCATGAAGCGCGAGTTCAAGGTCGAGGCGAACGTGGGCAAGCCCCAGGTCGCTTTCCGTGAGACGATCCGTCGCACGGTCGACCGCCACGACTACACCCACAAGAAGCAGACCGGTGGTTCGGGCCAGTTCGCGAAGATCCAGTTCGCGGTCGCCCCGCTCGAGGTCGAGGGTGACAAGACGTACGAGTTCGAGAACAAGGTCACGGGTGGCCGCGTTCCGCGCGAGTACATCCCGTCGGTGGATGCCGGGTTCCAGGACGCTCTCCAGGTCGGCGTTCTCGCGGGCTACCCCATGGTCGGCGTCAAGGCGACGCTGCTCGATGGTGCGGCTCACGACGTCGACTCCTCGGAGATGGCGTTCAAGATCGCCGGTTCGATGGGTATGAAGGAAGCCCTCCGCAAGGCCAACCCGGTTCTTCTCGAGCCGCTCATGGCCGTTGAGGTTCGTACTCCTGAGGAGTACATGGGTGATGTCATCGGCGACCTCAACTCTCGCCGCGGCATGATCCAGTCGATGGAGGACGCGTCGGGTGTCAAGGTGATTCGCGCCAACGTCCCCCTCTCGGAGATGTTCGGATACGTCGGTGACCTGCGGTCGAAGACCTCAGGCCGTGCCGTGTACTCGATGCAGTTCGAGACGTACGCCGAGGTCCCGAAGGCCGTTGCCGACGAGATCGTCCAGAAGGCAAAGGGCGAGTAGCCCCTAGGCTGGGCGGCGTGCCTTTTCTGGTATGGCGCCCAGCCGGCACCTAGTAACATAAGTACACAAAATCCCGTAGAGAACCGGTCGCAATCCAGTGCCCGGTGTATCTACACGAGAGTCCTGAGGAGGACCCACAGTGGCTAAGGCCAAGTTCGAGCGGACCAAGCCGCACGTAAACATCGGAACGATCGGTCACGTCGACCACGGTAAGACCACGCTCACCGCAGCGATCTCGAAGGTTCTTGCCGACAAGTACCCGTCGGACGTCAACGTCCAGCGTGACTTCGCCAGCATCGACTCGGCTCCGGAAGAGCGTCAGCGCGGCATCACGATCAACATCTCGCACGTCGAGTACGAGACGCCGAAGCGTCACTACGCTCACGTGGACGCCCCTGGGCACGCCGACTACATCAAGAACATGATCACCGGTGCGGCTCAGATGGACGGCGCGATCCTCGTGGTCGCCGCCACCGACGGTCCGATGGCTCAGACGCGTGAGCACGTGCTGCTCGCGAAGCAGGTCGGCGTTCCGTACCTCGTCGTTGCTCTGAACAAGTCCGACATGGTCGACGACGAGGAGATCATGGAGCTCGTCGAGCTCGAGGTCCGCGAGCTCCTCTCGAGCCAGGACTTCGACGGCGACAACGCTCCCGTCGTGCGCGTCTCGGCTCTCAAGGCTCTTGAGGGCGACGAGAAGTGGGTCCAGTCGGTCCTCGACCTCATGGAGGCCGTCGACAACAACGTTCCCGACCCCGTGCGCGACAAGGACAAGCCGTTCCTCATGCCTGTCGAGGACGTCTTCACGATCACCGGTCGTGGAACCGTCGTCACCGGCCGTGCCGAGCGCGGTACTCTCGCCATCAACTCCGAGGTCGAGATCGTCGGCATCCGCCCGACGCAGAAGACCACGGTCACCGGTATCGAGATGTTCCACAAGCAGCTCGACGAGGCCTGGGCCGGCGAGAACTGTGGTCTGCTCCTCCGCGGCACCAAGCGCGAGGACGTGGAGCGTGGCCAGGTCGTCGTGAAGCCCGGTTCGGTCACCCCGCACACCGAGTTCGAGGGCACCGCGTACATCCTCTCCAAGGACGAGGGTGGGCGCCACAACCCCTTCTACACGAACTACCGTCCGCAGTTCTACTTCCGCACCACGGACGTCACCGGCGTCATCACGCTGCCTGAGGGCACCGAGATGGTCATGCCTGGCGACACCACCGACATGTCGGTTCAGCTGATCCAGCCGATCGCCATGGAAGAGGGCCTCGGCTTCGCTATCCGTGAGGGTGGCCGCACCGTCGGTGCCGGCACCGTCACCAAGATCAACAAGTAGTCTCCGGACTGCAGATCTCGAAAGGGGTCGGGCCTTCGGGTCCGGCCCCTTTCGCATGCCCGCTCCCCACCCGAAGAGGGGGGAGGGAAACTTCTCGAAAATAGCTGAGGAAAGCTCAGCTAAAGGATATGCTTGCCCCACTGCAGAGAGCAGTGGCGCGCCGAGCGGGAACGGACGATCGGGTTCAACGTTCCATCCCAAGGGCTTGCGTGCGCCTGCCGCGGCGTTCGACGCCGCCCACCGATGGCCCCGCTCCCCTCGCGGGGCCATCGGCTGGCCCTTGTGAGCGCTCTCCGGCCGCGGGAGAATGGGCCACAGGTTCAATCGACGGAAGGAGCTCCCATGGGATTCGACGATCTGGTGAACAAGGGCAAGAAGCTCTACGAGCAGAATCAGGACTCCATCGACAAGGCGATCCACAGCGAGAAGGCCGAAGGCATCAGCGACGACCTGCTCGATCGCGCCTCGGAAGGCGCACGCCGCCTGGGCGGCGGCAGGTTCGACGAGCAGATCAAGGGCGGCCGCGACGCCGCCGACAAGGCGATCGGCGACGAGTAGCCTCAGGACATGCAACGAGGGCGGATGCTGCGACGCGCAGCATCCGCCCTCTCTCATGTTCCGCTACGCGACTTCCGAGAGCCGACCGTGCTTCATGCGCAGCCGGCGCTCGGCCCGTCGTGCGACGGAGGCGTCGTGCGTCACGATCACGAGCGTGAGCCCGCGCTCGTGTGCCGCGCCCTCCAGCAGCGCCATGATCTCGTCGCGCGTGTCCTCGTCGAGGGAACCCGTCGGCTCGTCCGCGAGGAGCACGCGCGGCTGCTTCACGAGTGCACGGGCGATGGCGACGCGCTGCTGCTGTCCGCCCGACAGCTGACCGGGCAAGTGCCCGAGCCGATCACCGAGACCGACCTCGGCGAGGGCCGCAGCCGCGCGGGAGCTGCGCTCTCCCGCCGCAAGATTCAGCGGAGCGAGCGCGCACGCGACGTTCTCGAGAGCCGTGAGCGTGGGGATGAGGTTGAAGCTCTGGAACACGATGCCGATGGTCGAGGCGCGAAGCGCGGTGAGCCGGCGCTCGCTCGCCGCCGATACGTCCACGTCGTCGAGCAGCACCGTGCCGCTCGTGGGCGTGTCGAGGGCGCCGAGCAGCTGCAGGAGCGTCGACTTGCCGCCGCCTGTGGGGCCCTGGACGGCGACGAACTGGCCGTCGGGGATCTCGAGATCGACGTCCTTCAGGGCGGTGACGGCCGTGTTCTTGCCGGCGTACTTCTTGGTGACGTTCGTGAGGGTGTACATGGGTGTCCTTCTGTCAGGAGATTGAGCGGAGGGCCGCGGCGGGACGCAGGTGGGAGGCTCGCCAGCCGCCGATGGCGCCGGCGATCAGCCCACCGAGAACGGCGAGGCCGACGGCGAGGGCGATGACGGTCACGTCGACGGGGAGCGAGAGCGTGAGCGGAGTCGCGGATGCGGCTGCGTCGGACGCCCCGCCGGGAAAGCCGCCGTCCATCCTGCCGGGGCCGGCCGCCGCGGTGGTCGCCGAGCCGCTGAGTGTGATGCCGACGGCATTCAGGATCGCGATCGCCGCGCAGCCGATGGCGACGCCGATAGCGCCGCCGATGAGACCCTGCGTGACGGACTCGGCCGCGACCTGCCGCACGACGCGGCCGCTCGTCCAGCCGATCGCCTTGAGCGTGCCGAATTCGCGCGTGCGCCGCGTGACGCCCGACACCGTGAACAGGGCGGCGATGAGGAACGCCACCGCGATCACGAGCACCGAGAGCCAGAGGCCGAGCGACGACACGAGCTGCGTCGCCGTCGCGAGGGAGCCCGAGACGCTCTGCGCGAGGTCCGCTTGCGTCGACACCGTCAGATCGGGCAGTGCCGTCTCCACCGCGTCCTGCACGTCCGAGACCTCGTCTGCAGAGGCCGCGGAGACGTACACCGTGCTGAGCGTGCCCTCCGCGCCCGCGAGGGACTGCGCGACGTCGAGCGGGATGTACGCGTCCGCCGCAGTCGAAGCCGCGTCGGTGGTCGAGGCGACGGTGCCGACGACCGTGAACTCCGTGCCGCCGAGCGTGAGCGTGTCGCCGACGGCGAGTTCGGAGGCCGTGGCGTAGGCGGCGTCGAGGATGACGACGTCGGCTCCCGCGTCGTCGGCGCGCAGCATCCGTCCGTCTGCCGTCTCGACATCGGAGAGCGGGCCGACGGATGCTGCGCCCGGTGTGACGCCGAGCACCGCCGTGGCATCGACGTCGAACGATCCGCCGCCGCCCGGTCCCGCGTCCTGCGGCGCCTGCCCGGCGCTCGGCGGGGCTGCGGCCTGCGACCGGTCGGGGACCTCGCCGCTGAAGTTCGTGTTCGTGAGCGAGAGCACGCCGGCGGCATCCTTCACCCCGGCCGTGGCGGCGATCGTGTCCAGCGCGGAGGCGTCGAACCCGGTCGTTCCGAACCCGAGCGTCAGGCGCGACTGGGAGAACTGCTGCCCATCGGCATCCGAGCTGCCCTCGCCCGGGTCGAAGTCGAAGCGCTGGCCGGGTCCGTCGCCGCCCTCGGTCGGAGCCTCGGCCTTCTGCGACACCGTGATGTCGGTGCCCACGCCGTACACCGAGCTCAGAGCATCGGCCTGCGCGCTTCGCACGGCGGCGGAGAAGGAGGCGACGAGCATCACGAGGGCGATGGCGATCGCGAGTGCGATGGCGACGATGGCGCTCTGCCGTTTTCGGTTGCCGAGCTCTCGGCGAAGGTAGGTGATGAACATGCGCTTCCTCTGATCGGCGGGCGTCGATTCCGCCCGCATCCGATCGCCAACGCTAGGCAGAACGGCTATCGAAACCTCATGAACGAGCTATCGGGAAGCCGTGGTCGCCGGGTGCCGAGACAGCGTGATCCAGCGCGGGATTCCGCGGAACGCGCGCGCGACACGCCCGGGTTGCAAACAGGGCGCATTTCTGGCAAACTCAACTAGTTCAATATTTCGGACGCGCCCTGCGTGGTGCCCTCCGGATCACTGCCAGGCAGTGCATAGACGTCAGAGTCTAGGCCGCGGGCAGCAGGACAACGACTTAACCAACACACTCCCGACCGAGTAGAACTCTGCCCGGGATCCGGCGGACTGCCGGCGTGCTGGTGAAGCTTGACAGAAAAACAGTGGTGCGACAGCAGTGGTGCCTCGCGCAGACGGGCTCGCCGGTCTGCGCACACAGAAGAGCGTCCAATGCGAGAGCTATTCGTAAGACGCAAGACAGAGAGTGAGTCACACAATGGCGGGACAGAAGATCCGCATTCGACTTAAGTCGTATGACCACGAGGTCATCGACACCTCGGCGCGCAAGATCGTCGACACGGTTACCCGCGCGGGTGCCACGGTCGTCGGCCCCGTGCCGCTTCCGACGGAGAAGAACGTGGTGTGTGTCATCCGTTCTCCCCACAAGTACAAGGACAGCCGCGAGCACTTCGAGATGCGCACGCACAAGCGGTTGATCGACATCGTCGACCCGACCCCGAAGGCCGTCGACTCGCTCATGCGACTCGACCTGCCGGCCGACGTCAACATCGAGATCAAGCTCTAAGGGAACGCATGTCTACGCAGAACAAGACCAGCAAGGGTCTGCTCGGCAAGAAGCTCGGCATGACCCAGGTGTGGGACGAAGCAGGCAAGGTCGTTCCCGTCACCGTCATCGAGATCACCCCGAACGTGGTCACCCAGGTCCGCACCCCCGAGCGTGACGGCTACAACGCCGTCCAGATCGCCGCGGGCGAGATCGACCCCCGCAAGGTGACTCAGCCCCTCGACGGGCACTTCAAGCAGGCAGGCGTGACGCCTCGCCGCCACCTCACCGAGATCCGCACCGACGACGCTTCCGACTACTCACTCGGTCAGGAGCTCACGGTCGACGGTGTCTTCGAAGCCGGCCAGAAGGTCGACGTCGTCGGCACGTCGAAGGGTAAGGGCTTCGCCGGTGTCATGAAGCGCCACAACTTCCAGGGCGTGTCCGCCTCGCACGGTGCTCACCGCAACCACCGCAAGCCCGGCTCGATCGGCGCCTCCTCGACGCCGAGCCGCGTCTTCAAGGGAATGCGCATGGCCGGCCGCATGGGTGGCGAGCGCGTGACCGTTCTCAACCTCAGCATCCACTCGGTCGACGCCGAGAAGGGCCTGCTGCTCGTCAAGGGCGCTGTTCCCGGTGCGCGTGGTCGCATCGTTTTCGTTCGCAACGCAGTGAAGGGAGCGTAGTTCAATGGCTACCTCGCTCGACGTTCTCGACACCAAGGGCAACAAGGCCGGCTCGGTCGACCTGCCCGCTGAGGTGTTCGATGTTCAGACCAACATCCCGCTGATCCACCAGGTTGTCGTGGCACAGCAGGCCGCCGCGCGTCAGGGCACTCACAAGACCAAGGGTCGCGGTGAGGTCTCCGGATCCGGCAGCAAGCCGTTCAAGCAGAAGGGCACCGGCCGCGCTCGTCAGGGCTCGGTCCGCATGCCGCAGCACATCGGCGGTGGCGTCGTCCACGGTCCCGTGCCGCGTGACTACGCCCAGCGCACCCCCAAGAAGATGATTGCGGCTGCGCTTCGCGGCTCGCTCTCTGACCGCGCCCGCGGTGGCCGCATCCACGTCGTCGAGACGTTCGCCGTCGCCGATGAGCGCCTGACCAAGAACGCCGCCGAGTACCTCTCGAAGGTCGTCCAGTCGAAGAACGTCCTGATCGTTCTCGAGCGTGGCGACGACGTGAGCCTCCGCGCCGTGCGCAACATTCCGTCCGTGCACGTTCTCAGCTACGACCAGCTCAACGCCTACGACGTGCTCGTCTCCGACGACATCGTCTTCACGAAGGGCGCCTTCGACGGATTCGTCGCGGGTCCCGCCTCGGGCAAGTCGGTCAAGGCTGCTGCAAGCTCGGCTGAAGCAACTGAGGAGGTCTCGGCATGAGCCAGACAGGCAAGGACCCCCGCGATATCGTCATCGCGCCGGTCGTTTCGGAGAAGAGCTACGGACTGATCGACGAGGGCAAGTACACCTTCATCGTCGACCCCCGCTCGAACAAGACCGAGATCAAGCTCGCCATCGAGAAGATCTTCGGCGTGCAGGTCGCTTCCGTGAACACCCTGAACCGTCAGGGCAAGACGCGTCGCACCCGCTTCGGCATCGGCAAGCGCAAGGACACCAAGCGCGCCATCGTCACGCTGAAGTCCGGTTCCATCGACATCTTCACGGCTGTCGGCTAGGAGTACAGGGATAAACATGGCTATTCGTAAGTACAAGCCCACGACCCCGGGCCGCCGCGGCTCGAGCGTCTCGGAGTTCGCCGAGATCACGCGCTCGACGCCGGAGAAGTCGCTGCTTCGTCCGCTGTCGAAGACCGGTGGTCGCAACAACCAGGGCCGCATCACCACGCGTCACATCGGTGGTGGCCACAAGCGCCAGTACCGCGTCATCGACTTCCGTCGTAACGACAAGGACGGCGTGAACGCCAAGGTCGCTCACATCGAGTACGACCCGAACCGCACCGCGCACATCGCGCTGCTGCACTTCCTGGACGGCACCAAGCGCTACATCCTCGCTCCCGAGAAGCTCAAGCAGGGCGACATCGTCGAGTCGGGTGCGGGCGCGGACATCAAGCCTGGCAACAACCTGCCGCTGCGCAACATCCCGACCGGTACCGTCGTGCACGCGATCGAGCTGAAGCCGGGCGGGGGAGCCAAGCTCGCCCGCTCCGCCGGAGCCTCGGTGCGTCTCGTCGCGAAGGACGGCCCCTACGCCCAGCTGCGCCTCCCCTCGGGTGAGATCCGCAACGTCGACGCCCGCTGCCGCGCCACCATCGGCGAGGTCGGCAACGCCGAGCAGTCGAACATCAACTGGGGCAAGGCCGGCCGCAGCCGCTGGAAGGGCGTCCGCCCGACCGTCCGCGGTGTCGTCATGAACCCGGTCGACCACCCGCACGGTGGTGGTGAGGGCAAGACCTCCGGTGGTCGCCACCCGGTCAGCCCGTGGGGCCAGAAGGAAGGCCGCACCCGCCACCCGAACAAGGAGAGCGACAAGCTCATTGTTCGCCGTCGTCCCACCGGCAAGAAGCGTAAGTAGGAGTTAGAGAAGATGCCACGCAGTCTGAAGAAGGGCCCCTTCGTCGACGAACACCTGCTCCGCAAGGTGGTCACCGCGAACGAGGCCAACAGCAAGAACGTCATCAAGACCTGGTCGCGCCGCTCGATGATCGTGCCCGCGATGCTGGGTCACACCATCGCGGTGCACGACGGTCGCAAGCACATCCCGGTGTTCGTCACCGAGAGCATGGTCGGTCACAAGCTCGGCGAGTTTGCCCCGACCCGCACCTTCCGTGGACACGTGAAGGACGACAAGAAGGGCCGTCGCCGCTAACGCGGTGACGTGAAGGAGGAATAGAAATGGTGGAGTCGATCGCACGCGTGCGACACATCCGCGTCACCCCCCAGAAGGCTCGCCGCGTCGTCAACATGATCCGCGGCAAGCAGGCGCAGGAGGCCCTGGCCATCCTGAAGTTCGCCCCGCAGGGTGCTTCTGAGCCCGTCTACAAGCTGGTCGCCTCGGCCATCGCCAACGCTCGCGTGAAGGCGGACGCCGAGAACAGCTTCCTCGACGAGCAGGACCTGTACATCACCAAGGCATTCGTTGACGAGGGTGCGACCCTCAAGCGGTTCCAGCCGCGCGCCCAGGGCCGCGCCTTCCGCATCAACAAGCGCACCAGCCACATCACGGTTGTCCTCTCGACGCCGGACGAGGTCGGAGCAGCCACGGCAACAAAGAAGGCGAGCAAGTAATGGGCCAGAAAGTAAACCCGTACGGCTTCCGTCTTGGTGTCACGACCGACCACGTGTCGCGTTGGTTCGCCGACAGCACCAAGCCGGGCCAGCGTTACAGCGACTACGTAGCCGAGGACGTCAAGATCCGCAAGCTTCTGACCACCTCGCTTGACCGCGCCGGTGTGTCCCGCATCGAGATCGAGCGCACCCGCGACCGCGTCCGCGTGGACATCCACACGGCGCGCCCGGGCATCGTCATCGGCCGCCGCGGCGCCGAGGCAGAGCGCATCCGCGGTGAGCTCGAGAAGCTCACCGGCAAGCAGATCCAGCTGAACATCCTCGAGGTCAAGAACCCCGAGGCCGACGCTCAGCTCGTCGCGCAGGGCATCGCCGAGCAGCTCTCGGCTCGTGTGGCCTTCCGCCGCGCCATGCGCAAGGGCCTGCAGGGCGCACAGCGCGCCGGCGCGAAGGGCGTCCGCATCCAGGTGTCGGGCCGTCTCGGCGGCGCCGAGATGAGCCGCTCGGAGTTCTACCGCGAGGGCCGCGTTCCGCTGCACACTCTGCGCGCGAACATCGACTACGGCTTCTACGAGGCTCGCACCACCTTCGGCCGCATCGGCGTGAAGGTCTGGATCTACAAGGGCGACGTCACCAACAAGGAACTTGCTCGCGAGCAGGCCGGCTCCAAGTCGGGCCGCGAGCGCAACGACCGTCCCCGCCGTGCCCCTCGGGCCGCTGAGGCGCCGGTCGCAGAAGGAGCCAGTGCTTAATCATGTTGATTCCCCGCAGAGTTAAGTACCGCAAGCAGCACCGTCCGGTTCGCACCGGTCAGGCTACCGGCGGCACCAAGGTCAGCTTCGGCGAGTACGGCATCCAGGCTCTCTCGCCCGCCTACGTGACCAACCGTCAGATCGAGGCAGCTCGTATCGCGATGACCCGTCACATCAAGCGTGGTGGAAAGGTCTGGATCAACATCTACCCCGACCGCCCGCTCACCAAGAAGCCGGCTGAGACCCGCATGGGTTCCGGTAAGGGCTCGCCCGAGTGGTGGGTCGCAAACGTCAAGCCCGGCCGCGTGCTCTTCGAGGTCGCGGGTGTCGATGAGACGCTCGCCCGCGAGGCGCTCAGCCGCGCAATCCACAAGCTGCCCCTCAAGGCACGCATTATCAAGCGCGAGGAGGGCGACGCGTAATGGCGATCGGATCCAAGGAGCTCACTCCCGCAGAGCTCGACACTTTCGAAGACGAGCGACTGGTTGACGAGCTGCGCAAGGCGAAGGAAGAACTCTTCAACCTTCGCTTCCAGGCGGCGACCGGTCAGCTCGAGACCCACGGACGACTCCGTGCTGTCAAGCGCGACATCGCCCGCATCTACACGGTGATCCGCGAGCGCGAGCTCGGCATCCGCGCCACTCCGGCGCCTGTCGAGGTCCCCGCGAAGGAGACCCGCAAGAGCAAGAAGGCCAAGGCTGCCGAAGAGGCCGCCGAGGCTGACGAGACGAAGGAGGCCTAGTCATGGCTGAGACTGCAAAAGCAGCATCCGAGGCCGCGACTGCGTCCGCCCGCGGCTACCGCAAGACCCTTCGCGGCTACGTCGTCAGCGACAAGATGGAGAAGACCATCGTCGTCGAGGTCGAGGACCGCGTGAAGCACCCGCTGTACGGCAAGGTCATCCGCCGCAGCTCCAAGGTGAAGGCTCACGACGAGCAGGGCCTTGCCGGGATCGGCGACCTCGTGGTCATCAGCGAGACCCGTCCGCTGAGTGCCACCAAGCGGTGGCGCCTGGTCGAGATTCTCGAGAAGGCCAAGTAAGCCTCGCGCTTGCTTTGAGAAGGAGTAGGAAATGATTCAGCAGGAATCACGGCTCAAGGTCGCCGACAACACCGGCGCCAAGGAGCTGCTCACGATTCGCGTTCTCGGCGGATCGGGCCGTCACTACGCGGGCCTCGGTGACACCATCGTTGCGACCGTGAAGGACGCCATCCCCGGCGGAAACGTGAAGAAGGGCGACGTCGTCAAGGCCGTCATCGTTCGCACGAAGAAGCAGACCCGTCGCCAGGACGGTTCGTACATCAAGTTCGATGAGAACGCAGCAGTGATCTTGAAGAACGACGGCGAGCCCCGCGGCACCCGTATCTTCGGACCGGTCGGTCGCGAGCTCCGCGACAAGCGGTTCATGAAGATCGTCTCGCTGGCACCGGAGGTTATCTAAGTCATGGGAGCAAAGATCAAGAAGGGTGACCTGGTTCAGGTCATCAGCGGCCCGAAGCAGGACCGCGGTGGATACCGCGGCAAGCAGGGACGTGTCATCGAGGTGCTCGTCGAGAAGAACCGCGTGATCGTGGAGGGTGTCAACTACGTCACCAAGCACGTTCGCCAGGGACAGTCGCAGCGTGGAACCAAGACCGGCGGTCTGGAGACCCACGAGGCGCCCATCCACATCTCGAACGTCGCGCTCGTCGACCCCGACAGCAAGAAGCCGGTCAAGGTCGGCTTCCGCAACGAAGAAGTCGTGAAGGACGGCGTCTCCAAGACGGTCCGCGTTCGCTACGACAAGAAGTCTGGTAAGGACCTGAAGTAATGACAGATACCTCAGCTGCTGCGCCCGCTGGCAAAATCCAGCCGCGCCTCAAGCAGAAGTACAAGACGGAAATCTCCGACCAGCTGAAGCAGCAGTTCGGCTACACGAACGTCCACCAGGTTCCCGGCCTCGTCAAGATCGTCGTGAACACGGGTGTCGGCGAAGCCGCTCGCGACAGCAAGGTCATCGACGGCGCGATCGCCGACCTGACCAAGATCACCGGCCAGAAGCCCGTCGTCACCAAGGCGCGCAAGTCCATCGCGCAGTTCAAGCTGCGCGAGGGTCAGCCCATCGGTGCGCACGTCACCCTCCGTGGCGACCGTGCATGGGAGTTCCTCGACCGCCTTCTGTCGCTCGCGCTTCCGCGCATCCGCGACTTCCGCGGACTGAGCGACCGCCAGTTCGACGGAAACGGCAACTACACCTTCGGTCTGACCGAGCAGTCCGTGTTCCACGAGATTGACCAGGACAAGATCGACCGCGTTCGTGGCTTCGACATCACCGTCGTCACGACCGCGAAGACCGACGACGAGGGTCGCGCGCTGCTCAAGGCGCTCGGCTTCCCGTTCAAGTCGAACGAGGCCGCCGCGTAAGCACGGCCTCACATGGGGCCGGCGGCCGCCGGCCCCATACACACCACAGGTCGACATTCGTGTAACGGGTGCTCGAAACCTGGTGACCAAAGGAAAAACACATGACAATGACAGATCCGGTCGCAGACATGCTGACCAGACTGCGCAACGCCAACTCGGCACACCACGATTCCGTGTCGATGCCGCACTCGAAGCTCAAGGGCCACATCGCTGAGATCCTCACCAACGAGGGCTACATCAGCGGTTGGAACGTCGAAGACGCTCGAGTCGGCCAGACCCTCACACTCACCCTGAAGTTCGGCCCGGACCGCGAGCCCTCGATCGCCGGCATCAAGCGCGTATCGAAGCCCGGCCTCCGCGTCTACGCGAAGTCGACCGAACTGCCCAAGGTCCTCGGTGGCCTCGGCGTCGCCATCCTGTCCACCTCCTCCGGTCTTCTGACGGACCGCGAGGCCGAGAAGAAGGGCGTCGGCGGGGAAGTCCTCGCCTACGTGTGGTAACGCGTCATGTCACGTATTGGAAAGCTTCCCATCGAAATCCCCGCCGGGGTCGATGTCACGATTGATGGCCAGAACGTCACGGTCAAGGGCCCGAAGGGCGAGCTGACGCTCGCCGTCGCCGCCCCGATCGTCGCGAAGGTCGATGACGGCCAGGTCGTCGTCAGCCGTCCGGACGAAGAGCGCGAGTCTCGTTCGCTCCACGGCCTGACCCGCACGCTCATCGCCAACAACATCATCGGCGTCACCCAGGGCTACTCCAAGGGCCTCGAGGTCGTCGGCACCGGTTACCGCGTGCAGCAGAAGGGCCAGTCGATCGAGTTCGCGCTCGGCTTCTCGCACCCCGTCGTCGTCGAGCCGCCCGCGGGCATCTCGTTCACCGTCGAGGGCAACAACAAGCTCACGGTGTCGGGCATCGACAAGCAGGCTGTCGGCGAGACCGCAGCCAACATTCGTAAGATCCGCAAGCCCGAGCCGTACAAGGGCAAGGGTGTGCGCTACGCCGGCGAGGTCATTCGCCGCAAGGCCGGAAAGGCTGGTAAGTAAGCATGGCTGTCAAGACCAAGTCGTCAGCCCGCGACCGTCGTCACGCACGTCTTCGCAAGAAGATCGCGGGCACTGCGGACCGTCCCCGTCTCGTTGTCAACCGCTCGGCACGTCACGTGTTCGTGCAGGTCGTGGACGACGCCAAGGGCCAGACCATCGTGTCGGCCTCCACTCTCGAGTCGGACCTGCGCTCGTTCGACGGCGACAAGTCCGCCAAGGCCAAGAAGGTCGGCGAACTGGTTGCCGAGCGCGCCAAGCAGGCCGGGATCGAGTCCGTTGTATTTGACCGTGGTGGTAACCGTTACGCCGGGCGCGTCGCGGCGATCGCCGAAGGTGCTCGAGAGGGTGGACTGAACCTGTGAGCGAAGCAAAGAAGGAGCAGGACGTGGCTACTGACCAGACTGCTGAGAAGCCTGTCGAGACGGCAGCCGGTTCCGAGCCGCGCACCGAGGACACGCGTGGCGGCAACCGCCGCGGCGGACGTGACCGCAACCAGGGCCGTGACCGTGGCGGTCGCGACCGCGGCGGACGCGACGACAAGAACCAGTTCCTCGAGCGCGTCGTCACCATCAACCGCGTGTCGAAGGTCGTGAAGGGTGGACGTCGCTTCAGCTTCACCGCCCTCGTCGTCGTCGGCGACGGCAACGGCGTTGTGGGTGTCGGCTACGGCAAGGCCCGCGAGGTTCCCCTCGCGATCTCCAAGGGCGTCGAGGAGGCGAAGAAGAACTTCTTCCGCGTGCCTCGCGTCGCCAACACGATCCCGCACCCCGTCCAGGGTGAGGCCGCGGCCGGCGTCGTGCTGCTGCGTCCGGCGGCCGCCGGTACCGGTGTTATCGCCGGTGGTCCGGTTCGCGCCGTCCTCGAGTGCGCGGGCATCCACGACGTGCTGAGCAAGTCGCTCGGTTCGTCGAACACCATCAACATCGTGCACGCGACCGTCACGGCGCTCAAGCAGCTCGAGGAGCCTCGTGCTGTTGCAGCCCGCCGCGGCAAGGAGTATGACGAGGTCGCTCCTGCCAAGCTGCTGCAGATCGAAGCGCGTGCCGCCGAGGCCGCTGCCGCAGCAAAGGTAGGTGCGTAATGGCCGGTCGTCTGAAGGTCACGCAGATCAAGTCCAAAGTTAGTGAGAAGCAGAACCAGCGCGACACGCTGCGCAGCCTTGGGCTGAAGCGCATCGGCGACGTGGTCGTCCGTGAGGACAACGCGCAGAACCGCGGCTACGTCAACACTGTTTCCCACCTCGTGAAGGTTGAGGAGATCGACTAATGGCTGACGAGAAGAAGGACGTCACGGAAGAGACGACCGCTCCCGCCACGAAGGCCGCCAAGGCCCCCGCCAAGAAGCCGGCCGCGAAGAAGGCGGATGCTGCAAGCACCGCCGAGAAGAAGGCCCCTGCCAAGAAGGCTGCGGCGAAGAAGGCCGACGAGACCGCGGAGCCTCGCGTACCGGTTCTCAAGGTGCACCACCTGCGCCCCGCGCCCGGTTCCAAGACCGCACGCACTCGCGTCGGCCGTGGTGAGGGTTCCAAGGGCAAGACCGCGGGCCGCGGCACCAAGGGCACGAAGGCCCGCTACCAGGTCCGCCAGGGCTTCGAGGGTGGCCAGCTTCCTGCGCACATGCGCACACCGAAGCTGCGCGGCTTCAAGAACCCGTTCCGTGTGGAGTACCAGGTCGTGAACCTCGAGCGCCTCGCCGAGCTCTACCCGAAGGGCGGCGACGTCACCGTCTCCGACCTCGTGGCCAAGGGCGCCGTTCGCAAGAACGAGAAGGTCAAGGTTCTCGGCAACGGTGACATCGCCGTGAAGCTGAACGTCGAGGTCGACAAGGTCTCGGGTTCGGCGGAGCAGAAGATCGTCGCCGCCGGCGGCTCCGTCAAGTAACACGACCGGTCGTACGGCTCGCTCGTTTCGCGTGAATCGTGCCCCGATTGTTCGCTGGGCCCAGTAATCGGCTAGATTCGATTGCTGGGCCCTTCGACTTCGGACGGCTCAGAACGTCATGGCGAGCCGTACCCCACGGTTCAACCCAGGAGGCCCTTGTTGTTTAGCGCTATTGCGCGGATCTTCCGCACACCCGACTTGCGTCGGAAGATCGGCTTCACCCTCGGCATCATCGCCTTGTACCGACTCGGCTCGTTCGTGCCGACGCCGTTCGTCGACTTCGAGAACGTGCAGAAGTGTCTCGCGCAGAACCAGGGAACGCAGGGCCTGTACGAGCTCGTCAACCTGTTCTCCGGTGGCGCGCTCCTCCAGCTCTCGATCTTCGCCCTCGGCATCATGCCGTACATCACGGCCTCGATCATCACCCAGCTGCTCCGCGTCGTCATCCCGCACTTCGAGACCCTCCACAAGGAAGGCCAGGCGGGCCAGAGCAAGCTGACGCAGTACACCCGCTACCTCACGATCTTCCTCGGCGTCCTGCAGTCGACGACGCTCATCACCGTTGCGCGAAGCGGCGCACTTTTCGGCACGAACTCGAGCGCCGAGTGCAGCTCCCTGATCACCGACGACACCTGGTACGCCGTGCTGCTCATGGTCATCACCATGACCGCAGGGACCGGCCTCATCATGTGGATGGGCGAGCTCATCACCGAGAAGGGCATCGGCAACGGAATGTCGCTGCTGATCTTCACGTCGATCGCCGCCACCTTCCCGAGCTCGCTCTGGGCCATCCAGCAGTCGCACGGCTTCGAGACGTTCCTCCTCGTGCTCGCGATCGGCATCGTCATCGTCATCGCCGTCGTGTTCATCGAGCAGTCGCAGCGCCGCATCCCCGTGCAGTACGCGAAGCGCATGGTGGGCCGCCGCACCTACGGCGGAAACAGCACCTACATCCCCATCAAGGTGAACATGGCCGGTGTTATCCCGATCATCTTCGCCTCCTCGCTGCTGTACCTCCCCGCGCTCATCGCCCAGTTCAACCAGCCCGCCGCCGGGCAGGAGCCTGCCGCGTGGGTGACCTGGATCACGACGTACCTCACCAAGGGCGACCACCCGCTCTACATGGCGCTGTACTTCCTGCTCATCGTCGGCTTCACCTACTTCTACGTCGCGATCACCTTCAACCCCGAAGAGGTCGCCGACAACATGAAGAAGTACGGCGGGTTCATCCCCGGCATCCGCGCCGGGCGCCCCACCGCCGACTACCTCGACTACGTGCTGACCCGCGTCACGCTGCCGGGTTCGCTCTACCTCGGATTGATCGCCCTGATCCCGCTGATCGCCCTCGCGACAGTCGGGGCCAACCAGAACTTCCCGTTCGGTGGCGCGTCGATCCTCATCATCGTCGGTGTTGGGCTCGAGACGGTCAAGCAGATCGACTCGCAGCTGCAGCAGCGACACTACGAAGGGTTGCTGCGATGACCTCTCCATCCGAACAGCCCGGTGTGCGCCTGCTCATCGTCGGGCCCCCCGGAGCCGGCAAGGGAACTCAAGCGGCGGTGATCGCCACGACCTTCGGGATCCCCGCGATCTCCACCGGCGACATCTTCCGCCAGAACATCAAGGACGGCACCGAGCTCGGCAAGCAGATCGACGCGATCGTGTCGACCGGCGGCTACGTGCCCGACTCGCTCACGAACGCGATCGTCGCCGACAGGCTGGGCCAGGCGGATGCCGCGAACGGCTTCCTCCTCGACGGATACCCCCGCACGGCGGACCAGGTCGCCGAGCTCGACCGCATTCTCGCGGCATCCGGCACCGCCCTCGACGGCGTCGTGCAGCTCACCGCCGACCGCGACGAGGTCGTCACGCGACTGCTCAAGCGCGCCGCCGAGCAGGGCCGCGTCGACGACACCGAAGAGGTCATCCGGCACCGTCAGGACGTGTACCACGAGCAGACCGAGCCGGTCATCGAGGCGTACCGCGAGCGCGGTCTCGTCGTGAGCGTCGACGGCCTCGGCACGATCGACGACGTGAGCGCGCGCGTGCTCGACGCCCTCGCCTCGCGCGGCGTCGCCGTCTCCGCCTGATGCGCCCCGTCCGCCGCTCGATCTACAAGTCGCCCGCGCAGCTGCGCCTCATGCGCGAGCCCGGGCTGCTCACCGCCCGCGCCCTCGACGCCGCGCGCGAGGCCGTGCGGCGGGGCGTGACAACGCTTGAGATCGACGCCATCGCCGAGCAGACCATCGTCGCCGGCGGCGGCAAGCCGAACTTCAAGATGGAGCCCGGCTACCATCACACCCTGTGCGTGTCGGTGAACGACGAGGTCGTGCACGGCATCCCGGGCGACCGCGTGATCCGGCCCGGCGACATCGTGTCGATCGACTGCGGCGCCGACGTCGGCGGCTGGAACGGCGACTCGGCGTGCACGGTCGTCGTGCCCGACCCCGATCGGCCCGAGCTCGTCGCCGCCCGCGAGCGGCTCTCCCGCACGACGGAGGGCTCGATGTGGGCCGGCATCGCACGCCTCGCGCGCGCCGCGAAGCTCGGCGAGATCGGCGACGCCGTGCAAGGCTACATCGAGGACAACCCCGACGCCGACGGCCGCGAGTACGGCATCATCGAGGACTACATCGGCCACGGCATCGGACGCTCCATGCACGAGGAGCCGCCCGTGTTCAACTACCGCGTGCGGCTGCCCGGCCCCGCCGTGAAGCCGGGCCTCGTCGTCGCGATCGAGCCCATGATGGTCGAGCGCTCCGCCGACACCCAGGTGCTCGACGACGACTGGACCGTCACGACCGTCGACGGCGGCATGGCCGCGCACTGGGAGCACAGTGTCGCCGTGCACAAGGACGGCATCTGGGTTCTCACGGCCGCCGACGGGGGAGCCGCGGGCCTCGCCCCCTTCGGGGTCACCCCCACGCCCATCGCCTGAGCGATCGGATGCCGCCGGCGGCGGTATCGTCTGAGCATGGCACGCGCGTTCCTCATCACCCCGCTGCCCGCAGACTCCGCGGACACCGACTTCGAGGCGCGCCTGCGCCCGATCCTGCCCGAGGAGCGCGTGCTCAGCATCCACGATGCCGGTGCCACTCGCGGTGACGGCGTCTTCGAGACCGTCGGCATGACCGCGGGCATCGTGCGCAAGGCCGAGGCGCACGTCGAGCGGCTCGCGGCCTCGGCCGCGAAGATGGACCTGCCCGCGCCGCACCCGGGACAGTGGCTGAATGCGATCGAGCGCGTAGCGCGAGAGCTTCCCGACACGGGAGCCGCCGTCATCCGGCTTGTGATCACGCGCGGGCTCCCGGACGCCGGGCCGACGTGCTGGATCGTCGGCCAGCCGAGCCCCGCTCACGTCAGCGAACGCGTCGACGGCGTGCGCGTCGTGCTCCTCGACCGCGGCTGGCCCATCAACATCAACTCCCGCGCACCGTGGATGCTCGCAGGAGCCAAGACCCTCTCGTACGCGCCCAACATGGCGGCGCTGCGCGAGGCGCGCCGCCGTGGCGCCGACGACGTCATCTTCACCTCTCTCGAGGGATTCGCGATGGAGGGCCCGACGTCGTCGCTCATCGTGCGCATCGGCGACACCTTCGTCACGCCCGCCGCCGACGACGGCATCCTGCCCGGCACGACGCAGCAGGAGCTGTTCGCCTGGCTCCGCGCCCAGGGCCGCCAGACCGCGTCGCGGCGCGTGCTCGCCGACGAGGTGCGCTCCGCCGACGCCGCGTGGCTCGTCTCGAGCGTTCGCCTGGTGGTGCCGGTCACCGCGATCGATGGCGCCTCGACGCACGTCGATGCCGACCTGACCGCCCGCATGAACGAGGCGCTGCTCGCCGGCTGACCGCGGCGACTTCCCCTGTCACGAAGTGCGCTCTGAACGCCCCTGAGGGAGCACTTCGTGACAGGGGAAGACACGAGAGCGAAGGCGAGCGCCCGCTCAGCCGTCCATTGTGCGCACGAGCTCGTCGATGAACCCCGCGAAGTCGCGGCTCGCGCGAATGATGCGGTTCACGTCCTCGCGCTCCGAGAACACCTCGACGAACTGGTCGAACACGTCCTGGAACTGCGCGCGACCCGCCTCGCTGAACGCGATGAACGCGACGACGTTCACGCGACCGTCGCCCCACGGCAGGCTGTGCTCGTTCACCGCGATCGCGATCGACGTGCGCGTTGCCGTCATCGCCATCGCGTGCGGCACCGCGAGCGCCTCGGTGAACGCCGTCGACGACATGCGCTCACGCTCGATCGCCGCGCTCACGTACGCCTCGTCGACGATGCCGAGCTCGGCCATGCGCGCGCCGAGCAGCCGGATCATGCCCTCCTCGTCGAGCCCCGACACGTCGCGCACGAACAGGCGCTCGTCGAAGTAGCGCAGCAGCTCGTCGCGGATCGCCGCTCGTCTGCCCTGCCGGCGCACGCGGCTGAGCGTTGCGCGCACACGGTCGACGTCGCCGGGGCCGAAGAACGGCTGGATCCGCACGATGTTCTCCGCCGGCACGGGCGGCGCGATCGTCGTGAGCACGATCTCGGCATCCAACCGGTCCCACGGCACGTCGCTGCGGGCGATGACGCGCGTGACGACGAGGGCGTCGCCGAGCGACTGCGCGACGCGTTCGCGCAGCATCGCCTGCATGTCGTAGTAGTTGGGGCACACGATGATGCACGTCGCGAGGTCGTCGCGCCGCGTCTGCTGGTGCAAGTGCGCGCCCACGTGCATGGCGATGTAGGCGATCTCGTCGTCGTTGACGTCGATGCCCGTCGCGTCGTGCAGCTGGCTCGCGATGAACACGGCGAGCTCGTAGATCATCGGGTACGCCGACTTGATCGACTTCGTCAGCGGGTTGCGGGAGAACGCCTGGTCCTCGGCGCGCTCGAGCAGGTTCCGCACGTGCAGCGTGAGCCGGGTGAGGAAGTCCTCGTCGCTCAAGTCGACGAGGTACTCCTCCGCGGCGCGAGCGACGATGGCGCGCATCCGGCCGAGGTCGTCGTCGGAGAGATAGTCGGATGCCGCGGCCGCGGCGGCCGATTCGGGCCCCGGAGCCACGGCTCGCGTCGCGAGCAGATACGAGAGGTACCGGATGTCGCTCTCGTCGAGGCCGGGGGAGAAGTGCGTGGCCGCGAGAGAGCGCAGGATGCCGCCGAGCTCGGCCTCCGCGCCCGTCGACTTGCCCGTGTCGCCGATGGGCTGGTGCTTGCCCGCGCGGTCGGCGGCGATCGCGATGTGCAGCAGCACGTTGTCCATGCCGTAGTCGTTGATGTAGTAGCCGTGCCGCTCGAGCGCCGCGATCAGGTCGGTCTTGAACGAGCCGAGGCTCTCCGACTCGAACTCGCGCTGGATCGCGTCGAGCGCGGCCATGCCGTGCTCCGACTCCTCCCGGAAGAGGCGGGAGAGCAGGCGGCGCTGCGCGAGCTCCGAGCCCACGAGCGACACGCGGCTGCCGGCACGGCGCACCGCGAGGCCCGTGTCAGCGATGAGACCGCGCACGCGGGTGAGGTCGGCCTCGAGCGTCGAGTCGCTCACGAACAGGGCGGCGGCGGTGTCGTACACGTCGACGCCGTCGTCGGCGTCCACGAGCAGTCGCACGAGCCGGTACAGCCGCTCCCGCGGCGCGTCGCCGGGCGCGATGCTTCCCGTCTGAGCCCGGAACGCGGCGTAGCCCTCCGCGTTGAGCCGGTACCCCTCGGGACCGGAGTCGATGATCGTGTGCGGCTCCGCCTGCGTCTTGAGCGCCGCGATGTAGCTGCGGATGCTGCGCGGGGTCACGCCGATGGCGTCGGCGAGGTCGGCGGCGGTGAGCCACTCGTGCGAGCGCACGAGCAGTCCCATGAGGCTGCTCTGCCGGTCCTTGCTCACGCCGCTCCTGTCTGTCCCCGGTATCGAGTCAACCAGCTTCTGCGCTCGCGTGCGGGATTTCCGGGGCCCCGGCGCCTTCCTCCCCGGCGGAAGGTTGCGTGCTGGCCCCGACACGACCCGCGGGCGAGAGTGGAGGCTGGAGCTGAAAGCAGGCGGAACAGTGAAGATCCTTGTGGCGTGCGGTGCCGGAGCGTCGTCGACGTTCGTGGCGCTGCGCGTGCGTCGCGCCGCCGCTGCCCGCGGCATCGACCTCGCGGTCACGGCGACGCCGCTCAGCGCGCTCCCGGGCGCGCTCGCCGGCGCCGACGTTCTGCTGCTCGGCGCGCACCTCGCCGACCGCGCCGACGAGCTCGCCGTGATGGCTCGCGCGGCCGGCGTAGCGGTCGCCGTGCTGCCCGAAGCGGCATCCGCGAACGCTGACGGCTCCGCCGTTCTTGACCTCGCTCTCGACGTCGCTGGAGCAGGCCAATGATCCGCCACTCGTTGTGCCGCGCCGGGCACCCGGACTATGGTGATCAGCACAGCAGCCCTCAGCGACGAAGGAGGACCCCATGGCAGAACGCACAATTCGGATCGGATCGTCGCACGGACTGCACGCTCGCCCGGCCAAGCTCTTCACGCAGGCGGCAGCCGGCTCCGGCGCCACGGTCACGATCCGCAAGGGCGACAAGGCCGTCAACGCGGCGAGCATTCTCGGAGTCATCTCCCTCGGCGTCGACTTCGGCGACGAAGTCACGCTCACAGTCGAGGGCGGCGACGACGAGAAGGTCATGGGCGAGCTCGAGGAGCTGCTCGTCACCGATCACGACGAGGCCTGACCGCCCGATGCGCGGGGCGGCCTCGAGCAAACGAGGAGGTCGCTGATGGAGTACACGGGAACAGGAATCGGGCAGGGCGTCGCCATCGGGCAGACGATCCGCATGCCCGACCCGCTGCCGGAGCCGCGCGATGAGCGCAGCTCGCGCGGCACCGACGAGGAGTCGGCGCGCGCCGCCGCGTCGATGGCCGCCGTCGCGCGTGAGCTCGAGAAGCGCGGCGCCTCCGCCGGCGGAACCGCGAAGGACGTGCTCGAGGCGCAGGCCATGATGGCCGAGGACCCCTCCCTCGTCGAACTCGTGACCGCGGGCATCAGCGACGGGAAGACCGCCGAGCGGGCCGTGTTCGAGGCGTTCGCCTCCTTCCGCGACCAGCTCGCGGCCATGGGCGGCTACCTCGGCGAACGCGCCGCCGACCTCGACGACGTGTCGCAGCGCGTCATCGCCGACCTCGCCGGCGTTCCCGCTCCCGGCGTCCCGCAGCCCGCCGAGCCGTTCGTGCTCATCGCGCGCGATCTCGCGCCCGCCGACACCGCCCTGCTCGACCTCGACAAGGTGCTCGCGCTCGTCACGAGCGACGGCGGCCCCACCTCGCACACCGCGATCCTCGCCCGCGAGAAGTCCATCGTCGCCGTCGTCGGCACCGCGAACGCGCTCGACATCGCCGACGGCACGACGGTCGTTGTGGATGCCGCCGCCGGAAGCGTCCTCACGGACCCGTCCGCAGAGCTCGCCGCGCACGTGACGCAGCGCATCGCGGAGCGCTCCGCCGCGGCATCCGGCCCCACCGGCCCAGGCGTGCTGGCCGACGGCACGGCCGTGCCGCTGCTCGCGAACCTCGGCTCGAGCGACGGCGCCGACGCCGCCGTCGCCCTCGGCGCGGAGGGCGTTGGCCTGTTCCGCACCGAGTTCCTGTTCCTCGACGCGGGAGACACCGCGCCGAGCGTCGAGCAGCAGCGCGAGCACTACGTGCGGCTGCTCACCGCCTTCGCCGGCAAGAAGGTCGTCGTGCGCGTGCTCGACGCGGGCGCCGACAAGCCCCTGCCGTTCCTCTCGAACGCGGAGGAGGAGAACCCCGCACTCGGCCTTCGGGGCTTGCGCGCCCTGCGCGCCCGCGAGGAGATCCTGCGCGACCAGCTCACGGCGCTCGCCGAGGCCGACGCGCAGACCGATGCGGACCTGTGGGTCATGGCGCCCATGGTCTCGGGCGTCGAGGAGACCCGGTACTTCGTCGAGCTCGCGCGGGAGCTCGGCATCAAGACGGCGGGAATCATGGTCGAGATACCCTCCGTCGCCCTGCTCGCCGAGAAGGCGCTCGCCGCGTGCGACTTCGCGTCGATCGGCACGAACGACCTCACCCAGTACACGCTCGCCGCGGACCGGCTGCTCGGCTCCGTCGCGAGCTTCCAGGATCCCTGGCACCCGGCCGTGCTCCGCCTCATCGGCGAGGTCGGCCGCGCCGGCGCGCAGCTCGGCAAGCCCGTCGGCATCTGCGGCGAGGCAGCCGCGGATCCGCTGCTCGCCGTCGTGCTCGTCGGCCTCGGCGCGACAAGCCTCTCCATGTCGCCGTCGGCCCTGCTCGACGTCCGACTCTCCCTCGCCGGCTTCGACCTCGAAACGGCACAGAACCTTGCCCAGATCGCCCTTGCCGCCGATGACGCGGCATCGGCAAAGTCGGCCGTGCGCGACGCGGCCGACACAGCACAGAAAGTGAGACAACCATGACATCGACGTCTGCACCGTCGAAGCCGGGAGGGGCGCGCGTCCACGTCCAGCGCTTCGGCACGTTCCTCTCCGGCATGGTGATGCCCAACATCGGCGCCTTCATCGCCTGGGGTCTCATCACCGCCTTCTTCATCCAGACCGGGTGGACGCCGGTTCCTCAGCTCGGGGGCTTCCCCGACGCGGCGGGCAACGAGTACACGGGCCTCGTCGGCCCGATGATCACGTACATGCTGCCGCTGCTGCTCGCCTACACGGGCGGCAAGATGGTCTACGACACGCGCGGCGGCGTCGTCGGCGCGATCGCGACGATGGGCGTCATCGTCGGCAGCGACGTGCCGATGTTCATCGGCGCCATGATCATGGGACCGCTCGCCGCGTGGCTCATGAAGAAGGTCGACGCGATCTGGGACGGCAAGATCAAGGCCGGCTTCGAGATGCTCGTCAACAACTTCTCGGCCGGAATCCTCGGCGGCCTGCTCGCCCTCGCGGGCTTCTTCGGCATCGCTCCCGTCGTCACGTGGCTCAGCCACATCCTCGAGACCGCCGTCGGCTGGCTCGTCGGCATGCACCTGCTTCCGCTCGCGAGCCTGCTCGTCGAGCCCGGCAAGGTGCTGTTCCTCAACAACGCCATCAACCACGGCGTGTTCACGCCGCTCGGCGTCGACCAGGTCGCCCAGCAGGGCAAGTCGATCCTGTTCCTCATCGAGGCGAACCCCGGACCTGGCGTCGGCATCCTGCTCGCGTTCATGTTCTTCGGCGTCGGCATGGCGAAGGCGAGCGCACCCGGTGCGATCATCATCCAGTTCTTCGGCGGCATCCACGAGATCTACTTCCCGTACGTGCTCATGAAGCCCATGCTGATCATCGCGGCCATCGCGGGCGGCATGACGGGCGTCGCGATCAACGCGGCCTTCCAGACCGGCCTCCGAGCGCCCGCCTCGCCGGGAAGCATCATCGCCGTGCTCATCCAGACGGCGCCTGACAGCTACGTCGGCGTGATCCTCTCGGTCGTGGGCGCCGCCGCGGTGTCGTTCATCATCTCCGCTGTCATCCTGCGGGCGTCCCGCAAGCGTGACCTCGCAAGCGAGAACGCCGGCGACCTGAGCGCCGCCATCGCGCAGACCGAGGCGAACAAGGGCAAGAAGTCGAGCGTGCTCGGCACCATGGGCAGCGCCGCCGCCGAAGGCGCAGCGCCCGAAGCGCAGACGACGACGATCGCAGGCCCCATCGACAACATCGTGTTCGCCTGCGACGCTGGAATGGGCTCGAGCGCGATGGGCGCGTCCGTGCTGCGGAACAAGCTCAAGAAGGCGGGGGTCACCGACGTGAAGGTCACGAACCAGGCGATCGCGAACCTCACCGGTGACGCGGACCTCGTCGTGACGCAGAATGAACTGACGGAGCGCGCGCGGCAGAAGTCGCCGAACTCCGTGCACGTGTCGGTCGACAACTTCATGAACAGCCCGAAGTACGACGAGGTCGTGCAGCGGGTGAAGCAGAGCAAGGGGGACAGTGAGTGAGCGATGACATCCTGACGAAGGACAACGTGGTGGCCTCGGGGGAGGCCACCACGCGGGACGAGGCGATCGCCGAGGCCGGCCGGATGCTGGTTCAGGCGGGAGCCGTGACGGACGCGTACGTCGACGCCATGCGCGATCGTGAGAAGACAGTGTCGACGTACATGGGCAACTTCCTCGCGATCCCGCACGGGACGAACGAGGCGAAGGACGAGATCAGCCGTTCGATGCTCTCCTTCGTGCGCTACACGAACCCGATCGACTGGGACGGCGACGAAGTCCGCTTCGTCGTCGGCATCGCCGGGGTCGGCAACGAGCACCTCGAGATCCTGTCGAAGATCGCGATCGTGTTCTCGGAGGAGGAGTCGGTGCAGCAGCTCATCGACGCCCCCGATGCGGACGCGCTGTACGCGCTTCTCGAGGAGGTAAACGAAGAATGAAGGCTGTTCACTTCGGCGCGGGCAACATCGGGCGCGGCTTCGTCGGCCTGCTGCTGCACGACGCCGGCTACGATGTCGTCTTCTCCGATGTGAACCCCGTGCTGATCGACCAGCTCAAGGCGGCCGATCGGTACACGGTGCACGAGGTCGGTGAGGGCGGCGTGGACCGCGTCGTCACCGGCTTCGACGCCGTCAACTCCGCCGAGAACGAAGACGCGGTCGTGCAGGAGATCGCGACCGCCGACGTCGTCACCACGGCGGTCGGGCCGAACGTGCTCCGGTTCATCGCGCCCGTCATCGCCAAGGGGCTCGCCGCCCGCTCGGCGGATGCCGCGCCCGTCGCCGTCATGGCGTGCGAGAACGCGATCGGAGCGACCGACACGCTGCGCGAGTCGATCATCGAGAACGCGGGCGGCGACTGGGCGACGCTGCAGCAGCGGGCCGTGTTCGCGAACACCGCCGTCGACCGCATCGTTCCCGCCCAGGACGCCTCGTCGGGCATCGACGTCACCGTCGAGGCGTTCTACGAGTGGGCGATCGAGCGCGGACCCTTCGCCGGGAACGAGCCGCCCATCACGGGCGCCCACTTCGTCGACGACCTCGCCCCCTACATCGAGCGGAAGCTCTTCACCGTGAACACGGGGCACGCCTCGACCGCGTACTTCGGGTTCCTCGCGGGCATCGACAAGATCTCCGACGCGATCACCGACCCCAACGTGGGGGCGAAGGTGCGCCGGGTGCTCGAGGAGACCTCCGCCTATCTCGTGCAGACCCACGGTCTCGACGTGGCGACGCAAGACGCCTACCGGGAGACGATCCTCACCCGCTTCGCGAACCCGCACCTGCCCGACACGGTGCAGCGCGTCGGACGCCAGCCGCTGCGCAAGCTCAGCAGACACGAGCGGTTCATCGGACCGGCCGCCGCGATCGCGGAGAACGGCGGCTCGTGCGACGCGCTCATCGAGGCGATCGGCGCGGCCCTGCAGTTCCACATCCCGGAGGACGAGCAGAGCCAGGAGATGGCCGATCTGCTCGAGGAGCTCGATGCGGCGCAGTTCACCGAGCAGGTGACGGGCCTCGAGCCGCGGCATCCGCTCTTCGACCGGGTTCGCGACGAAGTCGCCGCCGTCAAGCGGCCCTGATTCCCGCCGGGCTCGACCCGCACCGCACAGCGCAACCTCAACTGGCGCAACGGCCATTTATCACATACGATTGTCTGTTGGTGCATTGTGCACGCCGCGCGGCGTGTCTTCCGGCACCGAAATCCAACGCACGACCAGTGCGACAAACCTGAGCGACAGTGAGTCTATGGCCAAAAAAGACGGTGTCATTGAGATCGAAGGATCTGTGATCGAGGCGCTGCCCAACGCGATGTTCCGTGTTGAGCTGACCAACGGTCACAAGGTGCTTGCCCACATCTCGGGCAAGATGCGCCAGCACTACATCCGCATCCTCCCCGAGGACCGCGTGATCGTGGAGCTGACCCCTTACGACCTCACCCGCGGCCGGATCGTCTACCGCTACAAATAAGTCGCGCTGTAAGTAACGGCTGAGCACAGCCATGCCCGAAAGGCAGAGCCGTGCTCTTCACGAGGACAGCGAACAGAGGAACAACATGAAGGTCCACCCCAGCGTCAAGCGCATCTGCGATCACTGCAAGGTGATCCGTCGGCACGGACGCGTGATGGTCATCTGCAAGAACAACCCGCGCCACAAGCAGCGCCAGGGCTAGCAGACGCGGCGCACGTCGCCGCACGCAACACAAATGAAAAACGGCAGTTCCAGAACCCGTAACGGGGGACACCCAGGGGCGGAGGCCCTGGCACCGGAACTGCTCCACACCTCCACTTACTCCAAGGAGAAGCCATCATGGCACGTCTCGCCGGCGTAGACATTCCCCGCGAAAAGCGCGTGGAAGTCGCACTGACGTACATCTACGGTGTGGGCCGCACGAGGGCCCTCAAGACCCTCGCCGACACCGGAATTGACGGGAACATCCGCGTCAAGGACCTCACCGACGACCAGCTCGTCGCACTTCGTGACTACATCGAGGGCAACTTCAAGGTGGAGGGTGACCTTCGCCGCGAGGTGGCCGCTGACATCCGCCGCAAGGTCGAGATCGGCTCGTACGAGGGCATCCGCCACCGTCGCGGTCTCCCGGTTCGCGGTCAGCGCACCAAGACCAACGCCCGCACCCGCAAGGGCCCGAAGCGCACCGTGGCCGGCAAGAAGAAGGCCCGCTAGGTCCGGCCTCGCCTCAAGGATTCAGGAGATAACCAATGGCAGCACCAAAGTCGGCCGTTCGTAAGCCGCGCAAGAAGGAAAAGAAGAACATCGCCGTGGGCCAGGCCCACATCAAGTCGACGTTCAACAACACGATCGTCTCGATCAGCGACCCCTCGGGCGCGGTCATCAGCTGGGCGTCCTCCGGTGGCGTCGGCTTCAAGGGCTCGCGCAAGTCGACCCCGTTCGCCGCACAGCTCGCCGCCGAGTCGGCCGCGCGCCAGGCGCAGGAGCACGGCATGAAGAAGGTCGACGTCTTCGTCAAGGGCCCGGGCTCTGGTCGCGAGACGGCGATCCGTTCGCTCCAGGCCGCCGGTCTCGAGGTCGGATCGATCAACGACGTCACGCCGCAGGCGCACAACGGATGCCGCCCGCCGAAGCGTCGCCGCGTCTAAGCACTTCATACCCGAGATCGGGCCGGAACACCCGGCTCGATTCTCGGGGTTAACACAACTCAATATCCCGTCAACGCAAGTGTCATATAGCGGACACTTAGCCGAAAGGAATACATAGTGCTTATTGCACAGCGTCCCACGCTCGCCGAGGAGAACATCTCGGAGTTCCGCAGCCGCTTCGTCATCGAGCCGCTGGAGCCGGGCTTCGGATACACCCTCGGCAACTCGCTTCGCCGCACCCTTCTCTCGTCGATCCCCGGCGCCGCCGTCACGAGCGTCCGCATCGACGGCGTGCTGCACGAGTTCAGCACGATCCCCGGTGTGAAGGAAGACGTCACCGAGATCATCCTCAACATCAAGGGCCTCGTCGTCTCGAGCGAGCACGACGAGCCGATCACCGCGTACCTGCGCAAGACCGGCTCCGGCCAGGTCACCGCCGCTGACATCTCGGCTCCCGCCGGTGTCGAGGTGCACAACCCCGAGCTCGTCATCGCGACGCTCAACGAGAACGCGAAGTTCGAGCTCGAGCTCACGATCGAGCGCGGCCGCGGCTACGTGTCGGCGAACCAGAACCGCAACGAGTTCTCCGAGGCTGGGCAGATCCCGATCGACTCGATCTACTCGCCCGTTCTCAAGGTCACCTACCGCGTCGAGGCGACTCGTGCCGGTGAGCGCACCGACTTCGACCGCCTCGTGGTCGACGTCGAGACCAAGCCCGCGATCACGCCGCGCGACGCGATCGCCTCGGCGGGAAGCACCCTCGTCGAGCTCTTCGGCCTCGCCAAGGAGCTCAACAACCAGGCCGAGGGCATCGAGCTCGGCGCGGCCCCCGCAGAGGCCGTGCTCTCGAGCGAGCTCTCGGTTCCGATCGAGGACCTCGACCTGTCGGTCCGTTCCTACAACTGCCTCAAGCGCGAGGGCATCAACACGGTGTCCGAGCTCGTCGCCCTGAGCGAGACGCAGCTGATGAACATCCGCAACTTCGGCCAGAAGTCGGTCGACGAGGTTCGCGACAAGCTCGTCGAGATGGGGCTCTCGCTCAAGGACTCGGTTCCCGGGTTCGACGGCGCGCACTTCTACTCGGGCTACGAAGACGAGAACAACTAACGGCCTGTCGCCTCGACAGCCCGAGATGATTTTGGAGAAATACGAGAATGCCTAAGCCGACTAAGGGACCCCGCCTCGGAGGCGGCCCGGCGCACGAGCGCCTGCTGCTCGCCAACCAGGCCGCAGCCCTGTTCACCCACAAGCGCATCACGACGACCGAGACGAAGGCAAAGCGCCTGCGCCCCGTCGCCGAGCGTCTCATCACGTTCGCGAAGCGCGGCGACCTGCACTCGCGCCGTCGCGTGCTCTCGAGCATCGGCGACAAGACCGTCGTGCACGAGCTCTTCACCGAGATCGCGCCGCTCGTCGCCGAGCGTGAGGGCGGCTACACCCGCATCACGAAGATCGGCAACCGCAAGGGCGACAACGCTCCCATGGCTGTGATCGAGCTCGTTCTCGAGCCCGTCACCCCCAAGGTGAAGAAGTCCTCGACAAAGACGGCCGCGAAGCCCGTCGAGGAGGCCCCTGCGGAGACGACCGAGGCTCCGGCCGAGGAGACCGCGCAGACCGAGGCTCCGGCCGAGGCTGAGGCTCCCGCGGAGACCGAGGCTTCCGCCGAGGACGAGTCGAAGTAACGACCGCGCGCCTGTCGAAGGCCCCGGCATCCGCACGGATGCCGGGGCCTTCGCGCATCCGGCGGGAGGCGTCCCAGGGTGGGCCGATATTCTGGGCGCATGGCTGATACCAGCGCACCACTTCAGGACCGTGTCACCGCCCCCGCCGAGCTGCCGCTCCCGCAGCATCCCGACGTCGCCACCTGGCGTCCCGCGAAACGCGACGATCTCGACGACATCATGACGATGCTGGATGCCGTCAGACGGGCGGATCACCCGGCGTGGTCCGTGACCCGTACCGAGATCGACGACGCCATGGGATCGTCGATGCTCGACCTCGCCACGGACTCGCTTCTCGCGCTCGACGAGAGCGGAACGGTCATCGCGTTCGGCATCGCCGCTATCGCACAGGGCCAGGCGACACGCGTGCAGGTGTACCTCGACGGCGCCGTGCACCCCGACTGGCGCGGCCGCGGCATCGGGCGGCTGCTTCTCGCCTGGCAGCGCGACCGCTCGCTGCAGCTGCTCGCCGCGAGTGACAAGCCGCTTCCCGGCTGGAGCATGCTGCACGAGGCCGAGAGCAACGTGCCCGCCCAGCACCTCGCCGAGCGCGCCGGTTTCACCCTCACGCGCTACTTCACCCAGATGGTGCGTCGGCTTGACGAGCCGATCGAGCCGATCCCGGCGAAGGCCGACGTGCAGATAGTTCCGCTGTCCGCCGACCTCATCGAGGCCACGCGGGTCGCACGCAACGACGCCTTCCGCGACCACTGGGGCAGCCAGCCGATGACCGTCGAGCGCTGGGGCCACTTGACCTCGTCGCCCGAGTTCCGCAACGACCTCTCCCGCGTCGCAGTCGTACCGGGGGAGGACGGTTCACGGCGCGTCGTCGCGTTCGCGCTCACGTCCGTCAACGAGTCCGACTGGGACGCCGCAGGGTACGCCAAGGCCTACATCGAGTACGTCGGCGTCGTGCGCGACCACCGCGGCCAGCGCCTCGCCCCCGCGGTCATCGCTGCCGCCCTGCAGGCGCACAAATCCGCGGGCATCGAGCGCTCCGAGCTCGACGTGGACTCCGACAGCCCAACGGGGGCGAACACGCTCTACCAGAGCATGGGCTTCAGCCTCGGCGATCGCGACCTGTCGTACGTGCTCGAGGTGTGACCCTCACCGCGCGACGGGCAGGTTGTGGCCGTGCTGCGTCCCCGCGGCCGGCGGCAGATCGGCGAGCGCCTGCAGGGCAGCGGCGATCGACTTCGCGTACACCTCGCCGCCCTTCTCGCCGGGATGGATGCCGTCGCCGGCGAGCAGCTCCCTCGAACGCGGCTCGATGTCGCCGCACCAGTCGGCGAGCACCGTCGTACGGTGTCGTGAGGCGAAGTCGCCGAGCTCGGCGTTGACGCCGGCGATCCAGTCGCGCGGCGCGAAGGCGCTCACGAGAACGAGCTGCCGCTGCGGGCCAAGCACGCGCGCGACGTCCGCGAGCGTGGACTTTGAGATCGGCCCGTTCGTGCCGAGGCCGAGCACGACCGTTCCGCGCAGCCGACCCTCGTCGTCGAGTCGCCGCAGGATGCCGGGAGCGGCATACATCGAGCGCGACACCTTCGCGTCCACGTCGATGCCGGGAAACGCCTCCTGCAGGGCCGGCGCCGCCGCGAGCATGACGGAGTCGCCGACGGCCGTGATGTTGTCGCCCGTGACCGTGGGTCGCGTCGACGGCTGCGCGCTCGGCGCCACGCTGCGCGTGTGCGCCGCCTGCCGGGCGTGCGCGATGAGCGCCTCGACAGTCGACTTCTGCGGAGCGACGGCGATCGCCGTCAGCGTCGAGCCGGCGAGGGCGACGAGTACGAGGGCCGTGCTCGCGGCCACGATCGTGCGCGGCGTCCGCGTCCGCACGGCCCGGCCGAACGCGCGCACGCACCCCGCGAAGCCGCGCCGACGCACCGGGTTCTCCGCGAAGCGGAATGACAGCTCCGCGACGACGAGCGTGATCAGAACGGCGAGAACGGATGCCGCGAGCGGCGGCGCCTGGCTCGTCGCACCGCCCGCGCCCGCGAGCAGCAGCGTGAAGATCGGCCAGTGCCACAAGTAGATGCCGTACGAGCGGCGGCCCATCCAACGCAGGGCGCCGGCGTCGAGTCGCGCGCCAAGCCGAGAGTCCGGCCGGATCGCCGCGGCAATCACGACGACGGTGAGCACCGAGGCGACGGCGAGACCGCCGCGATATGTGGCGTCCGCGGCGTCACCGAGAACGACCATCGCGACGCCGATCCCGACGAGAGCCGCTGTTCCGGCCGCGTCGATCGCGATCCGCGTCGCGCGACCGGCGGCGCGGGGCAGCCCCGCACCGAGCCTGCCCTCGAGCAGCACAGCGAGCGCCGCCCCGATCAGCAGCCCGAACGCGTGCGTGTCAGTTCCGTAGTACACCCGGGTCGCGTCACCGCCCGGCATGAAGAGCGTCGCCATCCAGATGGCCGAACCTGCGGCGGCGACGACGAGCACGGCCGCGCGCGCCCAGCGGGAGCGCACGAAGAGCAGGGCGAGAAGCAGCAGCGGCCAGACGATGTAGAACTGCTCCTCGACGGCGAGCGACCAGAGCGTGCGGAACATCTCGGGCGAGAGCTGGTCGAAGTACGAGCCGCCTCCCGCGACCGCGACCCAGTTGTAGCTGAACGTCGCCGCGCCGAGGATCTGCCGGCCGATGCGCACGAGCACGTCCCCGCCGACAAGCAGCGCCGCAGTCGTCGACGCCGTGACGACGATGACGAGGGCGGGAAGGATGCGGCGGGCGCGGCGCCCCCAGAATGAGCGGAGATCCACGCGCCCTGTGCTCGCTTTTTCGCGCAGCAGAAGGCTCGTGATGAGGAAGCCGGAGATGACGAAGAACACGTCCACGCCGATGAACCCGCCGGGAAGCGCGCGAGGGAACAGGTGATACACGAGAACCGCCGCGACGGCGATGGCGCGAAGGCCGTCGAGGCCCGCGTAGTGGATGCGGCCGGCGGCGAGAGCGAAAGTGGGGGCGGGTTCGTGACTCATAGTGCGACCGCCTCAGGGTAGCCCGTCCGTGTGCGCGAGCGATGAGAGAGCGCTGGGTGGCGCGCATAGACTGGCAGCCGTGATCGATCCGAGCGCCGGCACCGTGCGATTCCGCCTGGATATCGCCTATGACGGCACCGATTTCTCCGGCTGGGCGCGCCAGCCGGGGCTGCGCACCGTGCAGGGCGTGCTCGAAGACGCCATCGCGACCGTGTTCGGCCGCCGCGGCGACGAGCCCCGTCTGGTCGTCGCCGGTCGAACGGATGCGGGCGTGCACGCGACCGGTCAGGTCGCCCACGTCGACCTCGCCGAGCGGCACATCGACGTCCTCACCCGCCAGCGCCGCCGCGGCTACCCCGAGCAGTCGGCGGCCGAGGCGCTCGCGCGGCGGGTCGGGGGAGTGCTCGGCAGAAACAGCGACGTCGTCGTGATGGCTGCCGGAGAGGCGCCCTCCGGCTTCGACGCGCGCTTCTCCGCCTCCTGGCGCCGCTACGAGTACCGCATCGCCGACGCGGCGACGGGACGCAATCCGCTCGAGCGGCGCACTGTCGCGTGGCATCCGGGCCGCCTCGACGTCGACGCCATGGACGCCGCCGCCCGCTCGCTCGTCGGCCTGCACGACTTCGGCGCCTACTGCAAGCCGCGCGAGGGCGCCACGACGATCCGCACGCTGCAGGACTTCCGCTGGAGCCGCGATGCCGCGGGCCGCGTCGTCGCCGAGGTGCGTGCCGACGCGTTCTGCCACAGCATGGTGCGCTCGCTCACGGGCGCGTGCGTCGCCGTCGGGGAGGGGGCGCTCGCCGCCGCCGATCTCGTTCGCCTCCGCGATGCCGCTGAACGAACGAGCGCGTTCAAGGTCATGCCCGCGCACGGACTCACCCTGGTGCAGGTCGGCTACCCCGAGGACGAGCTGCTCGAGGCGCGCACGCTGCTCACACGCGCCAAGCGCACCCTGAGCTCGAATTGACCGCGACCGGGCGTGTCGCCTAGGATTGTTCTTTGGTGTCGTGGCTTCTGCAGCACGCACCCGAAGTTGAGCCCTCCACGTGCGGCGTTCCGGTTCCGGAACACCCGACGGAGCGGGATTCACGATCGTCCAACTTACGACAAGAAAGCAGCACTACTGTGACGCGCACTTACTCCCCGAAGGCTAATGAGATCCAGCGCGACTGGATCGTCATCGACGCCACCGACGTCGTGCTCGGCCGCCTGGCCAGCCACGCAGCGGTCCTCCTCCGCGGCAAGCACAAGCCGACGTTCGTCAACCACATGGACGCGGGTGACTTCGTCATCATCGTCAACGCCGACAAGGTCGCCCTGACCGGTCAGAAGGCCGAGAAGAAGAAGGCCTATCGCCACTCCGGCTACCCGGGCGGGCTCAAGGCCGTTACCTACGCCGAGCTCCTCGAGAAGAACCCCGTTCGCGCCGTCGAGAAGGCCGTTCGCGGAATGCTCCCGAAGAACTCACTCGGTGCCGCACAGCTCAAGAAGCTGAAGGTGTACGCCGGCAGCGAGCACCCGCACGCCGCGCAGCAGCCGAAGCCGTACACGTTCGACCAGGTCGCCCAGTAAGCGCCGACACAAGCTAAGGATTCATACAGTGGCGAAGATCGCAGACTCCATCGAAACCCCGGAGAACTACTCCACCGAGACGCCGGCTCAGGCCGCCGAGGCGGCACCGCGCCCGGCCCTCAGCGTTCCCGGCGCAGCCGTCGGCCGCCGCAAGCAGGCAATCGCCCGCGTGCGCCTCGTCCCCGGCACCGGCGTGATCACGGTCAACGGCCGTGCGCTTGCCGACTACTTCCCGAACAAGCTGCACCAGCAGCTCATCACCGACCCGTTCACGGTGCTCGACCTGACCGGCGGATACGACGTCATCGCTCGCATCTCCGGCGGCGGCCCCTCGGGCCAGGCCGGCGCTCTCCGCCTCGGCATCGCCCGCGCCCTGAACCAGATCGACGTCGAGAACAACCGTCCGAAGCTCAAGTCGGCCGGCTTCCTCTCGCGTGACGCCCGCGTCAAGGAGCGCAAGAAGGCCGGTCTCAAGAAGGCCCGCAAGGCTCCTCAGTTCTCGAAGCGCTAGTCAGCGAACAGCAGGCTCTTCATGGCTCGACTGTTTGGGACTGACGGAGTTCGCGGACTCGCGAACGGTCTCCTCACAGCCGACCTCGCACTCGGCCTTGCTCAAGCCACCGCAGTGGTGCTTGGGCAAGGCCGTCGTGCTGAGGCGCGGCGTGCTGAGGGGAAGCGTCCCGTCGCCGTCGTCGCTCGCGACCCGCGCGTCTCGGGGGAGTTCCTCTCCGCCGCCGTCGCCGCTGGCCTCGCGTCGAGCGGCGTGGACGTGCTCGACGCCGGCGTGATCACCACGCCCGCGGCCGCGTTCCTCGTGCAGAACATCGACGCCGACTTCGGCTTCATGATCTCTGCGTCGCACAACCCGGCGCCCGACAACGGCATCAAGATCTTCGCGTACGGCGGGACCAAGCTGCCCGATGTCGTGGAAGAGCGCATCGAGGAGCACATGCTGCGCGAGCAGCTGCTGCCCACCGGTGCCGACGTCGGCCGCATCCGCCGGTTCGCGGACGCCGAGGACCGCTACCTCATCCACCTGCTCGGCAGCCTCCCGCACACGCTCGACGGGCTGCACGTCGTCATCGACTGCGCGAACGGGGCGGCCGCCGGCGTCTCCCCACAGGTGTTCTCGGACGCCGGCGCGAAGGTCACCGTGATCGGCAACGACCCCGACGGCATCAACATCAACGACGGTTGCGGCTCCACGCACATCGACAAGCTCGCCGAGGCGGTTCTCGCGCACGGCGCCGATGTCGGGATCGCGCATGACGGCGATGCCGATCGCTGTCTCGCGGTCGACGCGAACGGCACCGTCGTCGACGGCGACCAGATCATGGCGATCCTCGCCCTGTCGATGAAGGAGCGCGGCACCCTCACCGACAACACGCTCGTCGCGACGGTCATGAGCAACCTCGGACTGCGCCGGGCGATGGCCGAGAACGGCGTGCAGATGCTGCAGACGAAGGTCGGCGACCGTTACGTGCTCGAGGCCATGAACGAGCAGGGCCTCGCCCTGGGCGGCGAGCAGTCCGGCCACGTGATCATGAGCGAATTCGCGACGACGGGCGACGGCATCCTCACGGGTCTTCACCTCGTGAGCGAGATGGCGCGCACGGGCAAGTCCCTCGCCGAGCTCGCGTCCGTGATGACGGTGTATCCGCAGGTCATGGTCAATGTGAAGGATGTGGACAAGAACCGGGCGCACTCGGATGAGTCCGTGCTGAAGGCCGTCGCTGACGCCGAGAACCTGCTCGGCGAGACCGGCCGCGTGCTTCTGCGGCCGAGCGGCACCGAGCCCCTCGTGCGCGTGATGGTCGAAGCGGCCGATCACGACACGGCCGGCCAGGTCGCCGAGCAGCTCGCGAACGTCGTGCGGGAAAACCTCAGCATCGCCTGACTCTCCCTCGAACGCGAATCGGCGCCCCGCACTTCCGCGCGGGGCGCCGATTCGCGTCTCGTCACATGGTTCGGCTCGAGCCGACGACGTCGCGGGACTTCCAGTCCTCCCAGCCCGGCTGGCCGGCCATGAACTCCTGGACCTGCTCGGTCGTCGCCTCGAGGGTCGGATCGTGGGAGAGGTAGTGCTTCGTCTCCCGGGCGATGAGCCCGGAGAGGATGAGCAGGCCGATGAGGTTCGGCAGCGCCATGAGTCCGTTCATCATGTCGGAGAACGCCCAGACGACGCCGAGCTCGACCGTGCAGCCGATGAAGACGATGAGCGAGAACACGATGCGGAACGGCATCACCGCCCGCCGGCCGAGGAGTCGCTCGATGTTGCGCTCGCCGTAGTACGACCAGCCGAGGATCGTCGAGAACGCGAACATAACCAGGCCGATCGTCACGATCCAGTGCCCCCATTCGCCGGGGAGGCCGTGGGAGAACGCCTCGCCGGTCATGAGCGCCGCGGAGATCTGCTCACCGGTGTTCGGGTCGATCTCGTTCCAGGTGCCGGTCGTGATGATGACGAGTCCCGTGCAGGAGACCACGATGATGGTGTCGATGAAGGTCTGCGTCATCGACACGAGTCCCTGCCGAACCGGGTGGCTCGTCTGCGCGGCGGCGGCAGCGATCGCCGCAGATCCCATGCCGGACTCGTTGGAGAAGATGCCGCGTGCGACGCCGAACTGCACGGCGATGATGATGGCGGAGCCAGCGAAGCCGCCGACCGCGCTCGTTCCCGTGAACGCGTCGGTGAAGATCTGCGCGAACGCCGCCGGCACCTCGCCGATGTTGGCGATGAGGATGTAGAGGGCGCCGATCACGTAGAAGATGATCATGATGGGCACGAAGCCGGCCGTGACCTTGCCGATCGACTTGATTCCGCCCACGAGCACCATGAGGGCGAGCACCGTGAGGATGATGCCGGTGACCCACGTCGGCACGTGGAAGCTCGACTCGACGTTCGTCGCTATCGAGTTTCCCTGTGTCATGTTGCCGATGCCGAAGCAGGCGATGACGGCGAAGATCGCGAAGGACAGGCCGAGGATCTTGCCGAGCGGGCCCTTGATGCCGCGCTCGAGGTAGTACTGGGGACCGCCCGACTTCTCGCCGGCGGCGTCGGTGCCGCGGAATCTCACACCGAGGAACGCTTCGGAGTATTTGGACGCCATCCCGAGAAGGCCCGTCACCCACATCCAGAACAGCGCGCCGGGTCCGCCGATGCCGATGGCCGTCGCGACGCCGACGATGTTGCCGGTTCCGACGGTCGCCGCGAGCGCCGTCGTGAGTGCTTGGAACTGGGAGATGTCGCCCTCGGATCCGGCATCCTTGCGTCGAAGGATGCCGAGACGCAGAGCGGCGCCGAGTTTGAGGAACTGCAGTCCGCCGAGGCGAATCGTCAGATAGAGGCCAGTGCCGAGAAGGAGCGGAATGAGGAAGTACGGTCCCCAGATGATTCCGCTCAGCCACTCGAATGCTGCCTGAAGTCCGCCTAAGTCCATGCGCTCCCCCTCTGTGCGCCCGTGCACGATGGCCCTATCTTAGGGGGTAGGCCGGGGCGGCAGAGGGCAACTCAGGCGCGTGCCGCGCGCCGGGCCGCGCGACGCTGCTTCTGCCACTCCCAGAATCGGGCCAGCATGCGCTTCAGCCAGCCGGAGAGTCGACGTGCCCAGCGGAACTCGGTGCCGAGGACGGCGAGTCCGAGGAACACGATGAGCCAGCCCGGCCCCGGGAGCGGAACGAGGACGAATCCCGTCAGAACGATGAGGATGCCGAACACAGCGAGCGCTATGCGGTAGCCGCGACGCAGTCGCGGGTAGCCGTCGAGGCGAGCGCGCAGCTGTCGCAGCATCCGATGAAGGGGATGGCTGCTGCTCTCGCCGCGCACGATGTCTGCGCTGATCTCGGACTCGAACGCCATGCGCCCAAGGTAGGCGGCGTGACTGCGAATGGGCAGTGAATGCCGCGGCTCAGATCTTGCGGAGCAGCACGGAGCTGACCGTGTGATCGCGCTCCTTGCGCAGCACGAGCTTCGCGCGAGCGCGCGTCGGACGGATGTTCTCGACGAGGTTCGGCGCGTTGACTTCGTCCCAGTAATAGCGCGCCTTCACCCTGGCCTGCTCGTCGTCGAGCTCGGTGAAGACGTTGAAGTACGAGTTCGGGTTCGAGAAGGCGCCGCGCTTGAGCTCCATGAAGCGCTCCTCGTACCAGTGCGCGATATCGCTCGTGCGCGCGTCGACGTAGACGCTGAAGTCGAACAGGTCGCTGATCGAGAGCTGGCCCGTCGACGCGGGCTGCAGCACGTTGAGACCCTCGACGATGAGAACGTCCGGCCGGCGCACGACGATGCTCGCATCGGGCACGATGTCGTACTGCATGTGCGAGTAGAACGGAGCGCGCACTTCCGCGGCGCCCGACTTCACCTCGGTGATGAAACGCAGCAGCGCGCGCCGGTCGTAGGACTCGGGGAAGCCCTTGCGGTCCATGATGCCGCGGCGCTCGAGCTCGGCGTTGGGGTAGAGGAAGCCGTCGGTCGTGATGAGCTCCACGCGCGGGGTGTCGGGCCAGCGTGCCATGAGCTCCCGCAGGAGGCGGGACACCGTGGACTTTCCGACGGCGACGGAACCGGCGACGGCGATGACGAAGGGGGTGCGGCCGGTGGACTCGCCGAGAAAGTCCTGGGTCGAATCGTGCAGGCGCTTCGCGTTCGCGACGTAGAGGCTCAGAAGTCGGCTGAGCGGAAGATAGACCTCGGCGACCTCGTTGATGTCCATGCGGTCGCCGAGGCCCCGCAGCTGGACGATCTCCGCGTTCGTGAGCGGCGACTGCATGTTCGGGGCGAGCATCGCCCACCGAGCGCGGTCGATCTCGACGAACGGCGTCGTGTGTACGGGAATTGCGCCTGTGGCTCTCGCAAGGGGCATAAAACGTCATTCTATGGGGAGGATGCAGCACAGTGGCTCGCCGCACTTCCGTCTCAGCTGATCGATGGCGCTCGTTGACGAACTCCGGAGAGGGCGGATCGTATGGGTCGCCCTCGATCCGACCAGCGGACACGAGCAGCGTGGCCACCGCCCCGTCCTCGTCGTGTCGGGGGAATGCGTACTTGCGAACGGTGACGACGCTCTTCATCGCGGTACCCGTGACGACGGTGAACAGAGGCTGGCCCAACCATGTGCTGCTCAAGGGGGAACTCGGGCCCGACCGAGCATCCTGGGCGATGACGGAACAGCCGCGCACGCTGAACCGAGACCGGGTCACCGCCGCTGCCGGCTTCGTCACGCCGGAATGCCTCGATTCCGTCACGATGTGGCTCTCGGACTTCCTCGACCTGCGACCATAGGCGACAAGAGTCACCCTCGCGCGAAAGGCGGAGACTTTGCCCTACGTGAACGGCAAGCGCATCGCTCAGATCATCGCCGTCGTGCTGGCGCTCGCCGCTGACGCGATGATCCTCTTCGGCACCCGCTACACGGACGTGACCTCAGATTCGAGCGGTCACGAGAGCACTGTCACGCGAAGCTTCCTCGAGGTGAACGGCCCGATGATCCTCATTTCGCTCGCCGTTCCCGTGGTCGTCGCGGCGCTTCCGCTGTTCTTCCCTCATCGCGGCTGGCAGGCCGCGTCGGTTGCGAGCGTCGTGCTGCTGGCGATCTTCGTGTTCCTCGGCGCACTCACGATCGGAGTGTTCTTCATGCCGGCGCTCATCGCTGCCATCGTGGGACTTGCGATGCGCCGGCCGGCGGTCACCCCTCGAACGGCGTGAGCTCGCCGAGCACTTCGTTCATCGCTTCGGCCGTCGACGGGTGCGTGTAGATGCGGTTCCTCAGCTGCGTCGCCGTCACTCCGGCGTCCATCGCGAGCGAGACGAGGTTGATCACGTCCTGCGCGTCGACGGAATACCAGGTGCAGCCGAGCACGGCATCGGTGTGCGCGTCGACGACGAACGAGATCACGCCGCGCGGGTCGCCCAGGATCTTGGGTCGCGGGCACGCGGCTATCTTCGCGACGGGCTTGCTCGAGGCGAGAACGGAATGTCCCGCGGCCGCTGCCTGCTCGGCTGTCAGCCCGACGGATGCGAACGGCGGAACGGTGAAGATCGTCGTCGGCACCGCTGTGCGGTCTGCCGTCGATCGGGTCGCATCGCCGGTCAACTGGTCGAGCACGATGCGGAAGTCGTCGAGCGAGATGTACGTCTGCTGCGGGCCGCCGTTGCAGTCGCCCACGGCGTAGACGCCGTCCGCGCTCGTGCGCAGCTTCTCGTCGACGACGATGTACCCGCGCTCGTCCACGTCGATTCCGGCCGCATCGAGGCCGAGGTCGTCGGTCGGGACCGAACGCCCGGACGCGAGAAGCACGGCGTCGCCGTTCCAGGTCCGCTCGCCCGCGTGCACGGTGAACTCGTGCCCCACCCGTTCGATCCGGTCGACCGAGAACCCGAGGTGCATGCCGATCCCGGCGTCCCTCAGGTCCTTCTCGAGCTCTGCGACGGCCGCCCGGTCGCGGCCGGGCAGCAGGCGCTCGGACCGTCCGAGCAGGTCGACCTGCGTGCCGAAGCCCGCGAACATCGTCGCGAACTCGACGCCCACGACGCCCGCGCCGATGATGACGAGCCGCGAGGGCCGCGGGGACGCGTGCTGAATCGTCGTCGAGTCGTACACTCCCGGCTCGTCTGCGCCCGGAATCCGCGTGCGGCCCGGCGTCGTCCCCACGTTGACGACGACGTTCTGCGCGAGCACCGTGACGGTCCCGCCGGCCGTCTCGACCTCGAGGCGCCTCGGTTCCACGAATCGCGCTCGGCCGTCGATCACGGTTGCCGAGTCGAGATCGTCGACCATGTGGAAGTTCACGTCGTTCATGGCGCCCGTGAGGGTGTCGCGACGCACGACGGACGTGGTGAACCAGTTGTCCGGATCATCGGAATCACGGCGCGTGCTCGCACTCGTGATGAGAGCCTTCGTCGGCACGCAGGCGACGTTGATGCACGAGCCGCCGTACATGCGCGGCGACTGCTCGATCAGTGCGATCTTCCGGCCCGAGGAAGCGAGGGTTCGCGCGAGGGTCTTGCCGCCTTTGCCCCAGCCGATCACTGCAAGCTCCACGTCGATGGTGTCCATGCGCTCCTCCTTGATCGCCGCTCGTTCGGCTGACCTCAGGGTATGCCGCCCGCGCGGTCGGACGCTCAGCTTTGTGCCCGTAAACTTGGGCCCATGTGTGGAATTGTGGGATACGTCGGCCAGCGCGACAGCATCGACGTACTGATGAACGGCCTCAGCAGGCTGGAATACCGCGGATACGACTCGGCGGGCGTCGCCGTCATCGGCGAAGACGGAACCCTGAGCACGCGCAAGCGCGCCGGCAAGCTCGCCGTTCTCGCGGAGGACGTCGCGGAGTCTCCCGTTCCGCAGAGCAGCACGGGCATCGGACACACGCGCTGGGCCACGCACGGCGGACCGACCGATGACAACGCCCACCCGCACTTGAGCGCCGACGGAAAGCTCGCGCTCATCCACAACGGCATCATCGAGAACTTCGCGGCGATCCGTGACGAGCTGCTCGCCGAGGGCTACACCTTCGCAAGTGAGACGGACACCGAGGCTGCCGCGATCCTGCTCGGCCGCGAATACGAGAAGACGGGCGACCTGCGTGCGGCGTTCCGACGCGTCGTGGGCCGCCTCGAGGGCGCGTTCACCCTCCTCGCCGTGCACCAGGACGAGCCCGACCTCGTCGTCGGCGCCCGCCAGAACTCCCCGCTCGTCATCGGGTTGGGCGAGGGCGAGAACTTCCTCGGCTCCGACGTCGCCGCTTTCGTCGAGTTCACGCGCTACGCCCTCGCGATCGGCGAGGGCCAGATGGTCGCGATCACGCCCGAGGGCGTCGAGGTCACCGACTTCGAGGGCAACCCCGTCGAGTCCACGCCCTTCGAAGTGCAGTGGGACGCGTCCGCCGCCGACAAGGGCGGCTGGTCGAGCTTCATGGCCAAGGAGATCAGCGAAGAGCCCGAGGCCGTGGCGAACACGGTCCGCGGTCGCGTCGGAGATGACGGGCTCGTGCACATTCCCGAGCTCGAGGGTCTCGACGAGCTTTTCGGCACGATCTCCCGCGTCGTCGTCGTCGCGTGCGGCACCGCCTCGTACGCCGGCATGGTCGGCAAGTACGCCATCGAGAAGTGGACGAAGCTTCCCGTCGAGGTCGCCCTCAGCCACGAGTTCCGCTACAGCGACCCCGTCATCGACGAGCACACGCTCGTCGTCTCGATCAGCCAGTCCGGCGAGACCATGGACACGCTCATGGCCGTCAAGTACGCCGCGGCCCACGGCGCGAAGACGCTCTCGATCTGCAACACGCAGGGCGCGACGATCCCGCGCGAGTCCGACGCCGTCGTCTACACGCACGCCGGCCCCGAGGTCGCTGTCGCGTCGACGAAGGCCTTCGTCGCGCAGATCACGGCCCTTTACCTGTTCGGCCTGCACCTCGCACGCGTTCGCGGCACCCTGTCCGAGCAGGCGCTCGCCGAGAACATCGCGCAGCTGCAGTCGGTGCCCGACAAGATCGCCGAGGTGCTCACCCAGCAGGACGAGATCGCCCAGCTCGCGCACTGGATGAGCGACTCCCGTGCGGTGCTGTTCCTCGGCCGCCACGTCGGCTACCCGATCGCGCTCGAGGGCGCGCTCAAGCTCAAGGAGCTCGCCTACATCCACGCCGAGGGCTTCGCCGCGGGCGAGCTCAAGCACGGCCCCATCGCCCTGATCGAGCCTGGCCAGCCCGTCTTCGTCGTCGTGCCGAGCCCGCGCGGCTCGCAGACGATGCACGCGAAGGTCGTCTCCAACATTCAGGAGATCCGCGCCCGCGGAGCGAAGATCATCGCGATCGCGGAGGAGGGCGACGTCGCCGTGCTGCCGTTCGCCGACACCGTCGTGCGCGTCCCTCTCGCAGCGCCGCTGTTCGAGCCGCTTCTCGCCGTCATCCCGACGCAGATCTTCGCGATGGAGCTCGCCACGGCGAAGGGGCTCGACGTCGACCAGCCGCGCAACCTCGCCAAGTCGGTGACCGTCGAGTAGCCATGAGCGCCGGTGAGCAGTGATCGTCGGAATCGGCGTCGACCTCGTCGACCTCGCGCGCTTCGAGCGGGCCGTCGACCGCACGCCTCGACTGCGTGAGCGGCTGTTCGCTGAGAGCGAACGGATGCTGCCGCTGCGCTCGCTCGCGGGCCGCTACGCCGCGAAAGAGGCGCTCATCAAGGCGCTCGGCAGCTCCGACGGTGTGCGCTGGCTCGACATCGTCGTGGACAAGTCGCCCGCGGGCGACCCGGGATTCACCCTATCCGGGTCGACGGCCGACGTCGTGCGGCGACGCGGGATCACGGCGCTGCACCTGTCGATGACTCACGATGCGGGAGCGGCCATCGCTTTCGTCGTCGCCGAGCGCGCAGAGGAGGCGGGCGCATGACGCTGTTCCGCGAAGCCGTCGTCGACCTCGGCGCGATCGCCGAGAACTATCGCGTGCTGCGCGAGCGCGTCGGCGTGCCCGCGCTCGCCGTCGTGAAGGCCGACGCCTACGGTCACGGCGCCGTGCCGGTCGCGAAGACGCTCGAAGCGGCGGGCGCCGACGCGCTCGGCACGGCTGACCTCGACGAGGCGCTCGCCCTGCGGGCCGCCGGCATTGCCGCTCCCATCCTGTGCTGGCTGCACGGCCCGGACACCGACTTCGCACCAGCGGTCGCGAACCGCATCGAGGTCGCCGTCTCGAGCGTCGAGCAGCTCGAGCGCCTCGCACGCGCGGCCCGTGCGGCCGCGGCATCCGATGTTCCCGTGCACGTGAAGATCGACACGGGACTCAGCCGCAACGGACTCGCGCCCGAGCTCGCGACCGAGCTGTTCGCGCGCGCCGCCGCACTCGAGAGCGAGCGCGTGCTGCGCGTGCGCGGACTCATGACGCACGTGTCGAACACCTCGCCGGAAGACGACCGCGCGGCGCTCGAGCTGTTCGCGCAGCTCACCACTGCCGCGCGCGACGCGGGGCTCGACCCCGAGCTGCTGCACGCTGCCGCGACCGCTGCCGCGCTGCGCATCCCCGATTCCCGGCTCACGATGGTGCGCCTGGGCATCGGGCTCTACGGCCTCACGCCGTTCGACGACGAGTCGAGCGCCGAGCTCGGCATCCGCCCCGCCATGACCCTGCGCGCGCAGGTCGCGGCCGTGCGGCGGGTGCCCGCTGGCGCCGGCGTCTCCTACGGCTACACGCACCGCACGCCCCGGCCGACGACGCTCGCGCTCATCCCGCTCGGCTACGCCGACGGCATCCCGCGGCAGGCGTCCGGCTACGCGACGGTGGCGATCGGCGGCGTGACGTGTCGCAACGTCGGTCGCATCGCCATGGACCAGTTCGTCGTCGACGTCGGCGACGCCGACGTGCGGGTCGGCGACGAGGCCGTGCTGTTCGGCGACGCGAGCGCGGGCGTGCCCTCCGCCGACGACTGGGCGGCAGCGGCATCCACCATCAACTACGAGATCGTCACGCGCATCGGCGATCGCGTGCCGCGCACTTGGATCGGCGCATGATCCAGATTCCCTCCACGACCGTGCTCGACACCGCCGACGACATGCACGCCTTCGGCGTCGAGCTCGGGCGGACGCTGAGCGCGGGCGACCTGCTCGTGCTCACCGGTCCGCTCGGCGCCGGCAAGACAACGCTCACGCGCGGCATCGGCGAGGGCCTCGGCGTGCGCGGGCCGGTCACGAGCCCCACGTTCGTTCTCGCCCGCACCCACCCGAGCCTTTCCGGTGGCGCGCCGCTCGTGCACGTCGACGCGTACCGCCTCGGCGACGCGATGGAACTTGACGACCTCGACATCGACTTCGCGGGCAGCGTCGTCGTCGTCGAATGGGGCAGGGGCATGCTGCACGGCGTCGCCGAGTCGTGGCTCGAGGTCGAGATCGACCGTCCGACGGGAGCCGTCGAGGCCGTCCACGGGGACGGGACGGATGCCGGCGACGAGGCCGACGAGCCCCGCACCGTGCGCATCAGCAGGGGCGCCGCCAGCGCGTAGGCTTGAGGCGTGCTTCTCGCCATCGACTCGTCCATCGGAACCTCCGTCGCGGTCGTCGACCACGATCGCGGCATCATCGCCGAACGCTCGAGCGACGACACTCGCGGGCACGCCGAGGTCGTCGGAGCGCTCATCCGCAACGTGCTCGAGGCGGCGGGCGTGCGCCCGGCCGAGCTCTCCGCGGTCGCCGCGGGCATGGGCCCCGGGCCCTTCACAGGACTGCGCATCGGCATCGCCGCAGCGCGCGCGTTCGCGTTCGGCGCCGGCAAGCCCGTGGTTCCGGTCGTCAGCCACGACGCGATCGCGGCCGACTGGTACGCGGCCGGCGGAACGGGGGAGCTGCTCGTCACGAGCGATGCCCGCCGCCGCGAGGTGTACTGGTCGCGCTACAGCGGAATGGATGCCGCCGGGCTGCCGATCCGCGTCGACGGGCCCGGCCTTGCCAAGCCGGCCGACGTCGAGGCGGGGGAGGCGACGCGATTCGACGCCGTCCGCGTTCCCGCGGGGCAGCTCGGCATGATCGCCGAGAACACGTGGGCAGCGGGCCGTGCCTTCGCGGCCGACGAGCCGCTGTATCTGCGCTCGCCCGATGTGTCGCCCTCCGCGGGCAAGCGAGTGACGGCGTGAGCGCGCTGCGTCGTGCGACCGCGGACGACCTCGACGCGATAATGCTGCTCGAGACGGTCACGTTCGCACCCGACGACTGGTCGCGCGACTCGATGCGCGCCGAGCTCGAGAGCGAGCACACGCGCTACCTCGTCGCCGAAGCGGAGGACGGCGCGATCATCGGCTATGCCGGAGTCCTCGCGCCGAGCGGCAGCACCGACGCGGACATCCAGACGATCGCCGTCGCAGCCGAGCAGCGCCGCGCCGGCATCGGCCGCGCCCTCATGCGCGCGCTCATCGCGCATGCGGCATCCGTCGGCGCTCGCGCCGTGTTCCTCGAGGTGCGCGCCGACAACCCCTCGGCCCAAGAGCTGTACCGCACGCTCGGCTTCAGCGAGATCGGCGTGCGTCCCCGCTACTACCGCGGCGGCATCGACGCCGTCGTGATGAAGCTCGACCACCCCGAAAACCGCACAGGAGCAGCATGAACCGCGAGAACCCGCTCGTGCTCGGCATCGAGACGAGCTGCGACGAGACCGGAATCGGCATCGTGCGCGGCTCGCAGCTGCTGTCGAACACGATCTCCTCGTCGATGGAGCAGCACGCGCGCTACGGCGGCGTCGTGCCCGAGGTCGCCGCGCGCGCCCACCTCGAAGCCCTCGGCCCCGCCCTCACCGCTGCCGTCGACGAGGCCGGCATCGCCGTGAGCGACATCGACGCCGTCGCCGTCACGAGCGGCCCCGGTCTCTCGGGCGCCCTCATGGTCGGGGTCGGCGCTGCGAAGGCGCTCGCGCTGTCGCTCGGCAAGCCCATCTACGCCGTCAACCACCTCGTCGGACACGTCGGCGCCGACATCCTCGACGACCGCGGCGAGCCGTTCGAGTACCCCACGATCGCGCTGCTCGTGTCGGGCGGTCACACCTCGCTGCTTCTCGTGCGCGACCTCACGAGCGACGTCGAGCTGCTCGGGGAGACGATCGACGACGCGGCGGGGGAGGCGTTCGACAAGGTCGCGCGCATCCTCGGCCTGCCGTACCCGGGCGGCCCTCAGATCGACAAGGCCGCCGCCGAGGGGGACCCGACGGCGATCCGCTTCCCCCGCGGACTGAGCCTGCCGAAGGACATGGCGAAGCACCGCTACGACTTCTCGTTCTCGGGACTCAAGACCGCTGTCGCGCGTTGGGTCGAGCAGAAGCAGGATGCCGGCGAAGTCGTGCCCGTCGCGGACGTCGCCGCATCGTTCCGCGAGGCCGTCGCCGACGTGCTGCTCACCAAGGCCGTGAACGCCTGCAACGACTACGGCGTGCCCCGACTGCTTCTCGGCGGAGGCGTCGTCGCGAACAAGCGCATTCGCGAGCTCGCGGTGGAGAGAACGGATGCCGCCGGCATCGCGCTGCGCATCCCGCCGCTGTCGCTGTGCACCGACAACGGCGCCATGATCGCCGCGCTCGCCGCCCAGCGCATCATGGCCGGGCACGAGCCCTCGACGCTCGATTTCGGTGCTGACTCGACGCTCCCGGTGACCGAGATTCAGGTAGCGTGAATCCAAACGCCGCACGCGCGAGGAGGGCAGAGATGACAGAGGCGAACGAGCCGGACGTGCCGCCGCGTCCGCCCCTGCCGGTCCAGCCGTCGCGCGAGCAGCCGGAGGGCCAGCCGCAGGTCCAGCAGGAAACGGACGCCTGGGCGCGCCCCGGCGGCGACCCCGCACGCGCTCCGTGGAACCAGCCCGCTCCGCCGGCCCCGCAGCAGACACCGCAGGTCCCCGACTACGGGCAGCAGAGCTACCCGTCACCCGGCTATCCGCAGGGTCAGCAGGCGCCATACGCGCAACCGCCGCAGGCGTACCCGCCGCAGCCCTATCCGGAGCAGGCTCACGCCGAGCACGCGCCGGTCGGATACGGCGGCTATCCGCAGCCGCAGGCCCGGCCGCGCACGCCGAAGAAGGGCCTCGCGGCCCTCGTACTCGGCATCATCGGCGTAATCGGAGGCGTGTTCTTCGGCTGGACGATCCCGCTCGCGGTCATCGCGATCATCCTCGGCTTCATCGCACGCCGCAACCCGAACGACGACCGCACCTTCGCACTGTGGGGCATCCTCACGGGGTTCGCGGGGACTGTCTTCGCCCTCGGCTGGTTCACCTACAGCATCATCTACGTCCTGACGAGATGACCCTCGTCGCCACAGAAAGGCACCCCTCATGAGCGACACCCCGCAACAGCCCGGCCCCCAACAGCCCGGCCCCCAGCAGCCGCAACAGCCGCAACAGCCTCAGCAGCCTCCGCAGTACGGGCAGCAGCAGCCGCCGTCGTATCCTCAGCAGCCGCCCGCGTACGGCCAGCAGGCCCCGGCGTACGGGCAGCAGCCCGCCGGGTACGGGCAGTACGGCTACCCTCAGCCGCCGCGCACGAACGTTCTCGCGATAATCGCGCTCGTCGCCGCGTTCGTGTTCTCGCCGGCCGCGATCGTGTGCGGGCACATCGCCCGCAAGCAGATCCGCCAGACCGGCGAGCAAGGCGACGGGCTCGCCCTCACCGGCCTCATCCTCGGCTACATCTTCACCGCCATCGCCGTCATCGCCATCGTGATCTGGATCATCGCGCTCATCGCGGTGATCGGAACCGTCGGCGTGACCGGAGGCGCCATCAACTCCTAGTCGTCTGAGGCGCCGCCCGCCCGCTCGACAACGAGCGCGGTGTGGCGGCCGTCGACGCGCGTGAGCACGAGCGTCGCCGAGCTCGCCCCGCGCGGGTTCAGGCGCTTTCGGAACGCCGCGGGATCCAGATCGACGCCGCGCTTCTTGATCTCGAGCGTGCCGATCTCGTTCTGCTTCACCCACCGACGCAGCGCCTTCTCGTCCAGCGGCATCCGCTCGATCACCCGGAATGCCGTCGCGAACGGCGTCGCCGTGAGCTCGTCTCCGCTGAGATACGCGATGCCGTCGCTGAGCGGCGCCGCCCCGATCTGTCGGGCGAGGTCGCCGATGAGTCGCGCCCTGATCACGGCGCCGTCCGGCTCATAGAGGTACTGCCCGAGCTCGCGCACGGGCTCGTCCTCGGCGTCCGAGGCGGCCGACAGCTCGTGGCTGCCCTCCCGGCCGAGAACGAGAGCAGAACGACGGATGCCGTCACGGGCGAGGCCGCCGAACCAGAGCCCGAGCTCGACGACGCTGCCGTCGACGCTCACCCACTGCGCCTCGGCGGCGTCGGGAATGATGTCGCGGTCGATGCCGGGGCCGAGCTTCACGCCCGTCGGCATCCGACTCGCCGTGTCGAAGACGAAGTCGAGCGACGGCGTGTAGTCCTCGGGACGGGTGAGCCTCGCCGTGTTCTGGTGTCCCGCCGTGCGCCTGGCCGGGTCGAAGTAGACGGCGTCGAACTCGGACAGATCGACGTCTTCCGCGCGCGCATGCCGGGCGGTCGCCGTGTGGAACGGGGCGAGGTTGTAGGCGGCCATCGTCGCGGTCACCTCGTCGGCGTCGACGGCGGTGACCTGCAGATCGAGAGCGGCGAGGGCCATCGCGTCTCCGCCGATGCCGCAGCCGAGGTCGGCGACGCGCGTGAGCCCCGCTCGCGCAAACCGCCCGGCGTGCAGGGCCGCGACCTTGAGCCGCGTCGCCTGCTCGAGGCCCGCTTGCGTGAACAGCATCCGATCGGCGAAGCCGCCGAACTTGGGTCGCGCGTGGCGCCGCAGACGGGACTGCGTGAGCGCGGCGGAGACGAGCTGCGGGTCGTGACCCGCCTTGCGCAGCGCCGACACGGTGGCGACGAGGTCGGTCGCCTCGCCCTGCGCCGAGACCTCGTCGAGCAGGGCGAGGCCCGTCGGAGTGAGAAGCAAGACCAGCTCGGCGCGTTCCATTCCGTCAACGTATCAGCACGTGGCCGCACGCCCTCAGCGAAACCCGACCCACAATTGGCACTCACGTTGCACGAGTGCCAGTGCATCCGTAAACTTGCAGTTAGCACTCGCGTAGTGAGGGTGCTAACTCAAGTCTTCTTACGAGAAAGAGGTCAACCGTGTCGGTCTCCATCAAGCCGCTCGAGGATCGCATCGTCATCAAGCAGGTCGAGGCAGAGCAGACAACTGCGTCGGGTCTGGTCATCCCTGACACCGCCAAGGAGAAGCCGCAGGAGGGCGAAGTTGTCGCCGTCGGCCCCGGCCGCATCGACGACAACGGCAACCGCGTTCCGCTCGACGTCGCCGTCGGCGACAAGGTTCTCTACTCGAAGTACGGCGGAACCGAGGTCAAGTTCGGCGCTGACGAGTACCTCGTGCTCTCGGCTCGCGACGTTCTCGCAGTCGTCGAGCGCTAAGCTCACGCTGCAAAGCGAAGACCCGGCGGTCACCCGCCGGGTCTTCGCTTTTCCCGCCTACACTGTGGGGCATGGCCGCCCCACGTGTCTTCGTCTTCGACATCGACGGCGTCGTGCGCACCTTCCGTCCCGAGCGCATGGCCGCGCGGCTGCGCGACGAGCTCGATGCACCGCTCGGCGTCATCGAGCGGGTCGCGTTCAGCGAGCCACTCGCGCGCGAGCTCGTCGAGGGCCGGCTGACGCGCGCCGCGTGGGTCGAGGTCGTGGCCGAGCGCGTCGCCCGTCACGCGCGGCACCCGGAACACGCCGCCTCCGTCGTCGCCGAATGGGCGAGCGACACGGGCCAGCTTGTGCCGCGCACGATAGCGCTCATCGACGAGCTGCGACGCGAGCACCCCGTCTTCGCCCTCACGAACGGCACCGACACGACGCGGCAGGAGCTCGAGGCACACGGGATCCTCGGTCATTTCGTGCGCGTCCTGAACTCCTACGAGATCGGCGTGGCGAAGCCGGACCGCGCGTGCTTCGCGGCCGCGCACGCGGGCATCGAGGCCGCTCTCGGCCACGCCGTGGACGCGGCATCCGTGCACTTCACCGACGATCTCGAGAACAACGTGGCCGCCGCGACCGAGTTCGGCTGGCACGCTCGCGTGTTCACGGACGCGGAGTCGCTCGCGCGCTCGATCAGGCAGCTGCTCGGCACCGCGAACTGAGCCGAGCCTCCGCCTGCGGAAAAGCCGGCCGTCCGGACCGGCAGGCACCCGGATCGGGCCGGCGGAGCGGTACTGTCGTGACAGTGAGTTCTCCTGCGACATCGGCCGTCAGCCGGCCCGGCATGGGCTATGCCGCCTCGGCGTACATCCTCTGGGGCGCGCTCCCGCTGTACTTCGTCGCGCTCCTGCCCACGGGGCCGTTCGAGGTCGTCGCGCTGCGGATTCTGTTCTCGCTCGTGTTCTGCGCGATCCTGCTCACCGTCATGCGCGGCTGGCGGGCGTTCCTCGGCCTGTTCCGGTCAGGTCGCGTGATGCTCGCGATGGCAATCGCGGCAGCGCTCATCTTCGTCAACTGGCAGACCTACGTCATCGGCACCCTCTCCGGACACGTCGTCGAGGCGTCGCTCGGATACTTCATCAACCCGATCGTGACCGTGTTCCTCGGCGTCGTCTTCCTGCACGAACGGCTCCGCGGCCTGCAGTGGGTCGCCGTGGGCATCAGCATCCTCGCGGTCATCGTTCTGTGGGTCGCCTACGGCAACCTGCCGGTGATCGCGCTCGTCCTCGCGTTCTCGTTCGGCCTGTACGGGCTCATGAAGAACCGCGTCGGCACGCGCGTCGACGCCGTCTCGGGGCTCACCCTCGAGACGCTGTTCCTCGCACCGGTCGCTGCCGTCGAGCTCGTCTGGGTCGGCATGACGACGGGCATCGTTTTCGGCACGGCGGGGGCGACGAACGTCGTTCTCCTCATCGGCTCTGGCGTCATCACGGCGGTTCCGCTGCTGCTGTTCGCCTCGGCCGCCCGTCGGCTGCCGCTCGTGTACATGGGACTGTTCCAGTATCTCGCCCCGGTGCTGCAGTTCATTGTCGGCGTCGTGATCATGCGCGAGCCCATGCCGCCCGAGCGCTGGGTCGGCTTCGGTCTCGTCTGGCTCGCTCTGATCGTGCTCACTGTCGACATGGTGCGTCACTCCCGATCGGTGCGGCGCCGCACGCTCGAGCTCACGTGAGCGGCGCTGGCGCCGCTCGCTCTCACACCTCGAGGGCGAGTGCGGCCGTGACGGCGCTGACGAGCCAGTCTCGGTAGCGGCTGAACGACCAGCCGGCCTGCGTGACGAGCTGCTCGTGGCTCTCGGGCGACATGAGGAACGAGAGCGAGTCTGCAAGACGGTTGAGCTGCTTCGCGTCGCGCTTTCCCGTGACGAGACCGCGCTCGTAGAAGAGGTGCGCGGCGGCACGGTAGTCGGCCTTTCGGCGCGAGCTGAGACCGTCGAGCGCCTCGCGGACGGCGGGCTCCCCGGACGCGGCGCTCACGAAAGCGGACCAGAGCCCGCTCGTGCGCGCGTTTGCCTCGGCGATGAACCCCACGGCTTCCGCGAGGAAGGCGTGGTCGTCGGGAATCTGCATGATCCGCTGCAGGTCGGGGCTCTCGGTCAGCGAGCGCTGCCCCTCGGCGCCGCCGAACGCCGTCTCGAACGCGGAGAGCAGCAGCCGGCCCTTCGGACCGTGCACCTTCACGCTCTCGACGGAGACTCCCGCCCCGGCGGCGATATCCGACAGCGATGTTCCCGCATAGCCCTTGTCGGCGAAAGCGCTCGACGCCGCGGCGAGGATTCGGCTCTTCGTCTGCAGCGCCTGTTCTTCACGCAGGCGCGACCGGTAGCGGCGCGGGGCAGGAGAGGACGAATCCGCGGATGACATATTGACTACCCTTCAAATGTAGTGAATACTTCTCACATTCATTCAATTCTAGATCAGAATCGAGAAGACATGACCTCCATCCTCGTGTGCAGCACTCCGGTGCACGGCCACGTGACCCCCGTGCTCGCGGCTGCACGCTTTCTCGTCGACCAGGGGCACGCCGTCTACCTGCTCACCGGCGCCCGCTACGCCGATCGAGTGGTCGCGACCGGCGCCACCTTCCTGCCCCTCCCGGCGGAGGCCGACTACGACGACACGGACATGGATGCCGCGTTCCCCGGTCGTGTCGGCCGCACGGGTCCTGACGGCATCCGGTATGACATGACGACGATCTTCCTCGCCCCCGCCATCGCGCAAGCCGCCGCGGTCGACAGCGCTGTCGCCGAGTACGCAATCGAGGTCGTGCTCGCCGAGAGCCTGTTTCTCGGTGCCGCCGGTCTGTGCGCGAGGCCGCGGGCGGCGCGACCGCCGATCATCAACCTCGGCATCGTCCCTCTCGGTCTCAAGCATCCCGATGTCGCCCCCTTCGGGCTGGGGATTCCGCCGCTGCCCGGGGCAGCCGGTCGGCTGCGGAACGCGCTGCTCACTCTCGTCGCCGAGAAGGGCATTTTCGCTCCCGTGCAGCGGGAGGCAGAACGAGTGGTCCGCGCGATCAGCGGCGCCGAGCCGCGCGGGTTCATTCTCAACTGGCCGTCAGCGGCCGACGCGATCGTTCAGTTCACCGTGCCCGAGTTCGAGTACCCGCGCACTGTAATCCCGGAGAACGTGCACTTCGTTGGCCCGATCTCTCGCACGCAGCCCTCCGACACCCCGCTGCCCCGTTGGTGGGGCGACCTCGACGACGGCCGTCCCATCGTGCACGTCACACAGGGAACGGTCGCGAACCGCAACTTCAACGACCTGCTCCTGCCGACGATCCGCGGCCTCGCCGCCGAGGACGTCTGGGTCGTGGCGAGCACCGGCGGCCGCCCGGTCGCCGAGCTCGACGGGGACCTGCCCGCGAACGCCCGCGTTGCCGACTACCTGCCGTATGACCGGCTCCTGCCGCGCACCTCGGCGTACGTCACGAACGGTGGATACGGCGGCGTGCACTATGCGATGGAGCACGGCGTGCCGATCGTGATCGCCGGAACCACCGAAGACAAGGTCGAGGTGTCGGCGCGCGTCGCCTGGTCGGGCGTCGGACTGCGTTTGCGCACGAACAGCCCGACGGCGAACCAGGTCGCGGCGGCCGTGCGGCGAATCCTGCGCGAGCCGGAGTTCGCCGCGCGCAGCGCAGCCGTGGGCGCCAGCATCCGTCGATCGTCGGGTCTCGCCGGATTGGAGGGCGTCGTTCTCGCTCACGCAAAGGGCCTCCGTCACGCGGCATAAACACCCGTGCCCGATGGTTACCATGGATTACCGGCGCCACACCCCTCTCTTCGCCGGTTCTCCCACCCACCCTCGAAGGGAAGCAATGGACAACACGGACCCGTTCGGTTACGTCGGCCTCACCTATGACGATGTGCTGCTTCTTCCGGCGCACACGAACGTCATCCCGAGCGAGGCGGACACCTCGTCTCGCCTGACAAAGCGGATCACCGTGGCAACGCCCCTGCTCTCCAGCGCGATGGACACCGTCACCGAGGCGCGCATGGCCATCGCCATGGCGCGCGAGGGCGGCATCGGCATCCTGCACCGCAACCTCTCGATCGCCGACCAGGCCGAGATGGTCGACCTCGTGAAGCGCAGCGAGTCGGGCATGATCATCGACCCCGTCACCACGACCGCTGACGCTACCGTCGCCGAGGTCGACGAACTCTGCGGGCAGTTCCGCGTCTCCGGACTCCCTGTCGTCGACGAGGCCGGGGTGCTGCAGGGAATCGTCACGAACCGCGACATGCGCTTCGTTCCCGATGACGAGAAGTCCACGACACCGGTGTCGCAAGTGATGACCCGGATGCCGCTGGTCACCGGCAAGGTCGGCATCTCGCCCGACGACGCGATCGCGCTGCTCGCGAAGCACCGCATCGAGAAGCTCCCGCTCGTCGACGACGCCGGCGTGCTCACGGGACTCATCACCGTCAAGGACTTCGACAAGAGCGAGAAGTACCCGCTCGCGACGAAGGACGAGAGCGGCCGCCTGCGCGTCGGCGCGGCCATCGGCTTCTTCGGCGACGCGTGGGAGCGCGCGTGCGCGCTGCGCGACGCGGGCGTCGACGTCCTCGTCGTCGACACCGCGAACGGCGACTCCGAGGGCGTGCTCGAGATCATCCGCCGCATCAAGTCCGACCCCTCGTTCGAGAGCGTCGACGTCATCGGCGGCAACGTCGCGACGGGCGACGGCGCCCGCGCGATCGCCGAGGCCGGAGCGGATGCCGTCAAGGTCGGCGTTGGCCCGGGCTCCATCTGCACGACGCGCGTCGTCGCGGGCGTCGGCGTGCCGCAGGTCTCCGCCGTGTACGAGGCGTGGAAGGCCGTGAAGGACCTCGACGTGCCGATCATCGCCGACGGCGGACTGCAGTACTCGGGCGACATCGCGAAGGCGCTCGTCGCCGGCGCCGACTCGGTCATGCTCGGCTCGCTGCTCGCGGGCTGCGACGAGTCGCCGGGCGAGCTCGTCTTCCAGGGCGGCAAGCAGTTCAAGACCTACCGCGGCATGGGCTCGCTCGGCGCGCTGCAGACGCGCGGGAAGAAGACGTCCTACTCGAAGGACCGCTACTTCCAGGCGGACGTGCCGAGCGACGACAAGCTCATCCCCGAGGGCATCGAGGGGCAGGTGCCCTACCGCGGCCCGCTCTCGGCCGTCGCCTACCAGCTCATCGGCGGCCTGCGTCAGTCGATGTTCTACGTCGGGGCGCGCACGATCACCGAGCTCAAGCAGCGCGGGAAGTTCGTGCGCATCACGCCCGCCGGACTCAAGGAGTCGCACCCGCACGACGTGCAGATCGTCGTCGAGGCGCCGAACTACCGCAAGTAGGTGACCTCGAAAACGACACGGTCGTGGATGCTGTCGTTGCGCAGCTTCCGCGGCCGTTTCGCGTTCTGCCTCGCCGTGCCATCGGGCACGGAACCGCCCGCCGGATCATCGTGCTGGGTGAGGCCGCGGTCATTCGCATCGCACGCGATACATCAGCCTCTGTGGAACGCGAGCGCTGTGTTCGAGCCATGGGCGCCGTCAGGCCGCCGCGATAGGGTGGAGTTGTGAGCATCGAAACCGAAATCGGCCGCGCCAAGCGGGCGCGCACCACATTCTCGTTCGACGACGTCGCGATCGTGCCGTCCCGACGAACGCGCGACCCCGAAGACGTGTCGACGACGTGGACGATCGACGCCTTCACCTTCGACACCCCGTTCATCGCCGCGCCGATGGACTCGGTCGTCTCACCGACGACGGCGATCATGATCGGCAAGCTCGGTGGCCTCGGCGTCCTCGACCTCGAAGGCCTGTGGACGCGCTACGAGGACCCGGAGCCCGTGCTCGCCGAGATCCGCTCGCTGCCGAGCGACCGCGTCGTCGAGCGGCTTCAGCAGCTGTACGCCGAGCCGATCAAGGCCGAGCTCATCACGCGTCGCCTCGCCGATATCCGCGAGGCGGGCGTCACCGTCGCCGGCTCGCTGTCGCCGCAGCGCACGCAGGAGTTCTACCAGACGGTCGTCGACGCGGGCGTCGACATCTTCGTCATTCGCGGCACAACGGTGTCGGCCGAGCACGTCTCGCAGAACCAAGAGCCGCTCAACCTCAAGAAGTTCATCTACGAGCTCGACGTCCCCGTCATCGTCGGCGGTGCCGCGACCTACACGGCCGCGCTGCACCTCATGCGCACGGGCGCGGCGGGCGTGCTCGTGGGCTTCGGCGGGGGAGCGGCGTCCACGACGCGTGCGACCCTCGGCATCCACGCCCCCATGGCGACGGCCGTTGCCGATGTCGCCGGCGCTCGCCGTGACTACCTGGACGAATCCGGCGGACGCTACGTGCACGTCATCGCCGACGGCGGTCTCGGCACCTCGGGCGACATCGTCAAGGCGATCGCGTGCGGCGCCGACGCCGTCATGCTCGGCACGACGTTCGCGCGCGCGACCGACGCCCCGGGCGGCGGCTACCACTGGGGAGCGGAGGCGCACCACTCGCTGCTGCCGCGCGGCAACCGCGTCGAGGTCGGCACGACGGGCACGCTCGAAGAGATCATCTACGGCCCCGCCGTGACGCCCGACGGCACCGCGAACCTGCTCGGCGCCCTCAAGCGCTCGATGGCGACGACCGGGTACAGCGACCTCAAGGAGTTCCAGCGCGTAGAAGTGGTTGTCGCGCCCTACAGACTGCGTTAGCGTCGAACCTGAGGGCGGAGCGCCGTAGCCGCCCGGTTGGAGGTTCGAATGAGCGCCAGGAAGACCGTCGCACGGTCACGCAAGCTCGGTCCCGACGAGCGAGCCGAAGCCATCGAGGCGATGAAGTCGAAAGAACTCGACATCCTCGTCATCGGCGGCGGCATCGTGGGAGCGGGAAGCGCGATGGATGCCGTCACGCGGGGCCTCTCCACCGGCATCCTCGAGGCCCGGGACTGGGCGAGCGGCACATCGAGCCGGTCGTCGAAGCTCGTGCACGGCGGCATCCGCTATCTCGAACAGCTCGACTTCGGACTCGTGCGTGAGGCTCTGATCGAGCGCGGCCTTCTGCTGCAGCGCATCGCGCCCCACCTCGTGAAGCCCGTGCGCTTCCTGTACCCGCTGACCAAGCCGATCTTCGAACGGTTCTACATCGGAACGGGGATGCTGCTGTACGACATCTTCAGCTACACGGGCGGCCGACCGCCCGGAGTGCCGCACCACCGGCACCTGTCGAAGCGGCAGCTGCAGAAGTCGATCCCGTCGCTGCGCAGCAACGCCTTCGTCGGGGGCCTCACCTACTACGACGCGCAAGTGGACGACGCGCGCTACACCGCGACGCTCGTGCGCACGGCCTCCTCGTACGGGGCGCACGCGGCGAGCCGCGTGCGCGTCGAGGGCTTCCTCAAGGTCGGCGAACGCGTCGTCGGCGTCAAGGCGCACGACCTCGAGACCGACGAGCACTTCGAGGTCAAGGCGAAGCAAGTCGTCAACGCGACGGGCGTGTGGACGGACGACACGCAGTCGATGGTGGGGGAGCGCGGCCAGTTCAAGGTGCGCGCGTCGAAGGGAATCCACCTCGTCGTTCCGCGTGACCGCTTCCAGTCGACGATGGGCATGATCCTGCGCACCGAGAAGAGCGTGCTCTTCGTCATCCCGTGGGGACGGCACTGGCTCATCGGCACGACCGACACCGACTGGCACCTCGACAAGGCGCACCCCGCTGCGACGGCCGCCGACATCGACTACCTGCTCGAGCACGTGAACGCCGTGCTCGCGGTTCCGCTCACTCGCGACGACGTCGAAGGCGTGTACGCGGGCCTTCGCCCGCTGCTCGCGGGGGAGAGCGACGAGACCTCGAAACTCTCGCGCGAGCACATCGTCGCGCACTCGGTCCCCGGCCTCGTCGTCGTCGCCGGCGGCAAGTGGACAACCTATCGCGTGATGGCGAAGGACGCGATCGACGCGGCCGTCGACGCTCTCGACGGCAAGATCGCCGAGTCCGCGACCGAGAACATCTCGCTGCTCGGCGCCGAGGGCTACCAGGCGGCGTGGAACAAGCGCGGCAAGATCGCCCGCGCGTTCGGCGTGCACAAGGCGCGCGTCGAGCACTTGCTCAACCGCTACGGCGTGCTCACCGACGACATCCTCGACCTCATCCGCGACCGGCCCGAGCTGCAGGAGCCGCTGCCCGGCGCCGACGACTACATCAAGGCCGAAGTGATCTACGCGGCGACGAGCGAGGGAGCGCTGCACGTCGAGGACGTGCTCGCGCGTCGCACGCGCATCTCAATCGAGGCGTGGGACCGAGGCGTCTCGGCGGCTCCCGTCGTCGCGGAGCTCATGGGCGAAGTGCTCGGCTGGGACGAGGCGAAGAAGGAGTCCGAGGTGCAGCACTACCTGCAGCGCGTCGCCGCCGAGCGCGCTTCGCAGCAGCAGCCCGACGACGAGTCCGCCGAGCGCGTGAGGCTGGAGGCTCCCGACATCTCACAGGCCTGAACGCGGCGCGGCGGATACTCCGTCGCGGTGCTCCCTGCAAGCCCCCAGCGGCACAGGGAGCGTTCAGAGGGTGCGCCGATAAACTGGCAGTCTCGGCAGTGAAGAGCGCTCGCCAGACGGAGGACCACGTGATCGGCAATGCAACAACTCGGTTCAGCAATGCCGCTTTGCTCTCCGTCGCGAGCACGCTGCCCTCACGCGTGACGACCTCGGCTGACATCGAGCTGCGACTCGCCTCGGCCCTCAAGAGGCTCCGCCTGCCGGGCAGCCTGCTCGAGCGCGTCGCGGGAGTGATGGAGCGGCGCAACTGGGCGCCTGACGAGAACTCCGACGACGCGACGGTGGCGGCGGGCAAGCGCGCGCTCGACGAGGCGGGCGTCGCGGCATCCGACATCGGACTGATCGTGAACACCTCGGTCACGCGCAAGCACCTCGAGCCCTCGGTCGCCGTGCGCCTGCACCACGGGCTCGGACTGCCCAGCTCTGCCGTGAACTTCGATGTCGCGAACGCGTGCCTCGGCTTCGTCAACGGCATGAGCCTCGCGGCCGGCATGATCGACTCCGGGCAGATTCGGTACGCCCTCATCGTGAACGGCGAAGACGCCGACGAGATCCAGACCAACACCGTGACCCGGCTGCTGCGCGACGACGTGAAGCGCGACGACTTCATGAGCGAGTTCGCCTCGCTCACGCTCGGCTCCGGCGCAGCGGCCGCCGTGCTCGGCCCCGTCGACGGTCACCCCGGCGGGCACCGCATCCTCGGCGGCGTCACGCGCGCCGCAACGCAATTCCACGGCCTGTGCGTCGGCAGCACCGACGGCATGTTCACCGACGCGAAGGCGCTGCTCAAGGGCGGCCTCGATCTCGTCGTCTCGGCGTGGAAGGAAGCGTCGAAGGACTGGAACTGGGGCGGCATGGACCGCTACATCACTCACCAGGTGTCGTCCGTGCACACCGACGCGATCGTGAAGGCCGCGAAGCTCGACCGGCGCCGTGTGCCGGTGACCTTCCCGTGGCTCGGCAACGTCGGCCCCGCCTCGATCCCGATCACGCTCGTCGAGGAGGCCAAGAGCCTCGTGAAGGGCGACCGCGTTCTGCTCATGGGCGTCGGCTCCGGCCTCAACACGGCCATGATGGAACTGGCGTGGTGACAGCCCGACCGACCCGGCTCCCCGCATCTCGGCCGACTCTCGGTCTCGCCGAGCTCGACGCGCGCCTCAGCCGCCTCATCGAGGTTCCCGGAGGCGGCATCGACGCGGGCGAGACGCGCACGTGGCACTACCTCGACAACATCGACCGTCTCGCCGGTGAACGGCCCGCGGGAACCATCCTCGCCGTCCACGGCAACCCCACCTGGTCGTACCTGTGGCGCCGCATCGTCACCGCGGCCGCCGACCGTGAGCAGCCGTGGCGCGTGATCGCCGTCGACCAGCTCGAGATGGGATTCTCCGAGCGCACCGGCGCACACCGCACGCTCGCGCAGCGCGTCGACGACCTCGGCGCCTTCACCGAAGCGCTCGAGCTCGAGGGACCTGTCGTCACGCTTGGCCACGACTGGGGAGGCGTCATCTCGCTCGGCTGGGCCCTGCATCACCGCGAGCTGCTCGCCGGCGTCGCCGTCCTCAACACCGCCGTGCACCACCCCGCCGGCCGACCCATCCCCGCACCGCTGCGTCTCGCCGGTGCCCGCGGCATGCTCGCTGCGGGCACGCAGGCGACGAGCGCGTTCCTCGACGTCACTCTCTCCCTCGCGCACCCGCCGCTCACGCTGCCCATCGCCGCCGGCTACCGCGCTCCCTACCGCTCGGCGGCCCGCCGCGACGGGATCCGCGGCTTCGTCGCCGACATCCCCGCCGACGACCGGCACGAGAGCCGCCCGGCGCTCGACGCCATCGCGGAGGGTCTCCGCAGCCTCGACGTGCCCGCGCTCATGCTCTGGGGCCCCCGCGACCCGATCTTCAGCGACCGGTACCTCGACGACCTCATCGACCGGATGCCGCACGCCGACGTGCACCGCTTCGAAGGCGCCGGGCACCTCATCGCCGAAGACGCGCCGTACGCCGACGCCATGCTCGACTGGCTCGCCGAGCGCGTCGCGTCGACAGGTGGGACGGATGCCGCCGAGTCGGCGCCCGCTCCCACGCCGTTCACTCCGCTGTGGAGCCGCCTCGAGGAGCACCGCGACGACACCGCGCTCGCCGTCGCGGACATGTCCGTAACCGAGCCCGTTCGCGTGAGCTGGTCACAGCTGGCGCGCCGCGTGCGGCAGCTCGCCGCCGGGCTTCACTCGATCGGCGTGCGCAAGGGCGACCGGGTCTCGCTTCTCGTGCAGCCAGGCCCCACCCTCACGGCCGTCGTCTACGCGTGCCTTCGCATCGGCGCCGTCGTCGTCGTGGCCGACGCGGGACTCGGCGTCGCCGGCCTCGGCCGCGCCATCCGCGGCGCACAGCCCGACGTGCTCATCGGCGACGCGAAGGCGCTCACGGCGGCGCGCGTGCTCGGCTGGCCGGGCACGCGCGTGTCGACGACGACGCTTCCACGCGGCTCCGCCGCGGCGCTCGGCGTCGCCCACACGCTCGTCGAGCTGACCGAGCGCGGTTGCGACGAGGCGCTCCCGCCGGAACCCGAGGCCGGCGACGAGGCCGCCGTGCTGTTCACGTCCGGTTCCACAGGCCCGGCGAAGGGCGTCGTCTACACGCACGCCGAACTGTCGGCCATGCGCGACCTCATCGCCGACCACTTCGACGTGACCGCCGACAGCGGACTCGTCACGGGCTTCGCGCCGTTCGCGCTTCTCGGTCCCGCGCTCGGCACCCGCTCGGTCACCCCTGACATGGACGTCAGCCGACCCCGCACGCTCACGGCGGCCGCCGTCGCCGCCGCCGTTCGCGCCTCGCACGCGCGCATCGTGTTCCTCTCACCCGCGGCGATCCTCAACGTCGTCGACACGGCGAGCGAGCTGACGGACGGCGACCGCGAGGCGCTCGCCGGCGTCGACACCGTGCTGTCCACAGGGGCGCCCATCAGTGAGCAGCTGCTCGCGTCAGTGGCGCGCGTCCTGCCGAATGCGACCGCGCACACCCCGTACGGCATGACCGAGTGCCTGCTCGTCACCGACACGACGCTCGACGGCATCCGCGACGCGAGCGCCGCTCCCGACCGTGGCGTGTGCGTCGGCCGGCCGATCGGCGAAGTCCGCGTGCGCATCAGCGCCCTCGACGAGGCAGGCGCGGCGACAGGGGAGCCCGGCGAGGAGCCGGGCGTGCTCGGCGAGATCGTCATCTCCGCACCGCACCTCAAGGACCACTACGACCGGCTCGCCCTCGTCGACCGCGCGTCGCGCCGTGACGTGCCGACGGACGGCCGCTGGCACCGCACGGGCGACATCGGCCACCTTGACGCCGACGGCCGGCTCTGGGTCGAGGGCCGACTGCAGCACGTCATCTCGACAGAACATGGACCCCTCGCTCCGGTGGGGCCCGAGCAGGACATCGAATGCGTCGACGCGGTGCGCCGCGCGGCCGTCGTCGGCGTCGGACCGCAGGGAGTGCGCCGAGCCGTCGCCGTCGTCGAGACCATCGAACCCGCCCGCGCCGCGCGGCTCGCGGCCCCCGACCTCGCCGCCGCCATCCGCGACAGCTGCGCCGAGCCGCTCTCCGCCGTCTTCGTCGTGCCGCAGCTGCCGTGCGACATTCGGCACAACTCGAAGATCGACCGCTCGCGACTGTCCGACTGGGCCGAGCGGATGCTGTCAGGCAGCCGGGTGACCGCGCCATGATCGTCGTCGCCACGGGAGCAAGCGGCCTGCTCGGCCGCTCCGTCGCCGAGCGGTTGCGCGACGCCGGGCACGAGGTGCGCGCCCTGCAACGCCGACCGAGCGGCGTCTCCGGGGTGACCGATGCGATCGGCTCGGTGACGGATGCCGCGGCCGTCGCCGCCGCCCTCGACGGCGCCGACGCCGTCGTCCACATGGCGGCGAAGGTGTCGCTCGCCGGCGACCCGCGGGAGTTCGACCGCGTGAACGTGGACGGCACGCGCATCGTCCTCGACGCGGCACAGCGCGCGGGCGTCTCCCGGTTCGTTCAGGTGTCGTCTCCGTCCGTCGCTCACGCAGGCAGTTCGCTCACCGGTGTCGGGGCGGAGCCGGCGGTTCCCGAGCGCGCCCGCGGCGACTACGCGCGCACGAAGGCGAAGGGCGAACTGCTCGCCCTCGGCCGATCGAGCAGCGACTTCCCTGTTATCGCGGTGCGCCCGCACCTCGTGTGGGGACCGGGCGACACGCAATTGGTCGAGCGCATCATCGACCGTGCCCGGCGCGGGACGCTGCCGCTTCTGAACGGCGGGACGGCGCTCATCGACACGACCTACATCGACAACGCGGCGAGCGGCATTGTCGCGGCGCTCGACGCCGCCCCTCGAGTGGCCGGCCGCAGCTTCGTGGTCACGAACGGTGAACCGCGACCCGTCGCCGAGCTGTTCGCCGGCATCTGCGCCGCCGCAGGGGTTCCCGCGCCGCGGTGGAGCGTTGCCGCGGGACTCGGCAAGGCGGCCGGAAGCCTCGTCGAACGGCTGTGGGCGATCCGGCCGGGGGAGGACGAGCCGCCGATGACGCGCTTCCTCGCCGAGCAGCTCTCGACCGCGCACTGGTTCGATCAGCGGGAGACCCGCGCCGCGCTCGACTGGGCGCCTGCCGTCAGCATCGACGAGGGCTTCGAGCGGCTTGCGCAGTACTACGGCGGCCACAGCCTGCCCACAGCGGCGGCTCGATAGGCTCGACTCGTCCCCTGTGGGACCTGTCTTCGAAAGAGTGAGCACCATTTCCCGACGCGACCCGGACCAGCCCGTCACGCTGCTTCGCACCATGCTCTCGGCGCGTTGGCTCGCGCTGCTCGTGCTCGCCCTCCTTGTCGCCGCGGCCTTCGCCGCCCTCGGCAAGTGGCAGCTCGAACGCGCCTACCGTGCCGCACCCACCCAACAGACCGCGCCGACGGAGACCGTCATGCCGATCGGTGACGTGGTGAAGCCGCGCAGCCTGCTGCGCGATATCGCGGTGGGGCAGCGCACAAGCGTGGACGGCACGTTCGAGCCGAAGGACTACATCGTCATCGCCGACCGGATCAACGGCGACGACACCGGGTACTGGGTGAGCGGACACCTCGTCACCGACGCGGGCGATCACCTCGCCGTCGCGCTCGGCTGGACCGCGACCCGGGAGAAAGCGGTGGAGGCCGCCGAGCGACTGAACGCCGAGCCGGCCGGCGCGGCGGAACTGACGGGGCGCGTGCTCTCGACGCAGTTCCCCGAGGTCGACGAGAAGCGGCCGTTCGAGCTCACCACGATGGCGGTCGCGGCGCTCGCGAACCGCTGGCACGACATGGCCGACGGGCAGGTGTACGAGGTGTACCTCGTCTCAGCCGAAGCGCCGGCCGGTCTCGAGACCATCGACGCTCCGCCGCCCGCCCAGGACGTGGAAGTGAACTGGCTGAACATCTTCTACGCCGTCGAGTGGGTCGTGTTCGCCGGCTTCGCCGTGTTCCTCTGGTACCGGCTCGCGAAGGACTCGTGGGAGCGCGCCGAAGAGGTGCGCGAGCTCGCGGCATCCGAAAATCAGACAACGAGTGAGAACGTAAACTAGACCCATGCGCTTTGAACCCCGTGCCCGCGATCTTCCGCGCATTCCCGGAGCCCTGAAGTTCTACCAGGTCGCCTCGATCATCACCGGAACGCTGCTGCTTCTGCTGTGCGCCGAGATGGTGATGAAGTACGCCTTCGGCCTCGAACTCGAGCTCGGCGGGGCGTACGGGTTCCTCGCGTTCGTGCCGAGCGGAAGCGTCGCCGCGATCAACCTGTCGATCGGCATTCTGGTCGTGCACGGCTGGTTCTACGTCGTCTACCTGTTCAGCGACTTCCGACTGTGGAGCCTCATGCGCTGGCCGATGATGACGTTCCTGCTCATCGCGCTCGGCGGCGTCGTGCCGTTCCTGTCATTCTTCGTCGAGGCCCGGATGGCCCGGCGCGTCAGAGCCTATCTCGCGGAGCGCGCAGCGCGCGACGCCCAGACTGTGGAGGCAACCCATTAGCGAGCAGCCCACGGCCCAGCGGCCTGTTCTCGTCGTCGACTTCGGAGCGCAGTACGCGCAGCTCATCGCCCGCCGCGTGCGCGAGGCCGGCGTGTACTCCGAGATCGTGCCGCACACGATCTCGGCGGACGAGGTGCGCGAGAAGCAGCCCGTCGGCATGATCCTCTCGGGCGGACCATCGAGCGTGTATGCCGACGAGGCGCCGAATCTCGACGAGGGCATCTTCGACCTCGGTGTCCCGACGCTCGGCATCTGCTACGGCTTTCAGGTGATGGCCCGTGCCCTCGGCGGCGAAGTGGCTCACACCGGTCAGCGGGAGTACGGGTCGACGCAGGCGACGCTCGCGGGTGACGGCGGGGTCCTGCTCGCCGAGCAGCCCGCCGAGCAGACCGTGTGGATGAGCCACGGCGACTCGGTCGCGAAAGCGCCCGAGGGCTTCGAGGTGCTCGCCTCGACGGCGTCCACACCCGTTGCCGCGTTCGGCAACGCGGACCGCTGCCTGTACGGCGTGCAGTGGCACCCCGAGGTGAAGCACAGCGCCTACGGCCAGGACGTGCTCGAGAACTTCCTGCATGACGCCGCAGGCATCGCGAACGACTGGAATCCCGGCAACGTCATCGCCGAGCAGGTCGAGCGGATTCGGGCCCAGATCGGAACCGGAAAGGTCATCGCCGGTCTCTCCGGCGGCGTGGACTCCGCCGTCGCGGCCGCGCTCGTGCACAAGGCCGTCGGCGACCAGCTCACGTGCGTGTTCGTCGACCACGGGCTGCTGCGGCAGGACGAGCGTCGGCAGGTGGAAGAGGACTACGTCGCCGCCACCGGCATCCGACTGGTCACCGTCGACGCGGCCGACACCTTCATCTCCGAACTCGCCGGGGTCAGCGACCCGGAGCAGAAGCGCAAGATCATCGGTCGCGAGTTCATCCGCACCTTCGAGCGCGCGCAGGCCGACCTCATCGCCGAGTCGCTCGAAGACGACGGCGACCCGATCCGCTTCCTCGTGCAGGGCACGCTCTACCCCGATGTCGTGGAATCCGGCGGCGGCACCGGTGCGGCGAACATCAAGAGCCACCACAACGTCGGCGGACTTCCCGAGGACATGACGTTCGAGCTCGTCGAGCCGCTGCGCACCCTGTTCAAGGACGAAGTGCGAGCCATCGGGCGCGAGCTCGGGCTGCCCGAGGCGATCGTGGCACGCCAGCCGTTCCCCGGGCCCGGACTCGGCATCCGCATCGTCGGCGAGGTCACGGCCGAGCGACTCGAGCTGCTGCGCAAGGCCGACGCGATCGTGCGCGCCGAGCTGACCGCCGCCGGGCTCGACAGCGAGATCTGGCAGTGCCCGGTCGTGCTGCTCGCCGACGTCCGCTCGGTGGGCGTGCAGGGCGACGGCCGCACGTACGGCCACCCGATCGTGCTGCGGCCCGTGAGCTCCGAGGACGCCATGACGGCCGACTGGACGCGACTGCCGTACGACCTGCTCGCGCGGATCTCGAACCGCATCACGAACGAGGTCGAAGACGTCAACCGCGTGGTGCTCGACGTCACGTCGAAGCCGCCGGGGACCATCGAGTGGGAGTAGCCTCCCGCTGAGAACGGCGCGCCTTCCTTCGGGAGCCGCGCCGTTCTCATTGTGGGGACCTCCAGACCATCGAGGCGGACCGGTTAGCTGCGTCCTCGCGTGGCGGCGACTCTGGTTCCGGCCAGTCGGTCGTGCACGCCGCGGCCCGACCCCACGAGCACACTGCCGACAAGGGCGCCGAGCAGCGGGTACGTCACGATCGTCGCTGCGAGCGTGCGCCGATCGCCGCGCTCGAAGCCGCCGGAGGCCGCTCCGATGGCGACCTCATGGCCGATCTGCCACGGAATGCCGATCTTGACGACGTTCCGCAGCAGCGCCGTTCCCCAACCAACTCGTTGCCCATCATCCGTGCTCACACGGAGACCCTCTGCCTTCTTGCCGGGCGTAGCGCCATCCCGGCTCTCTCGCGCTGCGGCAAACAGGGTCGCCGCGGCGGGAGGGACCATGCTCAGCGCCGTGACGAGGCGACGACTCGGCGCGCGGCCGGTCGCTTGCAACACGAGTCCGAGCGGCAGCATCGCCGCGGCGAACCCCGCGTACACGACGCAGTCCCGCGCATACGCCTTGCCTCGCTTTATCGCCAGGTGATGCATGCGCCCAAGGGTAGTCGGTCGCGTGGACACGCGAGCGACTGTGTTGCGTGCACAGGGCGAGAGGGGCAGGATGCTGGAATGAAGCCGTTGACCGCCGAAGACATCCGTTCATCGTTCGTCAATGCGACGCCGGAGCAGCTCGACCGCCTGCCAATACCGGGATTGCACGAGACCCTGTGGGACGAACGCGAGTATCTCGGCTGGCGGGATCCGCAGGCGGCGCGACTCGGCTACCTCGTGCATTGGGCCGACGATCGCCCCGTCGGAATCGTTCTTCGTGCCGCGCCTGGCGGTCTGCGACCGGGCATCGCCGCGATGTGCTCGCTGTGCCACTCGTCACAGCCTGCGACGCAAGTGCGCATGTTCACCGCGCCGAAAGCGGGGGAGGCCGGCCTCAACGGCAGCACGATCGGCACCTACCTCTGCGAAGACCTCGCCTGCTCGCTCCTGATCCGCATCACCCCGTCGCACCCGGGACTGCCTCACAACATCCACACACGAGCCGAAGGACTGCTCCAGCGAGTTCAACGGTTCACCGCCGACGTGATGAAGACGGCCTAGCCCAAAGCGCAGAAGAAGCTCCGTCGTCTCGGGCGGAGCTTCTTCGGGAGTGCGAAAGGTCAGTCGCGGGAGATCGCGAGCATCCGCAGGATCTCTAGGTACAGCCAGATCACGGTCATCATGACACCGAAGACGCCGGTCCAGCCGAACTTGCGGGGCAGGCCGTTCTGGGCACCCTGCTTGATGAACTCGAAGTCGAGAACGAGCGAATACGCCGCCATGATCACGACGAGGACGCCGAGGATCAGGCCGAGCGGAATACCGGCGATCTCAAACGAGCCGCGCAGGCCCCACGGGTCATCGTTGGCGCCGGTCCACATGAGCACCAGGTTGACAACCGAGAAGATCAGGTAGCCGATCATGGCGATCATGAAGACCTTCGTGGCGCGAGCGGACGCGCGAACCTTGCCGCTCGCGAAGAGGGCGAGGGTGACGCCGAACACCACGACCGTGCCGATGAGCGCCTGGCTGACGATTGCCGGGTAGAGCGTCTCGAAGAAGCTCGAGATGCCGCCGACGAAGACGCCCTGCACTGCCGCGTAGCTGAGCACGAGGGGAGCCGAGGGGCTCTTCTTGAAGATGTTGACGAGCGCGAGCACGAAGCCGACGATCGCCGCCGGGATCGCGAGTGCGGGGATGAACCAGCCGATCGCGGCGCCCACGAGCAGGATGCCGAAGGCGATGACCGACTTGCCCAGCGTGTCCTCGACCGTCATGCGGTCGGTCTGCGCTGCCGTAGCGGCCGGCTGGTCGTACATCTGCTGCAGCTGCTCGGCGGTCAGCGTCGCCTGCTGCTGAGCGGCGACGGCGCCGCCCTTCTGGAAGCCGGCGTTGCGGAAGGCCGGGTTGTCGATGGCCATGAGGCGTGATCCCTACTCTCAATCGGGGGTTGGAATACTTATGTCAACGCTATCGGACCGAGCATTGTTCCTGCCTGTCGAAGGGCTGATTATCAGCCGAATGTGACCTGCTCCCGGTTACGCGACGATGTTCCTGCTCGCGAGCGATTCGGCGCGCTCTCGCGTGAGTGGCCCGTCGACGATGATCATCGAGTACGTGCGCACGAGGGGAGTCCCGGGTTTCACGCGCGCGGCGGCGCCCCAGGCGAGGGCCGAGCCGACCGCCGGATACTCGGAGACGCGCACGAACCAGGGGTCGGCGGACTCCGGAGGGGCGAGGAAGACCACGCCGGCGCGACCGCCATCGAACGTGGCTTCCCACGCAAGCCAAGGTGTGACGGTACCGTGCGTCTGGCTCTCGACCTCCCGCTCGGCCGTGAAGACGTGAGTATCGGTGCAGGGCGCGAACCGCCAGAAGAGGCCGCCGTAGCCGGCGCCCGGTCGACCGTTCGACGCCGGGCTGCCGAGGGATACCGCGTGGTCGCCGGCGGTCGTGAGAGAAGTCTGCAGCGTGAGCTGCCAGCAGCTCTCGTCGATGTGCGACCACCGCAGGCGTCGGCGCTCCCGCAGCATCGTTCGTCCATCCGCGTCGAGCCACGCGAGCTCCTCGAGCGGGCCGGTCGGCTCCGGGGTCAGCCCGGAACGGACGATGCGGCCCTGGTCGTGCCGCCACTCGTACCGCGAGCCGGCGCGAACGAAGGTGGGACCGCCCCAGAAGTTGACGCCGTCGACATCGGGCACGGCGACGCCGACACCGAGATGCCAAGGATGGTCAAGCGGCATCGCGTCGGTCAGCACCGTGCCCTGCAGGGTGCTGACCGGATGCAGATACGGCCGGGGTGAGAGCGCGCGTTGGAGGGCCGTGCCCTCGTTCTCCCGGGCGGCTGCCGTGCTCTCCACGGTGAGCGTGAGACTGCCCGCCTCGGGCCGAGCCCAGGGGAGGCCGAGTTCTTGGAACGTCGCGCCGGCCGCGCACGCGCGCCGTGCGGCATCCTCAATGTTCCTGACAACGGGTCGCGCGGATGAGCCCTCCCCGATCCAGGTCACGAATTGCTGTGGGATCGGCTGCGGCGCGGGCGCGATTCGAATCGACTCGAGGACCTGCATGTACGCGCCGGAGTCGGCGAGGGAACTCAGCAGCGGAGTGCCCGTCTCTCGGTGGTCGAGGAGGTTCTCGAGCAAGTCCGTGCGCTCGAACGTGAGACGCCGGAGGTCGTCGCCGACGGAGACGACGACCTCATCGGTCGTGTAGGAGAGCGTGATGGTCCCGAGAGCGCCGTCGATGCGCACTTCGGGCTCCGTCTCAGCGGCTGCTGCCAGCGTCAGGGCGCACGTCACCGTGTGCCCGCGCGACGTGATGATGCGCACGACGGAGGTGTCGTCGCTCTCGACGTCGTGTGCGCGGTAGAGGTCCGCCTGGATCGAGCGGACGTCGTCCGCCTGACGCGCGCCGGCAAGCGCGAGCGCTGTCGCGACGGCGTGCGAGAGGGCGTTGGTGGCGACGCCGTCGACGACGGGAACTCCGTCGAGCATGCGCCGACCCGCCCACCGCGCCCGCGCGAAGTAGGCGCGGTCGCGCGACCACAAGCCGATCGCGGAGATCGCTCGGACGTCGCCGATCTCTCCTCGAGCGATGATCGAGGCGATCTCGGGCAAGGCGTGCGAGCCGAGACTTTGAAAACCGACCTGGATCCGCGCGCCGGCGGCATCCGCGGCTGCCGTGAGCCTGTCGAAGTCCGCCGCCGAGGCGACCGGGGGCTTCTCGAGGTAGACATCCGCTCCCGCCGCGAGCGCACTCAGGGCGAGCGGCATGTGGGTGGGGATCGGCGTGGACACGATCACGATGTCCACGTGCGACGTGGCCTCCAAGAGCGACCCGAGGTCAGCGTAGACGGGCACACCGTCAAGCTCGCCGGGCTCGGCCCCGGCGGGGTCCGCCGCAGCGACGAGACGGACCCGGCCGAGCGCCTCGAGTCGCGCCAGATTGCGGCGGTGGATCGCGCCGAAGCCGTGGATGCCGACGAGGGCGACCCGCGCTGGTGTCGCGGGGACCCCGCGCCCCGTGCTCATGCTTGGGCCGGCTCCTGCTCGGTGGTGTCACTCGTGATGCGTCCGCCCGCGGTCTCGGGCGAGAAGAACGCCGCTATGGACGAGATCGCCGCAACGACGAGCGTGAAGCCGCCGATGACGAGGGGGATGGATGCCGATCCGGGAGGGGCGACGAGGGTGAAGAGGCTCGGCAGGAACGCCACGAGGAGCAAGGCGATGTTCTGCGAGATCGCGAAGCCCGTCACGCGCGTGCGCGTCGGGAAGAGCTCCTGGAAGAAGCTCGCGAACGTCGCGTTCCACATCTGGTACAGCACGCCGAACATGAGAATCGCGAGAGCGACGGTGAGGACGACGTTGTTCTGGCTGACCGCCCACAGGTAGGCGAACGACAGGACGCCGGCGCTCAGGGGACCGAAGATCATGAACGGACGGCGACCGATGCGATCGGAGATGCGGCCGAACACGGGGATGAGCGCGATCGCGACGAGGTTCGCGATGACGGGAATCCACAAGTAGGTCGACGCGCTCATGTTCACACCGTAGGCCGGCTGGGTCGCATACGCGGTGCCGAACACGACGACCGTCGTGCCGATGACGTTGGCGAAGCCCATGCAGACCGCGCGCACGATCGTGCGCCAGTTCTCGCGGAACACCTGCAGCACGGGGGCTCGCATCACCCGCTGCTGCGCCGTCTCCGTGAGGAACACCTCGGTCTCCGCGACGCGACTGCGGATGACGAGCCCCGCGATGATCACCACGACGCTGAGCAGGAACGGGATGCGCCAGCCCCACGCCTCGAACGCGTCGGAGGGAAGCAGGCCGGCGAGGGGGATGAAGCTCGCGGACGCGAGGATGCTGCCGGCCTGCGTGCCCTGGAGGCTGAAGCTCGCGTAGAAGCCGCGCTTCTCACGCGGTGCGTGCTCGACGATCATCGCGCTCGCCCCGCCCAGCTCCCCGGCCACGGCGAAGCCCTGGATGAGGCGAAGCGCGACGAGCAGGATCGGCGCGAGCATGCCGACTTGCGCGTAGGTGGGCAAGATGCCGACCGCGAAGGTGCACACGCCCATGAGGAGCATCGCGAACACGAGCACCTTCTTTCGGCCGTGCTTGTCACCGAAGTTGCCGAGCACGAAGGCGCCGAGCGGCCGGGCGACGTACCCCACGCCGTAGGTTGCGAGGGAGGCGATGAGAGCGATCGCCGGCGACTCGTCGGGGAAGAACACTTGCGGGAAGACAAGCGCAGCCGCCGAGGCGTAGATCGTGAAGTCGAAGTATTCGAGGGCGCTGCCCACCCAGCCACTTGCGGCCGCCCGCCGTGACATGGATCGCGTGTTCGCGTGACCGTCGCGCTTCGGCACTGCGTCGTGCATGTGAGTTCCTTCCGGTCGACTCTGACAGCTTCCGCCGGAGACGGAGCTGCGGGGAAGCGTTTTCCAGAACACCATGAAACGATTCAGCTGTCAAGAAGAAATTCTGCCGCGATCCTCGCAGGCGCACCGCATAGCCTGGGACGATGACTTCGCTGCCCGCCAACTCCGCGCCGCGGCGCCCGCTCATCATCGGGCATCGCGGCACTCCCGGCTACCGGCCCGAGCACTCCGCGTCGAGCTACGAACTCGCGATCGCGCTCGGCGCCGACGCGCTCGAGCCCGACGTGGTCGCCACGCGCGACCGGGTGCTCGTGCTCCGCCACGAGAACGAGATCGGCGGCACGACCGACGTCGAGCAGCATCCGGAATTCGCCGATCGCCGCACGACGAAGCTCATCGACGGTCACGAGGTAACCGGGTGGTTCACCGAGGACTTCACGTGGGCGGAGCTGTCGACACTGACGCTCAGGGAGCGCATTCCCGACGTGCGGCCCGACAGTGCGAGCTTCGACGGGCACGAGCGGATGCTGCGCCTCGCCGAGCTGTTCGACATCGTGCGAACGGGGTCCGCCGAGCAGGGGCGGCGCATCGGGCTCGTCATCGAGGTCAAGCACCCCACGTACTTCGCGGAAATCGGGATGCCGCTCGACGAGCTGCTCGCCGCCGAGCTCGCCGGCAGCGGCTTCGACAGCTCGACCGGACTCGTTATCGAGTGCTTCGAGCTCACCGTTCTCGAGCAGCTCAAGAAGCGGGGCGTCGACGCGCGGTACGTGTACTTGCTCGAGAAGAAGGGGGCCCCGGCCGACCGCGTCGCCGCCGACGGAAAGAGCGCACGCCCGTTCGCGGACGACCTCACGGATGCGGGCCTCGACGCTCTTGCGAAGCGCGTCGACGGCATCAGCGTCGACAAGTCGTACCTGCTGCCGTGGACGAAGCCGGGGAAAGCGGTCCGCGACCTCGTGTCACGAGCGCACAAGCGAGGCCTCGACGTGTTCACCTGGACGCTGCGCCCCGAGAACGTCTTCCTCAGCAAGCCCAACCGCCGCGGCGACGACCGTGCGGCGTTCGGCGACTGGGAGAGCGAGTTCGCGCAGATCATGGGCACGGGCGTGGACGGCGTCTTCGCCGATCACACCGACCTCGCCGTCGCGGCCCGCGACGCGCTCAATACGGAAGGCTGATCCACTCCTCCATCTTCTTCAGACACGTCTCGACGGTCGCCTCGTCGGACTCCATCACGAACGCAAGAAGGTGGAGCGGCTCATAGCGGTGCCGCCGTGTTCCGGCACTCGGAAACTCGCTGCCGGTGCGCGACCGTCGAGTCGAGCGGATGGGCCGGCTGTCAGCTGCACAGCTTAAGCTGGAAGGGACATGACGAGCACCCCCATCTCTGACGCGCACGGTTCCGGATCCGCTTCGACACCGGTGATCGTCGACTGGCCGACGGCGACCATTCCGGGCGGCGAGAACGCAGCATCCGATCACTTGCTCGACGGCCTCAACCCTCAGCAGGCGGAAGCCGTCGAATACCGCGGGCAGGCGCTGCTCATCGTGGCCGGCGCCGGGTCGGGAAAGACGCGCGTGCTCACGCACCGCATCGCGCGCCTCATCGAGAACCGCGAGGCATGGCCGAGCCAGATCCTGGCGATCACGTTCACGAACAAGGCCGCCGCCGAGATGCGCGAGCGCGTCGAGGGGCTCCTCGGCGGCCGCGCCGAGGGCATGTGGATCTCGACGTTCCACTCCGCGTGCGTGCGCATCCTGCGACGCGAGGCCGACAACTTCGGCTTCAGCAAGAACTTCACGATCTACGACTCGTCCGACTCGCGCGTGCTGCTCAAGCGCATCATCAAGCAGCACGATGCCGACGTGCTCGGCTTCACGCCGGCGAACGCGTCGGCGAAGATCTCCAAGCTCAAGAACGAGCTTGCGGATGCCGAGAGCTACGCGCGCAACGCGAACATGTCCGATCCGAACGAGGTCGCCTTCATCGAGATCTTCCGCGACTACGAGCGCGCGCTGCGCTCCGCGAACGCGTTCGACTTCGACGACCTGATCGCGCAGACGGTGTACCTGTTCCGGGCGTTCCCGCAGGTCGCGGCGCTGTACCAGAACAAGTTCCGACACGTCCTCGTCGACGAGTACCAGGACACCAACCACGCCCAGTATTCGCTCATCCGCGAGCTCACGCGCGAACCGGAAGGCGCTGGTTACCTGCCGGGCACGAACCCGGGCGCAGCACTCACCGTCGTCGGCGACTCCGACCAGTCGATCTACGCCTTCCGTGGCGCCGACATCCGCAACATCGTCGAGTTCGAGCGCGACTTCCCGGGCGCGAAGGTCATTCTGCTCGAGCAGAACTACCGCTCCACCCAGAACATCCTCTCCGCCGCGAACGCCGTCATCGCCAACAACTTCGACCGCAAGGACAAGAAGCTCTGGACTGACGTGGGCGACGGCGAGAAGATCATCGGCTACACCGGCTACTCGGGTCATGACGAGGCACAGTTCGTCGCCGACGAGATCGAGAAGCTGCACTCCGCGGGCCTCGCCTACAACGAGATCGCCGTCTTCTACCGCACGAACGCGCAGACGCGAGCGCTTGAAGAGATCTTCGTTCGCTCGGCGCTGCCCTACAAGATCATGGGCGGCACGAAGTTCTACGAGCGCGCCGAGATCAAAGACGCCTTCGCCTACCTCACGGCCGTCGTGAACCCCGCCGACGAGCTCGCGGTGCGCCGCATCATCAACACGCCCAAGCGCGGCATCGGGCCCGCGACCGTGACGCAGCTCGCGAGCTTCGCCGAGAACGCGGAGACGACGCTGCGCGACGCCCTGCGGGAGGCGTCGACGCTCGGCTTCGGCCCGAAGATGACGCGGGCCATCAGCGACCTCTCCGCCGTTCTCGACGAGGCCGCCGCGCTCGCCGAGAAGGGCAAGGTGAGCGAGGTGCTCACGACGCTCATCACGAAGAGCGGCCTGATCGACGCGCTGCGCTTGAGCCGTGATCCGCAAGACGAGGCGCGCGCCGAGAACCTCGACGAGCTCGTCGCCGTCACCAAGGAGTACGAGCGCAACAACCCCGACGGCACCCTCATCGACTTCCTCACCGAAGTCGCTCTCGTGGCGGCCGCGGACGATATCGACGACGCGAGCGGAACCGTGTCGCTCATGACGCTGCACACCGCGAAGGGCCTCGAGTTCAACACCGTGTTCCTCACCGGCATCGAAGAGGACCTGCTGCCGCACCGCATGTCGGCGAACGAGCCCGGCGGACCGGCCGAAGAGCGCCGGCTGTTCTACGTCGGCATCACCCGAGCGCGCAAGCGCCTCTACCTCTCGCTCGCCATGACCCGCGCGCAGTACGGCGAGACGGCCGTGGCGATGCCGAGCCGCTACCTGCAGGAGATCCCTGCCGAGCTCATCGAGTGGAAGCAGTCTCCCGGCAGCGCGAACTCGCGCGGCGGAACACAGCCGCGCGCGCTCAACGCGAGACGGTGGCAGTCGAATCGGGGAGCGGATGCCGCGGCGCTCCCGCCCGCCGAGAAGAAGCAGTGGCCGAACCGCGTCACCGGCACCGTGCGCGACAACGGCGACCTCGAACTCGCGCCCGGCGACCGCATCCGCCACACGGACTTCGGCGAGGGTCGCGTCAACAACGTCACGGGAGAGGGCAGCAAGCGCGTCGCGCACGTGCAATTCGAGACGGCGGGCGCGAAGAAGCTCTTGATTAAGATCGCCCCCATCGAGAAGATCTGACATGAGCACCCCAGCGGAGGCGCCCGACGACGGCGCCGAGTCCCGGCGTGCCCGCCCGGAGTCCCTCAAGCAGTGGGCGCGCAACCTGCACGCCCTCGACATCGAGGTCGCCAGCCGTGCGGGCCTCGCCGTCGCGATCCCGCTCGTCGTGCTCGCGCTCCTCGGCCGACTCGACCTCGCCATTTACGCCTCGTTCGGCGCGTTCACCTCGCTCTACGGTCGCCGCGAGGTGTACCGGACGCGGTTGCGCACAGCGTCCACCGCGGCTGTCGTCCTCGTCGCGTGCATCACCGCCGGCGTGCTCGTGTCCCAAGCCGGCAGTCCCCTTGTCGCACTGTCGATCGGGCTCCTCCTCGTCGTCGCCGTCGGTGTCGTTCTGAGCCGCACCCTCTCGCTCCACCCGCCGACGCCGATCTTCTACGTGTTCGCCTTCCTGGTCTGCGGCATCGTGCCCGTACCGGGCGGCAACGTCGGCGTCGCGATCCTCATCGGCGTCGCCTCCGCCGTCCTCGCGCTCGTCATCACGATGTCCGGCTGGCTGCTGCGTCTCGGCCGCGACGTGGACCGCATCACGGCGAGCTTCAAGATGCTCAAGCCGCTCCCGCGCCGCGCCGACGTGCGCCCGAACGCGTGGCGCGATCCCGGTGTGTGGCTCAACATCGGCCAGCTCCTCGTCGGCGGCTTCCTCGCCGGGCTCATCGGCAGCGCCGTGGGGCTCGGGCATTCCTACTGGGCGGTCGTGAGCGTCATCGCCGTCGTCCCTCCTGTGCGCGCCGCGCACTCCATCACGCGATCCATCCATCGCACGCTCGGCACGTTCGCGGGCGTCATCGTCACGGGACTCATCCTGTGGGGGAGCCCGCCCGTGTGGCTGCTCATCATCATCGTCGCGCTGTGCCAGTTCGGCGCTGAGATCTTCGTCGGCCGCCACTACGGCACCGCCCTCGTGGTGATCACGCCGCTCGCCCTGCTCATGGTGCACTTGTCGAGCCCGAGCCTGCACGTCCCCGACCTGCTCCTCGACCGCGCCGTCGAGACCGCCATCGGGGCGCTCGTCGGCATGGTCATGGTGCTGCTCGCGCGCCTCGTGCGCGTTCCGGCGGAGAGGCCCTGATCCCGAGAGGCTAACTCCCGAAAACCCCGGGCGGTAGCGCGCCCTACCCGGCAGCTTCGCGCATTTCCGCTCGCACCTGGCGCAGGCAGCGGATCGCCGGCAGGTGACGGATGCCGCGGGACAACCGTGGCCACACGAGTCGCGTAACCGAGATCACGGCGTCGAAGCGTCGCTGCCGCGCGTCCGACCACGGCAGCCTGTAGGCGGCGCGCACGGATTCGGGCAGGAGCCCGGCCGTCATGAGCCGCGCGAGCGGCATCGCGGCGCGCAGCCACACCGGGCCGACACGCGGATGCAGCAGGTCCCGCGCGACCCGGCGGGCCTCGTCGCTGACCTCGAGCGCGGCCAGCGACTCGTTCCAGTAGGTCTCGAACGCGGCCCGATCGGCGGGCCAGAGCGCCGCCGGCATCCCGACGCCCGTGCCGAGCACCGCGTACTGGCGGTACACGCGATCCGCGACTTTCTCGTCGAGAGGACCGATGACGCGCTCGTGCAGCACGAGCGCCGTGCGGTACAGCGTGGCCGCGACCCAGAGCTGCAGCTGGGGGTCGAACGCCGAGTACGCGGGGCGCCCGTCAGCGGCATCCGCCCGAACCGGCCTGTGCGCGCGATTCACGGCTCTCGAGACGAAACGTCGCTCGGCGCCCGTGCCGTACACCTGCACGTACACGTAGCGCAGCGTCGCATGCAGCCTGTCGAGCGGGCGCGAGGCGAAGTCGCTGTGCTGCGCCACCCCGAGCCCCACGCGCTCGTCGGCGATCTGCAGCAGGATCGCCGCGCCCCCGCCCGCGACGAGAACCGACTCCGCCGCCATATCGCGAATGCCGTGAATCTGACGCATGGCCACAGGGTACGGCGTTCCGCTGAGTGAGCGCGGCTGGGGACATCGTGCCGCGCAGAGTACAGTGGAGAAGGCGAATTTTCTCTCGGCGTCGAGATACTCCGGTGTCGGGCTCGCCTCTCACATCGCACACCGAACGCAGCTGAAGCGGTTAGGAACCTACGTGGATCTTTACGAGTACCAGGCTCGAGACCTGTTTGAGAAGTACGAGGTCCCGGTGCTCCCGGGAATCATCGCGGACACGCCGGAGGAGGTGCGCGCAGCAGCTGAGAAGCTCGGCGGAGTCGTCGTCGTCAAGGCCCAGGTCAAGACCGGCGGCCGCGGCAAGGCCGGCGGCGTCAAGGTCGCGAAGAACCCCGACGAGGCGGAAGAGGCCGCGAAGGCCATCCTCGGGCTCGACATCAAGGGGCACGTCGTCAAGCGCGTCATGGTCGCCGGCGGCGCACGCATCGCGCAGGAGTTCTACTTCTCCGTTCTGCTCGACCGCGCCAACCGCTCGTACCTCTCGCTGTGCAGCGTCGAGGGCGGAATGGAGATCGAGCAGCTCGCCGTCGAGAAGCCCGAGGCGCTCGCCCGGGTCGAGGTCGACCCGCTGACCGGCATCGACGAGGCGAAGGCCCGCGAGATCGCCGAGGCCGCGAAGTTCCCCGCCGAACTGATCGAGAAGGTCGTCCCCGTCTTCGTCAAGCTCTACGGCGTCTACACGGGCGAGGACGCGACACTCGTCGAGGTCAACCCGCTCGTGCTCACCGAGGAGGGCGACATCATCGCCCTCGACGGCAAGGTCTCGCTCGACGAGAACGCCGGCTTCCGTCACCCCGGCCACGAGGAGCTCGAGGACAAGGCCGCCGCCGACCCGCTCGAGGCAAAGGCGAAGGCTCAGGACCTCAACTACGTCAAGCTCGACGGCGAAGTCGGCGTCATCGGAAACGGCGCCGGCCTGGTCATGTCGACCCTCGACGTCGTCGCGTACGCCGGTGAGAAGCACGGCAACGTCAAGCCCGCGAACTTCCTCGACATCGGCGGCGGCGCCTCCGCCGAGGTCATGGCAGCCGGTCTCGACGTCATCCTCGGCGACGAGCAGGTCAAGAGCGTCTTCGTGAACGTCTTCGGCGGCATCACCGCGTGCGACGCCGTCGCGAAGGGCATCGTCGGCGCGCTCGCCGAACTCGGCTCGGCCGCGAACAAGCCGCTCGTCGTGCGTCTCGACGGCAATAACGTCGACGAAGGCCGCCGCATCCTCAACGAGGCGAACCACCCGCTCGTCACCCTCGCCGCCACGATGGACGAGGGCGCCGACAAGGCCGCCGAACTCGCCAACGCCCGCTGAGACCACCAGAGCTTTAGGAACTGCAGAGATATGTCAATCTTCCTCAACAAGGATTCCAAGGTCATCGTCCAGGGCATCACGGGCGGTGAGGGAACAAAGCACACCGCCCTCATGCTCAAGGCCGGCACCAACGTCGTCGGCGGAGTGAACGCCCGCAAGGCCGGCACGACCGTCAAGCACGGTGAGACCGAGCTTCCCGTGTTCGGCACCGTCAACGAGGCGATCGAGAAGACCGGCGCCGACGTGTCGATCGCGTTCGTGCCGCCCGCGTTCACGAAGGACGCCGTGATCGAGGCCATCGACGCGGAGATCCCGCTTCTCGTCATCATCACCGAGGGCGTTCCCGTCGGCGACTCCGCCGAGTTCTGGGCCTACGCCAAGGAGAAGGGCTCGAAGACGCGCATCATCGGCCCGAACTGCCCCGGCATCATCACCCCGGGGGAGTCGCTCGTCGGCATCACCCCCGCCAACATCACGGGCAAGGGACCGATCGGCCTCGTCTCGAAGTCGGGAACGCTCACCTACCAGATGATGTACGAGCTGCGCGAGATCGGCTTCTCGACGGCGATCGGCATCGGCGGCGACCCCATCATCGGCACGACGCACATCGACGCGCTCAAGGCGTTCGAGGCGGACCCGGAGACCAAGGCGATCGTCATGATCGGCGAGATCGGCGGTGACGCGGAAGAGCGTGCGGCCGACTTCATCAAGGCGAACGTCACGAAGCCCGTCGTCGGCTACGTCGCCGGGTTCACGGCTCCCGAGGGCAAGACCATGGGACACGCGGGCGCTATCGTCTCCGGCTCTGCGGGAACCGCGCAGGCCAAGAAGGAGGCTCTCGAGGCCGCCGGCGTCAAGGTCGGCAAGACCCCGAGCGAGACCGCGGAGCTCATGCGCGAGATCATCTCCGCGCTGTAGCCAGATTCCTCGCAGGGCCCCGTCGCGTCGACGGGGCCCTGCGGCGTTTCGCGGGTAGGCTTGCCACCGGATGAACCGCCTCACTGCCTCCCTGCTCTCCGCTCTCGAAGCGTTCATCGTCGTGGCCATCGGCGTGTTCATCCCGCTCGTCCCGCTGACCGTGCTCTGGGGCGTGCAATACGGCTTCACCGTCGACTGGATGGTGTTCTGGCGCGCTGCCTGCGACATCTGGCTGCTCGGGAACGGCGTCGACCTCACGGTCACGCTTGACGAGGCGACGCTCCAGGTCGTCGGGATCAAGGATGCCGCCGCGCCGTTCGCCGTGACGATCGCCCCGCTCGCCTTCGCCCTGTTCACGGTGCTCATGGGGGTGCGCACGGGACGCCGCGCCGGACGCACCGCGGCGTGGCTGCAAGCCGGCAGCACCTCCGTCGTCGTCTTCGCCCTCGCCTCCGGGGCGATCGGCATCAGCGCCGTCAACGCCGTCGCGACGCCGTCGCTCCTCCAGGCCTTCTGCCTTCCCGCTCTGGTCTGGCTGCTCGGCCTCGCGATCGGAACGGGCATCGAACTCGTGCGCGCCGACGAGTCGGCCGAACCGCTGCTTGCCCGGCTCTCCGAGCTGCGCGACCGCGTTCCCCGTCACGTCGAGATCGTGCTCCTCGCGGGGCTGCGCGGTGCAAGCCTCGCCGTCGCCGCGACCGTGGCCGCTGCGGCCGTCACCGTCGCCGCCGGAACGTTCCTCAACTTCAGCACCGTCGTCTCCCTCTATCAGGCCTCCCAGCTCGGGGTCATCGGCGGCATCGTCGTCACGATCGGGCAGATCGCGTTCATGCCCAACATCGTCATCTGGGCGCTCGCGTGGTTCACGGGATCCGGCTTCTCGCTCGGCACCGGCTCGACCGTGGCGCCGGCGGGAACCGTGACGGGCCCGGTACCCGGCATCCCGCTGCTCGGCGTGCTGCCGAACCAGGACTTCACGTTCGGGTTCCTCGGCCTCGCCGTGCCGATCATCGCGGGCTTCCTCGCCGCCGTCGCGGTGCGCAAGAGCGTGCTCGCCGGCATCGGGGGCCGGTCCAACGCCCTGTGGCTCGCGGTCACCGCCGTGGTCATCGGCGTCATCGCCGGAATCCAGGTGCTGCTGCTCGCCTGGTGGTCCGGGGGAGCGGCCGGCCCGGGCCGCTTCGTCGAGATCGGTCCGGCGCCGTTCGCCGTCGGCGGCCTCGCCGCCGTGCTCGTCGCCGTCGGCTGTCTGATCGGCATGGCGTCGGGCAGCGCCGAGCACTCGCTCGCGCACCGTCATGACGAAAGGGCGCAGAACGCCGACCGCTAAGATGAGGGAGTGCTCTCACTGGTCGTCCTGATCTCCGGCGGCGGCTCCAACCTCCGCGCTCTTCTCGAAGCGGCATCCGACGCCGAATACCCCGCTCGCGTCGTCGCCGTCGGCGCCGATCGCGACGCCACTGGACTCGCGCACGCCGAGGAGTTCGGCATCCCGACCTTCACCGTTCCCTACAGCTCGTTCCCCTCGCGGGAGGCGTGGGGAGAAGCGCTTCTCGAGCAGATCCGCGTGTGGAACCCCGACCTCGTCGTCCTCTCCGGACTCATGCGCCTGCTTCCCGCGAACTTCGTCGCGCAGCTCGCGCCGAACCTCATCAACACGCATCCCGCCTACCTGCCCGAGTTCCCCGGAGCGCACGCCGTGCGCGACGCGATAACGGCGGGCGCGGCCCAGTCGGGAGCGTCCATCATCGTCGTTGACAACGGAGTCGACACCGGATCGATCATCGTGCAGGAGCGCGTGCCCGTCCTCGAAGGGGACACCGAGCACAGCCTGCATGAGCGCATCAAGCCCGTCGAACGCCGTCTGTTGGTGCAGACCGTGCTCGATATCGCCAACGGTCTCGACCTGACGAAGGTCTGACCCGTCACCAAAGGAGCAGCAATGAGCGGACCAAGCCACGACAAGAGCCTCTATCGCGAACGCGATGTGATTCCGATCAAGCGGGCGCTCATCTCGGTGAGCGACAAGACGGGCCTCATCGACCTCGCCTCCGCTCTCGCGAACGCGGGCGTCGAGATCGTGTCGACCGGGTCGACCGCGCAGACGATCCGCGACGCCGGCTACCCCGTGACCGACGTGTCGACGCTCACGGGCTTCCCCGAGTCGCTCGACGGTCGCGTCAAGACCCTGCACCCGAGCGTGCACGCGGGGCTTCTCGCCGACCTGCGCCTCGAGTCGCACGAGCAGCAGCTCGCCGACCTCGGCATCGAGCCGTTCGAGCTCGTCGTCGTCAACCTGTATCCCTTCGTCGAGACCGTCGCCTCCGGAGCCGAACCCGACGACATCGTCGAGCAGATCGACATCGGCGGCCCGTCCATGGTGCGCGCCGCCGCGAAGAACCACCCCAACGTCGCCGTCGTCGTCTCGCCCGAGAGCTACAGCCTCGTCGTCGACGCCGTCGCCGCGGGCGGAACGACGCTCGAGCAGCGCCGCGCGCTCGCCGCCCAGGCGTTCTCCCACACGGCGGCGTACGACACGGCCGTCGCCGGCTGGTTCACGGATGCCGCCGAGGGCTTCGGCTCCTCGCTCACCATCCAGGCCGAGCTCTCGCACGTGCTGCGCTACGGCGAGAACTCCCACCAGGAGGCCGCCCTCTACCTGCGCGCCGGCGGACAGGGCATCGCCCAGGCCACGCAGCTGCACGGCAAGGAGATGAGCTACAACAACTACACCGACGCGGATGCCGCCGTGCGGGCTGCCTTCGACTTCGCCGAACCGGCGGTCGCCGTCATCAAGCACGCGAACCCGTGCGGCATCGCCGTCGCGAAGCCGAAAGCGATCGACCCGATCGCGTCGGCGCACCGCCGCGCCCACGAGACCGACCCCGTGTCCGCGTACGGCGGGGTGATCGCGGCGAACCGCGAGGTCACGCTCGGCATGGCGGAAGCCGTGAAGGAGATCTTCACCGAGGTCATCGTCGCTCCGGCGTACGAGGCGGACGCACTCGCTCTGCTGAAGACGAAGAAGAACCTGCGCATCCTGCAGCTGCCCCAGGGATTCGCGCTCGAGCCGCTCGAGGCCAAGCAGATCTCCGGCGGACTGCTCGTGCAGCAGGCCGACCGCTTCGACGCCGACGCCGACATCACGACCGGCTGGCAGCTCGTCTCGGGCGAGCCTGTCGACGCGGACACCCTCGCCGACCTCGCGTTCGCGTGGAAGGCGTGCCGCAGCGTCAAGTCGAACGCGATCCTGCTCGCCAAGGGCGGCGCCGCCGTCGGCGTGGGCATGGGGCAGGTGAACCGCGTCGACTCCTGCGAGCTCGCGGTGCGGCGCGCCGGCGACCGCGCGGCAGGCTCGGTGGCAGCATCCGACGCCTTCTTCCCCTTCGCCGACGGGCTGCAAGTGCTGCTCGACGGCGGCGTGAAGGCCGTCGTGCAGCCGGGCGGCTCGGTGCGCGATGAGGAGGTCATCGCCGCGGCGAAGGCCGCGGGCGTCGCGATGTACTTCACGGGAGAGCGTCACTTCTTCCACTGATCGACGCGGAAGGCCCGGCGCATCCCGTGTGGTGCGCCGGGCCTTTCGGCATCCCGTAGGCTCGGAGGATGACCGTCACCTGGGCCCGTCGCGTCCTCGCCTCTCTCGCTTCCGCTGTTCTCGTCGCGATCCTCGCCCACGTGGCCGCCGTGCTGCCGTTCTTCATCATCAGCCAGCTCTCGCCGACGGTGCTGCCCGCCGCGAGCGAGTACTTCGTGCTCGCGAGCCTGTTCACGTTCCTGCTGCTGTTCATCGGCGGAATGCTCGGCGGCCTCACGAGCTGGCGGTGGGCGCTGCCGACCGGAATCATCGTCGGCATCGTCGCTCCCGTCATCGGCACGATGCTCAGCCACGTGCAGCAGGGCGGCCAGCTCACGGGCGAGGTCTTCGGACTCCTGATCGGCACTCTCGTCGGCACGAACGCCATCTACGCGCTCGCCGTGTTCATCGCGACCCCGACCCTCGGCCGCGCGGTGTACAAGGCCACAGTCGGGTTCCGGGAGGCGCCGCGCGCGGCGGAGCGCCGCATCGCCATCGTGCGGATGCCCGCAAAGAATCTCGCGCAGGGCATCGCCGCCGCTCCCGCCGAGATCGACATCGAGCGCGCCGATGAGCAGTGGGACGCCTACACGGCCGCGTTCGAGGAGCACGGCTGGACGACGACGGAGGCGCCGTCCGCCGACCAGCTCGCCGACTCCGTCTTCGTCGAGGACACCGTCGTGCTGTTCGACGAGCTCGCCGTGCTCACGCGCCCCGCGCTCGACACGCGACGCGGGGAGGTCGACGGCGTCGAGGAGACCGTCGCGGGCCTCGGTCTCACCGTCGAGCGGATCATGGCGCCGGGGACCCTCGAAGGCGGCGACGTGCTCAAGGTCGGCGACACGGTCTACGTCGGACGCAGCGCGCGCACGAACGCGGAGGGCATCCGCCAACTGCGTCGCATCGTCGCGCCGTACGGCTACTCCGTCGTGGGCGTTCCCGTGACGAAGGCCCTGCACCTCAAGACGATCGTCACGGCACTTCCCGATGGCACCTTCATCGGCGACCCCGACCTGATCGACGAGCCGGGGCTGTTCCCCGGGTTCCTCGCGGCCCGCGAGACCGTCGGCGCTCCCGTCATCGTGCTGAGCGACGACACGCTCCTGCTCTCGGCATCCGCACCGAAGACCGCCGAACTGCTCGAGGACCTCGGCTACACGGTCGTGAGCGTGGACATCTCGGAGTTCGAGAAGCTCGACGGCGGCGTCACGTGCATGTCGGTGCGGGTGCGCTGAACCCGCTCTTGCGCTTCCCGCCCGAGCGGCCATAGTCTGTAAGGCTGTGCGCCGCGCCCTTGCGGCGGCGGCACGAACCGCGAGAGCCAAGGAGGACGAGATGAAGACAACCATCAGCGCCGTGCAAGGCGTCCGTCCGTCCGGATTCCCGCAGTACGTCGGAAGCCCCGGGCCCGTTCGCGCCATGTAGCGCTCCCCAGCCGAAACCCAGCCCACCGCCGGAGCGACTCCGGCACCTTCCCGCCGCCCTCGCCGGGAGAGCACAACCGACACCGCGCTCGAGGCCGCCCACGCCTCCGCGCCGCCGCAACAATCTGAAGCGAGACCTTCATGTCCGGCCCTGCCGACACCACACGCACGTCACAGCTGACGACCGCTCGCGCCATCTGGCGCATCTACCCCTTCGCCAAGCACGCCATCCCGCGCATCAGCCTCGGCATGGTCGCCGCGCTGCTCGGCTCCCTCGTCGCGCTCGCGATCCCCATGGTTCTCGAGCGCCTCGTGAACGGCGCGCTCGCCGAGCGGGACCCGGCCGAGATCCTGCCCGCCGTCGCGCTCGTGCTCGGCCTCGGCGTCGTCGAAGCGCTCATGATCGCACTCCGCCGCTGGTTCGTGCTGCTTCCCGGCACGACCGTCGAGGCGAAGATGCGCAACGAGATCTACCGCGTGCTGCAGGACCTGCCCGTCGCCTTCCACGACAAGTGGCCGTCAGGGCAGCTGCTCTCGCGCATGATGCAGGACCTCAACCTGATCCGCCGGTGGCTGTCGTTCGGCATCGTGCTTCTCGTCGTCAATGTGCTCACGATCATCGTCGGCTCCGCCGTGCTGTTCACCTGGCACTGGCTGCTCGGCACCGTCTTCCTCGTCTGCGCGATCCCGGTGTGGATCTACGGCTACGCGTTCGAGCGCAAGTACCATGCCGTCGCGCGCCGCAGCCAGGACCAGGCCGGGGATCTCGCCACGGCGGTCGAGGAGGCCGTTCACGGCATCCGCGTGCTCAAGGCGTTCGGGCGTGGCAAATACGCTCTCGAGGGCTTCGCGACGCGCGCCGAGACGCTGCGCGGCACCGAGATCGAGAAGGCGAAGGCCATCGCCGGCATCTGGTACTGGCTCATCCTGCTGCCCGACGTCGCGTTCGGGCTGTGCCTGGTCTCGGGCATCTGGCTCGCCTCGATCGGGCAGCTGAACGTCGGCGAGCTGTTCGCGTTCTTCGCGACGGCGACGGTGCTGCGCTTCCCGATCGAGTCGATCGGCTTCCTGCTGTCGATGACGTTCGACACGCGCACGGCCGTCGACCGGGTGTTCGAAGTTCTCGACGAAGTGAACACGATCACCGACCCTGCGGCTCCGGCGCGAATCGACAACCCGCAGGGTCGCCTCCAGTTCGACGACGTGCACTTCCGCTACCAGGACTCGCCCGAGCGGCTGCGCGACCTGATCGACGGCGTCGACCTCACCCTCGAGCCGGGTGAGACCATGGCGCTCGTCGGGCTCACGGGGTGCGGGAAGACGACGCTCACCGCGCTCGCGACCCGCCTCTACGACGTCACGGGCGGAGCCGTTCGGCTCGACGGCGTCGACGTGCGCGAGCTCACCCGCACGGAGCTGCGCCGGCACATCGCAATGGCGTTCGAGGACGCGACGCTGTTCTCGGCATCCGTGCGCGAGAACGTTCTGCTCGGCCGCGATGATCTCGAACTCGACTCGGCCCAGGCGCAGCGCGTGCTCGACGACGCCCTCGCGATCGCGCAAGCGCAGTTCGTGCACGACCTGCCCGACGGCCTCGACACGACAGTCGGCGAGGAGGGTCTGAGCCTCTCCGGCGGGCAGCGGCAGCGGCTCGCCCTCGCGCGGGCGGTCGCGGCGGCGCCGTCGGTGCTCGTGCTCGACGACCCGCTGTCGGCGCTCGACGTCGACACCGAGGCGCTCGTCGAGGAGGCCCTTCGCCGCGTGCTCTCGTCCACGACCGCGCTGATCGTCGCACACCGCCCGTCGACGGTCGCGCTTGCCGACCGCGTTGCGCTCATGCAGAACGGACGCATCGCCGACGTCGGCACGCACACGGAGCTGCTCGCGCGCAGCGAGCACTACCGCTATGTCATCTCGTCGCTCGAAGACGAGCAGAGACGCGAACGGGCCGCGGGACGGCCGGAACGAGAGGAGGCGACGCGATGAGCGCTACCGACGTTCGCGGTGTCACCGGTGAGGAGCGCGACGACTTCACGCGCGAGGAGAGCCGCCAGATCCGGCGGCGCTCACTGCGGCTGCTCGGCTCGCTCCTGCAGCCGCTGCGCTGGCGCGTCGTCACGACGATGCTTCTCGTGATCTGCGCGACCGGGACGAGCGTCGCCGGCCCGGCGCTCATCGCGTACGGCATCGACACGGCCCTGCCCGCCGTGCTGGACCGTGCCGACTGGCTCCCCGCACTCGGCGTCGGGGTCGTGTACCTCGTCACCGCGATCGCGGCAGCGACGTTCATGTCGAGCTACGTCGTCGCGAGCGCGCGCATCAGCCAAGCGGTGCTGCTCGATCTGCGCAAGCGCGTGTTCCTGCACACGCAGAAGCTGAGCCTCGAGTTCCACGAGTCGTACACGTCTGGTCGCATCATCTCTCGGCAGACGAGCGATCTCGACGCGATAAAGCAGCTGCTCGATGAGGGGATCAGCCAGCTCGTCAACGGCATCCTGTACATGGGGTTCATCGGCGTCGCGCTGTTCCTTCTCGACTGGACGAGCGGAATCGTGCTGCTGTGCTCGCTCGTGCCGCTGTACGTGCTCACGCGCTGGTTCCAGAAGCGCTCGCAAGTGCTGTTCCGCTACTCGCGCGTCGTGTCGGCGAAGGTGATCGTGCAGTTCGTCGAGACCATGACGGGCATCCGCGCGGTCAAGGCGTTCCGCAAGGAGAAGCGCAACGAGAAGCGGTTCGGCGAGCTCGTCGAGGACTACCGCGACGTCAACGCGAAGACGATCCAGCTGTTCGGAATCTACGAGCCCGGCATCATCCTCATCGGAAATGTCACGGTCGCGGCCGTGCTGCTCGTCGGCGGCTTCCGCGTCGTGAACGGCGACCTCGAGATCGGAGCGCTGCTCGCGGCGGTGCTGTACGCGCGGCGCTTCTTCGATCCGATGGAGGAGATGGCGATGTTCTACAACGCCTACCAGTCGGCGGCCGCGGCGCTCGAGAAGATCTCGGGGGTTCTCGAGGAGCGCCCGAGCGTGCCCGATCCCACGTCGCCCATCGACCTGTGGACGGCGCGCGGTCGCGTGAGCTTCGAGGACGTGCGGTTCGCGTACAACGCCGAGACCGTCGTGCTTCCGCGCTTCTCGCTCGAGATCCCGGCGGGGCAGACGATCGCGCTCGTCGGCTCCACGGGAGCAGGGAAGTCGACGCTCGCGAAGCTCATCTCGCGGTTCTACGATCCGAGCGAGGGCCGCGTCGCCCTCGACGGCGTCGACTTGCGGATGCTGCACCCGAAGGATCTGCGCCGGGCGATCGTCATGGTCACGCAAGAGGCGTATCTCTTCTCGGGAACCGTCGCCGACAACATCGCGCTCGGCCGGCCCGACGCCTCCCGCGACGAGATCATTTCGGCGGCGAAGGCGGTGGGCGCGCACGGCTTCATCGAGGAGCTGCCCGACGGCTACGACTCCGACGTGAACAAGCGCGGCGGCCGCGTCTCGGCGGGGCAGCGGCAGCTCATCTCGTTCGCGCGAGCGTTCCTCGCCGATCCCGCTGTGCTCATCCTCGACGAGGCGACGGCGTCGCTCGACATCCCCAGCGAGCGGCTCGTGCAGCAGGCGCTGCAGACGCTGCTGGCCGACCGCACCGCCGTGATCATCGCGCACCGGCTCTCCACCGTCGCGATCGCCGACCGCGTTCTGGTCATGGAGCACGGCCGCATCGTCGAAGACGGAACGCCGGCCGAGCTCATCGGCGGCACGGGACGCTTCGCGCAACTGCACGCCGCCTGGCGCGACTCCCTCGTGTAGCGGCCTCGCACGGCGGCATCCGCTTTCTCACGTCCGGCCATCCGGATGCGGGAATCGGATGCCGCTACGCTTGGCCCTGTGGAGGTCCAAGCAGAGTCGCGCATCGCCCGCGCCGTGCACACGCTGCCACCCGGGTACTTCGCGCTCGTCATGGCCACGGGAATCATCTCGCTCGGCCTGAAGCTCGAGCACTTCGACGCGGCCTCGCTCGTGCTCTTCATCATCGCAGGGCTCGGCTACGCCGTGCTCGTCGTCATGACCGTGTGGCGCCTGCTGCGCTATCCGAGAGCTGTCGTCGACGACTTCGCCGGGCCGCGCAACGGCTTCTCGTTCTTCACGTTCGTCGCGGGCACGAACGTGCTCGGCGCGCGCATCGCCGCCGAGGGCACGACGCTCGTCCCCGGCATCCTGCTCGGCGTCTCGTTCGCCGCGTGGCTCGTGCTCGGCTATGTCATCCCCGGGCTCGTCATCGCGCGGCACCCGGGCGCCGACATTCTGAAAGGCGTCAACGGCACGTGGTTCATCTGGTCGGTCGCAAGCCAGTCGGTCGCCGTGCTCGCCGCCTCGCTCGAGCCGACGGCGGGAATCATGAGCGACGCCCTCTCGATCGTCGCCGTTCTCTCGTGGGGGATCGGCCTCATCCTGTACGGCGTGATCGGCTGCGCCGTCGTCATCCGCGTGCTCACGCGCGGCATCCCGGCCGAGGAGCTCGGGCCGCCGTACTGGGTCACGATGGGCGCGGGCGCCATCACGGTTCTCGCAGGATCGCGCATCGTCGAGATGACGGACACCGCGATGGTGAGCGTCGTGCGCGCTCCCGTCGCCGCGGCGGCCGTGGTGTTCTGGGCGTTCGCGACGTGGCTGATCCCTGCGCTGCTCGGCGTGGGGCTGTGGCGGCACCTGATCAAGAAGGTGCCGCTGCGCTACGAGGCCTCGCTGTGGAGCATGGTGTTCCCGTTCGGCATGTATGCCGTCGCGGGCATCTACCTCGGTCAGGCCGACGATCTGCCCCTCGTCGGGCGCATCGGCGGCGCGTTCCTGTGGGTGGCGCTCGCCGTGTGGGCGGCCGTGCTCGTAGCGATGCTCGCGGATCTCGCGGTGACGTGGCGCCGGCCAGCTCCGCGCGCCGACGTGGACGGCGCCGGCTGACATCACGTGCGGACACGTCGGCCGTCGTCGTCAGCAGGCGGCGCCGGCGATCATGAGCGCACATCGGAAAGGGCGGACTCGTCGCCCATCTTGTCGGTGCTGATCACACTGAGCCGGCCATCCGCTTCAAGAACGACGGCGCCGGCCGAGCTGACGTCGCCGATTCCCGAGTTGCGGATCTTCTGCATCACGTCTTCACGGGTCAATCGGGTCTTCCTCAGCGCACGCTCCTCATACAGGCCGTTCTTCAGCAGCAGCACGGGACGGCCGGCCACGAGACGTTTTGCGCGACCGAGGCGAGAGGTGATCAGTGCGAGCAGAAACTGCAAAGCGGCGAGCGTGAGGAATGCTGCCGTCCCGACCGCCCAGGTAACCTTCGAATCAAGCAGGATGGTGGAAAGCGTCGAGCCGATGGCAACCGTGACGACGAAATCGAAGGCGTTCAACTGCGACAGGCTCCGCTTCCCTGCAACCCGGAGCACGATGATCAGGGATGCGTAGGCGGCGCTGCCGATCAGAAGTGTTCGGGCGACGGACGTCAACGATTCAAACCACATTTCGGCTCCAAGGATCGGCGTACAGGGTGTCGCGAGCCTAGCCGCCGCTGGGGCTGAATGTCAGGGCATTGCGCATCGCCGGCCCTTGTCGTCAGCCGCCGGCGCCCTCTCGAGCGTCAGCGGGACGCCACGGATCGCGGGAGTGCGCGAGCCACACCAGCTGGGGATTGAGCGCTCTAATCAGCCGCTGCCCTTCGGTCTGAGGATGATCCAGCTCGCCGAACCATACGGCGGCGTCGCCCGCAATCACGACCGGCTGCTCGTCGGCATCGATGACGACGACCTGTGTGCCGCGCGTGTGGCCGGGAGCGGGAAGGAGCCGGATGCCGGGCAGCAGTTCGAGCTCACCGTCGACCGGAACGTAGCGCAGATCCACGTCGGGCGGGTCGACCCACTCGGGGATGGTGTAGTCGGTCTCGGTACGGGCGTCGAGGAGCTCCTGCCGTTGCACGTAGATCGGCGTGCCGGCGAACAGATGATTGCCGCCGCAGTGGTCGAAGTGCAGGTGCGTGTTGACGACGAGATCGATGCCGTCGAGGTTGAAGTCCTGCTCGCTCAGCGGCAGCAGCCGGGGATCGAGATCGGCGACGGCGGGGTGGAGCCGCGTCATGCCGGTGTCGACGAGAACGCGCGCATCGGGGTGCTCGATGACGTGGACGTAGACCGGCATGTGCTCGCCATCGGCCGAGAGATCGGCGACGTGCACTGGCGTGACGCTGATTGCAGCGGCGTTCATCGTGAAACGGCCGTGACGACGTGGGCGGCGAGCGTGACCGCGGTGGGATTCACGAGTACCTGAAAGTCCCTCATGGCGTCACCCTAGAGCCGGCAGCAAAAATTGTCACGGGCGAGTGATCGCCTGGAAGGACCCGATCGGGAGGGTCAGGCCCGTGCGCCGACGTGAATCGCGACGGCTGACATGGGATGGAGCACAAGGGTCGTGCGCCCCTCGGCGTCAACCGTCACGGTCTCCGCGCTGCAGCCGCTTGTCGTCGTCGCGTGAGCGCCGCCCGTGATGACGTCGCAGTAGTCCCCGGCCGGGAGGCCGGTGTCGAGGGTCGTTGTGATCGGCTCGGCTCCCGCGTTGAGTGCAACGAAGCCGAGGTCGCCGCGGGCCCAGGCGGCGGCGTCGCCCTCGCTCCACTCGCGTGTAACCGGAGCGTCGCCGACCGCGTTGTGGAAGCTGACCATTCCCGCGATGCCCGGCCAGCGGTGCTGGCACACCCAGTCGCCGTCCGCGAACGCCGTTTCGGAGCCGACGTCGTCGGCGCACGTCGCCGGCAGCACATTCCCGGCCGCGTCCTGGGCGGGGCCGGCGTCGCGGTCGGTGAAGGCGTAGCCAGAGTGCAGCTGCACGGTGCCGTAGCCGACGCCGAGCGTGAGCACGTTCGCGAGCAGATACTCGGCGCCGTCGGCGTAGCTCAGCGTCTCGCCGTTGCGCTCAGTGTCGTGGTTGTCGACGAAGACGACGGCGTCGTGAGCGGGCAGGTAGCCCCAGTCCTCGCCGAGCCCCGTCGCCTGCCCGACGGTCGCCGACTCGATCATTCCCTTCACGTCGCGTCCCCAGCCGAACTCGAGAACGCGCCCGTTCGCCGTGTAGTCCTCAGGCTGGATCGGCTCGCCCGCGCCGCGAATCACCTCTTGCTCGACGAACGTGCCCTCGGGGAGCCGGTCCACGATCGCGGCGATGTCATCGGCGGGGATGTGCTTGGCCGCATCGATGCGGAAACCGTCGACGCCCAGCGCGAGCAGATCGTCGAGGTAGGCGACGATCGCGTCCTGCACGTGCGGCTTCTCGGTGGCGAGGTCGGCGAGGTTCACCAGCTCGCAGTTCTGCACTTCGAACGCGTCGTCGTAGACGCTGATGTCATCGCCCGGCGTTATGCCGCAGTGGTGGAAGTCGTCCCCCGTGTAGAGGTCCGGATAGTCGTAGTGCGTGTAGCGGCTGCCGGCGAAACCCGTGCCCGGCTCGTCCTGCCCTGACATGTGATTGATGACGGCGTCGGCGATGACCTTCACGCCGGCCTCGTGGCACGTGCCGACCATCGCCGCGAACTCGTCGCGTGTGCCGAGGCGCGAGTCGACGGCGTAGCTCACGGGCTGGTAGCTCGTCCACCACGCGGTGCCCGTGATGTGCTCGTTCGGCGGACTTGTCAGTACCCAGCCGTACCCGGCGGGGCCCAGGAACGACGTGCACTCGGCGGCGAGCGAGCTCCACGGCCACTGGAACATCTGCACGCCCACATCGCGCGCGTTCGCCGGCCGCGGCCCGGGGGAGCAGGCGGCGAGGGCGATTGCGGCGACGGTGGCGAGGGCGATCGCCATAACGCGGCGCAGCACGCGCGGCATCCATCGTCTCGAGTGTTCCATCTCGCCCCTCACCGCATTGTGTAAACGCTTGCAGGTAGTGAGTGTAGCGGACGCGTCAGCGCACGAAGGCCTCGCGCGTGAGCTTGTAGCCAGAACCGGATGCCGCAACCGGCGTGCCCTCGGCATCGTAATGCTCGCGGGCCGTGTTCTCGTGGCAGGTCGGCGGCTTGCCGGAAGCCTGCACGACGCGCCACCACGGGACGGTGCTGCCGTACAGCGACATGACCCGGCCGACGCCCCGTGCCGAGCGCGAACCGATGCTCGCCGCCACTTGGCCGTAGCTCATGACCCTGCCCGGCGGGATGTCGTCGACGACAGCGAGCACCGCCTCGACGAAGTCCTCGTTCACGACGCCCCGACGCCGCTCAGAAGTCGAGGCGGCCGATAACCTCGCCGTACTCGGTCTCGTCGACCGGCTTGAAGCCGACGGCGAGGAAGAACTTCTCCGGTCCCACGTCGCCGGGCTCGTAGATGACGTTGAGGTGGTCGAAGCCGCGCTTGCGGGCCTCCGCGCCGAGCGACTCGACGGCGAACTTGCCGACACCGCGCCGCTGCGCTTCCGCGTCGACGTTGATGCGCCACAGCACGCTCTTGAAGACGTCTTGCATCGCATCGTGGTCGAAGTTGCCCTGGATGAAGCCCACGACGTCGTCGCCGTCGAGGACGACGCGCTGCCAGGTGGTCGCCGGGTTGCTCACAGCCGCGGCCACCGAGTACGAGACGGGAGCGACGAATTGCTCTTGTCCTGGCTTGAGCGAGAGGGCGTTCACCGCCACGATGGTCGACGCCGACAGTTCCACCACTCGCAAATCACCCATGGCAACAGGCTAGTCGGAACCGCTCGTGACCGGAAGCCTATGACGCCCCAGCCCGCTCGTGCTCACGAGTTGCAGACCTGAACGACCTTGCTCTCGGCGTTCTCCGCCGCAGTGAGGCTGTCGCTGAGCTGCTCCGAGTCGACGTCGTCCGAACCCTCGACTGTCGCGTCGGCGGCAGCGGCGAACTGCGCGTTGAAGGTCTTGAGCGCGCTCGTCATGCCGTCGGCCTTCGCCCTGACCTCGTCATGGCTGATCTTCGACACCGAGGATTCGAAATCGCCCACCGCTGAGTCGAGGTCGGTCTTCGCCGTGGCCGGGTCCTCGAGCAGCGACCCGCTCGAGGTCGAGATCGCCGTCACGAGCGCCTGATCGGCGTCGCTGAAGACGGCGCAGGCCTCGGCCTTGCTCTGCCCTCCCGCACACCCGGTGAGGGCCGCAGCGAGCACAGCGCTCGCCGCAATCGTGATCGTTCCGCGCGTGCGCGCCATTCTGCCCCCTCGGTAGCCTCAGCAGAGGGTAACAACCTCACCTGCGCGACGGGCGCCGGATTCCATCAGGAGAGAACCGCGCGTTTGTCAAAGCCCGATTTGTACGGTGTACTAACAAACATGGATCGCGAGCACATCGACGTCGCGGCGACGCTGCTGCCCGGATTCGCCGGGACCGTACTGCCGGACTGGCTCGCGGAACGGCTGCGGCACGGACTTGCCGGGGTGTGCCTGTTCGGACCGAACATCGTCGAGCCGGCCCAGCTGAGGCGGCTCACGGACGCGATCCGGGAAGCGAATCCGCGCGCGCTCATCGCAATCGACGAAGAGGGCGGCGACGTCACCCGATTGCACTACGCGAGCGGCTCTCCGTATCCCGGTAACGCCGTGCTCGGTCGCATCGACGACGAGACGACGACACGCCAGGTCGCGACCGCCGTCGCGGCCGAGCTCGCACGTGCCGGTTGCAACCTCGACTTCGCCCCGAGCATCGACGTCAATTCCAACCCCGCCAATCCCGTCATCGGCGTCCGCAGCTTCGGCGCCCCGCCTGAGCTCGTCGCCCAGCACGGGGTCTGGTGGATCGAGGGCCTGCAGCCCGGCGGTGTCGCCGCGTGCGCCAAGCATTTCCCCGGTCACGGCGACACGGCGGAGGACTCGCACCTCGCCCTTCCGACCGTCGACGTTGACGAGGCGACGCTCGAGGCCCGAGAGCTTGTCCCGTTCGAGGCCGCGATCCGCGCGGGCGTCGCCGCGATCATGACGAGCCACATCATGCTGCCGCAGCTCGAGCCTGATCATCCCGCGACGATGTCGTCCACGATCCTGCAGCAGCTGCTGCGCACGCGGCTCGGCTTTGACGGGCTCATCGTCAGCGACGCCCTCGACATGGCCGGCGCGAGCGCCGCGATCGGCATGGCGGAGGCCGCCGTGCGCGCGCTCTCCGCAGGCGTCGACCTGCTGTGCCTTGGCACGAACACCGCCGCCGAGCAGCTCGACGAGATCGAGGCGGCCGTTCGTTCGGCGATCGCCGTCGGGCGCTTGAGCGCCGAACGCGTGTCGGATGCCGCCACGCGGACGCTCGCGCTCGCCGACCGCTACCCCGTCCTTCCCGCGGCGGAGGACGGAACCTCTCCCGCCGGCGAGGTTGTCGACCTGGATCGCGTGCGCGAGAGCTTCACCGTCGACGTCCCCGCCGAGGTGCTGGCCGCGTACGCGCGACCCGGAGCCATCGTGCGCCTTGAGGCGACCGTGAACATCGCCGTCGGCACGGCCCCGTGGGGGCCCTTCGCCGACCACGACGCCTGGCCCGACGTTCCGGTCATCGGCGTGCCGATCGATGACGCGGCTCCGCTCAGCGACGACGAGCGCACGCGGCTTCTCGAGGCGGTGTCCCGCGCCGCAGGCGGCCGAGCGGTGCTCGTGATCGGGAAGAGCAACGACCGCTACCCGCGCGCTCGCGCCGTGATCGACGCGCTGCGCGCGGACAGCCCCGACACGCTCGTCGTCGACATGGGCTGGCCCTCACCCGACTCATCGACCGCCGACATCGCGACCTTCGGCGCCTCCCGGCTCGTCGGCCGCGCGCTCATCGCCCTGCTCACCGCCCACACACCCAAGGAGAACCGTGGCTGAAGTCATCATCGTCGACAGCGCCGACCAGGCAGGCGAACTCATCGCCAGCGAGATCATTGCGGTGATCACGGCCAAACCCGACGCTGTGCTCGGCCTCGCGACCGGCTCGACGCCGCTTCCCGTCTACCGGGCTCTCGCCGCCCGCCGAGACGAGGTCGACCTCTCGCGGGTGTCAGCGTTCGCCCTCGACGAGTACGTGGGCCTGCCCGTCTCGCATCCGGAGAGCTACCGCTCCGTCATCACGCGCGACGTCGTCGAGCCCCTCGGCCTCGACCCGCGTCGCGTGCACGTGCCGAACGGGAGCCTCGACACGATCCAGCATGCGGGCGCCGACTACGAGGCCGCGATCGAAGCAGCCGGCGGCGTGGACCTGCAGATCCTCGGCATCGGCACCGACGGGCACATCGGCTTCAACGAACCCGGCTCGTCGTTCGCCTCCCGCACCCGCGTGAAGACCCTCACGATGCAGACCCGGCGCGACAACGCGCGCTTCTTCGACTCGATCGACGACGTTCCCATGCACTGCATCACGCAGGGCCTCGGCACGATCAGCCGGGCACGGCATCTCGTGCTGCTCGCGTTCGGCGAGGGCAAGGCGCACGCCGTCGCGGGAGCCGTCGAGGGCCCGCTCACCGCTTCGCTTCCCGGCTCGGCGCTGCAGCTGCACGAGCGAGCGACAGTGCTCGTCGACGAGGCGGCCGCTTCCCAGCTGCAGAACGCCAACTACTACCGGCACGCGTACGCGAACAAGCCGTCCTGGCAGGGTCTGTAGGAGCTCAGGTTCGCCGTTTGAACCATCGGCGCCGACGAGGGGCGGATGCCGCGGCGGCGGCTTCTTCAGCGGCGCGCTGACGCGCGGCCTCACGGGCGCGCGCCGCGCGCCGCTCGCGCCATCCGACGAGCTCGTTCTCGACATCGCGAGTGGGAGTGATGACGGGCGGTCCGCCCATCAGTTGACGGCGCGCTTCGATGACGCGTCGGTTGAAGTCCTCGACATGCGCGCGCACGTCGGCTTCTCGCGTGATCGCGTCGAGGGTCTCGTGGAACTGCTCGTGCTCGACGCGCAAGCGCAGGGCGGGCGGTCCGAGCCCCGTGAGGTGCTCGGTCTCGATCTTGCGCCGGATCCACCAGTCCGGGTCATGGCTGCCGCCGATGTTGGGCAGCGGCTTGCCCGCTCCGGGAAGGTTGTCGAAGGCGCCGGCGCGCCTGGCCTGCTCGAGGGAATGCTCGACGAACGCCGCCCGGCGTTCCGCAGTGAAGGTGGGCTTCTCCTGCTCGACGCCGTCGTCGGGGTTCTCGCCGCGCGCTATCGCCTCCTGCCGGCGGGCCTGGTCGGCGCGATACTGTGCGGCGGCCTCACGGGGATCCTTCACGCTCGCACCTCCTGCCCCGATGGTAATACGCGGGTTCGGGCGTGCACAGAGCGCGCATGCCGCCCCTCGGTGAACGAAGGGCGGCATGCGCGCGCGGTTCTGCGGCTGCGGCTAAGCGGCATCCGATCGTGTCGTCGGCGCGGCCGGCTCGGCTGTGGCCGTGTTCTCCGCGGGGTCGTCGGTGACGTCGCGGATCTCCTTCTTGAAGATCTTGGCCGACTGGCCGACGCTGCGCGCGAGGGCCGGCAGCTTGGGCGCGCCGAACAGCAGCAGGATGATGAACAGGATGATGACGAAGTGCCATCCGGTGAGGTTGGCGAGCATGAGGACCTCCGTGTCTGGCGCTCGGAACGACGATTGCCTCAAGCATAGGCGCAACCCCTTGAGAAGTCGGCACGTGCGCCGGAATCATGGGCCGCATGGGACGGCTCAGAGACGGATCGAGCGGGTTCATCTACGGCGTCGACGTTCCGCGGTTTCGTGACGCGGACGGCGACGGTTTCGGAGATCTGCGAGGCGTGGCGGAGCGCATCCCGTACATCGCCTCGCTCGGTGCCGAATGGGTGTGGCTGCTGCCGTTCTATCTGAGTGAGCGACGCGACAACGGCTACGACGTCACCGACCACACCGAGGTCGATCCGCGGCTCGGCACGCTCGACGACTTCGACGCCCTCGTGGGGCGGGCGCACCGCTATGGGCTCAAGATCATGCTCGACCTCGTCGTGCAGCACACGTCCGACAGGCACCCCTGGTTTCTCGCCTCGCGACGCCATGACGAGCGCTATCACGACTACTACATCTGGTCGGATGTTCCCGTGCACGAGGACGGCGACGCCACGATCTTCCCCGGAGAGGAGGACGGCGTGTGGCAGGAGGATCCTGTGACTCGCCAGTTCTACCATCACCGCTTCTACAGCTCGGAGCCCGACCTCAACGCGGGCAGTCCTGCGGTGCGCGAGGAGATCATCGGCATCGCGATGTTCTGGGCGCGGCGCGGGGCCGACGGGTTCCGCATCGACGCCGCCCCGCACGTGCACACGGCCGTCGCTGGGCATCCCGGAGCCCCGTTCTCGTTCTACGACGAGCTGCGTGTGGCGCTCGACGAGGTCAACGCCGACGTCGAGCTCATGGCCGAGGTCGACGCCCACCCGCGGCAGATGAACGACTACCTCACAGGACGCCGCGTCGATGCGATCCTCGGCTTCACCTGGAACAACGCGGCGTACCTCGCTCTCGCCCGCGACGAGCCCGGCCCGCTCGCCGGCGCGAGCGGATCGATCGCCGAGCACACGGATGCCCGCCGCTGGGTGACGTTCATACGCAACGCCGACGAGCTCGACCTCGAGCAGCTGACGGATGCCGAGAGGCAGGAGGTGTTCGAGCGCTTTGCGCCCGAGGGGCGCATGCAACTGTATGGGCGCGGCATCCGTCGCGGCTGGGCGCCGATGCTCGGGCGCGAGAACCGCTACCGGATGAGCCTGAGCCTGCTGTTCGCCGCCCCGGGGACGCCGCTGCTGATGCACGGGCAGGAGCTCGGCATGGGCGACGACCTCGGCGTCGACGGGCGCAGCTCCGTTCGGCTCGCGATGCAGTGGACGAGCGGACACCTCGGCGGGTTCAGCGAGGCGTCGACGAGCGGCATGATGCTGCCGGCGCAGGCGAGCAGCGAGTTCGGCTACGCCAACGTGAGCGTCGCGGAAGAGGAGTCGCACGCGGACTCGATTCTGAACACCGTGCGCGAGCTCGCTCGCGTGCGCGCAGCGCGCGTCGCGCACGGCGACGACGTGAACGTGCGCGCGGAGGGCCCGCTGCTCGTGACGGAGACGACGAACAGCCGGTCGCTGCACAACTTCCGGGACGAGCCCGAGCGCGTGCCGGGCGGCGTGCCGTCGGCGGCATCCGTCTCCCGCATCCCGCGGGAGGCAGGCGGGGAGACCGGCGATGAGCTCGCCGGATACGGCTATGTGTTCTGGACGACGGAGGAGGAGCGATGATCATCGGATACCACGCATCGCACGAGCAGTTCGGGCCGCGAGAGCTTCTCGAGCTCGCGCTCGAGGCGGAGGATGCGGGCTTCGACGCGGTGTCGAGCTCGGATCACATCGCGCCGTGGGACGTGAAGCGGGAGAACGTGTGCGCGGCCGCGTGGCCGTGGCTCGGCGCGGTGCTCGAGCGCACGCGGCTCTCGGCGACGGTCGTGACGACGCCCGGCTACCGGTATCCCGTTCCCGTGCTCGCGCAGATGATCGCGACGCTCGCGGAGCTCAGTCCGGGCAGGTTCCGTGTGGCGCTCGGCAGCGGTGAGGCGCTCAACGAACGCTCGAGCACCGAGCGGTGGCCCGACAAGGACGAGCGCGATGCACGGCTGCGGGCGGCGGCGACGGAGATATCGACACTGCTTGAGACGGGGCGAACGAGCGAGAACCGGCTGTACCTGCGGCCCGAGGTGCCGCCCGAGGTCGCTGTCGCCGCGGTCACGGCGTACACCGCGGGCTCGGTTTCGACGTGGTGGCGCTCACTCGTCACGATCGCGGACACGCCGCCCGCAACGCAAGAGCGCATCGACGCGTTTCGCTCCGGCGCGGGCGAGGGCGCCCGCATCGCGCTCAAGGCGCAGTGCTCGTTCGCCTCCACCCGGGAGCACGCGGAACGCGAGGCGGTCGCGCAGTGGCGCAACCCCATGCTGCCGCCCGAGAAGCTCGCGGAACTGCCGACGCCCGAGGCCTTCGCCGCTGCCGGCGAGCAGGTCTCGCGGGACACCGTGATCGAGAAGATCCGGCCGATCAGCAGCGATCGCGAGCTCGGCGACTGGCTCGACGAGCTCGCCGCGTTCGACGTGGCGGAGATCACACTGCACAACGTCTCGGCGCACCAGCGGGAGTTCGTGCAGGCGCTCGGGCGTCTCGGCCTGGACCGCTGGCGTTAGAAGACCTTGCCGGGGTTAAGGATGCCGTCGGGGTCGAAGACCCGCTTGATCTCGCGCTGCAGCTCGAGCTGATCCGCGCCGAGCTCGTGGCCGAGCCAGCGCTTCTTCAGCAGGCCGATGCCGTGCTCGCCCGTGAGCGTTCCGCCGAGTCGCAGCGCGGCCTGGAACACTTCGCCGGCCGCCTCCCATATCTCGTCGGGAACGTCGGCGCCCTCGAAGATGAAGTTCGGGTGCAGATTGCCGTCGCCCGCGTGCGCGAGCGTGGGAATCGTCAGGCCGTACTTGCGCTCGACCTCGGCGATCGCGTCGAACATGTCGGGCAGCCGCGTGCGCGGAACGGAGACGTCCTCGATGAGCGTCGTGCCCATGGCGGCGAGCGACGGATGCGCAGCGCGTCGTGCGGCGAGCAGCGCTTCGGCTTCGGCGCGGTCAGTGGTCAGCTCCGCATCGCCGCCGAGTTCGGTGATGATCTCGAGCGCGCGGCGGGCCTCGTCGGCTGCGGCCGGGCCGTCGAACTGCACGGCCAGGTGCGCCGTGCCGCGCGTGGAGAGGCTGCTGCCGACGTAGGCGTCGATCGCGTTCAGCGTGGGCTGGTCGATGAGTTCCATGATCGCGGGCTGCAGGCCGGCCGCCGTGATCGCCGCTGATGCCGCCGCGGCATCCCGAACCCCGGGGTAGAACGACGCGATCGTCGCGACGGCGCCCTCGACGGCGCGGCGGATGCGCACCGTCGCCTCGACGATGACGCCGAGCAGGCCCTCAGAGCCGACCATGAGCGCCGTGAGGTCGAAGCCCGTGACGCCCTTGACACTGCGGTGGCCGAGGGTCAGCAGCCGCCCGTCCGCGAGCACGACCTTGAGACCGAGCACGGCGTCGCGCGTGACGCCGTACTTCGCGCACAGCAGGCCTCCCGCGTTCGTCGCGATGTTCCCGCCCACGCTTGAGATCGCCTTCGAGGCGGGGTCGGGCGCGAACCACAGCCCGCGCTCGCCGAGGATCTCATTGAGGCGGCCGTTCAGGATGCCGGGCTGCACGACGGCGAGCAGGTCGGCCTCGTTGATCTCGAGCACCTGGTCCATCGCCATGGTGGAGAGCACGATCTCGCCGGCGCTGCCGATCGCGCCGCCCGCGAGCCCCGTTCCTGCGCCGCGCGTCACGACCGGCGTGCGCGTCTGGCTGGCGATGCGCATCGTCGCCTGCACGTCCTCGATACTCCGGGCCTCGACGACCGCGAGCGGGGGAGCGTCGGAGCGGTGCCCCGATTCGTCGACTTGAGCGGATGCCAGTCTGGCGGCATCCGTCGTCACCGCGTCGCCGAGCGCTTCCTTGAGCAGGGCGAGTGCATTCGTCATGTCAGCCGATTTCCCGTCGTCCGTTGATGATTCCGCTCACGATAGCGATGATCGCGAACACGACAGCCACGATCGGCTGGCCCATGTCCCACCAGGCGAAGACCGCGGTTCCCATGACGGCGATCTCGACGATCGCCTTTCCGAACACGTCCATCTGGAACACGGCCTTGGGGGAGCGGAACAGCCCCCAGAGCACGATCGCGATGACGGGCGCGCCGATGCCGACTACGATGTTCCACGGGAAGGGGAACTGCACGAATCCCCAGATTCCGAGGCTGATGATGGCGAAGATCTCCAGCAGGAAGCGGATGACATCGTTGACCGTGACGCGGACGGGAGCGGGGGTTGAAGTCACCCTGCAAGTCTATGCGGGGCAGAACTCGTCCGCCTTCGGCCATCACACCCAGCGGTACTCGTACTCGGGTCGGCCGGGGGTGCCGTGCCGGGGCGCCTTCACCGCCTGCTTCTGCTGCGCGAGGTACTCGAGGTAGCGGCGCACCGTCACGCGCGACAGATCGAGCCGCGCGCCGACCTCGGTCGCTGACAGCGCGGTCCCCGCGGCGCGAAGTTCCGCGGACACGGCGGCGAGCGTCTCGTCAAGCAGCCCCTTGGGCAGCCGGCCCGGGCTCACGGTGCGCAGAGCGCCGAGCGCGCTGTCTATCGACGCTTGCGTGGCGAGCGGCCCGGTCTCGGTGAGTCCAAGCCGGAATCCGCGATGGTTCTCGAGCTTCTCCCGGAACACCGCGAACGTGAACGGCTTGATGAGGTACTGCGTGACGCCGGCCGAGATCGCGTTGCGCACAACGTCGAGGTCGCGGACCGCCGTTATCGCCATGATGTCGACGGTGTAGCCTCGCCGCCGGATGCGGCGGGCGACGTCAAGCCCGTGCAGGTCGGTGAGGGTCATGTCGAGAAGGATCAGGTCGATCGGCTCCTCACGCTCGGCCGCCTTCTTGAGCAGATCGAGCGCCGCCGCGCCCGTCGGCGCGATTCCCGCAACGACGAAGCCCTGCACGCGCTGCACGTAATCGGCGTGCGCTTGGGCGGTGAGCGGCTCGTCGTCGACGACGAGAACGCGCAGGTCTCGTTCACCGCTCATCGTCTGTGCTCCCTGCTCGAGCGACGAGGGGAATCGTGACCGTGAAGATCGCGCCGCCGTCGGAGTCCGCCTCGAGCGTGCCGCCGAGTCGCGACACGGCCTGCCGCACCAGAGCGAGGCCGAGTCCGTGGCCGCCGAGAGCGGCATCCGCCGTCTTCGTCGTTCCGCCCAGACGGAGGATGTCATCGATGCTCGTCTCGTCGAGGCCCGGTCCGGAGTCGGCTATCGAGATCACGAGCACTTCGCCGGCCGCGGAGAAGTCGGCCCAGACGGTCCGCTCCGCGGAGCCCGCGGCGGCGTCGAAGGCGTTGTCGAGAAGATTGCCGGTCACGGTCACCAGGTCGAGGGCGTCGAGAGCGTTCTTCGGCAACGATCCTTGGGCGGAGATGACGAGGCGGATGCCGCGCTCGTGGGCTTGCGCGGCCTTTCCCACGAGCAGCGCGGTGACGAACGGCTCGTCCAGCGCCTGGACGAACTCGTCGGTCAGGCGCTGCGACCCCTGCTCGTCCCGGACGGCGAGGTCGAGCGCCTCCCGCTCACGGCCGAGTTCGATCAGCGTCGCGACGGTGTGCATGCGGTTCGCGTGCTCGTGAGTCTGAGCTCGGAGCGCCTCGGACAGCGACCTCATCGACTCCAGTTCCCCCGTCAGCGCCTGGATCTCGGTGCGGTCGCGCAGCGTCGTGACGGTGCCGAGCGACTGCGCGGCGCGGCGGCCACGCGAGAATCGCACTCCGCGCCCCTCCGGCTGCGCCGCTCGCTGCTGGTTCACGACCAGGATGCGGTCGCGCGTCACGTGCAGCTCGTCCTCGACGACGCGACCGGACGCGAAGAGCGCGCGCAGCGAGGCGGGCAGGTCGAGTGAATCGACGGTCGTTGTCTCGCTCTCGCCCGTCGGCGGCAAGCCCAGAAGCGCGGCGGCCTGGTCGTTATAGAGGACGAGGCGTCCCGTGCCGTCGACGAGGACGAGCCCCTCCCGCAGCGAGTGCAGCGCGGAGTCGTAGTACACGAACAGACGTCGCAGCTGCTCGGGGCCGTAGCCGAGCGTGACGCGCCGAAGGTAGCGGCTCACGAGCCACGCGCCGAGGCCGCCGAGAGCGATCGCGGCAAGGGCGACGATGAGGATCTGGGGAAGCGCCGCCGCTTGAGCGACGGACAGGGTCTCGACAGTCACGCCGACCGCGACCATCGCCGTGATGCCGCCCGTGTCATCGAAGATGGGGGCGATGGCGCGCACCGAGGGCCCGAGCGTGCCGGTGTACTGCTCGACCTGGCTCCTGCCGTCGAGCGCAGCGGCAATGCTGCCGATGTACGGCTTCCCCAGCTCTTTCGGGTTGGGGTGCGTGTAGCGAGTGCGGTCGCGATCCATGATCGTGATGAAGTCCGCCCGCGCGCTCTTCATCACGCGAAGGGCGTATGGCTGCAGTCGTGCGGTCGGGTCGGCATCCTGAACCGAATCGATGACGAACGGGTCGTTCGCGAGGGTCTCGGCGAGGCTCAGCATGCGCGTTCCCGTCGCATCGCGCACCATCGCCGTCGTCTTGACGTACGACGTGATGCTGAGCGCCGCGCAGATGATCAGGACAAGGAGGATCTGCGCGAGAAACAGGCGCGCCGCAAGCGAGAGACCGCCCACCGCGGGGCGCGCTTCTGCGACAGCGCTGCGAGTTCCCATCCGGCTTCTCCTCGTGATCGTCATCTAGCTTCGCACCTCGCGCCGGTCATTCCACGACCGTTATGTACGCAATCGTGACAGCGCCGCAGCTCGCGAGAACCATGGGCAGGTATCACGAACCAGACCATAGGAGTTGACATGGCAATGACGCCTGAAACACGTGTGCCCCGCAAGAAGGATCGCACGCACTGGCTCTACATCGCGGTGATCGCCGCCGTCGTGCTCGGTGCCGCTATCGGACTGATCGCCCCCGAGGCGGGCATCGCGCTCAAGCCGCTCGGCACGGCGTTCGTCGCGCTCATCAAGATGATCATCGCGCCGATCATCTTCTGCACCATCGTGCTCGGTGTCGGCTCGGTCGCCAAGGCGGCGACGGTCGGCAAAGTCGGCGGACTCGCACTCATCTACTTCCTCGTCATGGCGACGTTCGCCCTGGTCATCGGACTCGTCGTGGGCAACCTCGTCCACCCGGGAAGCGGTCTCGACCTGAAGCCCTACGATGCCGCGGCCGGCGGCAGCTCCGGTGGCGCCGTCGACTTCCTGCTGTCGTTGATCCCCGGTGACATTCCCGTGCTGCCCACGCTGGTTCTGGCGCTGCTTGTCGGCTTCGCCCTGCAGTCGATGGGCAAGGCCGGAGAACCGGTGCTCACCGGCATCCGCCACATTCAGGCGGTCGTCTTCAAGCTCATGATGATGATCATGTGGGCTGCCCCGATCGGCGCGTTCGGAGCCATCGCGGCGGTCGTGGGGGCCACGGGCTGGGCGGCCATCGGCTCGATGGCGATCCTTATGGGGGCGTTCTACCTCACGTGCGCGGTGTTCATCGTCGTCGTGCTCGGCGGCATCCTGAAGCTCGTCACGGGCCTCAACATCTTCGCCCTCATTAAGTACCTGGCGCGCGAGTACCTGCTGATCTTCTCGACGTCGTCGTCAGAGTCCGCGCTGCCTCGGCTCATCGCGAAGATGGAGCACACCGGCGTCTCGAAGGCCGTGGTCGGCATCACGGTTCCGACCGGATACTCGTTCAACCTCGACGGCACGGCGATCTACCTCACGATGGCGTCGCTGTTCGTGTCGTCGGCGATGGGCATGCCCATGAACCTGGGCGAACAGGTGTCGCTGCTCATCTTCATGATCATCGCGTCGAAGGGCGCCGCGGGTGTCACGGGGGCCGGCCTTGCGACTCTCGCCGCCGGGCTTCAGTCGCATCGTCCGGAGCTGCTCGACGGCATGGGTGTGATCGTCGGCATCGACAAGTTCATGTCGGAGTGCCGCGCGCTGACGAACTTCACGGGCAACGCTGTCGCGACCCTGCTGATCGGGAAGTGGACGCACGAGATCGACGTCACGCGCGCTCGCGCCGTGCTCGCCGGCGACCTGCCGTTCGACGAGTCCTCGCTCGACTACGACGTGCATGCCTCGACATCATCGGATGCCGCGCTCGAATCAAGTGACGCGGCTCCGTCGGAGCGTCCGACCGTCGCAGAAGCTGTGCCGACTCGCTGACCGGTCCCGCCCGAGCGCACGATCGTTCGCCGTCATCGCGGTGAACCGATCGTGCGCTCTCGCGTTCTCGGCCCTTCCCTCACGGACCGGGCAATATAGCCCGCGCACGTTCGATAGTCGAGGTCTGGCGTCGTGTCGCCTTCCGAAGCGAAAGTAGGGGAAGCCGCAGACAAGTTGCGCTGGAGGGGATCATGTCGGGAAACCTGGAGCAGTCGTCGTCGCGCAAAGCGACCACGACAAGCACGAGCAAGGAACAGCACGCGCCTGCGCCCGATGACGCTCGCAAGCCGCAGACGCCTCCGCAAGTGTCGAAGCCGTCATGGAAATACGTGGCCAAGCGCGCCCTTGCCGAGTTCTCCCGTGACCGCTGCACGACTCTGGCGGCCGCACTGACCTACTACAGCGTCCTCGCGATCTTTCCCGGCCTCTTGGCGGTGCTGTCCCTCGTGGGCCTCTTCGGCCAGGCGAAGCAGACGACGGAGCTCATCCTCCAGGTGCTCGGGCAAGTGGCGGACAAGGAAGTCGTTCAAGTGCTGAAACAGCCGATCGGGCAGCTCGCCAGCACCAACGCCGCGGGGTTCGCTCTTGTCTTCGGTCTCCTCGGCGCGATCTGGTCGGCCTCCGGCTACGTGAGCGCCTTCTCGCAGGCGATGAACACCGTCTACGAGATCGACGAGGGCCGCCCGTTCTGGAAGCTGCGCCCGGTCGTGCTGCTGCTGACCGTGATTCTCCTCATCATCGCCGCGATCATCGTGATGCTGCTCATCATCTCCGGCCCGATTGCCCAGGCGATCGGCCAGACCATCGGACTGGGAAGCGTCGCGCTCACGGTGTGGAACATCGCAAAATGGCCGGTCATCGCGATCCTCGCCGTGATCGCGCTCGCGATTCTGTACTACGGCAGCCCGAACGTGAAGCAGCCGAAGTTCCGCTGGATGAGCATGGGCGCGTTCGTCGCGCTCATCATCATGGTCATCGCTTCGCTCGGCTTCTTCTTCTACGTGGCGAACTTCGGGCACTACCAGAAGACCTACGGGAGCATCGCGGGCGTCATCGTAATGCTGCTGTGGCTCTGGATCGTGAACCTCTCGCTCCTGTTCGGCGCCGAGTTCGACGCGGAGATGGAGCGTGCACGCGAACTGCAGGCGGGCATCGAAGCGGAGGAGAGCATTCAGCTTCCACCTCGCGACGACCGCAAGAGCAAGAAGATGCAGGAGAAGGAGGCGAAGACGATCAAGGAAGGCCGCGACCTGCGTCGCCGTTCCGTGCGAAACCGCGAGGAGAGCTCCGGCCGGGGCTGATACCCGACCGGCCCCGCGCTACGCTGCCTGCCGTTCCAGCGCCGCCGCCATGCGCACGATCGCCTCGCGCATCACGGGTCGGGGCATCGCGAAGATGAATCGCGCGCTGCCGACGCCCGCGACACCGCACGCGCTGCCGTCGGTGAGGCCGACGCCCGCGTGCTCGCGGAAGTGCTCGCCGGGGTTCTCGATTCCCGTGTCGCGGAAGTCCAGCCAGCCCACGTAGGTGCCCTGCGGCATCGACACGCGCACACCGGGCAAGTGCTGCTCGACGAGCGAGACCAGCTCGCGTCGGTTGCCGTCCAGGTAATCGACGACGCCGTCGAGCCACGGCTGCCCCTCGCGATACGCGACGGTGTTCGCGATCGCGCCGAGGTTCGAGGCTCCGTGACCGATCCACATGCCGATCTCGTCGAGCACCGCCTGATCCGCGTCATTGCTGACGATGAGCTGCGCGCACTTCAGGCCCGGCAGATTCCACGCCTTCGACGCGGACACTCCCGTGATCGTGTGCCCGGCCGCCACGTCGGAGACCGTCGCGTACGAGACGAGCTCGCTGCCCGGATAGACGAGCGGCGCCCAGATCTCGTCGGAGAAGACGCGGCCGCCGTTGCGATCGACGACCTCGCTGACCCCGGCGAGCTCCTCGCGCGTGAAGACGCGGCCGAGGGGGTTATACGGGTTGCACAGGATGAGCACGTCGCCGCCGTCATCGTAGGCGCGCTGGATCACGTCGAGGTCGAAGCGCCACACGCCATCGTCGTTCAGCATCGGCACCTCGATGACCTCACGGCCGAGCGTCGGCGGAACGAAGAGGAACGGCATGTACGAGGGCGTCGGCACGATGACCTTCGAGCCGGGCTTCGAGAAGTGCTCGATCGTGACTTCGAGCGCCTTGATCACGTCGGGAACGGGGAAGACCTGCTTCGCGGTGATTTCCCAGCCCTGCTTGTCGCGCAGCCGCTCGGCGGTCGCCTGCTTGAGCTCGTCGCCCATCGCCGGCGGCATGTACCCGAACACTCCCGCGTCGACAGCCTCGTGCAATGCGGTGCTGATCACGGGGGCGACGCCGAAGTCCATCTCGGCGACGAACGCGCCAATCGGGACATCGGGGTCTGTCCACTTGAGCCCGCCGGACGCGCGGAGCACGTCGAGCGTCTTTGCATCGATCTCGTCAGCGAATGTCATTGCTGTCTCCTCAGGAGTGGGACGTGGCGGCCGAGGGTTCGTCCTCGTCGCCGATTTGGTTGAGATAGTTGTAGATCGTGAACCGCGTCACGTCGAGTTCGCCGGCGATGAGCTCGACGGCATCCTTCAACATGAACAGGCCGCGCGACTTGAGATCGCGCACGACCTCCACTTTGTGTCGCTTCTGCATGAGGTCCACGGGAATGCCCGTGGCGGTGATCGCCTGCCGGATCAGGTGCGCGGCCAGTTCATCGACGTCGTGCACGAACATCTCGGGGCTGCTCTTCTCCGACACCGCCCGCACCGCCGGCTCAATCGTTCCAGCGGCCGACGCGCCGAGCATCCCGCCCGCGATGTGCTGGATCTGCTCCCACACCGTCATGTCCGCGTTGACGCACAACGCCGCAACCGGGTTGCCGCTCACATCCTTGATGATCATCGTCGAGGAGCGCAGCCGGCGCCCGTCCGGCAGACACGTCTCGTAGCCCAGACGGTTCTCGAAACGACCGGATGCCGCTTGCTCAAGCAGCAGGTCGGTCGCCGGATCGCCGATCGAGCGGCCCGTGACGGTGCCGCTGATCGCGACGATCGAGTTCGGCAGCTTGCTCAGGTCATGCAGCGTGACTTCGCAGTTCGCCGGCATGGTGTGCCCGAGCGGCTCGACAAGTGCAGCGAAGACGGCGATGAGTCGCTCGCCATCGATGCTCGGGGTGATCGTCATCGGCCATCTCCTTTGATTGAAGCAAACGTAGAACAAACTAACTCCGAGTTGCAAGCTTCAAAAATCTGTTGACAGATTCAACAAGAGCCTCTAGCGTTTCCACAACCTCAATTGGTGCCTCCCCACGGAGCAAGCCGGAAGGATTGACAAAGATGTCAACCACCACGTCAACGGAACAGCTGAATCAGGACAATCTCAAACGAACGATCAGTACGCCGGCCGCGGTCGGCGTCGCGTTCAACCAGATCGTCGGTGGCGGCATCGTCTCGCTTACCGGCGTCGCCATCGCCCTCACCGGCGGCGGCGTGAGCATCGCCTTCGTCCTCGCCGTCGTCTCGATCCTCATCGTGTCGATGCCGTATGCGGCGATCGGCTCGGCCATGCCGGCCACGGGAGGCGTCTACACCTACTCGACGCGGCTCATTCACCCGATCGCCGGCTACGCCGCGCTCGTCGTGAACTTCCTCGCGCAAGCGAGTCTCGGCCTCTACGGCGTCGCGGCGGGACAGTACATGCACAGCCTCAACGAGTGGTTCGACCCGACACTCACGGCCGTCGTGCTCATCGTCGCGTTCTACTTCGCGAACCTCATGGGAGCTGTCATCGGCGCGCGCGTCGGGCTTGTCATGTCGGCGCTCATGCTCCTCGGCTTCGGCCTGTTCATCGTGCTCGGTCTCGGCGGCGTCGACTGGGTCGCCTATCCGCCCATGCTGCCGAACGGCTTCTCGAACCTGATCCAGGCCGCCGCGCTGCTCACCTTCGCTACCGGAGGCGCCACCGTTGTCGTCGAGCTCGGCGGCGAAATGAAGAACCCCGGCCGCGCGGTGCCGATCTCGCTCATCGGCGGAACCGTGCTCGCGGGAATCATGTACGTGTTCATCGCGATCGTCGCGGCGGGCATTCTGCCGATCGAGCAGGTGGCGAACCAGCCGCTCAGCCTCGTCGCCGCCGAATTCCTGCCGCCGGCCGCGTGGGCGTTCTTCATCCTCGGCGGCGCGATGATGGCCGTGATCAGCACGATGAACTCGCAGCTGCTGACGGGATCGAAGAGCCTGCTCGCGGCGATCGACGACGGCTGGTTCCCGAAGCGCCTCGGTCACGTGAACAAGAAGTTCGGCACTCCGCACTACTTGCTCACGATCCTGCTCGTCGTCGGGCTCGCCCCCGTCGTCGCCAACGTGCCCCTCGACGTGCTCGCGAGCGCCGTCTCCGGCATCGCCCAGCTGATCTTCGTCTTCGTGCTGATCGCGTCGCTCCGGCTTCGATCGGTTCGGCCCGACCTGCACAAGGCCGCGATCTTCAAGCTGCCGGCTGGCGTGCACTGGGGGCTCGCACTCGTCGGCATCGGCGTCTGCTGCTACCAGTCCTGGCTGCTGATCTCGTCCGGCGTCTCGACGCAGATGCTCATCGTGCTTGGCTGCGTCGCCGTGGTCGCAACCGTATGGGGCGTCATCCGCTACCCGCATGTTCGCCGGGTCCTGCGGGCACGCGACGAGGCGCAGCGCGCCGCGAGCGGACTGCACGACCTGCCCTCGTCTCGCCTCTCGGCGCACGACGTCGAGCGCGAATCCATCATCGACTTCGAACCCTGAACCGAAGACTCAACCGGAAAGAAGGAATCACTCGCCATGACGTCGACCGAGACCGTGCACTATCACGATGCAAACGACAAGTCATTCGCCCGCCACTTGCGGAAGGGAGCTCCCGAGGCCTTCGCGAAGCTGCTCGAATTCGACGACGCGGCATTGCGCAGCGAGTCGAAGGTCATTCCGCGCAAGTACACGGAGCTGATGGCACTCGCCGTCGCGCTGACCACGCAGTGCGTGTACTGCATCGAGGCGCACACGAAGGCGGCGAAATCCGTGGGGGCGACACAGGAGGAGGTCGCCGAGACCGTGCTCACCGCCGCGGCGTTGCGGGCGGGCGGCGGCGTCGCCCACGGCTTCCTCGCCATGAAGTTCTTCGACGGAGAGGACTGACGGCGTAAACGCAATCGGCGGCGCACCGGCTTTCACCGGTGCGCCGCCGCCGTGCGACTACTTGAAGATGATCGTGCGGGCTCCGTCGAGAAGCACGCGATTCTCAGCGAACCACTTCACGGCCTGCGTGAGCGTGCGGCTCTCCTCGTCCTGGCCGATCGCCACGAGCTGCTGCGGCGACTGCGAGTGATCCACGCGCACGACGTTCTGCTCGATGATCGGCCCCTCGTCGAGGTCACTCGTGACGAAGTGTGCGGTAGCGCCGATCAGCTTGACGCCGCGGGCGTGTGCCTGACGGTAGGGGTTCGCGCCCTTGAAGCCGGGGAGAAAGGAATGGTGGATGTTTATCGCCCGGCCCTCGAGCGCGTCGCACAGCTCGGGGGAGAGGATCTGCATGTAGCGGGCGAGAACGACGAGCTCGATGTCGTGCTCGTCGACGATATCGAGGATGTGCTTCTCGAACGCCGCCTTGCTGGCAGCATCAACGATCGGGCGTGACTCGAAGGGCACGCCGTAGAACTCCGCGAGCGAGCGCAGGTTGCCGTGGTTCGCGAGCACGAGCGGGATCTCGATCGGCAGGTGCCCGGCGCGCTGCCGGAACAGCAGGTCGTTGAGGCAGTGCGCTGCAGTGGAGCCGAGCACGAGGGTGCGCACGTGCCGGCCGACGATGTCGACCTTCCACGTCATGCCGAACTTCTCGGCGACGGGCGAGAGCGCTGCCTCGAACTCCTCCCGCGTCGCGGGGGACTGCACTTGCAGACGCATGAAGAAGCGGTCGGTGTCGACGCTCGCGAACTGCTGGCTCTCGGTGATGTTCCCGTTCGCGGCGACGATCGCGCCGCTCACGTCGTGCACGATGCCGGGCTTGTCCGGGCACACGAACGTGAGCACCCAGTGGTTGTGGTGTTCGAGCGGGGTCTCGGCAAACGATGAAGCGGAAGTCACCCCCTTAGATTAGCCATTCCTCGGTGATCGGGGCCCGACATGGCTCAGCGCCGCGCGGGAGGCACACCCACGCGGCGCTGAGGTCGAGGTCAGACGATCTACTCGTCGTCGGGATCTTCAGGATGCCGCTGCAAGTGCACGATCGACACGGCCATCCCTCCCCAGACGGTCACGATCGCGATGATCATCATGACGATTGCGGAAGCGCTCATGACTCATCCTCCTTTCGCAGCGAGCGCCGACTCGGCACGGACCCGGCGGGTCCGGCCTCGAACGTCGGCTCGGCGTCGTTCACGGCGGCGAACTCATCCGTCTCCGCGTGGTGCCGGGAGATCTCCTTCGCGTCGATCTCCCGGTCGAGGATCGGCCCGGCAACCGGTTCGCCGTCGAGGTCCGCGTCGTGCAGCGCCGACTTCGGCGACCAGCGGATCTTCGACAGCAGGTACGCGATGACGATGAGCGCGATGGCCATGCCCCAGCCGAACGTGTTCACGAACCACGTGGGCATGTCGTTGTAGCCCTCGCTGATGCGTGTCTGCAGCGAGTCGATGAGCGTGTAGCCGAGCACGATCGGGGTGAGCCCGCCGACGAAGATCTGCCACGTGCGGCCCATCTTTATCGACGAGGTCTTGTTCAAGTGATCCCGCAGCGTCGGCAAGGCGGTGAAGCCGGCCGTGAGGAACACGACAACGACGAGCGCGACGGCGACGATGCCGAAGCTGTTCACGAACGCGTCGGTCACGTCGAGCAGGTTGAGTCCCGTCGTCGTGGGGAACAGGATGATCGACACGACGGCCATCGGGATGCCGACCCACAGCGTCGCCGAGACGCGGCCGAGGCCGAGCTTGTCCTTCACCGCCGAGATGACGACCTCGAGGATGCTCACGAGCGAGGTGAATCCGGCGAACACGAGCGAGGCGAAGAACAGCACGCCGAGGATCGCGCCGCCGGGCGCCTGCGAGATGATCGCCGGGAAGCCGATGAACGCGAGGCCGATTCCCGAAGCCGCGACCTCGTCGACTCCCGTGCCCTGCTGCGTGGCGATGAAGCCGAGCGCCGCGAACACGCCGATTCCGGCGAGAAGCTCGAAACCGCTGTTCGTGAATCCGACGACGAAGCCGCTTCCCGTGAGGTCCGTCTTCTTCTTCAGGTACGACGAGTACGTCAGCATGATGCCGAACGCGACAGAGAGCGAGAAGAAGATCTGGCCGTACGCCGCGATCCAGATCGAGCTGTCCGAGAGCCGCGACCAGTCCGGGGTGAACAGGGCATCGAGGCCCGTCGACGCGCCAGGGAGGAACAGCGACTGCACGACGAGGATGATGAACATGAGGAACAGCAGCGGGATGAAGATCATCGACGAGCGCGCGATGCCCTTCTGCACGCCGAACGCGAGGATGCCAACGGCCGCGACCCACACGAGAACGAGGGGGATCGTCACGCCCGGCACGAAGTCGAAGCCGACGTCCACGTTCTCGCTCACCTGCAGGTAGTCGTTCATGAGGAAGCCGGCAGGGTCATCGCCCCACGCCTTCGTCACCGAGAACACGGTGTAGCACGCGGCCCACGCGATGATCACCGCATAGTACACGGCGATGACGAAGCAGATGAGAACCTGCCACCAGCCGAACATCTCCGACTTCCGGTGCAGCCGGCGGAACGCCATCGGCGGCGATCCCCTGAACTTGTGGCCGATCGAGTAGTCGAGGAACAGCAGGGGAATGCCCGCCGTCAGGAGCGCCACGAGATAGGGGATGATGAACGCGCCGCCGCCGTTGTCGTACGCGACATACGGGAACCGCCAGATGTTGCCGAGTCCCACCGCCGAGCCGATCGCTGCGAAGATGAACGCGTTTCGGCCCGAGAACGTCTCGCGCCGGCGCCCGAGCGCAGGTGTTGTGTCTGCTTTCACTTTGCACCTCATTGTTTGAGTGACAGTGCCCCCATGATGCAGCAGTTCACGGCAGAATCACAGCATCCCGTGCCAGTGGAGCCGAAACTCGTCCTCGATCTCGCGGTGTCGTAGAATGTTCAGCGGTCGCCGGTTCTCGCGCGGCCCTGGGCGCGCACATCGGCGCGTAGACGAACTCGGATGCCGCCGACACCGGTGCAGCCCTGAGTGAACGCCGTTGTTGGATTCTTCCGATGACAACTTCCCCCATCCCTATCGCGCCGCGATCGGTGCGCGTTCCGACCGACCGTCGACCGTTCCCGTGGCTCGGGCTCATCATCCTGTCGCTCGGCGTCTTCCTCTCCATCTCGAGCGAGGTGACGCCGACGGGCCTCATGCCCGAGATGAGCGGCGAGCTCGGCGTGAGCGAGGCCCAGATCGGCCTGCTCGTGTCGTTCTTCGCGTTCACCGTCGTGATCACGAGCGCGCCGCTCACAGCGTTCACGCGACGTGTGCCGCGCAAGCCTCTCCTCATCGGCGTTCTGGTCGTGCTCGGCCTCGCGAACCTCGCGACGGGTCTCGCGCCCACCTATCCGCTCATCATCGTCGCGCGCGTCGTCGGCGGTCTCGCGCACGGCCTGTTCTGGTCGATGGTTCCGGCGTACTCCGCCCAGCTCGTTTCTCGCGAGCAGCTCGGCCGCGCCGTCTCCGTGACGCTCGCGGGCGGCACGCTCGCGCTTGTTCTCGGCGTCCCTCTCGCGACGGCACTCGGCCACGCGGTCGGCTGGCGCTGGGCGTTCGTCGCGATCGCCGTCGCGCTCAGCCTGGGCGCGCTCGCCGTCGCGCTCTGGCTTCCCGCCGTGCGCAAGGACCGCATCGAGCATGCGGATGCCGCGACGGGCGCGCGCCGGGACCCCACCGTCCTCCCGGTCGTGATCGTGTGCATCACCGTCGCGATAGTGATGATCGGCAACTACGCCTTCTACACGTACATCGCGCCCTACCTCATCGGGCCGCTGTCGGTTCCCGGCGATCTCGTGAGCGTCGTGCTCTTCGTCTACGGCGGCGCCGGTGCGATCGGGCTCGTTCTCACGGGGACGCTGTTCGCGCGCCGCACCCGCCTCGGACTCGTCATCGGCCTCGCCGTGACCGCCGCGGCCGTCGCGCTGCTCGCGGTCTCCGCCGCCGTTCCCGTTCTCTCGTTCACGGCGCTCGTGCTCTGGGGCCTCGCGTTCGGCATGGTGCCGCCGCTGCTGCAGACGCGCATGCTGCAGACGGCGAGCGACCGCTTCCGCGACACGGCGAGCGCGTTCTACACCACGGCCTTCAACGCGGGCATCAGCGGCGGCGCCTTCGTCGGGGCGCTCCTGCTGCCGCGGTTCGGCCTCGAGGCGCTGCCCGTCGCGAACGTCGTCCTCACGCTCGCCGGCCTCGTCATCCTGCTCACGGTCATTGCGAGGGGGCGCCGGCACCGCGCCATGTGACGGAAGTGCGTGTGACGGATATGAGCGGCTCTAACGCCCGCGGCATCCGACATATTCCTCTCTGGGAATCCGCCACCGAGAGCGGAGATCTGACCGGTGCCGCGAAAGCGCGCCCGGTAGACTGGGGAAAACCACCGCTACCACCTCGGAGACGCGCGCATGGCAGTGCTCTTGGCCGCATTTCTCGTGCTGTCAATTGTCACGCCCTCACTCACGAACTGGCTCTCCACTCGCGTCTTCTACCTCATCGCGGCGCTGCCGTTCGCGGCCTTCATCGTCACGCTCGCGCAAGGGCCGCTCGTTCTCGGCGGTGCAGAGGCGACCGAACGCTACCCGTGGATGCCGCTGCTCGACGTGTGGCTCTCCTTCCGCGTCGACGCGCTCGCGTGGGTGCTCGCACTCGTCGTCACGGGTGTCGGCGCGCTCGTTCTGCTGTACTGCGCACGCTACTTCTCGGCTGACGAGCCGGGACTCGGTCGCTTCGCCGCCCTGCTGCTCGCGTTCGCGGGCACCATGTACGGACTCGTCGTGAGCGACGACATCATCGTGATGTTCATGTTCTGGGAGATCACGAGCATCCTGTCGTATTTGCTCATCGGGCACTACACGGGCCGCAAGGAATCCCGCGGCGCCGCGCTGCAGGCGCTGCTCGTCACGACGTTCGGCGGGCTCGTCATGCTCATCGGCGTCGTCATGATGATGGTCGAGACCGGCACGTCGTCGATAGCGGCGATGGTCGCAGACCCGCCGCACGGCGCGGTGACGGCGACCGCGGTCATCCTCATCCTCGTCGGCGCCCTGTCGAAGTCCGCGATCGTGCCGTTCCACTTCTGGCTTCCCGCGGCCATGGCGGCGCCGACCCCCGTGAGCGCGTACCTGCACGCCGCCGCGATGGTGAAGGCGGGCATCTACCTCGTGGGGCGCTTCGCCCCCGGCTACGCCGACTCGCCCGGCTGGATGCCGACGCTCATGGTGCTCGGCGTCGGCGCGATGCTCGTCGGCGCGTGGCGCTCGCTGCGGCAGTACGACCTCAAGCTCGTGCTCGCGTACGGCACCGTGAGCCAGCTCGGATTCCTCATGGTCATCTCGGGCTTCGGCACGCACGACGCCGCGCTCGCGGCCGTGGCGCTGCTGATCGGCCACGCGCTGTACAAGGCCACGCTGTTCCTCGTCGTCGGCATCATCGACCACCGCGCCGGAACGCGCGACTGGCGCAAGCTCTCGGGCGTGGGCCGCAGCGCGCCCGTGCTCGCGACTGTGGCCGCTCTCGCGTGCCTCTCAATGGCGGGCGTGCCGCCCCTCCTCGGCTTCGTCGCGAAGGAGGGCGTGTTCAGCTCCCTCCTCGACGCCGCGTTCGCCGGCGACGGGTGGGCGCTGTTCGCGCTCATCGGTACGGCGATCGGCTCGGTGCTCACCGTCGCCTACACGTGCCGCTTCTTCTGGGGCGCCTTCGCCCGCCGCGCCGACGTGGAGACCACGCAGCTCGCCCCCGACGGCGGCAGCATCCTCACCGCTCCCATCGTTCTCACGATCGGGACCGTCGCCTTCGGCCTCGGCGCGGGGCTTCTCGACCCCGTCATCGCGCCGTATGCCCAGTCGTTCACGGACGACGGGCACGCGCACATCGCGCTCTGGCACGGCTGGCAGCCGGCCCTCGCCCTCTCGGCGATCGTGCTCGGCCTCGGGTTCGTGCTGTTCTGGCAGCGCACGCTCGTGGCGCGGCTGCAGGACGTCGTGCCCGCGTGGTTCGAGGCCGCTCGCGGCTACTGGCTGAGCATGCGCACGATCGACAGGCTCGCGGCGCGCAGCACGATCTTCGCCCAGCGCGGCGGCCTCTCGCAGTACCTGTCGACGATCCTCGTCGTCTTCGTCGCCCTCGTCGCCGTCGCTCTCGCCGTCAACGATACGTGGCCTTCCGGCATCCGCCTCTACGACTACCCGGCGCAGATCGTGATCGGCCTCGTGATGGCGACCGCTTCCGTTCTCGCGGCGCTCGCCGGACAGCGCATGACCGCTGTGCTTCTCGTCGGCGTCACCGGCTACGGCCTCGTCGCGCTCTTCGCCCTGCACGGCGCACCGGATCTCGCGATCACGCAAGGACTCGTCGAGATGGCGACGATCGTGATCTTCGTGCTCGTGCTGCGCCGGCTTCCCGTGAAGATCGCGCAGCACAACCGGCCCGAGCAGAAGAAGCGGCGCGCGCTCATCGGCATCCTCGTCGGCGTCACGATGGGCGTCGTCGGAACCGTCGCGCTCGCAGCCCGGCAGGCCGAGTCGATCGCCGCGGAGCTGCCCCGCCTCGCCGTCGAGGAAGGGCACGGCCGCAACATCGTCAACGTCATGCTCGTCGACATCCGCGCGTGGGACACGATGGGCGAGATCTCGGTCCTCGTCGTCGTCGCCACCGGTATCGCGAGCCTCCTGTTCGTCTCGGGCCGGCTCGGCGCGATGCCGCGCATGGAGGGCTCGCGCTCGCAACGCCGGCGGGCCAACCGTCGCCACGTCGTGAAGGATCCGCTCGCGCCCGCCGAGGAGCCCACCGAGACGCGGCACACGTGGATCTTCGCGGGACGCACGCTCTCGACCGACCACCGCTCGATCCTGCTCGAGGTCGTCATCCGGCTGCTGTTCCACCCGGCGATCCTCGTCTCCGTCTACCTGCTGTTCGTCGGGCACAACGCTCCCGGCGGGGGATTCGCCGGCGGCCTCCTCGCAGGCCTCGCCCTCATCGCGCGCTACCTCGCGGGCGGCCGCTTCGAGCTCGCCGAGGCTGTCACGATCGACGCGGGCAAGATCCTCGGCACGGGCATCGTTCTCGCCGCGGGAACGGCCGCCGCGTCGCTCTTCTTCGGCGCGGATATTCTCACCTCGGCATACATCGAGGGCGATGTGCCGCTTCTCGGTCACCTCTCGTTCGGCACCTCGACCATCTTCGACATCGGCGTGTACCTCGTCGTCGTCGGGCTCATCCTCGACATCCTGCGCAGCCTCGGCGGCGAAGTCGACCGGCAGCTCGAGGACTCCGAAGTCACGCTCGAGGCGAGGGGAGGTCACCGATGACGGCATCCCTCACTCTCGTCATCGTCATGGCGGTCGTGTACGCGGCCGGCGTCTACGTCATGCTCGAGCGCAGTCTCACGCGCGTGCTCATCGGCTTCCTGCTCGTGGGAAACGCCACGAACATCCTGATCTTCATCATGAGCGGGCCGAGCGGCTCCGCGCCGATCGTGAGCGACACGACGTCGGACGCCCCGATGGTCGACCCCGTGCCGCAAGTGCTCATGCTCACCGCCATCGTCATCAACTTCGGCATCACGGCGTTCCTGCTCGCACTCATCTACCGGTCGTGGTGGCTCGCGCGGCTCGGCGACCAGGGCGACACGGTGCCCGACGAGCACAAGGGCGAGACCGAGCAGTCGACGGATGCCGCTTTCGACGCCGTCGACCAGGACGACAAGGCGATCCAGGACATCCTCGACGCGAGCGATGAGCACGCCACGGAGGCCGACGCGCACAAGGGGGACGAGAGATGATCGAATCGCTCCTCCCGCTCGTCGTCGTCATCCCGCTGCTCGGGGCGGCCGTCACGCTGTCGCTCGGACGCCGCAGCCGCCTGCAGGTCGTCGTCAGCACCGCGAGCCTCGTGCTCGTGACGCTGCTGAGCTTCGCGCTCCTCTTCGACATCGACCAGAACGGCACAGCGGTCGTGGGCATCGGCGGCTGGGAGCCGCCCTGGGGGATCGTGCTCGTCGCCGACCGGCTCTCGGCGATCATGCTCGTGATCTCCGCCCTCATGCTGCTCGGCGTCCTCATCTTCTCGATCGGGCAGGGAATCGCCGACAACAGCGACGAAGAGACGCCGGTGTCGATCTTCCACCCGACCTACCTCGTTCTCGCGGCGGGCGTGTTCGACTCGTTCATCGCCGGCGACCTTTTCAACCTGTACGTCGGATTCGAGATGCTCCTCGCCGCGAGCTACGTGCTTCTCACGCTCGGCGGCACGGGCTCGCGCATCCGCGCGGGCGTGACCTACATCGTCGTGAGCCTGACCTCGTCGATAATCTTCCTCGCCGCGATCGCGCTCATCTACGGCGCGACGGGAACCGTCACGATCGCGCTCATCTCCGAGCGCATCCGCGACCTGCCGATGGACATCCAGATGATCCTGTGCGTCGCGCTGCTCGTGGCGTTCTGCATCAAGGCCGCCGTGTTCCCGCTCTCGTTCTGGCTGCCGGACTCGTACCCGACCGCGCCCGCTCCCGTGACGGCGGTGTTCGCCGGACTGCTCACGAAGGTGGGCGTCTACGCGATCATCCGCACTGACAACGTGCTGTTCGTCGACGTTCCGCTGCGTGTGCCGCTCATGGTCGTCGCGTTCTTCACGCTCATCGTCGGCATCCTCGGCGCGCTCGCGCAGGCCGACATCAAGCGGCTGCTGTCGTTCACGCTCGTGAGCCACATCGGCTACATGATCTTCGGCATCGCCGTCGGCGGCGAGCTCGCCCTCGCTTCGACCGTGTACTACATCGTGCACCACATCGCGATCCAGACAACGCTCTTCCTCGCCGCCGGGCTCGTCGAGCGCGTGGGCGGGACGACGTCGATCTCGAGGCTCGGCGGCGTGCTCAAGGCCTCCCCGATGGTCGCCGTGCTGTTCTTCATCGGTGCGATGAACCTCGGCGGGATTCCGCCGTTCTCGGGCTTCCTTGGGAAGGTTGCGCTGTTCCAGGCCGGACTCGCCGACGCCGACTGGCTCACCTATGTGCTCGTCGCGGCAGGCGCGGCTACCTCGCTGCTGACCCTGTACGCGCTCGTGCGCGTGTGGAACATGGGCTTCTGGCGCAACCGCGGCGAAGTGCGCGGATACTCGTCGCCGCTCCTCGCCTCGCTGCACGAGAGCCCTGACGACTCGGGCTCCGTCATGACGAAGAGCATCTCGAAGCTCATGCTCGGTGCGACGACCGGCATGGTCGCGATCACCGTCGCGCTCACCGTGCTCGCGGGCCCGATCCTCGACTACACCGCGCGCGCGGCCCACACGCTCATCAACCCCGACAACTACGTGTCGGCCGTATTCGGAGAAGACCGATGAGCCCGCGGCTGGCTCCGGGCGAGATCGGCGGGCAGGTCATGCTCGGCGCCGGTCTCGTGCTGCTCTGGATGCTGCTGTGGGGACAGTTCACGTGGCTGTCGCTGCTCACGGGACTGATCCTCGCGCTCGGCGTCTCCGTCGTCTTCTACCTCCCGGCCGTCGAGATGAGCATCCGCATCAACCCGTGGTACACGGCGGTGTTCCTGCTCCGGCTGCTTTTCGACATCTGCCGGGCGTCCGTGCTCGTCTCCTGGCTCGTGCTCAAGCCGCGCTACGAGCCGAGCAACGCCATCATGGCGATTCCGCTGCGCACGCGCTCCGACCTCATCATGACGTGGACGGCCGAAGCGATATCGATAGTCCCCGGCTCGATCGTCGTCGACGTCGACCGCGAGGTGTCGGTGCTCTACGTGCACACGATCGACGTGCACGACGACGCCGAGATGGCCGCGTTCGAGCGCGAGGTGCTCATGACGGAGAAGCGCATCACGCTCGCGCTCGGAACGAAGGCTGACATCGCGCGCGTGCGGGCCGGCGAGCCGGCCTCGCACGGACGCGGAGAGAGCGAGGAGGACGAGACATGATCATGAACATCCTGATCGGCATCGCGATCGTTTTGTTCGGCGCCGGCGCGCTCGTCGCCCTCTATCGGGTCGTGCGCGGGCCCAGTCTGCTCGACCGGGTCATCGCGACTGATGTTCTGCTCGTCACGGTGATGTGCGGGCTCGGCGCGGAGATGGCGATAAACCGGCACACGACGACGCTGCCGCTGCTGCTCGTGCTCGCGGCGTTCGCGTTCATCGGCTCGGTCAGCGTCGCGCGGTTCATGGGTGGGAGGGATGACACATGACCGGTGACGTGCGTGACTGGATCACGATCATCCTCGTGCTGCTCGCGGCCGTGCTGTGCCTCGCCGCGGGAGTCGGCCTCGTACGGTTCCCCGATGTTCTGTCACGACTGCACGCCGCGACGAAGCCGCAGATCCTCGGTCTGATCGCTGTGACGGCCGACGTCGCCATCAACAAGCCGACGATCGCCACGATCACCCTCGTGATAGCGATCATCTTCTTCCAAGGGCTCACGGCACCGATCTCGGCGCACATGGTCGGGCGCGCTGGCTACCGGAGCGGGAAGGTGCACATGCCCTCGCTCATTCGCGATGACCTGGCGCACCGGATCGAGCAGGCCGACCGCGAGAAGCGAGACTAGCTCTCTACCCGCCGCGATGGTGGCTGCGTCCGAACGCGACGTCGGTGGCTGAGGGGTGGATATCGGCACGAAGCTGGATCACTGACGGACTTCGGGAGAACGCCGCCAAAGCCGGAACATCTTCCACTTCTCCTCCACAGACCGATCATTGGCAAGGCTTTGTGCTTCGCACATATGTTCTAAGTCAATGTCGGTGGCTGCTGGTTGACTATCGTCATGAAATGCGAAGAAGAAGTGCGGGGCAGACCCCATGATCCCGGTGGCCCCCGGCCGTCGGGGGGACCGGCTCGCGGGCATGGTCGACACGATCGTCGCCCAGCAGGGCCGTATCGCGCGGGCGCAGGCGAAGATGACCGGCCAGCTGGTGAACGTTCTCGAGCTCGCCTTGTCGAGTCCGGAGGTGTTCACCGGCGCAGTCGAGGGCCGGACCGGGGAGCAGGTCCGGCGCTCCCTCACGTCGGAACTCGCGCTCGCGTTGCACCTTTCCGACCAGAAGGTGCGCTCCCTGCTGTCCACGGCGGAAGTGCTCGTGGCGGAACTGCCCGACACGCTGCGATCGTTGAAAGCGGGACGGATCACGATGCAGCACGCGGAGTGCCTCGTCCGAGAGTCCGTCGGCCTCGACCGGGAGGACGTGAAAGAGTTCGAGCGCGCGGCGTTGGAGTTCGCCGAGACCAGCACACCGCCGCAGCTGCAGACCAAGGCGATCCGTATCCGGGAGGGACTGAACCCGGACACGATCACCGAACGCCACACCAGCGCCGTCGAGGAACGGCGGGTGGAGCTGTGGAAGGGGCACGACGGAATGGGCTGGGTCGCCTGCTACGGCCCCATCGATGTTGTGCAGAGCCTGCACAACGCCTGTCATACGACGGCGAAGTCGCTGCGCGCGGCGGGAGATGAGCGCACCATCGCCCAGCTCATGGCCGACGTGTTCAGCGACGCGACCATGGCCGGCCTCACCCGCGAAGCCGCCAGCGAAGACGGCGACTCCAGCCGGGCGATCCGTCCCAGCGTGCACGTGACCGTGCCGGTGATGACCCTGATCGGGCTGAGCAACGAGCCGGCGGATCTGGAGGGGTACGGGCCGATCGACCCGGACACCGCCCGCCGGCTCGCCGCGCAGGCGCCAAGCTTCACAAGGCTGCTGACCCACCCGGAGACCGGGGCGGTGCTTTCCGTCGGACGAGACCGCTACGCCGTACCGGCGGACCTGCGGAAGGCGATCGAGATCCGAGATGTCACGTGCTGCTTTCCGGGGTGCAACCGGCCGGCACGCCAATGCGATATCGATCACCGTGTCGATTGGCAGTACGGCGGTGAAACGAACATCGACAACTGCCAGAGCATGTGTCGTTCGCATCACACCCTGAAACACGCGACCACTTGGGCCGTCGAACGTGACGACAGCGGTGCCGTGATCTGGACCTCACCCCTCGGACGCTCGTACCGGATCCGACCAGAGTCCAACGTCGGATTCGAACCCACCGACACTCTCAACGGAAGCGCGCCCTGCGTCGAACCGACCGTCGACGAGGAGCCTCTCGGAATCGAAACGGTGACACCGAGCCCCGACGACGAGAAATGGGCCGACCACTACCCAGACGAACCCCAGTTCTGATCGTGCCGAGGTACTCGGCATGAAGTGACCGGAGAGCGCCTATAAAGGAGTCTCGACCAACGCCCCGGGCGAGCAGTCAGCGCAGTTGATCGCCCGCCGCCCAGACGGAACGCACCTCGAGGGCATCGTTGAGCAGGACCGCGTCTGCCGCGAAGCCCGGCGAGAGACTCCCGAGACTCTCGTCGGCGCCGATCGCGCGCGCGGGCACGCGCGTGAGAGCGTCCACGGCGTCCGGGAGCGACAGGCCGACGTCGGTGACAGCGCGCCGCAGCGCCTCGTCCTGCGTCAGGGTCGAGCCGGCGATGGAGCCGCCGTCGACGAGGCGAGCCACGCCGTCGGTGACGGTGACGGCGAGGCCGCCGAGCGTGTAGGCGCCGTCAGCCGCGCCGGCGGCGGCCATCGCATCGGTGACGAGGGCGACCCGGCCGGGAGCGCTTGCGAACAGCAGCCGCACAACCTGCGGGTGCACATGGGTGCCGTCGTTGATGACTTCGATCGTGACGTCGTCGCGGCTGAACGCGGCGACCACCGGACCGGGAGCGCGGTGATGAATGCCGTTCATGGCGTTGAACGCGTGTGTCAGCAGCGTCGCCCCCGCGTCGAACGCGGCGCACGCCATGTCGAAGTCGGCGTCGGTGTGCCCGATGGCGACGGTGACGCCGGCGCGCGCGAACGCGCCGATCGCCTCGAGCCCGCCCGGCAGCTCGGGCGCGATCGTCACTTGCCGGAGGGTGCCGCCGGCGGCATCCAGAAGCGTGTCGACGGCATCGCGCGACGGAGCAGTGAGCAGCTCGGGCGTGTGCGCTCCCTTGTGCCCGACGTCGAGGAACGGCCCTTCAAGGTGTGAGCCGAGGATGAGCGGGTCGCGCCCCGCGAGATCGGCGATGACTCCGGCGCGGGCGGCGAGATCGTCGACGGATGCCGTGACGAGGGAGAGCACGGAGCGCGTCGTGCCGTGCGCGCGGTGCACGGCGACGGCCGTCGCGATCGCGTCGGCGCCGTCATCGTACGCGGCGGCGCCTCCGCCGTGACCGTGGATGTCGATGAATCCCGGGGTGAGGATGTCGCCCGCGGCGTCGACGACGGCGGCGCCCTGGGCGAGGGCGCGCCAGGCGTCGCCCGTGCCGCGCCCCGCGACGGCGGCATCCGACCCGAACACCACCCAGGCGTCGTCGGTGATCGTGCCGTCGGTGACGAGGCGGGCGGAGTGGATGACGGTGCTCATGCGGCGATCTTCACATCGATGCCGCACGCGACGAAGGCGGCGCGCTGCTCGTCGCTGAGACCCGCGTCAGTGATGAGGGTGCGGAACGTCGAGATGGGCGCGACGGACGCGAAGGCGCGGCGGCCGAGCTTGAGGGAGTCGGCGATGACGACCGCGTTCGCGGCGCGCTCGGCCATGAGCTGGTTGACGCGGGCCTCGCCTTCGTCGTGAACGGTCGCGCCGAACGCCGGATCGATGCCGTTGACGCCGATGAACGCGATGTCGATGCCGAGCTGGCCGAGCACGTGGTCGGCGTACGGGCCGGTGAGCTCATAGGAGCGCGCGTGCACGACGCCGCCCGTGACGACGACCTTGATGTGCGGGCGCAGCGCGAGCTGCGAGGCGATGTTGATGGCATTCGTGACGACGGTGAGGCCCGGCGCTCCGGAACTCGACTGCAGGTCGCCGCGCGTGGCGAGTTCGGAGGCGACGGCGGTCGACGTCGTTCCTCCGCACAGCCCGACGATGTCGCCCGGTCGCACGAGCGCGCTCGCCGCACGCGCGATCGCGGCCTTCTCGTCGGCGCGCTGTCCGCGCTTGTAACGCAGCGGGAGGTCGTACGAGACGGAGTGCCCGACAGCGCCGCCGCGCGTGCGCGTGAGCAGGTTCTGGGCGGCGAGCGTGTCGAGGTCGCGCCGCACCGTGGCGGGCGACACGTCGAGGGCGGTGACGACGTCGTCGACCTCGAGCTGGCCGTTCTCGGCGAGCAGGTCGAGCACGGCCATGAGGCGCTCGGAGCGGTTCATGCGGTCTCCTCCAGGGCGAACAGGCGCTGCAGTCGCGCGGCTTCAGCGGAGAGCGCCGCGCGCGCGGGAGCGATGTACTTGCGGGAATCGACGACGGCGGGGTTCTCGTCGAGAACGCGGCGAAGCGCGTGCGTGAAGAACCCGTTCAAGTGCGTCGACACGTTGATCTTCGTCATGCCCGCCCGCACCGCGGCCGCGAGCACGTCATCGGCGACGCCCGACGAGCCGTGCAGCACGAGCGGAACCTCGAGCGCGGCGTGCAGGCGCGCGATGAGCTCGAGGTCGAGGGCGGCGACGCGCTCGGTCATGGCGTGCGAGGAGCCCACGGCGACGGCGAGTGCGTCAACACCCGTCTCGGCGACGAAGCGCACCGCCTCCTCCGGATCGGTGCGCACGCCCGGAGCGTGAGCGCCGTCCTTCCCGCCGATCTCTCCGAGCTCTGCTTCGACGAAGACCCCGGCCGAGTGCGCGGCCTGCACGATGCGGCGGGTCGCCGCGACGTTCTCGGCGTAGGGCAGCGTGGCGCCGTCGAACATGACCGAGCCGAACCCGAGGTCGATCGCCTGAAGCGCGAGCGACTCGTCCTCGGCGTGGTCGAGATGCACGGCGACGCGCGCCGACGACTCCTCGGCCAGGGCGAGACACGCGCGACCGATCGGGGCGAGTCCTCCGTGGTACTTCGCGCAGTTCTCGCTCACCTGCAGGATCACAGGCAGCCCCGTCTCCTCGGCGGCGGTGACGAGTCCTTCGGCCGTTTCGAGGTGGATGACGTTGAAGGCGCCGACGCCGGTTCCCGCGGCCGCGGCCGAGGTGATGATCGAGCGAGCGGGGGTGAGGGTCATCGGGACTCCAGCGGTTCGACGGCGACCTCGGCGGCGAGATCGGGATGAGAGGAATGGATGCTGCCCGCGAGCGGCATGAGCACGGCCGCCGCTGACCAGGCCACCGCCCGGCGCAGCAGCGGCTCGAGCGCCGCGTTCGGATCGCGGGCGAGGCAGGCGGCGAGGGCGGCGACCGCCGCATCGCCCGCGCCCGTGGGGTTGCCGCGCAGCACGCGGCCGAGTCGGCCGCTCAGCACGGCGGCATCCGGGTCTCTGGGCACGGCGATCATGCCGTCCTCGCCGAGCGAGACGACGACGGTCCCCGCGCCGAGGGCCTGCAGCGCGCGGGCTCCCGCGACCGGGTCGTTCTCGCCCGTGGTGTCGGCGAGCTCCGCGCGATTGGGCTTGAGCACGCTCGCTCCCGCTCGTGCGGCGCCGAGCAGCTGTTCGCCGGTCGCATCGGCGATGCTCGGGATTCCCGCGTTGCGCGCGAGGGCGGTGAGACTCGCGGTGAGCGAGGCCGGCGCCTCGGGCGGGCAGCTGCCCGACACGACAAGGCACCGTGCCTCGGGCAGCCGGGAGCTCACGACGTCGCCGAGCTCGATCCACACCGTCTGCGGCTGCGGCGTTCCGGACTCGTTGAAGATCGTCGTCGTTCCCGTGCCGGTCTCGACGAACGCCGTCGACCGGCGCACGCGCTCGGGAGTGCCGACGAACGAGTGCGGCACGCTCGCAAGGTCGTCGGCGAACGCGACTTCGCTCGCGCTCACGGGCGCGATCGCCGTCACCTGCTCGCCCTGCTCGGCGAGCACGCGAGCGACGTTTATGCCCTTCCCGCCCGCGCGCAGCACCGCGGGCGCCACCCGATGGGTGCCACCCGGTGTGACGTGATCGAGCGTGATCGTGGCGTCGAGGGCGGGGTTCGGGGTGACGGTGATGATCATGCGTGCTCCAGGACGGCCCGTGCCCGCATGGCCGCGCCCACGAGCCCGGCGTTCTCGCCGATGCTCGCGTGCATGAGCTGCGGCCGGCGGTGGAAGGTGAGGAAGCGCTCGAGCCGTTCCGCGAGCGGCACGAACAGCGCGTCGCCGGCCTGCGCGAGACCGCCGCCGAGCACGATCGCCTCGGGCGCCAGAAGCGCGACCGCGTGCGAGAGCCCGAGGGCGAGGGCGTCGAGGGCGCTCGACCAGACGGCAGCGGCATCCGCATCGCCCGATTGCGCGCGGGCGAGCACGTCCTTGGCGCCCGTGACGCCGGCGCCCGCTACACGGTTGTAACGCCGCGTGATCGCGCCCGCCGAGGCGATGGCCTCGAGGCAGCCGCGACCGCCGCACGCGCACGATTCGCCGTCGGGCGTGATGACGGAGTGGCCGAGCTCGCCCGCGTAGCCGCCCGCGGCATACGGCTCTCCGTCGATGAAGACGGCGGCGGCGATTCCCGTGCCGATCGTGACGACGAGCACGTCGCGGAACCGCGACGACGGACCGAGGCGGTATTCGGCTTCGCCGGCCGCGCGCACGTCGTGCGTGAACGAGGCCGGCAGCCCGAACTGCTCGGCGGCGAGACGCCGGAACGGCACGTCGCGCCAATTGAGGTTCTCCGAGAACAGGCCGATGCCCGTCTCGTCGTCGACGACGCCGGGGGCGACGAGCCCGATGGCCTCGGGAACGACGAGCGGATGCTGCGCCCGCAGCTCGCGCGCGAGCTCGCCGAGCAGCGGGAGCACCGCCCGCTCGGTGTGCTCGGGCTGCACGGGCGTCGGCGTGCGCCGCACTCCGAGCAGCGCGCCGTCGGCGTCGACGAGCGCCGACTTCATGTCGGTACCACCCACGTCGAACGCGAGCACGGGTGCGCCGGCGCCCAGCAGCGGGCTCATGCGTCGAGGATGACCGAGCGCGTCAGGTTGCGCGGCGTGTCGGGGTCGAGGCCCGCGTCGAGGGCGCGCTGCAGGGCGACGCGCTGAGCCCGCACGAGGTCCGCGAGCGGATCGATTTTCGCGTTCTCGAAGTGCGCTCCCGCCGCGCCGACCTGGCCGGCGAGCCCCTCGGGCGCCTCGCCGAACATCCACGTCACTCGGCCGGGCGCGGCGATCGCGATGGGGCCGTGCCGGTACTCCATCGCGGAGTACGACTCCGTCCACGACTGCGAGGCCTCGCGCATCTTGAGGGCGGCCTCGTGCGCGAGTCCCGTCGTCCAGCCGCGGCCGAGGAACGAGAACTGCTCCGCCTGCACGAGCTCAGCCGGCAGTTCTTCCGCGAGCACGGCGTGCGCGTCGGCGATCTGCTGGCTCACGTCGGCGCCGGTTGAATGCCGGAAGAACGTGAGCGCCGTCGTCGCGAAGCGGGTCTGCACGACCGAGGTCTCGTCAGCGTAGGGGAACGCGATGACTTGGTCGACCATGTCGACGATGGGCGTCGCGGTGTCGCCGATCACGGCGACCGTGCGCGTCGAGCCGCCGAGATGCTCGAGGAGCTCGAGGACCTCCGTCGTGGTGCCCGAGCGGGTGAGGGCGACGACGGCGTCGTAGTCGCGATCGATGAAGGCCTCGCTCGCGGCGAAGGCGTCGGTGATGCCGAGCCCCGCGCTCTCCCGCAGCGCGGCGTACGACTGCGCCATGAACCAGGACGTTCCGCAGCCGACGACGGCGATGCGCGCGCCGGCGGGAGGCAGCTTTCCTTCGTCGCCCTGTGCGATCGCGCGCGACCACACATCGGGCTGGCTGGCGAGTTCTGTGGCCATGTAGGCGCCGGGCTGTGACATCGAAGTTCCTCTCAGAAGTGCGTGAAGTTGATTATTGCACGCATACTTCAATCACAAAAGCTCACGAAGTGCCCATGAGCGAGCTCAGGCGGGGCCGAAGCGGATGCCGGCGGCATCAAGCCGCGGCAGCAGCGCCGCGACCCGACGCGGCACGTCTGTCGCGGCATCCGCCCAGGCCATGTCGGCGACGCCGAGGACCCGCGGGAAGACCATGGCCTCGAGGTCTGCGCTCGTTTCGATCGTCTCCGTCCACACGGGCGCCTCGATGCCGAGGATGTGCTCTTCGCCGACGTCCGGCACGAGTGTGGCCGGGTCCCAGTCGACGACCTGCGCGAGCGGCGTCGGCGCTCCCGTCCACTCGAGGCCGAGGGGATACCCCGCCTCGGGCTTGATGTCGAGGTAGACGGCGTCGGCGGGGGAGAGGATGAGCGAACCGCCCTGCTCGACGATCGATCGCGCGCGCTCGCCGGCGTCGTCCTGCGGCACGCGGTAGCTCCAGTACTGACCGATCGTGCCGGCGGGGAGACCCCGGCACAGCCCGATCTCGTGCCAGCCGATCGGGGTCTTCCCGTGAGCGGCGATGATCGCCGTCGCGCGTTCGATGAACCGGCAGAAGTCCTCGTCCTTCGTCGCGAACGACTCGTCGCCGCCGAGGTGGACGTACGGCCCGGGAGTGAGGGAGGCGATGTGCCCGACGACCTCGTCGATGAAGCGATAGGTGACCTCCGCCTCGATGCTGAGGGACGAGAAGCCCACGTCCATGCCCGTGAACGGGGCGATCGCGTATCCCTCGGGCGCGAGCTCCGGGTACGCCACGATCGCGGCGTTCGTGTGCCCCGGCATGTCGACCTCGGGCACGATCGTGACGAATCGGGATGCCGCATGCCGCACGACGCGCTCGAAGTCGGCCGTGGTGAGGAAGCCGCCCGGCCCGCCGCCGACCGCGCTCGCCGCGCCGGAGCGTGTGAGCTCGGGCCAGCCCGGGATCTCGAGCCGCCAGCCCTGGTCGTCGGTCAGGTGCAGGTGCAGGTGGTTGATCTTCACGGCCGCGAGCTGGTCGATGAGCCGGATGATCTGGTCGGCGTCGAAGAAGTGGCGCGCGATGTCGAGCATGACGCCGCGGTAGGAGAAGCGCGGAGCGTCCTCGACAGTAACGGCGGGCACCGCCCACGCGGCATCCTGAACGGTGTCCCGCTCGATCTCGGCGGGCAGGAGCTGGCGCAGCGTCTGGATGCCCGCGAACAGCCCCGCATCATGCTCCGCCGTGATCGTGACCGCAGCCGCGTCGGCGCTCAGCGCGTAGGCCTCGGACGCGTCGCCCGCAGCGCCGCCGCCGGCGAGAACGATGTCCCCCTCGCTCCGCTCGCCGGCCGTGACGGGGAGCGCGAAGCCGGTGGCCGGGCGCAGCAGCCCCGCGAGGTACTCGCCGAGCTTCGGCCGCCGCGTGACGATGCGCGTCTCGCGACGCAGCAGGAAGAGGTCACCGCCCTGCTCCTCGACGACACGCGGACGGGGAATGAGGACGGGGATCACACGGCTCCAATCGACGCTGACGTTCGAGCGAGAGTCTAGGGGAGGGCAGACCGGATGCCGGGAGCACGCAGTAGCGTGGGGCCATGGCCAACCGCGCACCCCGCCTTGATCCCGTGACACTGTCCGGGCTGGTCGACGCCGACCTCGACGACTTCCTGCCGGGGGACCGCCGCGAGGGCGAGCGGATCGCCCGCGCCGATCTCGCCGGCCGCACGCTTCCCGACGTCGAGTTCCTCGAGTGCGCGATCGATTCGGCAGCCATCGAGGGCCTCAAGGCCCGCGGCGCGCGACTTCTCGAGTGCACGATCGCGAACGCGGACGGCGCCGTGCTGTCCGCGCCGTCCGGCACGTTGCGCGACGTCGAGCTGACCCATTCCCGCATCGGCTCGGCCGAGCTCTACGACGGCCGGTGGGACCGGGTGCTCGTCAGCGACTGCAAGCTCGGCTACGTCAACCTGCGCGGCAGCGCGCTCATCGACGTCGTCTTCGAGGACTGCCGCATCGACGAGCTCGATCTCGGGCAGGCGCGGGCGACGCGCGTTTCGCTCGCAGGCTGCCGCATCGACACTCTCGACGTCACGGGCGCGACCTTGCGCGACGTCGACCTTCGCGGTGTCGAACTCACGCGCATCACGGGCATCGGGGGACTGGCCGGAGCCATCGTCGACGAGGATCAGCTGCTGCGCCTCGCGCCGCTGCTCGCCGGGCATCTCGGAATCACGGTGGCCTGAGGTGCAGCCCCTCGACGACGACAACCTGCTCGCGGTCTCCGACCGCTACGCGCGCTTCGCCCGCTCGGAGGCGCACGGGAACTCCGCGTTCTACGAGGCCGTGTGCGAGGCGATCGCCGTCGACGAGGAACTCTGCGCGCGCATCGCCGAACTCCCGCCGGCGAAGCAGCAGCCCAACCTCGTTCTCGCCTCCGCGCGCTATCTGGATGCGCCCGAGCATGCGCCCGCCGACTTCACGGCGTGGCTCGTCGACGCGTGGCCCCGCGTGCGAGCGGTCGCGCTCGAGCACCGCACGCAGACGAACGAGCCGAACCGCACGGGCGTTCTGCTCACCCTCCTCGCGCAGATCGACGGCCCCGTCGCGCTCATCGAGGTCGGCGCCTCGGGCGGATTGTGCCTGTTCCCCGACCGCTACAGCCACACGTACGACGACGCGCACCGCCTCGATCCCGACGACGGCCGCTCCGCCGTCGTCACCCGCTGCGAGACGACGGGAGCCGTGCCGTTCCCGACGCGGATGCCGCGCATCGTGTCGCGCACGGGTGTCGACCTGCACCCTCTCGACGTGTCCCGGCCCGAGGACGCCCGCTGGCTGCGGGCACTGGTCTGGCCGGGGCAGCGCGAGCGTGAGGAACGGTTGGATGCCGCCATCGGCATCGCCCGCACGACTCCGCCCGCGCTCATCGAGGGCGACCTCAACGAGCGCATCGGGGATCTCGTGGCCGCCGTGCCGAGCGGGGTGACGCCCGTCGTGCAGCACACGGCCGTGCTCGCCTACCTCGACGCTGCTGGCCGAGATCGCTTCTTCGATCAGATGAGGTCGCTGCCCGCCCGCTGGATCTCCTACGAGGGTCGCGGTGTCTTCCCGCGCATCGATGCGCAGGTCCCAGGCGGCGTCCGCGCCGATGAGAATCGGTTCATCGTCTCGTTCGACGCGCGACCCGTCGCGTTCGCCGCGCCGCACGGGCAGCGCCTCGACTGGATGTGAGCGCTTTCTCCGCGCGGTGTGCAAGCCTTGCGGGGGAGGTGCCGAGTGAGCGAGCCGACTGAGACCCAGACCCGCATCGATGAGGCGATCGCCGAGGACCGGCTGTCCGATGTCGCCCGGCTTCTCCGCGAGCTCGGAACGCGCGAGATCGTGCACCGGATCGAGCACAGTCCGCGCCGTCGCGCCGCCGTGGTGTTCCGGCTTCTGCCGAAGGCACGCGCCGTCGACGTATTCGAGAAGCTCGGGACCGCGACGAAGGGCGAGCTCATTCGGGGGCTGCAGGACGCCGACGTCACTGCGCTGTTCGCCGAGCTGCCGCCCGATGATCGCGTGACGCTCCTCGACGAAGTGCCCGCGACTGTCGCGCAGCGGCTGCTGTCGGGGCTCGACGAGAGCGAGCGCGGGGTCACCACGATCATGCTCGGCTACCCGAGCCGCTCGGTCGGCCGCCGCATGAGTCCGGAGTTCACGCTCGCGCATCCGGAGTGGCGGGTCGCCGCCGCGCTTGAGAGCGTGCTCGCCGACGTCGATCGCGCCGACACGATCTACGCCGTACCCGTCACGGACGGCGAGCGGCGCCTCGTCGGCATCGTGAGCCTCAGGGAGCTGCTTGCGAACGACGGCGACACGCTCATCGGCGACATCATGCGCCCCGTCATCTCGGTGACGGCGAGTGAGGACGCGGAGGATGCGGCTCGGTTGTGCAGCCAACAGGGACTTCTCGCACTGCCTGTCGTCGACCGCGAGACGCGCCTCGTCGGAATCCTCGCCGCCGACGACGCGAGCCGCATCCTGCGCGAGGCCGAGGCGGAGGACGTCGCTCGCGCGGGAGGCAGCGAGCCGCTGCGGCGGCCCTACCTGTCGACGTCGATCCTGCGCATCGCGCGCTCTCGCGTCGTGTGGCTGCTCGTGCTCGCCGTCTCCGCGCTCCTGACCGTGCAAGTGCTTGAAGTGTTCGAGGCGACTCTCGGCGATATGGTCGCGCTCGCCCTCTTCATCCCGCTGCTCACGGGAACCGGCGGCAACACCGGATCGCAGGCGGCGACGACGATCACGCGTGCGCTCGCCGTGGGCGACGTGCGCACGCGCGACATCGCGAAGGTGATGCTGCGCGAGGTGCGCGTCGGCATCCTGCTTGGCCTGCTGCTCGGTACGCTCGGCTTCGCACTCGCGTCAGTCGTCTACGATCTGTCCCTCGGAATCGTCATCGGCACGACGCTGTTGTGCATCTGCGCTATGGCGGCGACAGTCGGCGGGTCGATGCCGCTCATCGCGAAGAAGATCAAGGTCGACCCGGCCGTCTTCTCGACGCCGTTCATCACGACGTTCTGCGATGCGACGGGACTGCTCATCTACTTCTCGATAGCGAAGGCCGTGCTGGGAATCTGAGCGGCTGGCTTTCCTGCGCCAAATGGCTATGGTGAGGCCATGGGCACGTTCACGGAGAGGCTGAAGGCGGCGTTCACGCGGCCGAAGCGCAGGCATGTCCCCGCCAAGCAGATCGACCGCTGGGAAGGCGAGGGCGGAGCGCTGCCGCCCGAGGAAGCGCCGGTGGAAGAGCGGACGGAGAGCCCGCGAAGCGAGGACTGAATTGCGACGGTCGCCGACGGCATCCGCTGTTATGCTTGACCCGTCGCGACTGGCGTATGAGATGGGCCACCATCGGGGAGCGACAGTGCATCCTCGTTCTTGAGGCGGATTCGGCCGCACGCCTGGGCCGAAACGGTTACGATCCAGTCCGCCCGTCACGAAGGAGCACCCATGACCGACACGTTCAACGCCCCGCTCGCGGAGGTCGACCCTGAGATCGCCGAGGTCCTCGAGAAGGAGCTCGGCCGGCAGCGCGACTACCTCGAGATGATCGCGAGCGAGAACTTCGTTCCCGTCTCGGTGCTGCAGTCGCAGGGTTCCGTGCTCACGAACAAGTACGCCGAGGGCTACCCGGGGCGCCGCTACTACGGCGGCTGCGAGTACGTCGACATCGCCGAGTCGCTCGCCATCGAGCGCGCGAAGAAGCTCTTCGGCGCCGAGTACGCGAACGTCCAGCCCCACTCGGGCGCTTCCGCGAACGCCGCCGTGCTATCGGCGATCGCGACTCCTGGCGACACGATCCTCGGTCTCGAGCTCGCCCACGGCGGCCACCTCACCCACGGGATGAAGCTCAACTTCTCGGGCAAGCTGTACAACGCCGTCTCGTACGGCGTCGACCCTGAGACGTTCCTCGTCGACATGGACGTCGTGCGCGACAAGGCGCTCGAGCACAAGCCGAGCGTGATCATCGCCGGCTGGTCCGCCTACCCGCGCCAGCTCGACTTCGCCGCGTTCCGCGCGATCGCCGACGAGGTCGGTGCGACCCTGTGGGTCGACATGGCGCACTTCGCCGGTCTCGTCGCCGCTGGCCTTCACCCCTCGCCCGTGCCGTACGCCGACGTCGTCTCGTCGACGGTGCACAAGACCATCGGCGGCCCCCGCTCCGGCTTCATCGTCTCGCGCGACACTGCTCTGGCGAAGAAGCTCAACTCCAACGTCTTCCCCGGCCAGCAGGGCGGCCCGCTCATGCACGTGATCGCGGCGAAGGCGACGGCGTTCCTTCTCGCGGCGACTGACGAGTTCAAGGACCGGCAGGAACGCACGCTGAGCGGCGCGAAGCTGCTCGCCGAGGCGCTCACCTCCGACGAGTCACGCGCCGCGGGCGTCAACGTCCTCACCGGGGGCACCGACGTGCACCTCGTGCTCGCCGACCTGCGCGAAAGCGCGCTGTCGGGGCAGGACGCCGAGGACCGCCTGCACGAGGTCGGCATCACGGTGAACAAGAACTCCGTGCCGTTCGACCCGCGCCCGCCGATGGTCACGAGCGGCATGCGCATCGGCACGCCGGCGCTCGCCACCCGCGGCTTCGGCGATGCCGAGTTCGCGGAGGTCGCCGACATCATCGCTCTCACGATGCGCCCCGACGCCGACCTTCCAGGACTGCGCGAGCGCGTGGCGAAGCTCACGCAGGCGTTCCCGCTGTACCCGGGCCTGCAGCAGTAGTCGGGGAGCCGAGCATGACCGCACAAATCCTCGACGGCCGCGCGGCGTCCGCTGAGATCCGCGCCGAACTCACCGAGCGCGTCGCCGCGCTGAAGGCGCGCGGCGTCACACCGGGAATCGCGACGGTGCTCGTCGGCGCCGACCCCGCCTCGCAGCTGTACGTCGGCATGAAGCACAAGCAGTCGGCAGCGATCGGGATGAACTCCATCCAGCGCGAACTGCCAGCCGACGCGACGCAAGAGGACGTGGAAGCTCTCATCGACGAGCTCAACGCCGACCCCGCATGTCACGGCTATATCGTGCAGCTGCCGCTGCCGAAGCACCTCGACACCGATGCGATCCTCGAGCGCATCGACCCCGCGAAGGACGCCGACGGACTCCACCCGACGAACCTCGGCCGGCTCGTGCTCAACGTCAACGCGCCGATCGCGACGCCGCTGCCGTGCACGCCGCGCGGGGTCATCGAGCTGCTGCTGCGCAACGACTACGACCTCAAGGGCAGGCACGTCGTCGTCGTCGGCCGCGGCGTCACGATCGGCCGCTCGATCGGGCTGCTGCTCACTCGCCGTGACCTCAACGCGACAGTGACCCTCACCCACACGGGCACCGTCGACCTGCCGAACTACCTGAAGCAGGCTGACGTGATCGTCGCCGCCGCGGGCGTCAAGCATCTCGTGAAGCCCGAGGACGTCAAGCCGGGAGCCGCCGTTCTCGACGTCGGCGTCACGCGGGAGGCGAATCCCGAGACCGGCAAATCGAAGGTGTTCGGCGACGTCGATCCGGGCGTCGCCGAGGTCGCCGGCTATCTGTCCCCGAACCCGGGCGGCGTCGGTCCGATGACCGTCGCGCTGCTCATGACGAATGTCGTCGAGGCGGCGGAGCGCCAGCTGGCCTGAGCGCCGGCAGGCGCATCAGACCGCCGTGCGGCCCACCAGGTGGAACACGCGGCTGAGCTGCCGGTACGGGTCGCGCCGCGCGGCCTCGAACTCGACGTCGACCATCGCCGCGAGCCGCTCCCGGTCCGACGTGTCGACGTGAGCCCCGCCGAACTCGAGCCAGTCGGCGAACAGCCACACGCCGTACCAGTCGACCGGTTCGACGCCGCGTGCACGCAGCAGCCCGCTGAGCGACTCGACCGTGTCGGCGCGTGACGGCACTCCGAGCACGCCGATCTCGGTGTCGGCGTCGAACGAGGCGAGCGCATCCGACCAGCGCTGCTCGAGCGCGGGCCGGACGGCCATCGTGGCCGCATTGCCCGTCATTATCGACAGGATGCCGGCAGGCGCGAGGAGCCGGCACAGCTCGTCGACCATCGGCTCAGGGTCGTCGAGGTAGCCGAGCACGCCGTGGCACAGCACTGCGTCGAACCGCCGGCCGTTCATGGCCCGTGCGGCATCCGTGCCGTCCCCCTCGACAAGGCTCACCCGGCGGGTGATGTCGGCGGGAAGCAGCGCGAGCCGTCGCCTCGCCTTGTCGAGCATCGCGGGCGACGAATCGAGAAGCGTCACGTCTTAGCCGGCCGCGGCGAGCGGGAACGACTGGTGTCCCGCCCCTCCACCGACGTCGAGAACGCTCGCGGGCGCTTTCGGCAGGTGCTCGAGCAGCTGCCGGTGCAGCACACGCGTTCGCACGTGACCTTTCGCCGAGGCGTAGGCCTCGTCGGCGAAGACGTCGGCCAGGCTGGCCCAGATGTCTGTGCTCACAACGTCACCATACGCGGGGTGCTGGCCTGCTCACACGTGAACGCGGATCCCGCCGCGGCTCACCCCGTGTTCTGCAGGCCCGCGGCAACGCCGTTGACCGAGAGCAGAAGCAGGCGGCGCGCCTCATCGAGCGCGTTCTCCGCCTCACTCGTGTCGGTGCTGCGCAGGAAGCGCAGCGCGCGCAGCTGCAGCAGCGAGAGAGCGTCGACGTACGGGCTGCGCAACCGGACGGCGCGCTGCAGCACGGGCCGGTTGTCGAGAAGATCGTCGCTTCCGCTCGCGATGCGCGACCACTTGCGCGTCAGCTCCATCTCGTCGAGAACGAGCTTCGCGAGCTCGTCCCGACCGCCGAGCGCGAGGTAGCGCGCGGCGATGCGAGCGTCGGTCTTCGCGAGCGACATCTGCACGTTGTCGATCATCGTCGTGAACAGCGGCCACTCGGCGTACGCCTTCTTCACCTGCTCGGCGTCGCCGACGGATTCGAGGGCCGTGCCGAGCCCGAACCAGCCGGCGAGGTTGATGCGCGCTTGCGACCATGAGAACACCCACGGGATCGCGCGCAGGTCCTCGAGCGACTCGACAGAGAGCCCGCGGCGCGCGGGACGCGAGCCGAGAGGAAGCAGGCCGATCTCCTCCTGCGGCGTCACTTGCGCGAACCACGGCGCGAAGCCGTCTGCATGCACGAGCTCGTAGAAGCGCTCGCGGCTCGAGTCGTCCATGGCCTTCGCCATGTCGGCGAACTGCGTCGCGGCCGAGTCGTTGAGGCGCCCATTCGACGGACTCGAGGCGAGCAGCGTCGCCGAGGCGATCTGCTCCAGGTGACGCACCGCGATCGTCGGGTTGCCGTACTGGGCGAAGATGACCTCGCCCTGCTCGGTGAGCTTGAAGCGTCCCTCGACGGAGCCGGGCGGCTGTGACATGACGGCCTCGTTGGCCGGCCCGCCGCCGCGGCCGAGAGCGCCACCGCGACCGTGGAACAGAGTGAGCACGATGTCGTTGCTCTCGGCCCACTTGACGATCTCGTCTTGAGCGTCGTAGAGCGTGAGCGTCGCCGAGACGGGGCCGACGTCCTTCGAGGAGTCGGAGTAGCCGAGCATGACCTCGAGCCGGCGCCCGGTCTGCTCCAGGCGGGCGGCGACCTCGGGCAGCCGGATCATCTCGTCGAGGATCTGCGGCGCCGCATGCAGGTCGGCGAACGTCTCGAACAGCGGAACCACGTCGAGAACCGGGGGAGTGGCCGTGCCATAGGCGTAGCGGGCGAGGCGGTAGACGTTCGCGATGTCCTCGGTCGACTGCGTGAAGGAGATGACGTAGCGTCTGGCGGCATCCACCCCGTACCGGTCCTGGAGGATGCCGATCGTGCGGAACACGTCGAGCACTTCGTCCGTCATCTCGCTGTGCGAGGCACCGGCGTCGAGTTCCGCGAGGGCCTGGCGGTGCACTTTGGAGTGCTGGCGCACTTCGAGCTCGGCGAGGTGGAAGCCGAAGGTCTCCACCTGCCAGATGAGCGTCTGCACCTCGCCGTAGGCGTTGCGGACATCGCCCGCGTCGACGAGGGAGGACTGCACGATGCGCAAGTCATCGAGCAGCTCCTGTGGGACCGCGTAGGCGAGGTCGGCGTTGCGGCGTCGCGTGGCGGCGATGCGCTCCGCGATCATGAGCACGACGCGCCGGTGCGGCTCGTTCGGGGAACGCGTCGCTATCTCGTTCGTGAGCTCGTCGGCGAGGCCGCGCTGGCGCTGCCAGAGCGCGAGAAGGTCGGCGCTCGGCGGAGTGTCGCCCGCGTCGAGCGTGAGGGTGCGGCCCACTCGGCTCGCCGCGTGCTCGAGACCGAGCAGCACGTGCTCGGACTGGATCTCGGCGGCCTGCCGGGTGATCTTCGCGGTGACGTTCGGGTTGCCGTCGCGGTCGGCGCCGATCCAGCTGCCGAAGTGCACGAAGGCGTGCGACTTGGGGGGAAGCGTTCCGGCGGCCTTGCCCGTGAGGCGGTCGTCGATGAGGCGGTACACCTCGGGCACCGTCTGGAAGAGCGTCTGGTCGAAGATGTTCATGGCCGTGCGCACCTCGTCGAGGGGCGTCGGCCGGGTCGAGCGCAGTGGGGCCGTGCGGTACAGCGTGTTGATCTCGCCGAGCAGCTGGCGCTTGATCTCGACGCGGGCGGAGCTGCCAAGACGTGGGTCGTCGTTCTCGGCCACGAGCTCGCCGATGCGGCGGATCGACGAGGCGACAGCGCGACGCCGCGCCTCTGTCGGGTGCGCGGTGAGCACGGGCCGGAATTCGAGGCCGTCGAGCATCGCCTGGGCGCCGTCCTCGCCGAGTTCGGACACGAGCGCGTCCATCGTCGCGGTGAACGAGCTCGCCACGTCGCCGTCGGCGTCGGGTTCGCGCTCGAGCAGCACGCGCACACGGTGCCGCTCCTCCGCGAGGTTCACGAGGTGGAAGTAGCACGTGAACGCGCGCGCCACCTGCTCCGCTCGCGCCGCAGTGAAGCCGTCGACGAGCTTCTCGGCCTTCTCGAAGGCTTCGGAGTCCTCGTTCTCGTAGGCGGCGATGGTGAGGCCGCGCAGCTGCTCGACGTCGGTCAGGAGATCCTGACCGCCCGTCTCGATGAGCACGCGGCCGAGCAGCTCACCGAGCTGGTGAACGTCGGCGCGCAGGGCTTCCGGCACGTCGAGGTGCTGGCGAGCGCGAACGATGGAGATTGCAGACGTAGGGGGATATGAGTCCGTCATTGTTCTTTCAGGCTAGCGAGAACTGCGTTGTCGCGGTAATCGACCGCGTCATATTCGGGCTCAGCGCACGCGACCGGCGCCGTCGGCGGCGCGCACCGTGAACAGCTCGGGCTCCCGGAAGCCCGCGTCGGCGAAGGCGCGCGTGACGGCATCCGACACCGCATCGATGCGTGCGGCGTCGACGAGCGCTATCGCGGCGCCGCCGAAGCCTCCGCCGGTCATGCGCGCGCCGAGCGCGCCGCTGCGCTGAGCCGTCGCGACAGCGAGATCAAGCTCGGGAACGGAGATCTCGAAGTCGTCGCGCATCGACACGTGCGAGGCGTCGAGCAGGGAACCGATCGCGCGCGGGCCCTCGGTGCGCAGGGTGCGCACGGTGTCGAGGACGCGCTCGTTCTCGGTGAGGATGTGACGGACGCGGCGGAAGGTCACATCGTCGAGCTCGCGCTCGGCCCGCGGGAGATCGCCGACGTCGAGGTCGCGCAGCGAGGAGACGCCCAGCTCTCGGGCGCCCTTCTCGCACGATGCGCGCCGCTCGGCGTAGCCGCCGGTCGCGTGCTCGTGGTCGACGCGGGTGTTGATGACGAGCAGCTGCAGGCCAGCCTGCTCGAAGCCCAGGTCGATGATCTCGGAGTCGAGCGAGCGGCAGTCGAGGAAGACGGCGGCGTCGCGGCGGCCGAGGAGGGATGCGCTCTCGTCCATGATCCCGGTCGGGGCGCCGACGGCCTTGTTCTCGGCGAGCTGGCCGATGCGGGCGAGGGTCGGCGCGTCGAAGCCGAGCTGCCATTCGTCGTTCAGCGCCGTCGCGACGGCGCACATGAGCGCGGCGGACGACGAGAGGCCGGCGCCCGTTGGCACGTCGGAGGCGACGTGGGCGTCCACGCCCGACACGGCCGACAGATCGGCGCCGAACCGGCCGAGCGCCCAGATGACGCCGAACGGATACGCCGACCAGCCGCTCAGCGTGCCGGGCGCGAGGGCCTCCGCGGCGAGGTCGTCGAGAGCGGCCGTCTCTGCGGCATCCGCGAAGTCGCTCGAAATGCGCACGGTGCGGTCGTCGCGCGCGCCGACCGCGACGACCGTCGAGCGATCGATGGCGAAGGGCAGCACGAACCCGTCGTTGTAGTCGGTGTGCTCGCCGATGAGGTTGACGCGGCCCGATCCCTGCCAGAGCCCGTCGGGCGTTCGACCATAGCGCGAGGTGAAGCCGTCGGCGGCGGTCTGCGGGGAGAGTGTCATCGGGACTCCTGGGGCTCGACGGGGTGGGCGCGGTCGGCGCGGGCAATCGCGTCGCGAAGGTTCTGGGCGGCGGTCTCGGGCGGGATGTCGCCGATCCACGCGCCCATCGCCGCTTCGGACCCGGCGAGGTACTTGAGCTTGTCGGCGGCGCGACGGGGCGAGGTCAGCTGCAGCATGAGCCGCACGCTGTCGCGACCCGTGTGCACGGGCGCCTGATGCCACGCCGCGATGTACGGCGTCGGTGTGTCGTAGAGGGCGTCGACGCCGCGCAGCAGGCGGAGATACAGCCCCGCGAGCTCATCGCGCTCCTCGGCCGTGGTCTCGGCGAAGTCGGCGACGTGCCGGTGCGGCAGCATGTGCACTTCGACCGGCCAGCGTGCCGCGAACGGCACGAAGGCGCTCCAGTGCTCGCCGCGCAGCAGCATCCGATCGCCGGCCTGCTCACGCGCGAGGATGTCGCCCATGAGGCTCGGCCCATAGGAGTCGATGGCGGCGAGCAGTCGCTGGGTGCGCGGAGTCACGTAGGGGTAGGAGTAGATCTGGCCGTGCGGATGCTGCAGCGTGACGCCGATCTCGACCCCGCGGTTCTCGAACGGGAATACCTGCTGCACGCCGGGGAGCTCGGACAGCGCTCGCGTGCGTTCGGCCCACGCTTCGATGACGGTGCGGGCTCGCGTGCGGCTGAGTGAGCCGAACGAGCCTTCGCGGGCCGGCGAGAAGCACACGACCTCGCAGCGGCCCACAGATGTGCGCGTTCGCTCGAGGCCGATCTCGGCGAGGTCGTCGAGTCCGGAAGGGGCGTGGTCGTCGACGGTGAGCGGGCCGAACGACGGCGAGCGGTTCTCGAACACGGCGACGTCGTAATCGCTCGGCACTTCCGACGGGTTCGTCGGCGACTGCGGAGCGAGCGGATCGAGCTCGGCAGGCGGCAGGAACGCGCGGTTCTGCCGGGCGGCTGCGATCGAGATCCACTCGCCCGTGAGGGGGTCCTGGCGCATCGTCGCCGTCGCCGGTCGAGGGTCGAGTTCGCGGGCGTCGGCCGCGCGCTCGCGGGGGAGCGTCGTGCCCGGATCGTCGAAGTAGATGAGCTCGCGGCCATCGGCGAGGCGGTGCGACTGCGTCGTGATGCCGCCGCTGAGAACTGTCGAAGAGGGGGAGGTCATGCGTTCCGTCCGTCGTGGATCTGCGCACCGAATCTAACGCTTGCGTATTGAAAAGTAAAGTAAAGTAAGCGAAACTGTGCGAGTGACGGATGCCGAGACCCTGCCTGCCGAGCTTCGCCGCGTTCGCATCCGCGAGCGGCTCGAGCAGCGCGGCTACATCCGCGTCGCCGATATCGCGCGCGACTTCGCGGTGTCGGGTGTCACGGCGCGCGGCGACCTCGACGCTCTCGTCGAGTCGGGCAGCGTGAGGCGCGTGCACGGCGGAGCGGTGTCGGCCGGCGCTGTTCCCGAGTCGCCCGTCGAGGAGTCGGAGCGATCGGAGGCCGAGTCCAAGCGCGCCATCGGCCGCCGCGTCGCCGCGATGATCGACTCCGGGCAGAGCGTCTTCCTCGACGTCGGCTCGACGGCGCTCGCCGTCGCTCGGGCCCTCGTCGAACGCGCAGACCTCCGCGATGTCGTCGTGATCACGAACGGGCTGTCCACGGCGCTCGCCCTCGAAGCGGCGGTGCCGCGGCTCAGCGTCATCGTCACGGGCGGCGCGCTCCGCCCGCTTCAGCACTCCCTCGTCAACCCGATGGCGCAGCAGATCATCGGCAGCGTGCATGCCGACCTCGCCGTGCTCGGCTGCAATGGCGTCGACGCAACTGCAGGAGTCACGAACGTGAACCTGCCGGAGGCGGAGATCAAGCGCGCCATGATCGCGGCATCCGACCGAGTGGTCATCACTGCCGACGCGTCCAAACTGGGCCGCGTGACCGTCGGCCACGTCGCCGACCTCGCGGACGTCGACACGATCGTGACGGATGCCGCCGCGGAAACCGCCGCGATCGAGGAGCTGCGCCGTGCTGGAGCCGCCGTGCTTCTCGCGTAGCGGCGATCAGAGGGGGAGGGCCCGGTCCTCGACGACGGTCTTCATCACGAGCGTCGACGTGAGGCGCTGAACCCCCGGGAGTCCGGAGAGCACCTCGTCGTAGAACGTCTGGAACGCCCGCAGGTCGCGTGCGATGACGCGCAACAGATAGTCCGGATCGCCGAAGAGCCGTTGCGCCTGCAGAATGTGCGGGATCTCGCCGATCTCGCGCTCGAACGCGATGAGCGTGTCGCGTGATGCATCGCGCATCGACACGAAGACGAGCGTCTCGAACCCGAGGCCGAGGGTCGCCGCGTCGAGCTGCGCCTTGTAGCCGGTTATCGCTCCCGACTGCTCGAGGGCGCGCAGCCGCCGGTGGCAGGGTGAGAGGCTCAGCTTCACCCGCTCCGCGAGCTCGGTGAGTGAGAGCCGGCCATCGTTCTGCAGCTCGGCAAGTATCTTTCGATCCACGGCGTCCATGCATCACATTCTTGCTCAGTAGTCCGCAGAGTGTCGAAACAACGGAAGCACTTTTCGGCACAATGCTCATAGTCTTCTTCTGTCGCGGCGCACGGTGCGTGCGGAAGGGAGCAGACGTGGCCATCGGAACCGTCGTCGCGTTCTGGGCGGTGTCATTCATGTTCGTGATCACCCCGGGCGCGGACTGGGCATACGCGATCTCGGCCGGGCTGCGCAATCGCACGGTGCTTCCGGCTGTCGGCGGCATGCTGAGCGGACACTTGCTCGCCGCCCTCGTCGTCGCCGCGGGCGTCGGCGCGCTCGTGGCCGGAGCCCCGGTTCTGCTCACGGTGCTCACGATCGCCGGCTGCGCCTACCTCGTCTGGCTCGGCATCGGACTGCTCCGGCGGCCGGCGGCGCCGTACGCCGGCGAAGCCGTCGGGGAGGCCGAGTCCCCGTGGCGCCAGGTGCTCACGGGCTTCGGCGTGAGCGGACTGAACCCGAAGGTGTTCATCCTCTTCGTCGCCCTCGTACCGCAATTCGCCGACGCGCACACGAACTGGCCCATCGGCGTCCAGATTCTCGTGCTCGGCCTCGTGCACATCGCGAGCAGCGCCCTCGTCTACACGGGAGTCGGCGCCGGAGCTCGCGTTGTGCTTCGCGCTCGCCCGAGCGTTGCCCGCATCGTCACGCGCTGTTCGGGCGCCGCGATGATCCTCGTGGGTATCGCGCTCTTCGTCGAGCGACTCGTGACCGCCTGATCGCTCGCGCCTGCGGTTAGTGTTGCGACATGACCGAGGAATCATCGATCTCCTGGCGCGCCGTCGTCGCAGCGCTCGCCAATGCCGAGGCGCGCCGCGCGTACGCGCACGTCGTGCTCGGGCACGACGTGGCCGACGCGCCGCCGAAGAGCGTGCGTCAGCTCGAACGTGCCGGTCTGATCGTCGCGGACGGCGATCGCTTCATCGCCGACGGCTCTGCGTTGCGAACGCTTCTGCGTGAGACCGCTGAGGAATCGCCGCAGGCAGGGCCCGAGCGCTACCTGCGCCGGGACGGCCGCGTCGACCGATACCCCTCGAAGCCTGACGATCGCGTCGAGCTCCTGGGATTCATCGCCGCCCACGTCATCGCTCCCGACGAGCGCCTCGCCGAGCCCGAGCTGAACGAGCGGCTCCTGAGGTTCGACGAGGACACCGCGAGGCTTCGGCGGCACCTTGTCGACTACGGCGTGCTGTCGCGAACGCCGTCGGGATCCGAGTACGCGCTCTCGCCTGCGGGGGAGTTCTCGCCACACTGAGGCGCTGCAGCTGTGTGCCGCGGAGAGGGTGCTTTCCGGGCGGCGCGCAAGTCCTTGCGAAGCAGCAGTCCGCGAGCGTAACTTGTTAGCATTGCTAATTTGATAGGCTAACAATCTATGCACGCAGCATCTGCTACAACTCGAGAGCGTGCCGATTCGTGACCAGCGCGACCTTCCGGTCTCTTGCCGGCTACAACTATCGGCTGTGGGCGGCGGGCGCCCTCGTTTCGAACGTCGGGACGTGGATGCAGCGCACCGCCCAGGACTGGCTCGTGCTCACCGAGCTCACCGACAACAACGCGGTAGCGGTCGGCATCGTGATGGCACTGCAGTTCGGCCCTCCCGTGCTGCTGCTCCCGGTCACCGGCTGGGTCGCTGACCGCTTCGACCGGCGCCACGTGCTCATGGCCACTCAGTCGGCGATGGGCGTGCTCGGCCTGCTTCTCGGTCTGCTCACGGTCACGGGCGTCGTGCAGCTCTGGCACGTCTACGTGTTCGCGTTCCTGCTCGGCTGCACCGCCGCATTCGACGCTCCTGCCCGTCAGGTCTTCGTATCGTCGCTCGTCGAACGCCATAACCTCTCGAACGCGGTCGGCCTGAACTCGGCGTCGTTCAACATCGCGCGCATGATCGGGCCCGCTGTCGCCGGGCTGCTCATCGCGGTCATCGGCACGGGCTGGGTGTTCCTGATCAACGCGGCCTCCTTCGCCGCGGTGCTCGCCTCGCTCGCGCTGCTGCGCAAGCACGAGCTGTACTCGACCGAGCGCGCGAGCGGCGGCAAAGCAGGATTGATCGAGGGATTCCGCTACATCCGGCACCGTCCCGACATCATGGTGATCCTCGTCATCATCTTCATCATCGGAACGTTCGGCCTCAACTTCCCGATCTTCACCTCGACGATGGCGACGACGGTGTTCCACAAGGGCGCCGGGGAGTTCGGCGTCCTCTCCTCGATCATGGCGATCGGCTCCGTCGCGGGCGCCCTGCTCGCCGCCCGACGCGAACGACCGCGCATCAGTCTGCTGTTCGCGGGCGGCGCCGTCTTCGGGGTCGGCTGCACCTTCGCCGCGGTCGCTCCCGGCTACTGGCTGTTCGCGGCATCCCTCACCATCATCGGAATCTCCGCGCAGACACTCACGACGAGCGCGAACAGTGTCGTGCAGCTCTCAACCGACCCGACGGTCCGAGGGCGGGTGATGGCCATCTACATGGCGATCTTCATGGGCGGCACCCCCATCGGTGCGCCCATCGTCGGCTGGGTCGCCGACACCTTCGGCGCCCGCTGGGGCCTCGCGGTCGGTGCCGGTTCCGGCTTCGCGGCGGCCATCGTCGGAGTGCTCTACCTCGTCAAGTTCCACAACATGCGCGTGCGCTTCGCCAACCGCCGGCTCCGGCTGCAGTTCGGCGACGTCGAGCAGGCGCAGGAGGAACTCGCGACGCAGGAGATCTCGATCCAGCGCACGAGCGGATCGTGAATTGCGCGTCTTCCCCGTGTCGGCCGGCCGCCATAGAGTGTGATTCGTGCCAGCACCTGTCATCGAAGCCACGAACCTCGTCAAGAAGTACAAGGACTTCGCCGCCGTCGACGACATCTCCTTCGCGGTGTCGCCCGGCGAATCGTTCGGGCTGCTCGGCCCCAATGGCGCGGGCAAGTCGACGACCATGCGCATGATCGGCGCCGTCTCCACACGCACCTCGGGCACTCTCAGCGTTCTCGGACTCGACCCGAACGACGCCGGCCCGGAGATTCGGTCGCAGCTCGGCGTCGTCCCGCAGGCCGACAACCTCGACGAGGAGCTGCGCGCTCGCGAGAACCTCCTCGTCTACGGTCGCTACTTCGGTCTGCCGCGCCGGCTCGTGGCCGGTCGCGCCGACGAGCTGTTGGCGTTCGCGCAGCTCGAGGACAAGGCGAAGGCGAAGGTCGACGACCTCTCCGGTGGCATGAAGCGGCGCCTCACGATCGCCCGAGCCCTCATCAACGACCCGCGCATCCTCCTGCTCGACGAGCCCACGACAGGTCTCGACCCTCAGGCCCGCCACATCCTGTGGGACCGCCTGTTCCGCCTCAAGGAGCAGGGCACGACGCTCGTGCTCACGACCCACTACATGGACGAGGCCGAGCAGCTGTGCGACCGCCTCGTCGTCGTCGACAAGGGCCGCATCATGGCCGAGGGCTCCCCATCGGCGCTCATCCGACAGTACTCGTCCCGCGAGGTGCTCGAGGTGCGCTTCGGCTCGCAGAACAACCACGTGGTCGCACGCGACCTCGAGAACGTCGGCGACCGCCTCGAGGTGCTTCCCGACCGCATCCTCATCTACTCGGCAAACGGCGAGGAAGCCCTCAGCGCCCTCACCTCCCGCGGCCACAACCCGATCACGAGCCTCGTGCGCCGCTCGAGCCTCGAGGACGTGTTCCTCCGCCTCACCGGCCGGAGCCTGATCGAATGACCACCCCGACCATGACGACGACGGATGCCGCTCGCGCGCGGTCCGCCTCCCGGGCGACGCGCCGATGGGGAGCCTGGTACGTTGCCGAGCACCGTTTCCGCAGCATGCTCGCCTACACCCAGACCGTGATCGCCACGGGCATCGGATCGCCGCTCATGTACCTTTTCGCCATGGGCGTCGGACTCGCGAGTCTCGTCGACGCGAACGTCGAGGGCAACGGGCTGAGCGTGAGCTACCTCGTCTTCGTCGCTCCCGCCCTCCTGGTCATGGCGTCGTTCCAGGCGGCATCCGAGGAATTCAGCTATCCGATCATGCTCGGCTTCAAGTGGAACCCGATCTTCACGGGCATGGGCGCGAGCCCGCTGACACCGGGCCAGATCATCGACGGGCAGGCCATCGCGACGACCGCCCGCCTGATCGTGACCTCGGTGCTGTACTTCGTGTTCATGCTGCTGTTCGGCGCTGTCCCCGGACCGTACGGCTGGCTCGCGCTCGTCCCGGCCGTGTTGACAGGCCTCGCCTTCGGCGCCCCGCTCATGGCCTACACCGCGACCCTCGAGCGAGACAGCGGGCAGCTCGCCATGGTCATGCGCTTCCTCGTGCTTCCGCTCACCCTGTTCTCGGGCACGGTGTTCCCGCTCACGCAGCTGCCGTGGTTCCTGCAGTGGATCGGCTGGGTCTCGCCGCTCTGGCACGGCACAGAACTCGCGCGCGTGTTCGCGTACGGCCACGTCGAACCGGTGTGGCTGAGCGTCGTCCACGTCGCGTACCTCGTGCTGCTGGCCGCGATCGGGTGGATGCTGGCACGGCGCGTCGCCGCACGAAGGCTCAACCGATGACCGCGCCGACTGTCGCCGCGCGCCGGCGCGGCGCCTCCGCGATCTACGCGGGCAACGCCCGCTCCGTCATGCTGCGCGGCTGGCGCGCCACCGCGAGCACGAACTGGCTCGTCATGCTCTCCGGCTTCTTCGAGCCCATCTTCTACCTGCTGTCGATGGGCATCGGTCTTGGCGCGCTCGTCGGCAACGTGGAAGGCCCGGGCGGGCACGAGATCCCGTATGCGGCTTTCATCGCTCCCGCGCTTCTCGCCGTCGCGGCGATGAACGGCGCCGTCTACGACTCCACGTGGAACGTGTTCTTCAAGATGAAGTTCTCGAAGATCTACGAGGGGATGCTGTCGACCTCACTCGGTCCGTTCGACATCGCTCTCGGCGAGATCTCGCTCGCCCTCATCCGCGGCGCGCTGTACGCCTTCGGCTTCATGGTCGTGATGCAGCTGCTCGGCCTCAACCTGTCGTGGTGGGCGCTGCTCGCGTTCCCGTCCGTGCTGCTCATCGCGTTCGCGTTCGCGAGCTTCGGCATGGCCGTGACGAGTTACATGAAGACGTTCCAGCACATGGACTGGATCAACTTCTTCCTCATGCCCATGTTCCTGTTCTCTGCCACGTTCTACCCGCTGAGCGTCTACCCGGAATCCGTGCAGTACGTCATCCAGGCGCTGCCGCTCTGGCACGGCGTCGAGCTCGTGCGCGGGCTCACGACGGGCGTCGTCAGCGTCGGGATGCTGTGGCACGTGCTCTACTTCGCCGTCATGATCGTCGTCGGCCTCGTGTTCACGACCCGGCGCCTGCGCGCCCTGTTCCTCGACTGAAGGCGCTGCTCGAGGATCTGCGGGGCGACCTGTGATCCGAGACGTCGACGCATCGGCCGAGCTAGGATCGCCGTTGCCGGGTCGGCCACTCATGCGTCGCGATCGGATGCAGAGTCTTCGGTCGGCGTGGAACCGGGCCGTCGCCCTCGTCATCGGCCCAGCGTCGCCCGTACTGATCTGGGATCTCTCCCCATCCCCAGTAGGGAAGCGGCGCCTTGGGGCGGATTCCCAACTCTTCCATCGGGTCGATCTTCTGCTCATGGACCCGACACAGGTGCTTCCAGTCGTCGCCCAAGTCGAAGACGAAGCGGAATTCGTCCCCCGGTTTCACGGTACGAGCAACGGTGGTCGTATCGATGTCGAGCGAAACCTCAAGAGGACCGAACGGGTCGGACGCGAACTCGATTCCCGTTTCCACGTCCATGATGTCGCGTCCATCAGCGAGCGTGAACATCGACAGGTGCGATTTGTCCCACCGCGCGAACGCATCGTTGATGGCATCCGCGAGCTGCGCGAAAGTGTGCGAGGGGCCGACCGCGAAGTAACGCCCGGGCCACGGCCACGGATACGTCCCCCGACCACCGATCAACTCGACAGAAACGGAGAGCCAGGTTCGCGCCATGGCATCAGGATGCCACGTGTGGCGGCTTGAGGTCGACACTGAGTCGTTCATCCCGCAGGAGGTTTCGTTCAGCTCCGGCATCCATGACCGTTTCCTCGTGCATATCGACGTGGAAGTCTCCGGGTGGGAACAGTCGTGCTGTGGCGAGCCGTTCGCGGTTGGTGAGGAGATCAGCTGGACCCTCAACGCCGCCCCGCCGAGACTCCGCCGGGCGGGCTGCCGCGTTACTACGAGGAGCATCACGGGCAGATGCCCGACGAGATTCGCGAAGCGGCGCGCGGCGAGGCGGTCGCGCTCGGCTCCGACGAGATCATCGGCCGTTCGCGGGATGGGGCCATCGTGTCGTTCGGCACGCGCGCTCCCACGTTCGCGGGACGTCGCTATGCGCCCTGGCGGTGAACGGGGTCACACGCCAGGGTTCGCGTCCCGCATCTCGCGCGCAAGCGCTTCGCTCGCGTAGGGGCCGTCGCCCGCGAGCTCCTCGGTGATGCGGCGAACGGTGTCCGCGGGGCGGGACTGGCTCATCTTGACCTTCGCCACGAGCTTCTCGGCGCGCAAGCGGAATCCGACCGTGCCGCGCATGAGGCGCCGCGAATACTCCGACTGCGCGGGGGAGTCGTGCAGCAGCCGCGGATGCGACATCCGGTTCTCGGATCGTTCGACGAGGCGCTCGAGGACCGCCATGTTCTCGTCATCGCTCAGGATTTCGGGCACGCCGCTCAGGTGCACGGTGACGAAGTTCCACGTCGGCACGGCCGGCCCCGGTTCGTACCAGGCTGGCGAGACGTAGCCGTGCGGCCCCTGCACGATAACGAGCATCTCGTGCGCGCCGAGCTCGTGCAGTTCCTCATCGGGACGTCCCATGTGGGAGACGACGCTGAGCGCATCGCCTTCGCCCTCGAGCAGCACGGGGTAGTGCGAGGCGACGAGGCCCGTGCTCGCGTTCGACACGATCGTCGCCCACGGGTTCTCGCGGATGACGCGCGCGATGACCTCAGGGTCGGTGAGCTCGTAGACGGGATTGTGACGCATGGTCGCAGTCTACGAGAGCGCCGTCAACGCGGGCGGCGCGCCGTTAACGGCGCTCGCGCCGCCGGACAGCGTCCGACGGCGCGAAGCCGAATGTGCAGTGAAGGCTACGCCTCCATGTCGACGTCCTTCGTCTCTTTGCTGACCAGCAGCGCGACGAGGGTGATGAGCGCCATCGCCGAGAGGTAGATGCCGACCCAGAACGGGCTTCCCCCGCCGGCGCTCCACAGGGCGACGGCGATGAACGGCGCCACCGCGGCGCCGAGGATCGACGAGACGTTGTAGCTCACGCCGGAACCGGTGTAGCGCACGTTCGTCGGGAACAGCTCGGGCAGCAGAGCGCCCATGGGGCCGAACGTGGATCCCATGAGGAGGAAGCCGATGATGAGGAACGCCATCACTGCCACGTGTCCGCCGTTCAGCAGCGGAACGAACAGCAGGCCGAACACGACGATCGCGAGGGTCACCCAGATGAGCGTGCGGCGGCGACCCCAGCGGTCGGCCCAGGGGCCCGACAGCAGGGTGAAGATGCCGAAGAACACGACGCCGATGATCGACATGAGCACGAAGTCGATGTACGAGTAGCCGAGGCCCGCGACGGCGGCATCCTTCGCCGTCGTTCCGTAGCTCAGCGTGAACGTCGTCATGAGGTAGAACAGCACGTACGTGGCGAGCATGAAGAACGTGCCGAGGATGAGCTGACGCCAGTTGTTGCGCAGAACCGTGCCAAGCGGGATCTTGCGCACGGCGCCCTGCTTGACGGTCTTCGAGAACGCCGACGACTCGACGAGCTTGAGCCGCACCCACAGGCCGACGATGACCATGACGACCGAGAAGAGGAACGGGATGCGCCAGCCCCAGCTGAGGAACGCCTCGGACGGGCCGCCGTCCTGCCCAGGCTGCAGGCCCGCGATGATGAGGAACAGGCCGTTGGCGATGATGTAGCCGATCGGCGCGCCGAGCTGCGGGAACGTGCCGTACCAGGCACGCTTTCCCTTCGGCGCGTTCTCGGTGGCGACGAGCGCGGCGCCCGACCATTCGCCGCCGAGCGCGAAGCCCTGCGCGAGACGCAGGATCACGAGAAGCAGCGGCGCGAACCAGCCGACCTGGTGGTACGTGGGCAGGAAGCCGATGAGGAACGTCGCGATTCCCATCGTGAGCAGTGAGGCGACGAGCGTGACCTTGCGGCCGCGGCGGTCGCCGAGGTGGCCGTAGAAGATCGCGCCGAGCGGGCGAGCGACCATAGCGGCGCCGAACACCGCGAATGATGCGAGCAGCGCGACCGTCGGGTCGCCGGTCGGGAAGAAGAGGTGCGGAAAAACGAGGACGGCGGCGGTCGCGTAGACGTAGAAGTCGTAGAACTCGATCGTGGTGCCGACCATGCTCGCGAGGATGACGCGCGAGCGCGGGTTCGCCGGAACGGGAACCTCGGGTGTTGCAAGAGGTGTCTGAGACTGGGACATGAGCCTTCGATTGCGATGTTGAGCTGCGGTCGGCAGCCGGAGCGCAGGGTGAGCGGCTCGACGGGAGCGACAAGAACGGATCGTCCGCTTGTGGCGGGACCTAGCAACACTACGCCTCGCCCATTTTCGAGACAAAATCCGCCGCAATCAGGAGCAAGAGCTTCCCTCTGCCGGAATCATGGAACCCATCGAAGGTTGGATGCCGCCGCACGAGGCGCTGGCTAGGCTGAGGAACATGGAAACTCTGTTCAATGTGCTGCACGTCGTGGCGGCCGTGTTCATCGTCGGCCCCATGGCGATCCTCCCGATGACGGCGATGCGGGCCGTGCGCGCCGGAAACGGTGCGCAGGTCGCCGTGCTCGCAAAGTCCACGATGATCTTCAGCTGGCTGTCGGTTCTCGTCGTGGTCTTCGGCTTCGGCATCATGGGCATGTCGGAATACGACATCTCGATCTCGACGCCGTGGATCCTGTGGTCGATCATTCTGTGGCTCGTCGCGATCATCCTCAACCTCGTTCTCGTCGTGCCGACGATGAACAAGGCTGCGCGCGCGCTCGCCGACGGCGCGGCAGAGGGGTCGGGATCGGGCTACCCCGCGATCGCCGCGGGCAGCGGACTCACCACGATCCTGCTCATCGCCGTCGTCGTGCTCATGGTCTGGAAGCCGTAGCCGCGCGGCCGCAGAAAAGATTTGGGGCTATCGAATGTCGCGCGATATTCGATAGCCCCAAAGCGTTTCTGGCTCCGCGCCCGGAGCGGGGGAGACGTCAGCCCCGCAGGGTCGCGAGCACGTGGGCGGTCGCGATCGCAGCCTCCGCGGCCTCGCGGCCCTTGTCCTCCTTCGAGCCGGGGAGCCCCGCCCGGTCGAGGCCCTGCTGCTCGTCGTCGAGAGTGAGCACGCCGAAGCCGATGGGCTTGCCCGTCTGCACGGAGACCTGCGTGAGGCCGCTCGTCGCGGCATCCGACACGTACTCGAAATGCGGCGTTCCGCCACGGATGATGACGCCGAGCGCCACGACGGCATCCGCTCCGCCCTCAAGCGCGGCACGGGAGGCGACGGGAAGCTCGAAGCTCCCCGGCACCCGATGCACCGTGAACGTCGCGCCGGACGCTTCGAGCGTGCGCACGGCGCCGTCGATGAGTCCGTTCATGATGACGTCGTGCCAGCTCGCGCCGATCACGGCGATCGTGAGGCCCGTGCCGTCGACGTCGAGTGTGGGGGAGCCTTCTGCGCTCATGTGTTCCTCTTTCTCGGCTTTCTCGGTTGTCAGTTCGGGGTCGCGCCCGGGGTGATGGGCTGCTCGAGCTGGTGGCCCATGCGGTCGCGCTTCGTCGCGAGGTACTCGGCGTTGAACGGCCCGATGCCCACGACGAGGGGCACGCGTTCGGTCACCGTGATGCCGTGCGCCTCGAGCTGGTGCACCTTCTCGGGGTTGTTCGTGAGCAGCCGCACCTCGCTCAGTCCGAGGTCGGCGAGGATCGCCGAGGCAGCCGTGTAGTCGCGTGCGTCGGCGGGCAGCCCGAGGGCGAGGTTCGCGTCGAGCGTGTCGAGGCCCTCCTCCTGCAGCTTGTAGGCGCGCAGTTTGTTGATGAGGCCGATGCCGCGCCCCTCGTGGCCGCGCAGGTAGATCACGACGCCGCCGTGCCGCTGGATCGTGTCGAGCGCCGCGTCGAGCTGGGGCCCGCACTCGCACTTGAGCGAGCCGAACGCCTCGCCGGTCAGGCACTCCGAGTGCACGCGCACGAGCGCACCCGCGTGAGGCTCCCCGGCGATGACGGCGACGTGGTCGGCGCCCGTCGCGCGGTCGCGGTATGCGCGGATGCGGAACGTGCCGTGCGTCGTCGGCACCGTCGTCTCGACCTCGAAGATCACCTCTCGCGACTCGGGCACGCTCGCTCCGCCGGAGGCCTCGCACACCGAGGAGGCGTCCGGGTTCGCCTCGATGTAGCGGATGAGCTCCGCGATCGTGATGACGGGAACATCGGATGCCGCTCCGAGCTCGATCAGCTCGGGCAGGCGCATCATCTCGCCGTCGTCGCGCGTGACCTCGCAGATCGCGCCGACGGGGCTGAGCCCCGCGAGCTTCATGAGGTCGACGGCGGCCTCGGTGTGCCCGTTGCGCTCACGCACGCCGCCGTCGACGGCGCGAAGCGGAAGCACATGGCCGGGGCGGATGATGCTCGCGGGCGTCGACGCGGGGTCGCCGAGCGTGCGCAGCGTGTGGGCGCGGTCGGCGGCACTGATTCCCGTGGACACGCGGTCGGACGCGTCGACGGAGATCGTGTAGGCGGTGCCCCGCGGGTCCTCGCTCTCGGTCACCATGAGCGGCAGCTGCAGGCGGTCGGCGATCTCGTTCGTCATGGGTGCGCAGATGTAGCCGCTCGTGTGCCGGATCGTCCACGCGAGCCACTCCTGCGTCGCAAGCTCGGCCGCGAGGATGACGTCGCCCTCGTTCTCGCGCGATTCGTCGTCGGCCACGAGAACGGGCTTGCCGGCGCGCAGCGCCTCGAGCGCCTCTGGGATCGTGGCAAGGCTCATGAGTCGCTCCTCCCGGCTTCCGCCCAGTCGGCCGCATCGCGCGCGAGCATCCGCTCGACGTGGCGGGCGATGATGTCGGTCTCGACGTTGACGGTGTCACCGACGGTGAGGGCTCCGAGCGTCGTCGCCGTGAGCGTCTCGGGGATGAGGGAGACCTCGAACCACTGCTCGCTGAGCTCGGCGGGGGCGACGGCGCTCACGGTGAGCGAGGTGCCGTCGACGGCGACGGAGCCCTTGTCCACGATGAGCCGTGCGTGCTCAGCGGGAACGTGGAAGCGCAGCACGCGCCAGTTCTCCTCGTCGCGCACGCTCGCCACGCGCGCCGTGCCGTCGACGTGGCCCTGCACGATGTGTCCGCCGAGCCGCTCGCCGACCGAGGCGGCGCGCTCGAGGTTGACGGCGTCGCCCACGTCGATGTGCTCGAACGTCGAGACGGCGAGGGTCTGGCCCATGACGTCGGCGGTGAAGCTCTCGGCGTCGTGCTCGACGACGGTGAGGCACACTCCCGACACGGCGATCGAGTCGCCGTGTCCCGCGTCGGACACCGCGAGCGGCCCGCGCACGGTGAGCCTCAGCGAGCTGCCGCGGCGTTCGATGGACGCGACGGTGCCGATCTCTTCGATGATTCCCGTGAACATTCAGTTCCTTCCCTTCGGGCGCAGGGTGAGTCGGACGTCGTCGCCCACGCGTGCGACGTCGATGAGCGAAAGGCGGTGGGCCTCGGCGATATTCCCGACCCCCAGATCGGTGAGCGCGAGGTGGTCCCCGCCGAGCACGGCGGGAGCGAGGTACACGACGAACTCGTCGACGAGCCCCGCGCGCACGAACGCCGAGGCGAGTGTGGGCCCGCCTTCGACGAAGAGCGAGCGGATGCCGCGCTCGCGCAGCGTCCGCAGGTCGGATTCGAGGTCGCGGCCGTCGAGCCGCACGTGCGGGTGCGGATGCTGCCGCAGCAGCGCGTCGACGGGCAGGTCGCGGATGCCGAAGACGACGGGAACGGGCTGGTCCTCGTAGAGTTCGCCGGTGGCCGTGCGAGCGGTGAGTGAGGGATTGTCGGCGAGCACCGTTCCGGTTCCCACGGCGATCGCGTCGCTGCGCGTGCGGAGCCGGTGCACGTCCGCGCGGGCCTGGTCGCCCGTGATCCACTTGCTCGAGCCGTCGGCGGCCGCCGTTCGCCCGTCAAGCGAGGACGCCCACTTGAGCATCACGAGGGGCCGGCCCGAGCGGGCCGTGGTGAGCCAGTCGCCGAGGAACGCCTCGGCCTGCTCGCGCAGCACGCCGCTCTCCACCGACACACCGTTTGCGGCGAGGCGTGCTCCGCCCCCGCTCGACACCGTGCCGGGGTCGTCAACGGCGTAGACGACGCGCGCGATGCCCGCGTCGAGGAGGGCGTCGACGCACGGTCCCGTTCGCCCGGTGTGATTGCACGGCTCGAGAGTGACGATCGCGGTCGCGCCGCAAGCGGCATCCGACCCGACATGCGAGAGCGCGTCGACCTCAGCGTGCGCGGATCCGGCGCCGCGATGCCAGCCCTCGCCGAGCACGGTGCCGTCGGGCGAGACGATGACGCAGCCGACCTGCGGGTTGACGCCGCGCGTCGGGCCGTTCGCCGCGAGCTCGAGGGCGCGACGCATGAGCTGCTGCTCGCGTTCCGTTGCCACCGGCTCTCCCTCATTCAGGGCTCCGGGTGTGGTCGCACGGCGACGGCGTCACCGCGGACGGGCGACGCCTCGTGCTTCCTCCCTTCCGGACTCGAGCCGTCGTAGACGACCCATAACCGTCGGTTCCGGAATTTCACCGGATCAGCCTCCGTGAGGAGGTTCGCGGACTGTCACCGCCGGTTCGGACTCTCACCGACCCCGGAGCACGTTGCTGTCACCCATGCTAGTCCACGCGCGCTCGGCGGCGGCTGTGTGACGGCGAGTGACGGTCGCGCGCAGTCAGGAGCTCGCGTCGAGCAGCATCCGAGCCGTCGTCGCGTCGACGATCAGGTCGGTGACGAGTCCGGCCGCGAGCGCCCCACGCAGACTCTGCAGCTTGCTCTCGCCCGCGACGATGCAGACGCGCCGCGCGACGCGGCGCTGCACCTCGAGGTCCGGGCCGGAGGAGCGCGTGTTGATCTCGATGCCGTCGTCGGAGCCGTCCTCTCGGTAGAACACCGTCGCTACGTCTCCGACGACCCCGGCCGCCTGCATCGCCTGCAGATCGTCCTCGTCGAGGTATCCGCCCACGTACACGTGGCTCGGCACGACGGCAAACGGGGAGCCGAGGCCGAACACGGTCATGTCCATCTCGCGCTGCATGTCGAGAACCCGTTTGACGCTGCGTTCGCGCCACATCGCCCGCTTCGTCTCGGCCGAGTCGAACAGCGCGGGCACCGCGAACTGCTGAACGGCAGCGCCGTATGCGGTGCCGAAGCGCTGCAGCAGCTCGCTCGCGTACACGAGGCCCGTCGTGCGCGGGTTCGCCGCGCCATTCAGCTGCACGATGCGCGAATTGTGCGTGTGCTTGGTCACGAGATGGCGTGAAACCGCCGTCATGGTCGCGCCCCACGCGACGCCGATCGACATGTTGGAGTCGACGAAGGTGCCGAGAATTCGTGCAGCAGTGAGCGCGACGCGCTCGAGGCGATCGACGTCGCTCGACTGATCGGGCACGGGAACCACGTGGGCGACGACACCGAACCGGCGGTTGATGTCGGTCTCAATCTGGTGCGGCGCGTCGAGCGGGGAGGACACCCGGATGCTCACCAGTCCGGTGTCGCGGGCATGGCTCAAGAGGCGAGAAACCGAGGATCTCGAGGTGTGCAGCTCCGCCGCGATGGCATCCATCGTGAGGTCCTGGAGGTAGTACAGCTGGGCGGCCGTGAGTGCGTCGCGCGTCTTCCCCGTGAGCGGATTCGAGGGGGTTCGGGCCATGGCGTCCTCCTTGCACGTTTGTGCACTGCGTTTGAACGCCAGTGTAGCGATGGCCAAGATGAGGGTGATGGCAGCGAGCGCCGCAGGCTCGCCTGTCCGAATGCAACGAGGAGTGGTTCCCATGGTGAGTGACAAGTCTGGCCCCACGACGGCACGCGACACGGTACGAACGCTGCGAGAGCGGCCGCACGCGCAGGTTCTCATCATCGGCGGCGGCATCAACGGGCTCTCGACATTCCGCGATCTCGCCCTGCAGGGCGTCGACGTGACCGTCGTCGAACGCGGCGACTGGGCCTCGGGAGCATCGTCGGCCTCGTCGCACATGATCCACGGCGGCATCCGCTACCTCGAGAACGGCGAGTTCCGGCTCGTGCGCGAGTCGGTGCAGGAGCGCAACGGTCTCGTGAAGATCGCTCCGCACTACGTGAAGCCGCTCGAGACGACAGTGCCGATCTTCTCGACGTTCTCGGGAATCCTCTCGGCGCCGCTGCGCTTCCTTACTCACAAGCAGGGCAAGCCGCAGGAGCGCGGCGCGCTGCTCATCAAGGTCGGCCTGTGCCTGTACGACTCGTTCTCGCGCGACGGCGGCTCCGTTCCGCGGCACACCTTCCGCGGGCGGGCGAAGTCGCTGAAGGCGCACCCGCAGCTGAACCCCGACCTGAAGTACACGGCGACGTACTACGACGCGTCCGTGCACGACCCCGAGCGACTCGCCCTCGACGTGCTGCACGATGGCCTGGCTGCCGGACCCCACGCTCGCGCGGCCAACTACGTCGAGGCCGTTGGCTTCGACGGCGGGGGAGTGACCCTCGCTGACACGGTCACGGGCGAGCGCTTCACGATGACCGCCGATCTCGTCGTCAACGCGAGCGGGCCGTGGACCGACCTCACCAACCGGGCACTGGGACAGGACACGACATTCATGGGCGGCACAAAGGGCTCCCACATCGTGCTCGACAACCCGGAGCTGCTCCAGGCGACCGGCGGCAACGAGATCTTCTTCGAGCACGAAGACGGCCGGATCGTGCTCATCTACCCGCTCAAGGGCCGCGTCATGGTCGGCACGACCGACATCGACGCCGACCCCGCAGAGCCCGCCGTCTGCACGGAAGAGGAGGTCGACTACTTCTTCGACCTCGTGGGGCACGTCTTCCCCGATGTCGCTGTCGACCGCTCGCAGATCGTCTACCGCTTCTCCGGCATCCGCCCCCTGCCGGGACACGGCGACACGCAGCCCGGGTTCGTGTCGCGCGACTACCGCATCGTCACGGGCGAGCTCGACGGCACCCCGCTGCTGAGCCTCGTGGGCGGCAAGCTCACGACCTTCCGGGCGCTCGGGGAGCAGCTGGGCGACGAAGTGCTCGCCGTTCTCGGCCGCAGCCGCAGCGTCTCGACGCTCGGCATGCCCATCGGCGGCGGACGCGACTACCCGGCGACGCCCGCCGCCCGCACGGCGTGGCTCGCGGCGCACAGCGACGCCCTCTCACGTGAACGCGTCGACACGCTGCTCGAGCGCTACGGCACGCGAGCGGCATCCGTCATCGACGAGCTCGAGGCGGCAGGCGATGACGCCCTGCAGACGGCGCCCGACTACTCGGCGCAGGAGCTTCGCTACCTCGCGCGCACCGAGCAGGCCGTGCACCTCATCGACGTTCTGAAGCGTCGAACGAGCCTCTCCTTCACAGGCAGCGTCACCGACGCCGTCCTCGACGAGACGGCACGCATCCTCGCCGGCGAGTTCGGCTGGGACGAGAGCGCGATGGCCGCCGAGCGCAACTCCGCCGCTCGCACGCTGCGCGACACGCACGGCGTCGCCGTGACGATTCGAGAGGAGAGCCAGACGCACGCATAATGCCGGGCTCACCCGGCCCTCTTGTTCCGAGCCTTGCTCACGGTTAGGTTCGAATCTAAGGAACAAAAATTCATCCGCAACACGTGCGGCAGGCGCAGCAGCCTGCCGACATTCCACTCATCTGGAAGGTCAAAGAAGACACATGGCACTTGGTTCTATATTCATCTCCGAAGTCGTGGGAACGGCCCTGCTGATCCTGCTCGGTGGCGGCGTCGTCGCCAACGTCGTGCTCGCCAAGACGAAGGGCTTCAACGGCGGCTGGCTGCTGATCAACTTCGGCTGGGGCCTCGCGGTGTACGTCGGCGTCGTCGCCGCAGCCGTCTCAGGCGCCCACCTCAACCCCGCGGTCACGCTCGGCATCGTCACGAGCGGCGCCGAGAACTTCGTCGACGGTGTACCCGTCACCGTCGGCACGACGTTCCTCTACTTCGGGTCGGAGCTGCTCGGCGCATTCATCGGCGCCATCCTCGTCTACCTGACGTACAAGAAGCACTTCGACGAGTCAGATGACCCATCGGCGAAGCTCGCCGTGTTCTCGACCGGGCCGGAGATCCGCAGCTACGGCTGGAACCTCCTCACCGAGATCGTCGGCACGTTCGTTCTCGTCTTCGTCGTCATCGCCTTCGGCCAGCACGGCGACGCGAAGGGTCTCGCCGCCCTCGGCGCGCTTCCCGTCGCGCTTCTCGTTCTCGTCATCGGCATCTCGCTCGGTGGACCGACCGGGTACGCGATCAACCCCGCCCGTGACCTGGCGCCGCGCATCGCGCACGCGATCCTGCCGATCAAGGGCAAGGGACCGAGCGACTGGGGCTACTCGTGGGTGCCCGTGGTCGGCCCGCTCATCGGCGGTGCGATCGGCGGCTGGGCCGGAACGGCAGGCCTGCTACCGGGACTCGTCTAAGCAACGGCGGGCTCAATGAGAAGCCAGTCGTTTCACATACAGAAGTCAACACAACAAAGGAGTTACCGCCATGGCTGACTACGTAATCGCTATCGATCAGGGCACGACCAGTTCGCGAGCGATTCTCTTCGACAAGGCCGGGACCATCGTCTCGACCGGGCAGCTCGAGCACGAGCAGATCTTCCCGAAGGCCGGCTGGGTAGAGCACGACCCGAAGGAGATCTGGAACAACACGCGCGAGGTGATCGGCCAGGCCCTGTCGAAGGCCAACGTCACACGCCACGACGTCGCCGCCGTGGGCATCACCAACCAGCGCGAGACGGCCGTCGTATGGGACAAGACCACGGGCGAGCCGGTCTACAACGCCATCGTCTGGCAGGACACCCGCACGCAGTCGATCGTCGACGAGCTCGCGAAGGACGGCGGCGTCGAGCGCTTCAAGGACATCGTCGGGCTTCCGCTCGCGACGTACTTCTCGGGCACGAAGATCAAGTGGATCCTCGACAACGTCGACGGCGCACGCGAGAAGGCCGAGGCCGGTGACCTCCTCTTCGGCACGACCGACACGTGGGTGCTCTGGAACCTCACCGGCGGCACCGACGGAGGCGTGCACGTCACCGACGTGACGAACGCGAGCCGCACGATGTTCATGGACCTCGAGACGCTAGAGTGGCGCGACGACATCCTCGAGGTGTTCGGCGTGCCGAAGTCGATGCTCCCCGAGATCAAGTCGTCGAGCGAGGTCTACGGCCACGCGCACAGCTCGAGCCTGCTGCGCGAGACTCCGATCGCCGGCATCCTCGGCGACCAGCAGGCCGCGACGTTCGGTCAGGCCGCCTTCCAGAAGGGCGAGTCGAAGAACACCTACGGCACCGGCAACTTCCTCATCTTCAACACGGGCGAGGAGATCGTTCGCTCGAAGAACGGGCTGCTCACGACGCTCGGCTACAAGCTCGGTGACGCCAAGCCGCACTACGCGCTCGAGGGATCGATCGCCGTCACCGGATCGCTCATCCAGTGGCTGCGTGACAACCTCAACCTGATCAACTCCGCTCCGGAGGTCGAGAAGCTCGCGGAGACGGTCGAGGACAACGGTGGCGTGTACATCGTCCCCGCGTTCTCGGGGCTGTTCGCGCCCTACTGGCGTCCCGACGCCCGCGGTGCGATCGTCGGCCTCACCCGGTATGCCAACAAGGGGCACATCGCACGAGCGGCGCTCGAGGCGACCGCCTTCCAGACGCGGGAGGTGCTGGATGCCGTCAACGCGGACTCCGGCGTCAACCTCGAGGAGCTGAAGGTCGACGGCGGCATGGTCGCGAATGACGCGCTCATGCAGTTCCAGGCCGATGTTCTCGGCGTCCCGGTCATCCGCCCGAAGGTGACCGAGACCACGGCGCTCGGCGCCGCCTACGCGGCAGGTCTCGCCGTCGGCTTCTGGTCGGACCTCGACGAGCTCTCTGCCAACTGGGCCGAGGACAAGCGCTGGGAGCCGCAGATGGACGACACCGAGGCCCAGCGTCAGCTGCGGCTCTGGAAGAAGGCCGTCACGAAGACCTTCGACTGGGTTGACGAGGACGTGCAGTAACGCGACTCGCGACACGCGAGGAGGCCGGGGTGCGCACGCGCCCCGGCCTTCGCCGTGTCAGCGCCCGATCAAGGCGGGCAGCTCCGCGAGGGACGTGATCGTCGTGACCCCGTGCTCGCGGGCGATCGCCGCGGCGTCCGCGTCGGAATCGTGACCGTGGCCGATCGCTCCCTCGGGCAGCTCCTCGCCGAAGCGGTTGAGCCACACGCCGGTGAGACCGGCGGATGCCGCGCCCGCGGCATCCGTGATGAGCCGGTCGCCGACATACAACGCCTCCGCCGGGCTGACGCCGTACGCCTCGCACGCCACCTGGAAGATGCGCGGATCGGGCTTCGCCACGCCGACAGTGCCCGAGGCGATGACGTGGGCGAAGCGGTGCTCGAGCCCCGTCTGGGCGAGCTTGACCTGCTGGTAGCCGGCCTCGCCGTTGGTGATGACGCCGATGCGCGCTCCCGCCTGCTCGACGGCATCGAGGCACGCGAGAGCGTCGTCGAACAGCTCCCACGAGTCGCGGTAATGCTGGAAGTAGTCGTCGTACCAGGCGTCGGCCGCGTCGGGATCGAGCACGATGCCGTGCGCGGCCGCGAACTCGAGCGCCCGCGTGCGGCGCTGCTCGGCAAAGCTCAGCTCTCCCGAGAGGTAGCGGTGGTAGTGCGCGTCCTCGAGCTCATGCCACAGCGCGGCGACATCGACCTCGCCCACACCGTAGGGCGCGCCGAGCGCGCCGACGTGCGCGTGGATGCCGCGAATGACGGCGCCTCGATGATCGAGCAGCGTGTCGTCGAGATCGAACAGTGCGAGCCTGATCATGCTCACGCCCTGGCGAGAAAGCCGACCCGCTCGTACACCGCAGCGAGCGTGGCCTCCGCGACCTCGTTCGCGCGCGCCGCGTTCACGGCGAGCAGCCGGTCGAGCTCCGCCGGATCGTGGAGAAGCTCGAGGGCGCGCGAGCGCACGGGCTCGAACTCGGCCACGACCACCTCGGCGACGGCCTTCTTGAAGTCGCCGTAGCCGCGGCCCGCGAACTCGTCGGCTATCGCCTCGTGGCTCGCGCCCGTGAGCGCCGAGTACATCGACATGAGGTTCGAGACGCCGGGCTTGTTCTCGCGGTCGTAGGCGACGACGCCCTCGTTGTCGGTGACGGCGCGCATGATCTTCTTCTGCGTCACCTTCGGCTCGTCGAGAAGCCACAGGATGCCCGCGGGCGACTCCGCCGACTTCGACATCTTGGACTCCGGCGTCTGCAGATCGTAGATGCGCGCCGAATCGGCCGGGATCTGCGCCTTCGGAATCGTGAACGTGTCGCCGAAGCGCGAGTTGAAGCGCTCGGCGAGATCGCGCGTGAGCTCGACGTGCTGGCGCTGGTCGTCACCGACCGGCACGACCTCTGTCTGGTACAGCAGGATGTCCGCCGCCATGAGCACGGGGTAGGCGAACAGCCCCACGTTCGTGGCGTCAGCGCCGTACCGCGACGACTTGTCCTTGAACTGCGTCATCCGGCTCGCCTCGCCGAACCCGGTGATCGTGTTGAGCACCCACGCCAGCTGAGCGTGCGCCGGCACGTGCGACTGCACGTAGAGCGTCGAGCGTGACGGCTCGATGCCGGCGGCGATGTACTGCGCAGCGGTGCGGCGCGTCTTCTCGCGCAGCTCCGCCGGATCCTGCGGCACCGTGATCGCATGCAGGTCGACGACGGAGAAGAACGCGTCGTAGTCCTCCTGCATCTGCTTCCACTGCACGAGGGCGCCGATGTAGTTCCCGGCGTGCAAGGAGTCGGCGGAGGGCTGCATGCCCGAATAGAGACGGGGTTTTGTCATGAGAGTGTCCTGAAATCTGGAGGAAGAAGAATGGATGCCGCCGCGCGCGGCGCTGCTCAGATGCGGTAGTCGACGACCACCGGGGCGTGGTCGGACCATCGCGTGTCCCACGAGTCCGCCCGGTCGATCGCGTAGTCGTTCACCGTCTCCGCGAGCGCGGGAGTGGCGACGTGATAGTCGATGCGCCAGCCCGTGTCGGTGTCGAACGCCTTGCCGCGCTGCGACCACCACGTGTAGGGGCCCTCGATCTCGCCGTGGAATCGGCGTCCGACGTCGACCCAGCCCAGCCCGGTGCCCGTGCTGCCGTCGGCTCCCGTGACGCTCTCGCCCGCGGGACCGAAGAAGCGATCGAAGTACGCCCGCTCCTCGGGGAGGAAGCCGGCCTTCTTGCGGTTGCCCTTCCAGTTCTTGATGTCGAGTTCCCGGTGGCCGACGTTGAGGTCGCCGACGACGACGGCGAGCTCGCTGTGCTTCTGCAGTTCGGGAAGCCGCTCGGTCATCGCGTCGAGGAACTGGTACTTCTCGACCTGCTTGGGCGTGTCGACGACCCCCGAGTGCACGTAGCACGACACGACGGTGACGACGCGGTCGCCGACCTCGTAATCGGCCTCAAGCCACCGGCCGGCGCTGTCGAACTCGTCGGGACCGAGCTCGACGCGGTGAATCGACGCCTTCGACCGGCTGGCGATGGCGACGCCTGCGCGGCCCTTCGCCGTTGCCGCGTCGTGCAGAATGTCCCAGTCGTCGCCGAGCAGGTTCTGCAGGTCGTCGGTGGAGGCACGCACTTCCTGCAGGGCGAGGATGTCGACGTCACGACCGTCGAGCCACTCACCCATCCCCTTGCGGAACGCGGCGCGAACGCCGTTGACGTTGACGGATGCAATGCGCAGGGGTGCCGAGTTCGCCATGGCATCCATTCTAGGTTGAGCGGCCGACGCGCTCGGTCTCAGCCGACGCTGCGGGCCACGGCGAGGGCTCCCTTGAGGCGCTTGCGGGCGCGCCGACGCTCGAAGAAGCCGCTGGCCTCGCGGAGCTCCGAGCGAGCGGCCCGCACGTCCGCGACCGCGACGAGGCGGCGGGCGCGGGCGAGTTCGGCGCTGCGCTCCGCCGCGCTCGGCTCGTGCAGCGAGACGTCGCTGTCGGCGAGGCGCACCGAGATCCACGATGCTGAGATGAGAATCACTCGGCTCACGAGGTTGAACCACAGCAGAAGTCCGACGAACAGCGTGAATCCGGCGAGCAGCGGGTTGCGGCTCGCGCCGTCGAGAACCGCGCCGCTCGCGACCGAGAGGCCCGCGAGAACGACGCTTCCGCCGAGCACGCCGCCGAGCAGGTCCCGCCACGGGATCCTCAGCCGTGACAGGATCCGGAACATCACGGTCAGGGTCACGGCGTTGATGAAGACGGAGCTGATCACGGCGATCGCGCCGCCGCTGGCGCGGCCGAGCATCGAGCCAGGGCCGAAGCCGAACAGGCCGAGCAGCCATTCGAGAAACTGGGTGCCGACGATCGACAGCGCCGCCGAGACGAGCAGCAGCACGCCGATGCCGGCGGCCAGCGCCAGGTCCCACAGCTTCTTCGTGATGAAGCTTCGGTCGTCGCGCGGGACCTGGAAGATCGCCCGCACCGCCTGCCGCGTGTAGTACATCCAGCCGATCGCGGTCCACGACAGTCCGAGGAGCGCGATGGCGCCCCACCAGCCGTAGTTCGAGGTGTTGAACAAGTCCTTCGGATCGATGAGCCCCTGTGTGCCGATGAGACCGGGGACGCTCGTGTTGATGATCGTGATGAGCGCGTCCGAGAGAGCAGGGCTGCTCGAGAGCCACACGCCTGCGACGGAGAAGCCCACGAACACGCCGGCGAAGACGGCGAAGACGGCGTAGAAGCTCATGCCCGCGGCCATGAGGTTGCCGTCTTCCCAGAGGTAGTGCTGCACGACCCTGTAGATCCGATTGCGGGTGACGCGGTGACTGAGCCGCGTAACGGCTCCGGCCGGCCGCCGCAGCCACGGGCTTCCCGTCCGGCCCACCGCACGACCGTCGTCGCCCGCGTGCTCCGGCGGCGACTGTTCAGATGCGGCGACCACACGATCAGCGTATCCGCGAGTCGATCGGCGACCGGATGCCGCGACGGAACGCCGCGGATTCGGGCGGTTCCGCGCACCACAGCGACATCGGCTCGCGCGAAACTGAGAATTAGGTCAGAATAGAGGAGTCCCCCGCTTGGGGAGTGCCGTGATCCCGAAGCGGCACGCTAGTGAGGTGGACCCGACGTGGCAGAACGCGTGAGCTATGCGTCGGTCGCTGACGCCGCCTGGACGGTGATCGCGGCTCCGCGAACGCTCGTCGCGCTCAGCAGACCGGTCGATCCGGGCCTCGTGCACCGCCTCTGGACTCTCATTCGCGACGGCTCGACGTTCGAATCGCTCGTCGCCGAGTTCCCGGCCGAGTCCGGCGGCCGTCCGCTGTCGTTCGTGCTTCTCGGCGACATCGACGAGAACAGCCGCGGCGCCTCGCTCATGGCGCTCGTGAACGGCCCCGTCGGCTTCGACATCGCGTCCGCGGGCGCGCCGCACCACATCTCGCCGACGGGAAGCGCGCCATGGCTGCGCACCCGTCTGCAGAACGTGTCGAACCTCGCGATCGGGCAGCAGCACAACGGGGCTCCGTTCCCGCTCGTGAGCGGCGTCGTCACCGCGGGCCGCGTCGACATGGTCTTCGGAACCGAGATGATCCAGCGCCCCGCCGCCGACAGCGCGAGCGCGCTCGCCCGACCGTCCGCGACGACGGTCGTGCCGGCCGCCGTTCCCACTCCGGCGGAGCCGGCCGTGCGCTCTGACGTCGTGTTCGACCACTCGGTCGAGCTGCACGACGGCATGACCATCCGCCGCACGCCGAGCCAGGCGCCGCCCGTGACCGGCCCCATCCGGCTGCCGAACCTGCCGGAGCATCCGCGCACCGTCATGTTCGGGTACCGCGTCAACAGCGGTCAGGCCTACGCGCTCGATCTGCCGCACCGCTTCGGCCGCAACCCCAAGACGCGGTCGCAGAACAGCGTGCGGCTCGTGCAGCTGCTGTCCCCGACGAAGACGGTCTCGGCGACGCACATGGACATCCGCCAGGTCGGCGATGTCGTCATCGTCTCCGACCTGAACTCCACGAACGGGACCTCGGTCATCGTGCCGGGCGGCCGTTGGGGGCGCCTCGCGCCGGGGGAGTCCCTCGTCGTGCCGGCGGGCAGCTTCGTCGACGTCGGCGACGGCAACGTCATCGAGATCATGCCGGGCGTGCCGCTGAGCTGAGCGAAGCGGCATCCGCTCGTCTCGAGGATCATGCGAAAGGCCGGGCGCCGCAGGAAAATTCTGCGGCGCCCGGCCTTTCGCGAAGCGGAAAGCCTTACGGCTTGCCGCGCATGATCGCCTGCTTGACCTCGGCGATCGCCTTCGTGACCTGGATGCCGCGAGGGCACGCCTCGGTGCAGTTGAATGTCGTGCGGCAGCGCCACACGCCTTCCTTGTCGTTGAGGATGTCGAGCCGCACTTGCGCGTGGTCGTCACGCGAGTCGAAGATGAACCGGTGCGCGTTGACGATGGCGGCGGGGCCGAAGTACTGCCCGTCGGTCCAGAACACGGGGCAGCTCGACGTGCACGCGGCGCACAGGATGCACTTCGTGGTGTCGTCGAAGCGAGCCCGGTCGGCGGCGGACTGCAGGCGCTCCTTGCCGGCCCCCGGCTTGCTGTCGGCCATGAGGAACGGCTGCACCTCGCGGTAGGAGTCGAAGAACGGCTCCATGTCGACGACGAGGTCCTTCTCGAGGGGGAGCCCCTTGATCGCCTCGACGTAGATCGGCTTCGAGATGTCGAGATCCTTGATGAGCGTCTTGCACGCGAGCCGGTTGCGGCCGTTGATGCGCATGGCGTCGGAGCCGCAGACGCCGTGGGCGCACGAGCGGCGGAACGTCAGCGAACCGTCCTGCTCCCACTTGATCTTGTGCAGCGCGTCGAGGACGCGCTCGGTCGGCAGCATCTCGACGTCGAAGTCCTGCCAGTGCGGTTCCGCGTCGACATCGGGGTCGAAGCGGCGGATGATCATCGTCACCGTGAAGGTCTGCGTCGGGTCGTTCGACACCGGCGCCTCTTCCAACACCTGCGACATGTCTAGTACTTCCTCTCCATCGGCTGGTAGCGCGTGATGACGACGGGTTTCCAGTCCAGGCGGATGTGGTCGGCGGCATCCGCCGAGTGGGGGTCGCCCGTGAGGTACGCCATCGTGTGCTTCATGTAGTTCTCGTCGTCGCGCTTCGGGTAGTCGTCGCGCATGTGTCCGCCGCGGGACTCCTTGCGGTTGCGGGCCGAGAAGACGACGACCTCGGCGAGGTCGAGCAGGAAGCCGAGCTCGACCGCCTCGAGCAGGTCGGTGTTGAACCGCTTGCCCTTGTCCTGAATCGAGATGTTCATGTACCGCTGACGCAGGTCGTGGATGGTCTGTGTGACCTCCGCGAGCGTCTCGTCGGTGCGGAACACCTGGGCGTTCTTGTCCATCTCGTCCTGCAGCGTCTTGCGCAGGGCGCCGATGCGCTCGGGGCCCGTGCCGTCCTTGATGCGCTCGATCGACTCGCGCACATTCTTGGCCGGGTCGTCGGGCAGCGGGACGAAGTCGACGTTCTTCACATACGCGACGGCGTTGTTTCCCGCGCGCTTTCCGAACACGTTGATGTCCAGCAGCGAGTTGGTGCCGAGGCGGTTGGAGCCGTGCACCGACACGCACGCGCACTCGCCCGCGGCGTACAGGCCCGGCACGACTGTCGTGTTGTCGGAGAGGACCTCGGCGTTGTTGTTGGTCGGGATGCCGCCCATGGCGTAGTGCGCCGTCGGCATGACCGGCACGGGCTCGGTCACCGGGTCCACGCCGAGATAGGTGCGCGCGAACTCCGTGATGTCCGGGAGCTTCGTCTCGAGCACCTCGGCGCCCAGGTGCGTGCAGTCGAGCAGCACGTAGTCCTTGTTCGGTCCGGCGCCGCGGCCTTCCTGCACCTCCTGCACCATGCTGCGGGCGACGATGTCGCGCGGCGCGAGGTCCTTGATGGTCGGGGCGTAGCGCTCCATGAAGCGCTCGCCCGAGGCGTTGCGCAGGATGGCGCCCTCACCGCGGGCGCCCTCTGTGAGCAGGATGCCGAGGCCGGCGAGCCCGGTCGGGTGGAACTGGAAGAACTCCATGTCCTCGAGCGGGAGGCCCTTGCGCCAGATGATGCCGACGCCGTCTCCCGTGAGGGTGTGGGCGTTCGACGTGGTCTTGAAGATCTTGCCGAAGCCGCCCGTCGCGAAGATCGTCGCCTTCGACTGGAAGACGTGCAGCTCGCCGGTCGCGAGCTCGAACGCGACGACCCCCGCGGGCTTCTTCACACCGTCGACCTCGGTCATGATGAGGTCGAGAACGTAGAACTCGTTGAAGAAGTTGATGCCGAGCTTGACGCAGTTCTGGAACAGCGTCTGCAGGATCATGTGGCCCGTGCGGTCGGCCGCGTAGCACGCGCGGCGAACGGCGGACTTGCCGTGGTCGCGCGTGTGGCCGCCGAAGCGGCGCTGGTCGATCTTGCCCTCGGGCGTGCGGTTGAACGGCAGGCCCATGTTCTCGAGGTCGATGACCGCGTCGATGGCCTCCTTCGCGAGGATCTCCGCCGCGTCCTGGTCGACGAGGTAGTCGCCGCCCTTGACGGTGTCGAACGTGTGCCACTCCCAGGTGTCTTCCTCCACGTTCGCGAGCGCGGCCGCCATGCCGCCCTGCGCGGCGCCCGTGTGCGAGCGCGTGGGGTAGAGCTTCGAGATCACTGCGGTCTTCGCGCCGGGGCCGGCCTCGATCGCGGCGCGCATGCCGGCGCCGCCTGCGCCGACGATGACGATGTCGAACTGGTGATAGTGGATGCCGTCGATCACTGTCGATTCGGCGGCCGTCGTGTTCGCAGCGGGAGTCGTCATATCGGTTTAGAGGTCCTTACAGATGGAGGGAAGCAAGTCAGCGGGGGAGCCGGCGGGGCACGGGTCGAACGTCGTGACCACGAGCGTGCCGAGCACGAGCAGCACGATGACCGCGACGAGGATCGCGATCTTCAGGATGCCGCGGAGCGTGCGGTTGTGCGCGTAGTCGTTGACGATGGTGCGCATGCCGTTGGCGCCGTGAATGAGGGCGAGCCACAGCATGAGCCCGTCCCACACCTGCCAGAACGGGTCCGACCACTTGCCGCCGACGAAGGCGAAGTCGATGGCGTGCACGCCCTTGCCGACCATGAGGTTGACGAACAGGTGGCCGAAGATCAGCACGACGAGCACGACGCCCGATGCGCGCATGTAGATCCAGCCCCACTTCTCCCAGTTCGTTCCCTTCGACCGGGTGACGGGAGTGCGGGGAGCAGCGATGGTGTGAGTCATGTCCGTTCCCTCTCTCAGTTCCCGAAGACGTTCATCAGGTGGCGCGGCGTGAACGCGAGCATCGTGAGCACCCAGACGACGATCACGATGTAGAACATGGGGCGCTGGAAGTGCGTGCCCTTCGACCACAGGTCGACGAGGATGATGCGGATGCCGTTGAACGCGTGGAACACGATGGCGCCAACGAGGGCGACCTCGCCGAGTCCCATGATCGGCGTCTGGTAGGTGCCGATGACGGCGTTGTACGCCTCCGGCGACACTCGCACGAGAGCCGTGTCGAGGATGTGCACCAGAAGGAAGAAGAAGATGGCGACACCGGTGACCCGGTGAAGTACCCAAGACCACATTCCCTCACGACCGCGGTACAGCGTGCCCGCTGGTCGCTTGGAGGTTGTGGAAGACAACGGTGCAGTCCCTGCAGTCTTCGCTGACACGGAACGACCCTCCCTGACGAATCGCGTGTTACGTCGGCCGGACAGCCGGCGAGCGCCGAGGCGCGTGGTCACCAGTCTATGCCGCCGCGAGGGGCCCTTGCCCCTAAGGGGACCCTAAATATCTTGATGTCGAGATATGCCGGATGCCGCGAGGCGCCCGCTATCGTGGGGGCATGAGCACAGCCCGCGCCAGGTTCTACAGCGTCATTCCCGCAGGAGGAATCGGCTCGCGGCTGTGGCCGCTCTCCCGAGCCGACGCACCGAAGTTCCTGCACGATCTCACGGGGTCGGGCGTCACGCTCCTGCGCGCGACGTGGGACCGGCTCACGCCGCTCGCGGGCGAGCAGCGCATCATGGTCGTCACCGGCCGCGCGCACCGCGCCGCCGTCGAGAAGCAGCTGCCCGAGATCGGCGACGAGAACATCGTGCTCGAGGCCGACCCGCGCGAGTCGACCGTCGCCGTGTGCCTCGCCGCCGCGATCCTGCGCAAGCGCGAGCCCGACGTCATCATCGGCTCCTTCGCCGCCGACCACGTGATCCGCGGCGACCGGCTGTTCCGCCAGGCGGTGTCGCACGCGATCGAGGCGGCGGACGCCGGCTACATCGCCACGATCGGCATCCGTCCCACCGAGCCCGCTATCGGCTTCGGCTACATCAAATCGGGCGCCCCGCTTGACATCGACGGCGCCGAGAGCGTGCTCACCGTCGACAGCTTCGTCGAGAAGCCCGACATCGAGCGGGCGAAGAAGTACGTCGCCGACGGAGGCTACCTGTGGAACGCCGGCATGTTCATCTCCCGCGCCGACGTGCTGCTCGAGGAGCTCGGCCGCAACGAGCCGCAGCTGCGCGACGCGATCCTCGAACTCGCCGACGCGTGGGACGACCCCGCGACGCGCGGCCCCGCCGTCGACAGGCTGTGGCCGACCCTCAAGAAGGTCGCGATCGACTACTCCGTCGCCGAGCCCGCGGCCGCGCAGGGGCGCATGGCTGTCGTTCCGGGCTATTTCAGCTGGGACGACGTCGGAGACTTCGCGTCGCTCGCGAAGCTCAACTCGCACGGCCGGCCGAGCGATCTCGCGATCCTCGGCGAGAACGCCCGCGTCCTCGCCGACTCGTCGAGCGGCATCGTCGTCTCGCACAGCAAGCGCGTGATCAGCCTCATCGGCGTGAAGAACATCGTCGTCGTCGACACCCCCGACGCCCTCCTCGTCACGACGAGCGAGAACGCGCAGCGCGTGAAGGGCGTGGTCGACGCGCTCAAGATCTCGGGCCGCGACGACGTGCTCTGAGCGAGGGCGCACGTCTCGTCGAAGCCGATCCTGTCTCGCCTCGACAGCGCTGTGCGCGGCCGATGCTTTACAACCTCCGACCGTCCGCCTATGCTCTGAGGCGATGTTTTCCTAACGCACCCTGACCTGTCCGCGTCCGAGGCTTGCCCGGCGGACCTCGATTTCAGGCGTGCAGGGAAACCTCTTCCCGCTCTCAGCGGCACTACGGTGTCGACGTGTGCGCCTGGCCGACTCGAAAGGGCACCGGATGCCGTCCACCATTCCTCAGCTGACACAATCACCCGCGCAGTCCCTCGACCACATCCGCGTCGACGGAGTCTCGCGCAGCTTCGGCGACCGGCGCGTGCTCACGAACGTGAGCTTCGCCGTGCCGCCGGGCGCCCGCATCGGCCTCATCGGCGAGAACGGGGCCGGAAAGTCAACGCTGCTTCGCCTCATCGCCGGATCCGACGCGCCGGACGCGGGAGCCATCGCGCGGCCGGCCGACACGGGCTTCCTCTGGCAAGAGGTGCCGCACGATGCCGACTACACCGTGAGCGACCTGCTCGAGCGTGCTCTCGCGAGCGTTCGGACGGCCGAGCGCGAGTTGACGGATGCCGCCGACTCGCTCGCCGCGGGCGGCGCCGCCGCCGAACGGCGGTACGCGGCCGCACTCGAGGCAGCCGAGGCGCGCGACGTGTGGGGCGCCGACGCGCGCCGCGACGCTGTGCTTGCGGGGCTCGGGCTCGACGGCATCCCGCTCGACCGTCGCCTCGACGCCGTGAGCGGGGGCCAGCGCAGCCGGTTCGCGCTCGCCGCGCTGCTGCTCGAACGTCCCGCGGCGCTCCTTCTCGACGAACCCACGAACCACCTCGACGACGTCGCCGTCGCGTTTCTGCGCGCGCAGCTGCTCGGCTGGAGCGGCCCCGTGCTCTTCGCGAGCCACGACCGGGCGTTCCTCGACGAGATCTCGACGGGGCTCGTCGACCTCGACACGGGACGCGGCTCGCTGCGCGGGCCAGGCGGAGTGACGGTCTTCGGCGGCTCGTTCAGCGACTACCTCGCCGAGAAGCAGCTCGAGCGCGAGCGCTGGGAAGCCCAGTTCGCGGCCGAGCAGGACGAGCTCAAGCAGCTCGCGCACACCGTCGACGTGACCGCGCGCCAGGTCGCGCACGGCCGCGGGCCGAGCGACAACGACAAGTTCATCCACGCGTTCAAGGGCGCCAGGGTGCAGGGGCAGATCAGCCGCCGCGTGAAGAACGCGCGCGGCCGGCTCGAGGAGCTGCGCGAGAACCAGGTGCGCAAGCCCCCGCAGCCGCTGCGCTTCGCCGGCATCCCGCGGGGCTCGCATCCGCTGGGAGATGGCTCGTCGCTCCTCGCCGTCACGAGCGCGCGCATCCCGAGGCGCCTCGCCGTCGACCGCCTCGTCATCGAGTCGCAGTCGCGCCTGCTCGTGACGGGTCCGAACGGGGCGGGCAAGTCCACGCTGCTGCGCGTTCTCGCGGGGACGACGCCGCTTGACCGCGGCAGCGTCGAGCGCCGGCGCGGTTTGCGCGTGCAGCTGCTCGAGCAGGACGTGCGCTTCGAACGGCCCGACCGCAGCCCGCGGCAGCTCTACACGGGCGCACTGGGGGAGCGGCGTGCAGAGCTGCTGCCCCTGAGCTCGCTCGGTCTCATCCCACCGCGGGATCTCGACCGTCCCGTCGGCGCGCTGTCGGTCGGGCAGCAGCGTCGCGTGGCGCTCGCGCTCATCATCGCGAAGCCGCCGCACGTGTTCCTGCTCGACGAGCCGACGAACCATCTGTCGCTCCAGCTCGCCACCGACCTCGAGGACGCGCTCGGCTCCTACCCCGGCGCCGTCGTGATCGCCAGCCACGACCGCTGGCTGCGGCGCCGCTGGCAGGGCGAGGAACTTCGCGTGCGCCCGGCGTAACGCGGCGGCGCGGGCGGGCAGAATAGGAGGATGCAGCGCTCGCAGACCCTCAATCGTCCGCTCGCGCTGCTCGTGGCCGCGACGTTCTTCATGGAGAACCTCGACGGCACCATCATCCAGACCGCCGCGCCCGCCATGGCAGCCGACCTCGGAGTGCGCGCCGTCGACATCAACCTCGCCATGACCGCGTACCTGCTCACGCTCGCCGTCGGCGTGCCGGTGAGCGGCTGGCTCGCCGACCGCTTCGGCACGAAGCGCGTGTTCTGCACCGCGATCGGCGTGTTCACGCTCGCCTCGCTGCTGTGCGCGCTGAGCCCGAGCCTTCCGCTGCTCGTCGCGGCGCGTGTTCTGCAGGGCGCCGGCGGCGCCATGATGGTGCCCGTCGGTCGCCTCGCCGTGCTGCGCGCCGTCGACAAACGCGACCTGCTCGACGCCATGGCGTACCTGACGTGGCCGGCGCTGCTCGCCCCCGTGCTCGCGCCGGCTCTCGGCGGCATCATCTCCGACACGATCGGCTGGCACTGGATCTTCCTCATCAACATCCCCATCGGCGCCGTCGCGCTGATCGCAGGCGTGAGGCTCGTTCCCGCGCAGGACGCCGAGCCGCGGCATCCGCTCGACGTCCTCGGCTTCGCGCTCGTCGGGGTCGCGCTCGCCGCGATCGTGCTCGGCATGGAAGAGGTCGGCCAGAACGTCGCGCTCGCTCTCGGCATGCTCGGTCTCGGCCTCGTCGTCGGCGCCCTCGGAATATGGCGGATGCTGCGAGCGGCGCACCCGCTGCTCCGCTTCGACGCGCTGCGCCTGCCCACGTTCCGCGTCGGCAACGTCGGCGGGGGTGTGTACCGGATGCTGATCAGCGCCGCGCCGTTCGTGTTCACGCTCATGTTCCAGGAGGGTTTCGGCTGGAGCGCGTCGCTCGCCGGACTGCTCGTCGTCGCCGTCTTCGTCGGCAACGTCGTGATCAAGCCCGCGACGAGCCCGCTCATCCGCCGCTTCGGCTTCCGCGCCGTCATCGTGGGAAGCAACCTCGCGGGCGCCGCCGTGTACGTCGGCTGCGCCTTCCTCACCGCCGAGACGCCGCTGTTCGTCATCGCGTTCGCGCTGTTCGCGAGCGGCGTCTTCCGCTCGATCGGCTTCAGCGGCTACAACTCCGTGCAGTTCGCCGACGTCGAGCCGGCGGACACGAACGCGGCGAACACGCTCGCCTCCACGATGCAGCAGGTCGCCGCGGGCCTCGGCATCGCCGTCGCTGCGCTGCTCGTGCGGCTGTCGACAGACGTCGCCGCGCTCGTCAACCCGGCCGACGCGGGTCTCGGCTTCCGCTGGACCTTCCTCGTCGTCGCCGCCCTGCTGCTGTTCCCCGCGATCGAGGCGGCGCGGCTGCCCGCGCAGGCCGGCTCCCACGTCGCCCGCCGATAGCGAAGGGACCCCCTTCATGCGCATCTTCCTTGCCGGCGGCACGGGCGTTCTCGGCAGTCGTCTCCTCCCCGCGCTCGTCGACGCCGGACACGAGGTCACGGCGACGACGAGACGCGCTGAGAGCCTGACGCGGCTCGCCGCGCTCGGGGCGCGACCCGTCGTCGTCGACGTGTACGACTCTGACCGGCTGGCGGGGGTCGTCGCCGACAGCGGCGCCGAGCTCGTGCTGCACGAGCTCACCGACCTCGGCGAGTACGATCTCGACGCGAACGCGCGACTGCGCCGAGAAGGCACGGCGAATCTCGTTTCCGCGGCGACTGCGGCGGGAATCGACCGCATGATCGTGCAGTCCATCGCGTGGGTGTTTCCCGACGGCAACACGCCCGCACACGAGACGGAGCCGATCATCCCCGGCACGGCCGTCGACGAGATGGAGCGGCTCGCCGCGTCGCTGCCGCACGCGACCGTGCTGCGGTACGGCATGCTCTACGGCCCCGGCACGTGGTACGAGCGCGGCGGGCGCATCGCCCGGCAGGTCGCTGAGGGCGCACTCGCGGCCACTCCTGCCGTCACCTCACTCGTGCACGTCGACGACGCCGTCGCCGCGACCGTGCTCGCGATCGGCTGGCCGGACGGCGTGTATCACGTCGTCGACGACGAGCCGGCCGCGGGGACCGAGTGGCTGCCGGTCTACGCCGCCGCGATCGGAGCGCCCGCGCCGCCGTCCGCACCGCTCGCTCCCGGTGCCCCGGCCGGACGGCCGATCTCGAACGCGAAGGCGCGCGCCGCTGGCTGGTCACCCGCCTACGCGAGCTGGCGCGTCGGCTTCCGCGACACATGAGCCGGCGACGCGTTGCTGTTCGCTACTGTTGTGGCATCCACCCGCGTCGCAAAGGACAGCAACCGATGTCACCGAAACCCGTCGCCCGCGTCGCCGCGCTCGTCGCGGCATCCGCTCTTCTGCTCACCGGCTGCGGCCAGGCGCCCGAGGCGAAGCCCGAGTCGACGGACCCCGACTACTGCGCGCGCATGGTGACGAACTCCGGCGGGCTCGAGGACCGCTCGTTCAACCAGTCCAGCTGGGAGGGGCTCGAGAAGGCGCAGGACGAGTACGGCATCGACGCGCAGGCCATCGTCTCGAAGAGCGAGACCGACCTCGGGCCGAACGTCGACCAGGCCGTCGACACGGGCTGCCGGCTCATCGTAACGGTCGGCTGGGAGCTCGCGGAGTACACGCAGGATGCCGCTGAGGCGAACCCCGACCGGCACTTCGCGATCGTCGACGAGACCCTCGAGGGCGACAACATCACCTCGATCGTCTTCGACACGGCGCAGGCCGCGTATCTCGCCGGATACCTCGCGGCCGGGGTGACGAAGACGGGCGTCGTCGGCACGTTCGGCGGCGGCAACCAGCCGCCCGTGACGCTGTTCATGGACGGCTTCGTCGACGGCGTCGCCCACTACAACGAGGTGCACGACGCCAACGTCGTCGTGAAGGGCTGGGACAAGCAGAAGCAGGACGGCCTGTTCACGGGTGACTTCGAGGACGTCAACAAGGGCAAGCGCACCGCCGAGACCCTCATCGGGCAGGGCGCCGACGTGATCCTCCCCGTCGCCGGGCAGGTCGGCGAGGGCGCGGCTGCCGCGATCGCCGACGCGGGCGACGTGTCGCTCATCTGGGTCGACAACGACGGCTACGAGACGCTGCCGAAGGAGTACGGGCCGTACATCCTCACGAGCATCCTGAAGAAGACGCAAGACGCCGTCACCGACCTCGTCGCACGCGATCTGGACGGCACGCTCGACAACACGCCCTTCGTCGGGACCCTCGAGAACGGCGGCGTCGACATCGCGCCGTTCCATGAGATGACGGATGCCGTCGACGCAGAGCTCTCCGACGAGATCGACGAGCTGCGACAGCAGATCGTGGCGGGGAAGATCGAGGTCTCCTCACCGAGCTCGCCGACGAAGTAACGCCGCCGCTCTGCTCGCTTGCGCGCGAGCGTGCGCGAATGTGACTGCGGGTCCAGCAGCCCTGCTCATATGAGCAGCATCGTGCGCACGCGACGTGTCGCGGCTTACGATCTCTCGACGGGGCCGGTTACTGATGTGTAACACTTCGAGGTCGAAGTGGGCGAGCGTGCAAATCGCGCTCGTCACGTTCGGTAACGTAAGCCTCAAAACCCGCGTCCCGCGCGGGCCCGCAACCTGGAGGTCACCTTGACAATCACAACCCGTAAGGCCGTCGTCAGCGGCCTTGCCGGCCTCGGCGTCGTCGCCCTGCTCGCCGGCTGCGGCCAGGCTCCCGAATCCGCCGGTGGCGGCGGATCGACGGGCGAGGCCATCGACTATCTTCCCTGCATCGTCTCCGACTCGGGCGGGTTCGACGACAAGTCGTTCAACCAGTCGAGCTACGAGGGCCTCGTCGAGGCCGCCGACAAGCTCGGCATCAAGGAGAAGCACGTCGAGTCGTCCTCCGAGTCCGACTTCGGCCCGAACATCACGAGCCTCGTCGACCAGGGCTGCGACATGATCATCACCGTCGGCTTCCTGCTCGCCGACGCGACGAAGGAGGCCGCGACGGCCAACCCCGACGTCGACTTCGTGATCCTCGACGACAACTCGATCGACATGGACAACGTCAAGCCCGTCGTCTACGACACGGCTCAGGCCGCGTTCCTCGCCGGCTACGTCGCCGCCGACACCTCGAAGACCGGCTCCGTCGGCACCTTCGGCGGCATGCAGATCCCGACAGTGACGATCTTCATGGACGGCTATGCGGACGGCGTGAACTACTACAACGAGCAGAAGGGCAAGGACGTCAAGGTCGTCGGCTGGGACGTCGACAAGCAGAACGGCGTCTTCACCGGTGGCTTCGACGCGAACGACACCGCGAAGCAGTCCGCGACGACGGTCATCAACCAGGGCGTCGACGTCCTGCTGCCGGTCGGCGGTCCGATCTACCAGTCCGCGATCGAGGCCATCAAGGACTCCGGCAAGGACATCGCCATGATCGGTGTCGACGCTGACCAGTACGAGACGGTCGACTCCGACAAGGACCTGTTCCTCACGTCGATCATGAAGCAGATGAAGCAGGGTGTCTTCGACATCGTCACCCAGGCTGCGAAGGGCTCCTTCAGTGCCGAACCGTACGTCGGCACGCTTGACAACGACGGCGTCGGAATCGCCCCCTTCCACGACTGGAAGGACAAGGTCAACCCTGACCTGCAGGGTGAGCTCGACACGATCAAGGCGGGCATCATCGACGGCTCGATCAAGGTCGAGTCCCCGTCCTCGCCGAAGTAGACCCGAGCGAGAACATTACGAGAGGGGGGGGGCCAGTCGTCCGGCTGGTCCCCCTACTCATGAGCCCCTCCCCACACGTAGGATCCCTGATATGAAGCTCGAACTTCGCGGCATCACGAAGCGGTTCGGATCGCTGACGGCCAACGATCACATCGACCTCGTCGTTCAACCCGGAGAAATCCACTGCCTTCTCGGTGAGAACGGCGCCGGAAAATCCACGCTGATGAACGTGCTCTACGGCCTCTACCAGGCCGATGAGGGCGACATCCTGCTCGACGACGAAGTACAGCACTTCTCCGGTCCCGGCGACGCCATGCGCGCCGGTATCGGCATGGTCCACCAGCACTTCATGCTCATCCCCGTGTTCACCGTCGCCGAGAACGTCATGCTCGGCCACGAGAGCACCAAGTTCGCCGGCACCCTCGACATCGCGGCCGCGCGCAAGAAGGTACTCGAGATCTCCGAGAGGTTCGGGTTCAACGTCGACCCCGACGCGCTCGTCGAAGATCTTCCCGTCGGCGTGCAGCAGCGCGTCGAGATCATCAAGGCGCTCTCGCGCGACGCGAAAGTGCTCGTCTTCGACGAGCCGACCGCCGTGCTCACTCCGCAGGAGACGGACGAACTCATGGCGACGATGCGCCGGCTCCGCGACTCGGGAACGTCTATCGTCTTCATCACGCACAAGCTGCGGGAGGTTCGCGAAGTCGCGGACCGCATCACGATCGTGCGCCTCGGCAAGGTCGTCGGCGAAGCCGAGCCGACAGCCACCAACAACGAGCTCGCCGCGCTCATGGTGGGCCGCGCTGTCGAACTCACCGTGCACAAGGACGAGCCCAAGCTCGGCGACGTCGCCCTGCAGGTCTCCAACCTCAACGTGATCGACCCGCAGGGCCTCAAGGTCGTCAACGACGTCAGCTTCGACGTGCGCGCGGGCGAGATCCTCGCGATCGCCGGGGTGCAGGGCAACGGGCAGACCGAGCTGACCGAGGCCATCATGGGACTCCAGCCGCGCGTGACCGGCAGCATCACGCTCAACGGCGAGGAGCTCACGGGCCTGAGCGTGCGCAAGGTCCTCGACGCCGGCGTCGGCTTCATCCCCGAGGACCGCTCGGAGGACGGCGTCGTGAAGGGCTTCAGCATCGCGGAGAACCTCATGCTCGACCGCGCCAACGGCGCGCCCTTCGTCAAGGTCGGCAACCTGCAGCTCGCGTACCGCGAGAAGTTCGCGCGCGAGACGAAGGACGAGTTCGACATCCGCGCGCAGTCCATCGAGACGAAGGCCGGCAACCTCTCGGGCGGAAACCAGCAGAAGGTCGTGCTGGCTCGGGAGCTGAGCCGCGAGCTCAAGCTCTTCGTCGCCGCGCAGCCCACCCGAGGCATCGACGTCGGCTCGATCGAATTCGTGCACAAGCGCATGGTCGCGACGCGCGACGCGGGGATCCCGGTCGTCGTGGTCTCGACGGAACTGGACGAGGTCACGGCTCTCGCCGACCGCATCGCCGTGATGTACCGGGGAGCGATCGTCGGCATCGTCCCTGGCGACACATCACGCGACGTGCTCGGACTGATGATGGCCGGAGAGAAGCCGACGGAGGCAGCCGCATGAGCGACGACACGCAGACCACCGCGGCGAAGGACGCCGGCACACCCGAGGCGCCGCGCGCCAACCAGCTCGCCGCGCAGATCATGAACAGCAGCACCGTCATCACGGTGCTCGCGATCATCATCTCCCTCGTGATCGGCGCCGTGCTCATCGCCTTCACCGACGAGGGCGTGCAGAAGGCGTCGAGCTACTTCTTCGCGCGACCGGGCGACACTTTCACCGCCATCTGGAACGCCGTCTCCGGCGCCTACATCGCCCTCTTCAACGGCGCGATCTACAACTTCAACCGACCGACCTTCGCGGGCGGCATCAAGTCGATAACCGACACGCTGCACCACGCGACCCCGCTCATCGCGGGCGGACTCGCCGTCGGCCTCGCCTTCCGCGTCGGCCTGTTCAACATCGGCGGTCGCGGCCAGATGCTCATCGCCGCCGGAGCGGCCGGCTGGGTGGGCTTCTCGTTCCACCTGCCGATCTGGATCCACCTCCCTCTCGCGATCCTCGCGGGCCTCGCGGGCGGCGCGCTCTGGGGCGGAATCGTCGGCTACCTGAAGGCGCGCACGGGAGCGCACGAGGTGATCCTCACGATCATGCTCAACTACGTCGCGTTCTACCTCATCGCCTGGATGCTGCGCACGCCCGGGCTGCTCCAGGCACCCGGATCCGTGAACCCGAAGTCGCCCGCGATCCTGCCGAGCGCCGTGCTTCCGCCGATCTTCGGCGATCGCTACGAGCTGCACGCGGGCTTCATCCTCGTGATCATCGCGACGATCTTCGTGTGGTGGCTCATGAACCGCTCGAGCCTCGGCTTCAAATTCCGCGCCGTCGGCGAGAACCCCAACGCGGCACGCGTCGCGGGCATCAGCGTCAAGGCGATGTACGTGTGGGCGATGATCATCTCGGGCGCCCTCATGGGCCTCGCGGGCGTCTCCCAAGTGCTCGGCACGATCACGACGGGCTTCAGCTCGGGCATCGACGCGGGAATCGGCTTCGACGCCATCACGGTCGCCCTGCTCGGGCGCAGTACGCCGTGGGGCACCTTCGCCGCCGGCATCCTGTTCGGTGCTTTCAAGGCGGGCGGCTACGCGATGCAGGCCGGTCAGGGCATCCCTGTCGACATCGTACTCGTCGTGCAGTCCGTGATCGTGCTGTTCATCGCAGCGCCCCCGCTCGTGCGCTCGATCTTCTTCCTCCCCAAGCCCGGCGGTCGCACGAAGCGGTCGACACCGTCCATCACGAAGGAGGTGACGGCCAAGTGAGCAACACCACAACCGCGGCCGACGTCCCGGTCTCCGAGAGTCTCGAGGTCGCCCGGATCCGCAGCTGGAAGGCGCCCATCACCTTCGGCGTCGTCACGCTCATCTCGCTCGTGCTGTTCGTGATCTTCCGCCGCGACGGCGTCACGACCTTCAAGCTCTCGAACGACTCCGACGCGATCGTGCTGCCGCCGCTCGTTCTCGAGAACGTGTCGACGGGCATCGTCGTGACGGTGCTGCTCGCCGCCATCACCGCCGTGTCGGTGTGGCTGACGGTGAACTACCGCAAGACCTGGCTGTGGCTCATCATCGTTTTCGCCGTGCTGTTCGTGATGGGCTTCTTCACGTGGGCGGCCGCGGGCGGCACGATCCCGCTTCCCGGGTTCCTGCTCGGCACCGTCGCCCTGTCGGCGCCGCTCATCTTCGGCTCGCTCGGCGGCGTCATCTCGGAGCGCTCCGGCGTCGTGAACATCGCGATCGAGGGCCAGCTGCTCGCGGGGGCGTTCAGCTCCGCCGTCGTCGCGTCCGTGACCGGCAACCCGTACCTCGGCCTCATCGCGGCGATGGTCGCCGGCGTGCTCGTGAGCTTCGTGCTCGCCGCGTTCTCGATCAAGTACTGGGTCGACCAGGTCATCGTCGGCGTCGTGCTCAACGTGCTCGTGCTCGGCCTCACGTCGTTCTTCTACTCGCAAGTGCTCACGAGCAATGCGCCGCTGCTCAACAGCCCGCCGCGCTTCCCGCGCATCAGCATCCCGTTCCTGTCAGAGATCCCGATCATCGGACCCGTGTTCTTCCGGCAGACGATCATCATCTACGTCATGTACATCGCCGTCGCCGTGACGTACTGGGGACTGTTCCACACCAAGTGGGGACTGCGCGCTCGCTCCGTCGGCGAGCACCCTCAGGCCGCAGACACGGTCGGCATCCACGTGAACACGACGCGGTTCTGGAACGTGTCCCTCGCGGGAGCCGTCGCCGGCTTCGGCGGCGCCTACTTCACGCTCGGCTCCGTCGGGCTGTTCACGAAGGACATGACGGCGGGCGCGGGCTTCATCGCCCTCGCCGCGGTGATCTTCGGCCAGTGGGATCCCATCAAGGCGACACTCGCGGCGCTGCTCTTCGGCTTCGCCACGAACCTGCAGAACGTGCTCGGCGCCGTCGGCTCGCCCGTCGCGAGCGAGTTCCTGCTCATGCTGCCGTACGTCGTGACGATCCTCGCCGTCGCCGGCTTCGTCGGCCAGTCGAGGGCGCCGGCCGCGTCGGGCAAACCGTACATCAAGGCGTAGGAGGACCAGCGGAATGGACGACGGCTCGATCGACTGGGGCGCGCTGCGCAGCGCGGCCGAAGAGGCGATGCGCAAGGCGTACGCGCCGTACTCGAAGTTCCCCGTCGGGGCCGCCGCGATCGCGACCGACGGCCGCATCGTGACGGGCTGCAACGTGGAGAACGCGAGCTACGGCGTGGGGCTGTGCGCCGAGTGCGGCCTCGTGTCGAACCTCGCGATGACGGGAGGCGGCCAGCTCGTCGCGTTCTCGTGCGTCGACGGGGACGGCAACACGCTCATGCCGTGCGGCCGCTGCCGCCAGCTGCTGTTCGAGCACGCCGTCCCGGGCATGCTGCTCGAGACGGTCTCCGGCATCCGCACGATCGACGAGGTGCTGCCCGACGCGTTCGGTCCGCGCCAGCTGGCGGAGTACGGCGCCTGAGCGGCATCCGACCCACCGAACACAGGAAGAGACACCATGCCTGAGCAGGCCATCGAGGCGTTCGACGCCGTCGACATCATCCGCACGAAGCGCGACAAGGGGGAGCTGTCGACCGCGCAGATCGACTGGCTCATCGACGCGTACACGCGCGAGTACGTCGGCAACGAGCAGATGGCGGCGCTCGCGATGGCGATCCTTCTCAACGGCATGAGCCGGCGCGAGATCAAGGACATGACCCTCGCGATGATCGCCTCGGGCGAGCGCATGGACTTCTCGGGGCTCGGCAAGCGCACCGTCGACAAGCACTCGACGGGCGGCGTCGGAGACAAGATCACGCTCCCGCTCATGCCGCTCGTCGCGTCGTTCGGCGTCGCGGTCCCGCAGCTGTCCGGCCGCGGCCTCGGGCACACCGGCGGCACGCTCGACAAGCTCGAGTCCATCCCCGGCTGGCGCGCGAACCTCACGAACGACGAGATGTTCGCCCAGCTGCGCGACATCGGCGGCGTCATCTGCGCCGCCGGGACGGGCCTCGCGCCCGCCGACAAGCGGCTCTACGCGCTGCGCGACGTGACGGGAACGGTCGAGGCGATCCCGCTCATCGCCTCGAGCATCATGTCGAAGAAGATCGCGGAGGGCACGGAGGCGCTCGTCCTCGACGTCAAGTTCGGCTCCGGCGCGTTCATGACCGACTACGCGAAGGCCGAGGAGCTCGCGCGCACGATGGTCGAGCTCGGCCGGGACGCGGGCGTGGCGACCTCCGCGCTGCTCACCGACATGAATGTTCCGCTCGGACGCGCGATCGGCAACGCCAACGAAGTGCAGGAGTCGTTCGACGTGCTCGCGGGCGGCGGGCCCGCCGACATCGTCGAGCTCACCGTCGCCCTCGCGCGCGAGATGCTGAGCCTCGTCGGCCAGCCCGACGCCGACGTCGAGGAAGCGCTGAAGGACGGCCGGGCGATGGACGTGTGGCGCAAGACCGTCATCGCGCAGGGTGGGGATCCGGATGCCGCGCTGCCGACGGCGCGCGAATCGCACACGGTCACGGCCGAGGCCGACGGCGTGCTCGTGCGCCAGGAGGCGCTGCCGTTCGGCATCGCCGCGTGGCGCCTCGGCGCGGGCCGCGCCCGCGCCACTGACCCCGTGCTGCACGCTTCGGGCATCGAGCTGCACGCGAAGCCGGGCGACACCGTTGCCGCAGGGCAGCCGCTCTTCACGCTGTCCGCCGACGACGACGCGCGCTTCGACCGCGCGCTCGACGCGCTCGACGGCGCCTTCGAGATCGCGCCGCCCGGCACGAGCTTCGAGCGCGGCCCGCTCGTCGCGAACCGCATCGGCTAGCGGCATCCGCTCGTCTCAGGCGAGGTGGAAGTACTCGGTGAGTCGCTCGCTCGCCCGGTCGGGGTCGCTCTCGGACACGAAGTAGGGCGCCATCGACGCCTGCCAGCGCGCGTTGACGTCGGTGCGCTCCATCGCGGCCTGCGCGGCCGCGTAGTCGTCGGTCTCGAGGTAGCCGACGACGAGGCCGTCGTCGGCGCGCAGGAACAGCGAGTAGTTGCGCCAGCCGGCCTGCCGCAGCGCCTCGAGCATCTCGGGCCACACGCGCTCGTGCACGGCGAGGTAGTCGGCGACGCGGTCGGGCTTGAGGTGCATGAGGAAGCAGACGCGCTCGGGCGATGATGACATGTGAACTCCTTCGGTCTCCACCGCAATGATACGTTTCAGCACGGTACCCTGAGGGCGTGACTGAACTGGATGAGGACTACACGATCGGCCGAGTCAACCTGCGCGATCTGCCGAAGGTGTCGCTGCACGACCACCTCGACGGCGGCCTGCGCCCGCAGACCATCATCGAGCTCGCCGACGAGGCCGGCGTCGACGTGCCCGAATCGGATGCCGCGGCCCTTGGCGACTGGTTCCTCACCCAGTGCAACGCGGGCAACCTCGTGGACTATCTCACGACGTTCGACCTCACGACCTCGGTCATGCAGACCGCCGACGCTCTCGAGCGCATCGCGCGCGAGTTCGTTCTCGACCTCTCCGCGGACGGCGTCGTCTACGGCGAAGTCCGCTGGGCGCCCGAGCAGCACCTCGCTCGCGGACTGAGTCTCGACCAGGCCGTCGAGGCTGTGCAGTCAGGACTCGAGGCCGGGGTCACGGAGGTCGAGCGGCAGGGACGCAGCATGCGCGTCGGGCAGCTCGTCACGGCGATGCGGCACGCCGACCGCGGGCTCGAGGTCGCCGAGCTCGCCGTGCGGCACCGCGACCGCGGCGTCGTGGGCTTTGACATCGCCGGCGCCGAGGCCGGGTTCCCGCCGAGCCGACACCGCCTCGCCTTCGACTACCTCGCGCAGAACCACTTGCCCGTCACCGTGCACGCGGGAGAGGCCGACGGACTGCTCTCGATCGAGAGCGCGCTCTTCGACGGGCGCGCGCTCCGGCTCGGCCACGGAGTGCGCCTCGCCGAGGACGTCACGATCGAGCGCGCGGACGCCGACAGCACCTACGTGACGCTCGGCGAACTCGCCGAATGGGTCAAGGACCGCGAGATCGCGCTCGAGCTGAGCCCCTCATCGAACCTGCAGACGGGGGCGATAGCCGCGTGGGGCAGCGAGCTCGCCGACCACCCGTTCGACCTGTTCTACCAGCTCGGCTTCCGCGTCACCGTCAATGTTGACAACCGCACCCAATCGGGCACGACGCTCACGCGCGAGCTGAGCCTGCTCGCCGACGCGTTCACGTACGACCTCGCTGATCTCGAGACGTTCCAGCTGAACGCCGCGTCGGCCGCGTTCCTGCCGCTCGAGGAGCGTGAAGACCTGGCCGACGTCATCAGTCAGGGCTTCGAGGATGCCGAGAGTTACGGGGCGTGAACCGCGCGTTCAGGCGCCGCGCCTAAAATAGGCGGTGAGGCAGGGCCCTTCACGACCGAGAGCCCGATCGCCTCACCCGAACCATACGGAGAGAGTGCCGATGCCGCTGCCACCGCTTCCCGATTCCGCCTTGAATCTCGGCGCGAACGCAAGCAACTGGCGGCAGGCGATCCGTCTGGCCGGCGACGCTCTCGTCGCAAGCGGCGTCGCGACAGACGAGTACACGACGCGCATGATCCAGGTCATCGAGCAGTACGGCGCCTACATCGTCATCGCGCCCGGCCTCGCGCTCGCGCACGCCCGCCCCGGCGCCGACGTTCTCGGCGACGGGCTGTCTGTCGTGACCCTCGAGACTCCCGTCACGTTCGGCCACCCGCACAACGACCCAGTCTCCGTCGTCGTCGGGCTCGCCGTCACCTCGCCCGACGCGCACGTCACCCAGGTGGCCGCTCTCGCGAACGTGTTCAACGACGAGACCGCGATCCCGGCGCTCGCCGCCGCTCGCGAGCCCGACGCGGTGCGTGAGATCCTCGGCGTCGCGAAGCAGGGCGTGAGCTCGTGAAGCACATCGTCGCGATCTGCGGCGCCGGCGTCGGAACCTCCGCGATCCTCACCGTCAACGCCGAGCGCGCACTGCAGAAGCTCGGCATCGCCGCTCGCGTCACGGCGAGCGATGTCGCGAACGTTCAGAATGCCGCCGCGAACGCGCAAGTGATCCTCACGTCGCCGGAGCTCGTGTCGCACATCGGCAGGACCTTCGCCGACATCGTCGTCATCGAAAACTACTTCGACGTCGCGGAGATCGAGCGGAAGCTCGACGAGGCGCTCGGCTAAGCGGCATCCGACCCGCCCTGGGAGTCACAAACGCGCGCCGGAGCCAGAATCGGTTTCGGGAGCCACGATGTCCTGGCTCCCGAAACCGATTCTGATTCCGTCAGCCTAAGCGGGCGGCGACGTTCTTCGAGAACGCGTCGAGGTCGCTGCGGATGCCCGCCAGCACCTCGCGCGCCCGATCCCGCTCGCCCGCGGGCGCCGTCACGTCGATGTAGTACTTGAGCTTCGGCTCGGTGCCGCTCGGCCGCGCCATGACGCGCGAGCCGTCCTCGAGCACGAAGCGCAGCGCGTCGGTCGCCGGCAGCCCCTGCAGCCCGTTGGCGAAGTCGTCGATGCGCGTCACGACCTGCTCGCCGAGCACTTGCGGCGGGTTCTGCCGCAGCTCCGCCATGATCGCGGCGATGATCGAGAGATCGGTCACGCGCACCGAGAGCTGGTCGCTCGCGAAGAAGCCGAACGTCTCGGTGAAGCCCTCGAGCAGGTCCGCGACCGTGAGCCCTTCCGCCTTCGCATCGGCGGCGAGGGCGAGGAACGCGATTCCCGCCGTGATGCCGTCCTTGTCGCGCACGACGTCGGGGTTCACGAGGTAGCCGATGGCCTCCTCGTAGCCGAACACGAGTCGCGGCACGCGCGAGACCCACTTGAAGCCCGTGAGCGTCTCGACGAACCGGAGGTCGTACTTCTCCGCGACCTTCGCGAGCGCGGGCGACGACACGATCGTGCACGCGAGCGCACCACCCGTCTCACCCGTGGCGCTCGCGCGGCGCGCGGCGTCCCAGCCGAGCAGCCAGCCGACCTCGTTGCCCGTGAGCTGTCGGTACCCCTCGGGGCTGTCGCCGTCGGGGATCGCGATCGACATGCGGTCGGCGTCGGGGTCGTTCGCGATGATGAGCTCCGCGCCCGTATCGCGGGCGAGCGAGAACGCGAGATCGAGTGCGCCCGGCTCCTCGGGGTTCGGGAACGAGACCGTCGGGAACGCGGCATCCGGCTCCTGCTGCTCGGGCACCGAGGCGACTTCGCCCCAGCCTGCGGCCGCGAGCACGCGACGAAAGGTCTCCCAGCCCACGCCGTGCATCGCCGTGTACACGACCTCGAGGCGTTCGCCGCCCTCGGGCAAGAGAGCGGATGCCGCCGCAACGTACGCGTCGAGGACGCTCTCGTCCGCGATCTCATAGTCCGTGCGGCGCGGCAGTTCGAGCACGCTGTCGTCGTTCGCGACGCGCTCGATGTGCGCGGCGATCTCGCTGTCCACGGGCGGCACGATCTGCGAGCCGGCGTCGTCGCCGCCGAGGTACACCTTGTAGCCGTTGTCCTTCGGCGGATTGTGGCTCGCCGTCACCATGACGCCGGCGGAGGCGTTCAGGTGGCGCACCGCGAACGCGAGAACGGGCGTGGGCAGAAGGCGCGGCAGCAGGATCGCGCGCACGCCCGCGCCGGCAAGCAGCTCGGCGGTGTCGCGCGCGAACACGTCGGAGTTCGTGCGGCCGTCGTAGCCGATGACGACGCTGGGCGCCTCCTCTCGCTCAAGCAGGAACCGGCCGAGGCCGACCGCGGCCTGGGCGACGAGAACGCGGTTCATGCGGGCGGAGCCGGCGCCGATGCGTCCACGCAGCCCGGCCGTGCCGAACGCGAGGCGCGAGTCGAAGCGCGAGTGCAGCTCGTCGAGGGCGATCTCGCTTCCGGCCTCGGCGTCCCGCACGAGCGTGTCGAGTTCGCTGCGCGTCGTCTCGTCGGGGTCTTGCACGAGCCACGCGCGCGCGGTCGTGACGATGGGGTCGTTCTCGTGCGTTGTCATCAGAGCTCCGCGATGATCGAGGCGAGAAGACGGCTGATCGTGGCTTCGGCGGCTCTGCCGGCCTCGATCACCTCTTCGTGGCTGAGCGGGGTGGCCTGGATGCCGGCCGCGAGGTTCGTGATGAGCGACATGCCCAGCACCTCCATGCCCGCCTGGCGAGCGGCGATCGCCTCGAGCGCGGTCGACATGCCGACGATGTGACCGCCGATGGTCTTCGCCATCTGCACTTCGGCGGGCGTCTCGTAGTGCGGACCGCGGAACTGGCAGTACACGCCCTCATCGAGCGACGGGTCGACGCGGTGGGCGATGTCGCGCAGGCGCTGCGCGTACAGGTCGGTGAGATCCACGAACGTCGCGCCCTCGAGCGGCGAGTCGCCGGTGAGATTGATGTGGTCGCTGATCAGCACGGGTGTGCCGGGAGTCCACGTCTCCTTGATGCCCCCGGCGCCGTTCGTGAGGATCATCGTCTTCGCGCCGGTCGCGGCGGCCGTGCGCACCGAGTGCACGACGCGTCGCACGCCGTGTCCCTCGTAGTAGTGGGTGCGCGCGCCGATCACGAGGGCGCGCTTGCCGTTCGGCAGCAGGATCGAGCGAATCGTGCCGACGTGGCCCTCGAGCGCGGGCTTCGAGAATCCGGTGATCTCGGTCGCGGGGATCGTGGCCGTCGTCTCTCCGATGAGTTCGGCCGCCTTGCCCCAGCCGGAGCCGAGCGTGAGAGCGATGTCGTGGTGGGCGACGCCGCTTTTGTCGGCGATGTCCGCGGCCGCTGCGGCGGCGACCTCGAAGGGGTCAGCTCCCGCGGCATCCAAGGGATTCGTGTGCATCTCTGGCATTCAATCAGTCTAAGCGGTGCCGATAGACTCGGGGATATGGCGTATGAGTTCGAGCGCAAGCAACGCGTTGCCGTTGTCGGCGGAGGCCCTGGCGGATACGAGGCGGCGCTCGCGGCGGCCCAGCTCGGAGCCGACGTCACACTCGTCGAGCGAGTGGGCGTCGGGGGCTCTGCGGTCATCACCGACGTCGTCCCGTCGAAGGGACTCATCGCCACGGCCGAGGCCGCGAAGGCGATCGGCGGCGCCGCCGACCTTGGCGTGCAGTTCTTCGCCCGCTCGGGGGAGACGGGGAAGCCGGTCCGGCCGGAAGTGACCGTGAACCTCGCGGCGGTGAACAAGCGCCTCACCTCGCTCGCGCGTCAGCAGTCGGAGGACATGCGCGCGAACCTCGTTCACGCGGGAGTGCGCATCGTGCACGGTGAGGGCCGGCTCGACGGAAACGACGCGGTCATCGTCTCCACGGGCCGCGGCGGAACCGACTTCGACCGCATCGAGGTCGACACGATCATCGTCGCCGTCGGCGGAAGCCCTCGCGAGCTGCCCACCGCGAAGCCCGACGGGGAGCGCATCCTCACCTGGAAGCAGCTGTACTCCCTCGACCGCCTGCCCGAGCACCTCATCGTCGTCGGCTCGGGCGTCACGGGCGCCGAGTTCGCGTCGGCGTATTGCGTGCTCGGCGCGAAGGTGACGCTCATCTCCAGTCGCGATCAGGTTCTCCCCGGTGAGGACTCGGATGCCGCTGCCGTGATCGAGCGCGTCTTCAAGCGCGACGGCATGACCGTTCTCAACAAGTCACGCGCCGAGAAGGTCGAGCGCACCGCCGACGGCGTCGTCGCGACGCTCACCGACGGGCGCACCGTCACCGGAAGCCACTGCCTCATGGCCGTCGGCGCCGTGCCGAACACGGCCGGCGTCGGCCTCGAGGAGGCCGGCGTGCAGATGGACGACTCGGGTCACATCCGCGTCAACCGCGTCTCCCGCACCTCCATCCCGAACATCTACGCCGTCGGCGACTGCACCACCGAGATCCCGCTCGCCTCGGTCGCGTCGATGTCGGGCCGCACGGCGGTGTTCCACGCGATGGGCGACGCCGTGACCCCGATCGAGGTGCGCAACATCACCTCGAACATCTTCACGCAGCCCGAGATCGCCACGGTCGGCTGGAACCAGAAGCAGATCGAAGAGGGAATCGCGCAAGGCAACATCTACAAGCTGCCGCTCTCGGCGAATCCGCGCGCGAAGATGATCGGCGTGCGCGACGGCTTCGTGAAGCTCTTCGCCCGCACGGGGTCGGGCACCGTCATCGGCGGCGTCATCGTCGCTCCGCGCGCGTCGGAGCTGATCTTCCCCCTCGCGCTCGCCGTCGAGCACCGGCTCACGGTCGACCAGGTGGCGAGCGCGTACACGGTGTACCCGTCGCTCACCGGCTCGATATCGGATGCCGCTCGGGCGATGCACATCGTGCTGTAGTCAGCTCGGCAGCATCCGACGTCCCTCGCAGGGGAGTCCCGCTTCGGTGAGGATCCGATACAACCGAGCAGGGTCGTTGAGGTCCCGCACATCCCAGCGGGAGAAGGCCGCGACGTTCCTTCGGATGGCGTCTTCTCGCCGCTTCTCGGCGACGACGATCTGATCGGGGGTGCGGCCTGCCTGGAATTCGGCGGAGAGATACTTCCCGAGCCCATCGAACTCACCCCAGTGGCGCTGGACGGGCCACCAGAAGTCGGCGAGATACCGTCGACCGTCACATACGAGCTCATACTGAAGCACAGGGCACGGGAAGCCGAACTCGTAGATGAGCACGCGGCTGCGCGACTCCTGCACGCTATCCGACAGGTCCGTCGAGAAAGCGAACACCCGCGAAGCCTTTTCGGCGCCGTGCCGGTTTCCGAGGGCATCGAGGGCGGCCGACAACTGGTCAAGTGTGAGGATCGGACGACGGCGACTCCTGACGGCGTCGACGAGAGCCACGCCCTCTGTGAACGGCAGCAGGCAGGCCAAGGTCGGCAGCGGTTCGCGCGGGACTCGTCACGCGCACTCCGTCGATCTCCACGACATCGTCCTCGGCGAGGTCGGACATACGTCGGATCACCGCGCCGCTGGAACGGCCGCCGTTCCCGGGTGCCCGCGGAACCGTCACCCACACTTTCTCAGGCCACGGGCCCAGCATCTTGAAGCCGTGGATGGCCGCAGCAGAGTGGTGCGAGAAGACGACGTCACCGAGCCGCTCCGCTTGTGCGAAGACACGGAGCGCGTGCTGCGTCTCTCCGTACAGCGAGGCCCACATTCCGGTGGGCGCGTACACGCCGGGCGCGACTCGTGCGAGAGACCCTCGCTTCAGTCCCTGGGCAAGGTCGTGGTGAGAACGTCCGCTTGCGACATAGTGAGCACGGCGGACAAGCAATTCCTGAGCTTCAGCGCGATCCATGACGCCGATCTTCGTCGTCGGGCGACCGCTTCTGCTCCGCCCGGCGATATTTTGTGGATTGTCGGCCTCGCGAGAGCCCTGTGGACGACAAACAGCCGCGTCGATGGAAGAACGGAGGCAGAACGATTTTCGGGAGCCACGATGTCGTGGCTCCCGAAAATGATTCTGCTTCCGTTCCCGCGATGGGCGGGAAGCGCCTACGCCTCGACGAGGGAGAGCAGGCGGTGACCGCTCGAGACCGTCTGTCCGACGGGCGCGTCGATCTCCGAGACGACGCCGTCGCGCGGCGCGGCGATCGGCTGCTCCATCTTCATCGCCTCGAGCACGAGCAGCAGGTCGCCCTTGACGACCTTCTGTCCCGTCTCGACGACGACCTTCACGACGGTCGCCTGCATGGGCGAGTTGATGTCGTTCCCGCTCGACGACGCGACCGCCTTCGCATGTCCGCCACGGCGCGGTGCCGTCGGGGCGACGCGGGAGGTGCCGCCCGTCGTCGGCAGGATGCGCGAGGGAAGGCTCACCTCGATGCGCTTGCCTGAGACCTCGACGACGACGTTGTGGCGCTCGTCGGCGGGCGCGGCGTCGCTGAGTTCGCCGTCCCACGGCTCGATGTCGTTGTCGAACTCCGTCTCGATCCAGCGCGTGTACACGCCGAAGTTCCCGTCCTCGGCCGTGAATGCGGGGTCGCGCACGATCTTGCGGTGGAAGGGAAGCACGGTCGGCATGCCCGTGACCTCGAACTCGTCGAGAGCGCGGCGGGCACGCTCGAGCGCCTCTTCGCGATCCTTGCCCGAGACGATGAGCTTGCCGAGCAGCGAGTCGAACGCTCCCGAGATCACGTCACCGGTCGTGACGCCCGAATCCAGGCGGATCCCGGGGCCGCCGAAGGTGCGGAACTCGTGGATCGGACCGGGCTGCGGCAGGAAGTTGCGGCCCGGGTCCTCGCCGTTGATGCGGAACTCGAACGAGTGGCCCTGCGGTTCGGGGTCGTCGTAGTCCAGAGCGCCGCCCTCGGCGATGCGGAACTGCTCGCGCACGAGGTCGATGCCCGTGACCTCTTCGGACACGGGGTGCTCGACCTGCAGCCGCGTGTTGACCTCGAGGAACGAGACGGTGCCGTCTTTGCCGATGAGGAACTCGCACGTGCCTGCGCCGACGTAGCCGACCTCCTTGAGGATGGCTTTCGAGGAGTCATACAGCTTCTGCTTCTGCTCGTCGGTGATGAACGGGGCGGGCGCCTCCTCGACGAGCTTCTGGTGACGACGCTGCAGCGAGCAGTCGCGCGTCGAGACGATGACGACGTTCCCCCCGGCATCCGCGAGGCACTGGGTCTCGACGTGGCGCGGCTCGTCGAGGTACTTCTCGACGAAGCACTCGCCGCGACCGAACGCGGCGACGGCCTCGCGCGTCGCGGAGTCGAACTGCTCGGCGACCTCGTCGCGTGTGCGGGCGACCTTGAGGCCGCGACCGCCGCCGCCGAACGCCGCCTTGATCGCGACGGGCAGGCCGTGCTCGTCGACGAACGCGAGAACCTCGTCGGCGCCCGAGACGGGATTGAGGGTTCCGGGCGCGAGCGGCGCGCCGACCTTCTCGGCGATGTGCCGTGCGGAGACCTTGTCGCCGAGCTTCTCGATGGCCTTGGGGCTCGGTCCGATCCACGTGAGTCCCGCGTCGATGACGGCGCGCGCGAAGTCGGCGTTCTCGGCGAGGAACCCGTAGCCCGGGTGCACGGCGTCGGCGCCGGAGCGGCGGGCGACCGAGAGGATCTTGTCGATCACGAGGTACGTGTCGGCGCTCGTGGTGCCGTCGAGGGCGTACGCCTCGTCAGCGAGCTTGACGTGCAGCGCGTCGCGGTCCTGGTCCGCGTAGACGGCGACCGAGCCTCTGCCGGAGTCGCGCGCGGCGCGAATGATACGAACGGCGATCTCGCCGCGGTTGGCAATCAGGACCTTCGATATACGTGGCACAGTTCCCAAGCCTAAACCGAGAGCCAGCGCCGAAATTGGGTGACCTCCACAAAAATGCGGGAGCGGGGCTGGCGTCAGTCCACAACGGATCGCGCGTTGCGGCTCAATCGGCGGGAGTGGGCGCCGGCGCGTCGGCGTCGCTCGACGGCCCCCACAGCTCGGTCCACTCGTGGCCGAGTTCCCGCACGAGGCGGCGCAGCGTGGGGATCGACAGGCCGACCACCGTCGAGGGGTCGCCCGTCACCCGGTCGATGAACGCCGAGCCGAGGCTGTCGATCGTGAACGCTCCCGCGACCTTCAGGGGCTCGCCGCTCGCGATGTACGCGTCGATCTCGGCGTCGGTCATGTCGGCGGTGAACGAGACATCGGATGCCGCGACGGCGTGCGCGGCGGCATCCGTCGCCAGATCGATCACATGGTGGCCCGAGTGGAGCGTGCCGGTGCGGCCGCGCTGCAGCAGCCAGCGGCGGCGGGCCTCCTCCGCGGTGTGCGGCTTGCCGTAGATGACGCCGTCGAGCACGAAGACGGAGTCGCCGCCGAAGACGAGGCCCGAGCGCACGCCTCGCGCGCGCAGCATCGCGGCGCCCGCCTCGGCCTTGGCCTGGGCGAGAAGCGCAACGGTCTGCTCGGGACTGAGCGGGGCTCCGGCGTCGCGCTCGGCTGCCGCGACGGCGGCGTCCTCATCGACCTCGGGCGAGAACGCCTGGGCGGTGAGGCCGGCCTGGGCGAGCAGCATCCGCCGCGCGGGCGAGGTCGAGGCGAGGTGGAAGGCGGGCATGGCGTCCTCTCGGGTGCGGTGTGACATGCTCGGAGCATGGCAGCGCACGACTCGGAGCAGGTCCTTGAGCTCGACGTCACAAACGTAGCCCACGGCGGCGTCTTCGTCGCCCGCCACGAGGGCCGCGTCGTGTTCGTCGCCGACGCGATCCCGGGGGAGAAGGTGCGGGCGCGCGTCACGGAGGCGAAGAAGTCGTTCTGGCGCGCCGAGACCCTCGAGGTGCTCGAGGCCTCCCCGCAGCGGCGCGAGCACGTGTGGGAGGCCGCGTCGATCGACCGCGACCCCGATGAGCGCGCGGGAGGCGCCGAGTTCGGGCACATTGAGCTCGCGCACCAGCGCGAGCTCAAACGCCAGGTGCTCGCCGCCGCGCTCGGCCGGTTCGGCCGCATCGAGCCGCCCGCCTTCACTGTCGAGGCGATGCCCGGCGACGACGACGCGCGGGGCACGGGGTGGCGCACGCGGGTGCGGCTGCACGTCGACGACGCAGGCGCCGTCGGACCGTACGCGGCACGCTCGCACCGAGTCATTCCCGTCGCCGAGCTGCCGCTCGCGCTGCCGCGCCTCGTGAAGGCGGCGCCGCTCTGCGCGCGAGTGTCAGCGGCATCCGTTGACGTGGTCGCCCCGAGCACGGGAGACGCCTTCGCGCTTGCCGCAGGCGAGTCGCGGTCGCCGATCGTCGAGCGCGTCGGCGACCGCGACTTCACGCTCGAGGCGACGGGCTTCTGGCAAGTGCACAAGGACGCCGCCGCGACCCTCTCGCGCGCGGTGAAGGACGCCATCGACCTCGCGCGCGTCGCAGCGGAGGCGCCGAACCTCGACCTGTACGGCGGCGTCGGCCTGCTCGCGGCCGCGTTCGGCGACGCGGTCGGCGCGAGCGCGCGCATCACGAGCGTCGAGGCGGATCGCGCGGCGACGGGTCACGCGCGTGAGAACCTCGCCGAGTGGGCGAACGCCTCGGCCGAGACGGCTCGCGTAGACCGCTACCTGCAGCGCCTGGTGAAGACCGTGGACGCCGCCGAGCGTCGAGCCCTGCGGGACGCGACAGTCGTGCTCGACCCGCCGCGCTCCGGCGCGGGCACACAGGTCGTCGCGCAGCTCGCCGAGCTCGCTCCGGCGCAGATCGTGTACGTCGCGTGCGACCCCGTCGCGCTCAGCCGCGACACCGGGTCGCTCGCCGAGGCCGGCTACGCCCTCACGGGACTGCGCGCCTTCGACCTGTTCCCCAACACGCACCATCTCGAGGCCGTCGCGAGCTTCGTCCCCGTCGCGCGCGGCTGACGGCTCGCGGCGCCGCCTGGCGCGCGCCGGTTTGCCGATAGCATGTGAACCATGGTGCGAGTGGCGATCATCGATGATCATGAGTCCGTGCGACTGGGGCTCGAGGCCGCGTGCACGAACGCGGGTCTCGAGGTCGCGCACAGCGTCTCGAGCGTCGCCGCCTATCTTGCCGCCGCGGAAGGATCCGACCCGGTCGCCCTCGTCGTCCTCGACCTGTCGCTCGGCGACGGCACCGACGTCACCGCCAACGTCACGCGCGTGCAGGGCACGGGCGCCGCGGTGCTCATCCACAGCATCGCCGACCGCGTCTCGCTCGTGAGGCAGGCGCTCGCCGCTGGCGCCGCCGGCGTCATCCCGAAATCGGCGCCCACGAACGAGGTGATCTCGGCGATCGAGCAGGTCGCCTCCGGCGGCGTGCTCAACAACCTCGAGTGGGCGAGCGCGATCGAGGCGGACAGCGAGTTCGCCGCCGTGCAGCTCGGTCGTCGCGAGCGCGACGTGCTGCACCTGTACGCGTCCGGGCTGCCCATGAAGCAGGTCGCGAGCCAGCTCGGCGTCGCGCCGTCGACGGTGAAGCAGCACCTCGACCGGGTGCGGCGCAAGTACGTCGAGGTCGGTCGGCCCGCGCCGACGAAGGTGGACCTGTTGCGACGCGCCGTCGAGGACGGCATCCTGCCTGAGCTCAATCCGGGCGGAACGGATGCCGACTGAGCAGTCCGCGCAAGCGCCTCCCGGTCACCCCGATGCGGCCCGGCCGGGCACGCGCGTGTTCACGAGCACGCGCGTCGAGCAGCTCATGGCCCGGGTTCTCGGCATCGCCGTGCTCATCTTCGGCGCGCAGGCGTTCGCCTTCGCGCTCATGCCCGAGGAGGGCATCGCCGGCTGGGCGGTGATCGCCTACCGGCTGTTCGTCTTCGTGCCCATGATCGCCGTCGCCGTCGCGTCCGCGGTGCAGCGCGGCGTGCGCGTGACGAGCGTCGTCTTCACGATCGTCTACCTGCTCGCGCTCGTGATCTGGCCGTTCTACAGCGGCTTCGCGTTCGGCGGAGCGGCCGGGGAGCCATGGGTGTGGTACCTGCTCACGCTCGCGACGGCGTGCGCGGCCGTCGTCTACACCCCGGCCTGGGCCGTCGCGTACACGATCGCCGCTCCCGTGCTGTTCGGCGTCGTGCGATCGCTCACCCCGACCGGAGTGCTCAATCCGCACATCGGTCTGCTCGACGCCGTGTACGGCATCATCTTCGGAATGATCATCGTCGTGCTCGCCGTGCTGTTCCGGCAGGCGGCACGGCGCGTCGACACGGCACGGGATGCCGCGCTCGAGCGCTACGACCGCGCGGTGCGCGCGCACGCCGTCGAAGCGGAGCGCGTCGAGGTCGACGCGCTCGTGCACGACAACGTGCTCGCGGCGCTGCAGGCCGCGGAACGCGCCGAGGGCGCCGAGGGCGAGCGCGCCGCCGTCGTCATGGCGCAGCGAGCGCTCGATGAGCTGCGCGCGTCGGGCGCGGACCCCGACCCCGGTGAGACGACCGTGACGCTGCGCGAGATGGCGAGCCGGCTGGCGATCGCCGCGCGCATGATGGAACGCGAGTTCACGGTGCAGAGCACGGCGGAAGCGGGAGTCGTGCTTCCGCAGCACGTGGCGAACGCGATGGGGCTCGCGGCCGTGCAGGCGATGGTGAACAGCGTGCAGCACGCCGACGGGTCGGCTCTCGGCCCGGACGAGGCCTCCCGCGTCGCGCGCACCGTCTCGGTCTCGAGCGCCGGGGGAGTGCCGACGGTCGAAGTGCACGATGACGGCGTCGGCTTCGAACCGGCATCCGTTCCCCACGACCGACTCGGCTTGCGCGTGTCGATCAGCGAGCGCATGACGACGGTGGGCGGCAGGGCGGACGTGCAGAGCATTCCCGGAGACGGCACGCGCATCGTGCTGCGCTGGGATCCCGCCGAGCAGCGGGAGGGCAGCGGCGCATGAGCGGCTTCTCCCGATCGAGTCTCATTGCCCTGGCCGCGGCGTTCTCCGCCTACCACATCGTGCGCGGCATCCTGACGCTCGGCATCCCCGTGGACCCCGTGCCCGTCGTCATCGCGCTCATGATCTACGCCGCCGTCACGGCGATGACGCTGCTGCCCTTCGGCGGGAAGGGGATGCCGCTGTGGGCGTCGACGCTCGCCGTGTCGTGCGCTGTCGTCATCACCCTCATCGTGACGAGCCAGCTCGACGCGACAGCGGAGAACGGCTACGCGACGTGGCACACGAACGCGGTCGGCACGCTCATGACGATCCTCATGGTGCGCCGCAAGCGGGTCGAGGCGGCCGCGGGAACGCTGTTCCTCGTCGTCTACTCGATCGTCTGGTGCGGCGTGCTCGGCTCCGCGCAGATCGGCGTGACGGGAGCGATCGCGTGGGTCGTTCTCGCCGACGTCATGACGCGCACGCTGCAGCGCGCCGCGGCGGACGCCGAGCAGCTGGTTCTCGCCGAGCGGGAGGCCGTGCGCTGGGAGGCGGCGCAGCACGCGCACCGCTCGGAGCGCCGCGCGCGGCTCGAGACCGCGAGCCGCATCGCGGGGCCGCTGCTGCGCGACGTGGTGCTCGCCGACGGTTCGCTCACGACGGCGGAGCGCGAGGAGGCGCGGCTGCTCGAGGCGCGGCTGCGCGACGAGATCCGCGGACGCGCGCTGCTCGACCCCCGGGTGCGGCAGGCGGTGCTCGCCGCCCGGCGGCGCGGCGCCGTCGTGCAGCTGCTCGACGAGGGCACGATCGACGAACTCGACGACGATCAGCGCGAGCGGGTGCTCAGCGTCGTCGCGGAGGCGCTCGATTCGGCGGAGTCCGACCGCATCATCGTGCGCACGGCGCCCGAGACGACAACTGTGGCCGTGACCGTGGTGGGGCTCAGCGCACCGCCGCCCGGTTCGGACGACCCGGAGGACGACGTCGACTTGTGGCTCGAGATTCCCCGCGACGCGTGATCGCAGCGGCATCCGGTTCGAAACCCGCCCAGACATGAGGAAAGGGGGACCGGCTCCCTAATTCCGGTCCCCCTCAAGCCCCGGATGACAACGACAACCCGAATATCGTTCTCATCCGCCCCCAAACCAGTCGCCGCATTCCCTAGTGGGCGACTGGCTGATGGTGTAACTCTGAGAGTGCCACCTAGCAATAACTATTCTCATGGGGTTGGGCAACCGACGCTAGTCGGCATTTTGGGGGACACGAATGTCCCCCCAAGTGGGCATTGCCCACGTCTATTGTGCCGGATTCGCGGAGAAGTTTCGCCACCGGCCCGGACCGGGTGTCAGGGGCGTGCGAATGGGGCGCTGGGAACGCGCCCACGCCGTCGTCGTCGGCGATTCCTCGGTCACGGCATCCGCCCTGATCTCCGCCACGGCGGCGGCGATCACGGTGCTGATCGCCGCGATCTCCTCATCGCTCGGGCTGCCGCGGACGATGCGGAACGCGTCGTCCGGGTGGCTCTTCTCCCCGTCGACCGAGGGGGAGGCGTGTCGTCCGGGAGCCATCAGAGCGGGATGTTTCCGTGCTTCTTGGGCGGCAGGCTCGCGCGCTTGCCCTTGAGGGAGCGGAACGCCTTCGCCACCGACACGCGCGTCGCCGCGGGTTCGATGACGCCGTCGAGCTCGCCGCGCTCGGCCGCGAGGAACGGGCTCGCCACGTTGTAGGTGTACTCGTTCGCGAGGCGGGTGCGCACGGCGGCGACGTCCTCGCCGTTCTCCTCCGCCTTCTTGATCTCACCGCGGTAGAGGATGTTCACGGCGCCCTGACCGCCCATGACGGCGATCTCGGCCGTGGGCCACGCGAGGTTGATGTCGGCGCCGAGCTGCTTCGAGCCCATGACGATGTAGGCGCCGCCGTACGCCTTGCGCAGGATCACCGTGACGAGCGGAACCGTCGCCTCGGCGTACGCGTACAGGAGCTTCGCGCCGCGGCGGATGACGCCCGTCCACTCCTGGTCGGTGCCGGGGAGGTAGCCGGGCACGTCGACGAGCGTGAGGATCGGGATCGAGAACGCGTCGCAGAACCGCACGAAGCGGCTCGCCTTCTCGCCTGCCTCGATGTTGAGGGTGCCGGCCATGGCGTTCGGCTGGTTGGCGATGATGCCGACGGAGGTGCCCTCGATGCGCGCGAACCCGATCACGATGTTCGGCGCGAACAGCGGCTGGATCTCGAGGAACTCGCCGTCGTCGACGATGTGCTCGATGACCGTGTTGATGTCGTACGGCTGGTTCGGCGAGTCGGGGATGATCGTGTTGAGCTTGCGATCGGCATCCGTCGTCTCGAGATCGAACTCGGCCGCGTAGTGCGGCAGCTCCGCGAGGTTGTTGTCGGGCAGGAAGCCGATGAGCGTGCGCGCGTAGTCGAGCGCGTCGTCCTCGTCGCTTGCGAGGTAGTGCGCGACGCCCGAGCGCGTGTTGTGGGTGAGAGCGCCGCCGAGCTCCTCCATGCCGACGTCCTCGCCCGTGACGGTCTTGATGACGTCGGGGCCCGTGACGAACATCTGGCTCGTCTTGTCGACCATGATGACGAAGTCGGTGAGCGCGGGGGAGTACACGGCGCCGCCGGCCGCTGGACCCATGACGATGGAGATCTGCGGGATGACGCCAGAGGCCTCGGTGTTGCGGCGGAAGATCTCGCCGTACTTGCCGAGAGCGACGACGCCCTCCTGGATGCGCGCGCCGCCCGAGTCGAGAATGCCGATGATCGGCACGCCGCACTTGATCGCGTGGTCCATGACCTTGATGATCTTCTCGCCCGCGACTTCGCCGAGCGAGCCGCCGAAGATCGTGAAGTCCTGCGCGTACACGGCGACCTGGCGACCGCCGATCGTGCCGGTTCCCGTGACGACCGAGTCGCCGTAGGGGCGCTTCTTCTCCATGCCGAACGCGTGCGTGCGGTGGCGCACGAACTCGTCGAGCTCGACGAAGCTGCCGTGGTCCAGCAGCTTCTCGATGCGCTCGCGCGCGGTCATCTTGCCCTTGGCGTGCTGCTTGACGATCGCAGCCTCACCGGATGCGGTCACGGCTTCGTGATAGCGGCGCTTGAGGTCGGCGAGCTTTCCCGCCGTCGTGTGCAGGTCGGGCTGGTCGCCGTCGTTCTGGCTCACATCTTCAGTCACTGGTTCAGCCTATCCCGCGCATGCACGCGGACCCCCTTGGAGCTTTGCGACAAGCCGAAACCGCGTCGTTCGTCGGATTCGGCAACGATGGATGCCGCGAGGCGCCGCCTCGCGGCATCCGTCGTTCTAGTCTTGAGCAATGAGCACACCTCTGCTTGACGAGAGCGGCCGCGTCGCGCCTCGCGTGGACTGGCGCGAGAGCTCGCCGTCGACGAACGCGGAGCTCGTCGCCGCTGCCGTCGCGGATCCGGACGCCTGGCCCGACTTCTCTGTCATCGTCACGGATGCGCAGACCGCAGGGCGAGGCCGCCTCGGCCGGCCGTGGACGGCGCCGCCCGGCTCGGCCCTCGCGATCTCGGTTCTGCTGCGCCCGGGGGTGCCGATCGACCGGCTCGGCTGGATTCCGCTCATCGGCGGCCTCGCGATGACGCGAACCGTCAGGTGGCTGCTCGCCGACGCGGGAATGCGCGCCGCTGACGCGGCTCTCAAGTGGCCGAACGACGTGCTCGTGCACGGGCTCAAGGTGTGCGGGGTGCTGAGCGAGCTCGTGACCGACCTCTCTGTCGTCGTGGGGGCGGGCCTCAACACGGGCATGACGCGCGAGCAGCTGCCGGTCGAGACGGCGACCTCGCTCGCGATCGAGTGCCGCCGCACGTACAGCGTCGACGAGGTGCTCGCGCGCTACCTCCGCGAGCTGCGGGGGCTGTACGAGCGGTTCACGCACGCCGGGGGCGACGCGCGGTCGAGCGGCATCCTCGCCGACGTGAGCGCGGCGTGCGACACGCTCGGCCGCCGGGTGCGGGTGCAGCTTCCAGGCGACACGGTCCTCGAGGGCGTGGCTCGCGGCATCGACGCCGACGGCCGCTTGAACGTGCAGGCCGACGGCCGGGCGCAGCTCACGAGCATCTCGGCCGGCGACGTGACGCACGTTCGCCTGGCCTGAGGCAAGCACCTGTCTCGCGACGCGGTCCGCGGCTGAAGTGCTGGGGATAACTCGCGGCCCCCTGACGGCTGTCGCGGTAATCTCGGCCTCGTGAGAGCTTTCGACGCCGCCGATGTCACGCTGTTCGGCGTGCCGTGGGACGGGGCGTTCGTGGCCGCGCTCATCGCGGCTGCCGTTTCTGCCGCGTCCTGGTACTTCCTGAGCAGGCAGGTCAGGACCGTGTCGAGCGACGCCAGGCGAACGGAGAACTACCACCGGTACCTCACAGCGATCAACCTCGTCTATGGGGGAAATCCAGGGCTCGTGGACCGCGGGCTCGATGTTCTTGAACAACTGACCTCGAGCGAGTACAACAACGACGAGGACAAGGCGCTCGCCATCTCTGCACTCGATGCCTACACTAGGCCTAGATCAACGAAGCCGGGAGGTGGCTCGTGATTGATGAAACAGCCGTCGTCGCGCGCGCACTCGCTTTGCAGGCAAAGCTGCTGGAAAGCTCGGGCCGGCTGGAGGAGGCTGCTGAGGTTCGCAGCCGCGTGCCCCGTGTCGCGTCGAGCGGGACGCAGACGGGCTCGGAGACCTCTGATGAGACGGATTCCGCGGACGTTGTGCTTGTTGAACGCGTCGACGGAGCGAAGAACCTCAAGGGCGTGAGAGCTCTCGTCCACAAGTTCGGCCCCGAGCGGGCTAAACCCCACGGCAGTCCTCATTCGAAACTGTGGAAGTCGCAGAAGCTTGACGGCACCCTGTTCGTCGTCTATCCCGCTGATTCCGCAGATGAAAGCGATCGCAGTGTTTTTGCTTCTCAGCAGGAAGCGATCGAAGCGGCGATACGGTCAAAGTCGAGGCCGTTCGAGCCGCGCTAGGTAAAGGATCTCGTGGCGGCAGCGCGTGCGCGGCGGGCGGCGCGCTGACACGCTGCTCTCGGCGACGTGCGGCACAATAGTGCCATGCAGAACACCACGGGCGAGCCGATCGCCGAGCGCGTCGTCGCGCGCTTGCGCCGTCACGGGCGCGTGCTGATTCTGCCGGTCGTCGTGCTTCTGGCATCCGTCGGCGCCGTCTCGTACCTCTACGGCACGTTCCGCGAGCAGTGGATCAGCACGCTCGTGCTCGTCGGCGGGGTCGCCGTCATCGTGCTCCTCGTGCTGCTGCCGTACCTCATGTGGCTCAACCACCGGTACACCCTCACGACACGGCGAGTGATCGTGCGGCAGGGCTTCTTCGTGCGCACCCGCCAGGAGGTGCTGCACTCCCGCGGCTACACCGTGACCGTCAAGCGCGGCCCGCTGCAGGCGCTGTTCCGCTCGGGCGACATCGTCATCACCTCGGGCGTCGACAAGCCCATCCTGCTCAAGGACATCCCGGGCGCGAACCAGGTGCAGGCCGTTCTGCACGATCTCATCGAACGCGCGCAGGGCCAGATCGGCTACGGCGCCTACGCGGCCGGCTCGGCCTCGCGCGACGAGACCTCCATGCTCTGAATTCCGTCGGGTTCCGGATGCCGCCAGCCGGCCGCCCTGCTCGGGGCGAACACCCACAGTCGGTAGAGGCTGAACCGGAACGCCGCCCCGAGGGCGAGGCCGATGACGTTCGACGCGATGTTGTCGGCGAGCACGCTCGTGTAGCCGAGCACATAGTGCGAGACCCACAGGCAGGCGAGTCCGATGCCCATTCCCGCGACGCTCACGGCGAAGAACTCGGCGCCTTCGCGGACGGTGTTCGCCTGACGCTGCCGCGAGAACGTCCAGAAGCGGTTGCCCACCCAGTTGGTGAGGATCGCGAGGCTCGTGGACACGGTCTTCGCAAGGAGCGGACCGGCGGCGATGACCTCGGGGGAGAGCACGGTCAGGCGGAGCGCGTTGAACACGACGATGTCCACGGCGAAGCCGGCAGCGCCGACGAGGCCGAACCGAACGAGCTGCACCAGCAGGGCGCGAAGCCCGGCGGCGCGAGACGGCGTCATGCGGCGATCCTGTCCATGCGAGAAGATAGAGGAGTTCGCAGTTTAGCGAACACGGTTCCCGGCAGACTGGGAATCTCGCCGAGACGACAGGAGCTTTGCGCATGCCCGTAGTCGGTGTTATCGGAGGCGGCCAGCTGGCCCGCATGATGATTCCGCCCGCCATCAACCTCGGACTCGAGATCCGGGTGCTCGCCGAGCAGGAGGGCATGGCGGCATCCCTCGCCGCGACCCAGGTCGGCGACTACCGCGACCTCGACACCGTCATGGCGTTCGCGAAGGGCGTCGACGTCGTCACGTTCGACCACGAGCACGTGCCGCAGTCGGTGCTCCACGCGCTTGTGGATGCCGGCATCGCCGTGCACCCCGGACCCGATGCCCTGCAGTACGCGCAGGACAAGCTGCTCATGCGACAGAAGCTCACCGAGCTCGGCCTTCCGGTTCCCGATTGGGCGGCGGTGGAGAACGAGGGGGAGCTGCAGGACTTCCTCGACGCGCACAAGGGCCGCGCTGTCGTGAAGACGCCGCGCGGCGGCTACGACGGCAAGGGAGTGCGCGTCGTCTCGGCCGCCCACGAGGCCGCCGACTGGTTCGGCACGCTCGACGAAGACGGTCGTGGCGGTGCGCTTCTCGTCGAGGAGCTCGTGGGCTTCCGTCGCGAGCTCGCGCAGATGGCTGCCCGCCGCCCCTCGGGAGCGCTCGCCGTGTGGCCCGTCGTCGAGACAGTGCAGAAGGACGGCGTGTGCGCCGAGGTCTTCGCTCCCGCGCCGCAGTCCGCGGGGCGTGTCGCCGAGGTCGCGGCGCAGATCGCCGTCGACGTCGCCGAGGGGCTCGGCGTGACGGGGGCGTTCGCGGTCGAGCTGTTCGAGACGAACGATGACCGTCTGCTCATCAACGAGCTCGCGATGCGCCCGCACAACTCGGGCCACTGGTCGCAGGACGGGTCCACAACGAGCCAGTTCGAGCAGCACTTGCGAGCCGTTCTCGACCTTCCGCTCGGCGCGACGGGACTGCGCGACAACTGCACAGTCATGATCAACATCCTCGGCGGCCCCGAGCACGGCACCGTTCCCGACCGCTATCCCGCCGCACTCGACAAGCACCCCACCGTGAAGGTGCACTACTACGGCAAGGAGCCGCGCCCCGGCCGCAAGATCGGCCACGTGAACTCCGTCGGCGACAACCTCGACGACACCGTCTTCGAGGCGCGCGAGGCGGCCTCCTACTTCCAAGACTGAGCGGCCCGCGGAAGGAAGAGACTCACAGCTACCCCAAAGGAGGGCACTTCGTCCCTGGCCGTATCGAGCAGCGCGATACGGTACGGCGGGAAGGAGCCTCCTGTGACACAACCGAACCACCCGAAACCCCGGCCCCGCAATTCCCTGAAGAGCTGGATCGTCGGCGGCATCCTCGCGATCGTCGCCCTGTTGGGACTCAGCGCCGGAGTGGGAGGCTTCCTCGTCATCGTCGGCCTGATCGCGCTGATCACCGGCACGTACGCGCTCGCCACGGGGCGCCGCACGTGGGCGGCTGTGCCGAGCCGGCCGGTCGCCGCCGGCGTGACCGCAGCGGCCCTCGTCGTCACGCTGATCGGCGGCGGCGTATACGGGGCCGAGAACCCCGACAGCGATCCCGTCGCCGCACCAACGCCGACCGTCACCGCGACGAGCAGCGAAGCCGCGTCGTCGACGCCGACCCCGACGGTTGAGCCGGTCGACGACGAGACGCCGCTCGACCCTGAGACTGTGGTCTCTCCGACGGCCGCTCCGAGTGTTCCGGTCGCCGACGCTGCTGCGACAGACGTCAACGCTCTCGCTCTTCTCGACACCCTCGCTGTCAAGGGGCGTGCACCGAAGACCGGCTACGACAGAGCCGGCAAGTTCGGCACGGCGTGGCTCGACGTCGACCGCAACGGCTGCGACACGAGAAACGACATCCTCGCCCGCGACCTTTCGGCATCGACCCTCTCCGGTCCGTGCAAGGTGATCACCGGTATGCTCAGCGATCCGTACACCGGGAAGACGATCGACTTCACGCGCGGAGTCGACACCTCGCGAGCCGTCCAGATCGACCACGTCGTCGCTCTCATGGATGCCTGGCAGAAGGGTGCGCAGCAGCTGTCGCAGGACCAGCGCGTGGCGTTGGCGAACGATCCGATGAACCTCATGGCGGTGGACGGACCGACAAACGCCCAGAAAGGCGCGAGCGATGCCGCGTCGTGGTTGCCGCCGAACAAGTCGTTCCGCTGCGAATATGTCGCGCGGCAGGTCTCCGTCAAGGCGACCTACAAGCTCTGGGTGACAGCCGCTGAGAAGACGCAGATCGCTTCGGTCCTGTCCAATTGCCAGGATCAACGGTCTTTCACCTCACCGTTCGCTCCGGTTGCGCCCAAGCCCGCACCGCCCGCGCCCAAGCCTGCGCCGCCCGCTCCCAAGCCTGCGCCTCCCGCTCCCAAGCCTGCGCCTCCCGCGCCCAAGCCCGCACCACCCGCGCCGAAGCCTGCTCCTCCCGCGAACCCGTCGGTCGTCCACCCTGGCTCGTTCTGCTCGACGGCCGGAGCGACAGGAGTCACCAAGAAGGGCACGCCGATGGTGTGCAAGACCACCAGCAGCGACAGCCGGCTCCGCTGGCGGGCCGCGTAGCGCACGCTTTCGATCCGCCGAGCAGGAGTGAGGCTATATGAAATCGTCGAGACCGTCCTCGGTCGCGTGAGCGTCGCCTCATCCATGCGTTCGAGTACAGCGCATCGATGACGCGCCAGCGGTAGGTCGACGCCTTCTGTGGAAAGCGGGAACCCGCGCGGCGCTGTGAGCGACGAGTGCCTAGCGCGCGTCGCGGAGCAGGCGCAGATGACTCGGGTTCTCGGCAGCTGCACGCAGGTCACGCTGCCCTCTGGCATGGTTGTCGAGAATTGTCAGTAGACCGGCATTTCTCGAATGAGGCGTTCCGCCAGGTCGATGAGCTCCGAGGCGTAACTTCGCGCGGTGGAGGCGTCCACGCGGTCTGCGATCGGTTCGTCGAAACTCGGGTACTCGGACGCGTTGCGTACCGACCGCATCCAGCCGAAGCGATCAATGAGCCGCCCGAGTGGAGGATCAAGCTGTGCACGCAGTGCGTCCTCAACAGCTCGATGTCCACCTCTCGATGTGGGCCGAAGCCCCTGGTGGATGAGTACTCCAGCAAGCGCCTTGCGCGCTGCGTCATACGCAAGCTGGAAGCTGCCGACGGGATCGCGGTCGGAAACGAGATGGGCGCCGGCGAGGTGGTCTCGGGCCTGGTCGAGGTGGACGCTCGCGAGGTCACTGTCGGCGTGAACGCGCTCGAGTTCCCGCCTCTGCAGGAGGCCCTCGATCTGGGAGCGTCCCTGTTCCCATCGGCGGATCACTGTGGCGGCTCCAGTACTCGGATGAGCGGCCGAGAACGAACGGTCGTCATGAACCCGTCGTTACCCGATTCCCAGCGCTCCTGGGAAACTTGACGCACATTGACTTCCTTGCCCACGGCATCCGTTGCGCGTTTGGCCAGATCGTAGAGCGCGCCATTGTCAGCGTGGCCGATGACGAGTACGTCGATGTCCTGCGGGTCGTGGCCCGGAACCCCGTTGGCCCGTGCCGCCCACGATCCGTAGATGTACGCGTCTTGGACGTCGGCGACATCTTCGAGAAGCTGCGCGAGTACGACTTCAGGCCCGTATCCATAGAGCACGATCTCTCGAAGCGGGTGGAATAGCGGGTGAGCTGTGTTCGCTCGGATGAGGCGGGATCTTCCTATCCGCCGGTCTTCGAGGTAGCCGCCCGAGACCAATCGATCGACGTCCCGAAGGATCGTGGGCACGGCGGCGTTGCTCCTCTGCGCCAGCTCCGTCAGAGAGAGTTCGACGTCAGGGCTCATCATGAGCGCAGCCAACATTCGGCCCTGCGTGTCTGAGCGCAGAATCGGTGCGAGAAGCGGAGCTGACGATTTCATAAGACCTAGCATAAGTTAGGCGATATGAAATCGTCGAGGCCGTCCTCGGTCGCGTGAGCGTCGCCTCATCCATGCGTTCGAGTACAGCGCATCGATGAGGTGCACCGCGGTCGGTCGACGCCTTCTGTGGAAAGCGGGACCCCACGCGGCGCTGTGAGCGACGAGCGCCTAGCGCGCGTCGCGGCCGTCGAGGTCGTGGTCGGGTGCCTCGGTGTCGGCGAGCTTCACGTCCTGCCACGGGGGAACCCACGCGTTCTCCGCACCGCGCGCGTAGAGCATGCACGCGTTCACGTTGCGCTCGAGGCGTCGGCGGCGTTTGCCCTGCGGCATCCGTGTGATCGACTCGATCTCCTCGTCGGTGAACGGGATGGCCATCGGATCGGTCTCGCGTCGCTTCTCCCACTCGCGGTTCCAGCGCGGTGTGGCGAATCGCGGCCACCACACCAAGGAGACGACTGTCAGAAGCCACGGACCCCAGAACAGCGGGAGCCTCCACCACAGCTGGCGCAGCGCTTCGTCGCCGGCGGCTTCGAAGTAGATCGTCGGGAGCGCGAACACGATCGCGACGGCCGGGCACAGCAGCATGTACGGCCACGTGTGGCGTGACGACAGCCACGTGATCGGAAGGGTGATGACCCGCGGCGCGAGCACCCATGATCGCCAGTCGCCGCGCAGCGCCCTGATCGCCGGGTAGCCGAGGCCGACGAGCAAGACGGCAATGAGCACGAGGCCGAACAGGTACGTTCCGTCGGTGACGATGAACGCCAGCACCTCGAGCGGGTTGGCGGGGGAGGCGTCCGCTGAGGCGTGGGAAAGGTTCAGGTCGAGCATCCACGCCACCGTACCAAGGCGCGTGCCCGCTGCCGATGGGGAGAGCTGCCCGCCGCTCTCGAGTGCGGAACGAGATTCAGCCGGCGAGCTCCTCGAGCGGAATCGACGTGTCGGTCAGTCGCGACGACGGAACCTCCCGGCCGACGATGCCGCGCAGCGTCTCGTTGACGTCCCAGATGTTGACGTTCATGGCGGCGGTCACGCGGCCGCCGCTCGTCCAGAACGCGATGAACTCGCCCGCGTCGAGGTCGCCGCGGATGTGCACGTCATCGTCGGAGCTGCCGTGCCCGACGTACTCCATGCCGAAGTCGAACTGGTCGGTGTAGAAGTACGGCTGCCAGTCATAGACCTCTCCCGTGCCGACGATCGACTGTGCGGCGAGCTTCCCGAGCCGGATCGCGTTGTCCCAGTGCTCCACGCGAAGCGCCCGACCGAGGAGCGTGTTGTAGGCGAGCGCGACGTCGCCGGTCGCCAACACATTCGGGTTCGCGGTGCGCAAGTGCTCGTCGACGTGGATGCCGCCGTCGACATCGAGACCGGCGGATGCCGCGAGCTGCGTGTTGGGAGCCGCGCCGACGCCCATCACGACGAGGTCGGCCGGCACGGTTCCGTCGGCGGTCGTCACGCCCGTGGCGCGGCCGTCGCGTCCCTCGATGCCCGTGACAGACACGTTTGTGCGCAGATCGACGCCGTGCGCCTTGTGGACGCGGTCGATGTAGCGCGCGAGCTCGTCGCCGAGCACGCGCTGCAGGGGCAGCGGCGCGTATTCGAGCACCGTGACGGTGCAGCCGGCCTGCACGGCGGCGGAGGCGACCTCGAGGCCGATCCAGCCCGCGCCGATGAGCACGATGCGCTTTCCGGGTCCGAATGCGGAGCGGATGGCCTCGCTGTCGGCGATGCGTCGCAGCGAGACCACGCCGTCGAGGTCGGTGCCCGGGATGGGCAGCGACCTGGGCGAGGAGCCGGTCGCGAGAACGAGGGAGTCGTAGCGGATGTTGTCGCCGGAGTCGACGGTGACGGCGCTGTGGGCGAGGTCGAGGCCCGTGACGGTCGTGCCGAAGCGCGTGGCGACATCGTGGTCGGCGTACCAGGTCGGCTCGTGCACGAAGAGGCTCGCGGCATCCGTCTCGCCCTTCAGGAACTCCTTGGAGAGGCCGGGGCGCTCGTAGGGGCGGTCGACTTCGTCGCCGATGAGGGTGATGGGGTCGGCGTAGTCGAGCGAGCGGAGGGTTTCGACAGTGTGGGCGGCGGCGAGTCCGGCGCCGACGACGACGGTTCCGTGAGTGGACATGGCGGCTTCTTTCGGTGAGGGAGCGGGGTCAATCGGCGAGGGCGGCGAGGAAGTCGGCGCGCCCGGCGGGCTCGGCGAGAGCGCCGGTGAAGGCGCTCGTGCGGGTTGTCGCGCCGGGTGCGCGCACGCCGCGCAGGGTCATGCAGCTGTGCTCGGCCTCGATGACGGCGCCGACGCCGCGCGCATCGAGAGCGGCATCCAGTCGGTCGACGATCTGACGGGTCAGACGCTCTTGCGTCTGGGGCCGGTGGGTGAACTCCTCGACCACGCGCGCGAACTTCGACAGGCCGAGGATGCGCTCGCCGGGCAGGTAGCCGACGTGGGCGACACCGGTGAACGGCAGCAAATGGTGCTCGCACAGCGAGCGGACGGGGATGGAGCGCACGATGACGAGCTCGGCGTAGTCCTCGTCGTTGGGGAACGTCGTCATCGAGAAGGGGTCGGAGGAGAGCATCTCGAGGTACGCCTTGGCCATGCGCAGGGGGCTGCGCTGCAGGCCCGGCGCGTCGCAGTCGACGCCGAGGGCCGTGAGGAATCCGCGCGCGTGCTCGGCCGCCGCGTCAAGATCGGGAAGAGTCGCGGGTACTGCGGTGGAGAGAGTCATGGCGCTACACCCTTCTAACGGATACAATTACTAACGTTAGAACCGTTGCCACGCACCGTCAAGGTGTCCGTCCAAGAAGGTGACCATGTCAGACCTCGAAGGGGACAAGGAGCTCGCTCGCGACATCGAGGGAGTGAGCGCGCTCGCCGAGCCCACCCGGCGGGCGCTGTACCTGTACGTGTGCGCTCAACCGCACCCGGTCAGCCGCGAGCAGGCCGCCGAGGCGGTGGGCGCCGCCGTGCACACAGCGAAGTTCCACCTCGACCGGCTCGAGCAGGAGGGGCTGCTCGAGTCCTCGTACGCGCGCACGAGCGGACGCACGGGGCCGGGCGCCGGGCGCAGCTCGAAGCTGTACCGGCGCTCCGACCGCGAGATCGCGGTCTCGCTGCCCGATCGCGACTACGCGCTCGCCGGCAAGCTCATGGCGCAGGCGATCACCGAATCGGCGCGCACGGGTGAGGCGGTGAGCAAGACCCTTGGCCGTGTCGCGACGGATGCCGGTGCGGCGCTCGCTCGGGACACGGATGCCGCCGACGCCGACGACGCGCTCGAGATCGCGCGCGCGGTGCTGCGCTCGCAAGGCTACGAGCCGCGCTGGGAAGGGCAGCGCATCGTCATGGCGAACTGCCCGTTCCACGATCTCGCGCAAGCGCACACGGGACTCGTGTGCGGCATGAATCACGACCTGCTGTGCGGCTTCGCCGAGTCGCTCGCGCCCGGCGAGCTCGACGTCGTGCTCGATCCGGCGCCGAACCGCTGCTGCGTCACGATTGGCCGGCGGGCGCGCGAAGCTCAGTCGAACGGCTGATTCCGGTCGATTCCGCGTCGTCCGCTCGTGAAGCTGAGCGAAGTCGAGAGCGCCGAGGCGTGGTTCGTGAAGCACGGGAAGAAGGCGATCTTCTTCGGCCGGATGCTGCCGATCTTCCGCAGCCTCATCTCGATCCCCGCCGGAATCGAGCGCATGAACCTGGTGACGTTCACGCTGCTCACGGCGGCGGGCAGTGCGATCTGGAATGCGGCGTTCATCGCCGCCGGCTACCTGCTCGGCGAGAACTGGCACATCGTCGAGACCTACGCCGACATCCTCAAGTACGTCGTCATCGCGGGTGTGCTCGCTGGCCTCGCCGTGTGGATCGTCTTCCGCATCCGCACGACGCGTCAGAAGCAAAGCGCAGACGAATCTGAGTTTCAAAGCGTGGCGTAGCGGGCTTCTCCCAGCGGTAAGGGCGCCTCTCGACCGGAGTCGAGAGGCGCCCTTTTTGTGAACTGACTACTTGCAGCTCGTCAAGATTCCCGCTGCGTTCGACACGACGGTCGGGCCACCGAGGACGAAGATCTCACTCGGCTTCTGCTTCGTGATCGTGCTCTTCACGCTCGAGGGCATGCAGGTCGGTCGAGTCACGAACAGCGGTGCATCCTTCGCGCCGGCGGTAGCGCTGCCCGCCAGAGCGTCAGCGAAACTCAGCCCGGTCGCAATGTATGCCGACTTCGCCTTGCTGAAGTACTTCGCATTGATCGCGTTCGCCGTCGCGTAGCGGTCTGCCCCGGAGAGACGGCTCACCTTGTAGCCAGCCTTCTGAAGCTGCGCGGATATACCCGAGCTGACGACTCCTGTTCCGCCCGCGACGACAACATTCTTCACCTTCAGGCTCTTGAGCAACTGTGAAGTGGAAGCAGTGACGGACTTCTTAGCACCGTCGACGAGCACGACGGGGGCATCGATCGACCCCGCGGCAGCTCCTGCCGCCAGTGCGTCGGGGAAGTCGCGACCGGTCGCGATGAACGCAGTGTCCGCCTTTGCGAAGCGCTTGGCGAGGCCCTGGGAAGTCGCATAGCGGTCCGCGCCAGTGACGCGGGTCACCTTTGGGGCGTACTGTCCCAGCTGCTTCTGAACTGTCGCGGAGATGACACCGGTGCCCCCGACGACGACAATCTCATCGGGCCACTGACGAAGCAGTTCCTTCTTCACCGAAGCCGGAATTTTTCCCTTTTCGACCAGGAGGAGGGGAGCGTCATCGGAGCCGGCGAGTGCAGCCGCGCTAAGAGCGTCCGGATAGTCGAACCCGGTAGCGACGTACACGCGCCGGGTCTTTCCCTCTTCAGAGAAGTTGTGCGCGTGGCGTGAAAGGCTGACACTCGTGTCGAAGCGATCAGCTCCATACAGACGGTTGAACGCCGACTTCTTCACCTCGAGCGAAAACCGCACGTTGACGAAGACGCTCTTGTTGGTCGCCATGTCATAGACGCTCGCCTCAAGCTCGTACAGCCCGCCGGACTTGAGGTCCTGGGGAAGTGACACAGTGAGCAGGTCACCCTTGCTTGACACAACGGTGTCCGTGAAGCGGTCGTCTTCGATGTTGCCGCTGTTACTCATGAGGTACGCGTAGGTGCTGCCAGTCGATGACTTTTTCCAGAACCCGGCCGGAGCCTTGATCTTTATCGTGTCGTTTGAGCCGACAAACTTGGCCGTTTCATCGACCCGTGATTCCGACGTGCTGGTTCCCGTGGCATTCGCGATCGCCAAATCAATCGTCGCTGCAGCTCCGGAGCCCTCTGTGGGGAAAATGTCGCCTGAGAAGCTGGTTGAGTAGTCCTCGCCGTCATAAGAGTCGATCCGGAACGTATAAGCGTCCCAGCCGTCTTCAAGAGGGAAGTTCTCGAAAAAGTTTGCCGGGAGTGTGACGGTTAGAACGCGTGATGCGGAGTCGAATGAGGAGACGATCTGCTCGTTTGCCGCATCATCGACAGACATGAACATGAGCCGATAGTCGTCTCCTGTTGCCTTTTCGGGAAGCAGGAACGTCAGGGTTTCGCTCTTGCTCGGTACCGAAGTGAGCGACGCATCCTGGTACTGGTAGTCCACGAAGGTGTCTGTCACCGGCGGCAGGGTGAAGTTATAGGTCGCCGCTGTCGCCGATGAGGCTGGCAGCAGTGTCGCCGCTCCTGTCGCGATGGCTGTCGCGAGAGCTGCAGGAAGCACCCATTTTCGAGTGCGCGAAAGCTTCACTTTGTGAATCCCCCAAGTTGCTATTTAAGGCGGATCCGTTCCGCCTCGGTAAGGATAGAAAAACATACCGCTCGACCGGTATCGCCAGTATTGGGTACACGTTGGGAGGCATCTATGAACCTCCAATGTGCTAACCCTGCTGAGCTCCGACGCAAGGGCCGGCGAGTATCTGTGGCTGGCCAGACGAATCTGAGTTTCAAAGCGTGCCGTAGCGGGCTTCTCCCAGCGGCAGCGCATAGATTATCCGCATGCCACATCACGATTCCGAGCGTCCGCTCGTCGGCGTCGTCATGGGCAGCGACTCCGACTGGCGCGTCATGAGCGACGCGAGTCAGCTGCTCAGCGACTTCGGCATCGACCACGAAGTCGAGGTCGTCAGCGCCCACCGGACGCCCGAGAAGATGATCGCGTACGGCCGGGACGCCGCCGCACGCGGACTCAAGGTGATCATCGCGGGCGCCGGCGGCGCCGCGCACCTTCCCGGCATGCTCGCCGCCGTCACGACGCTTCCCGTCGTCGGCGTTCCCGTTCCGCTCGCTACGCTCGACGGCCTCGACTCGCTGCTGTCGATCGTGCAGATGCCCGGCGGCGTTCCCGTCGCCACCGTCTCGATCGGCGGCGCCAAGAACGCCGGGCTGATCGCCGCGAAGATCCTCGCCACCTCCGACACCGGGCTGCAGAAGAAGCTCGAAGACTATGCCGCCGATCTCGCCGCCCAGGTCGAGGTCAAGAACGAGAAGCTCAAGAACTCTCTATGACGTCACTGATCGCCAACCCGATCAGATACCCCGATACCGCGTCGTCGCCGCTGATGACGCGGCGGGCGTGGTGGCTCGTGGTGCTCAACTTCCTGATTCCGGGCTCCGCGCAGGTCCTCGCCGGCAACCGCCGTCTCGGCCGCTTCGGCCTCGGCGCCACCCTCGTGACCTGGACGATCGCGATCGTCGGGCTTCTCCTGTTCTTCTTCATGCGCACCGCCCTCATCAGCCTCATCGCGCAGACGTGGTTCCTGCTCGGCCTTCAGGTGCTGCTCGTCGCCTACGCCGTGCTCTGGCTCGTGCTCACGATCGACACGTTCCGGCTCGTTCACGTGCTGAAGGCGGCGCCCGGCGCGCGCTTCTGGATCGCGGCGGCGACCGTGTTCTTCCTCGTCCTCTCGGTCGGCACGGCGAGCTGCGCCGCGTACTACGCGGGCGTAGCGAACGGCGCGCTGTCGTCGATCTTCGGAAACTCGGCCCCCGTCGCTCCCGTCGACGGTCGCTACAACATCCTCCTGCTCGGCGGCGACGCGGGGGAGGACCGCGAGGGGCTCCGCCCCGACAGCATCTCCGTCATGAGCATCGAGGCCTCGACGGGCAAGGCCGTCATGATCGGCCTGCCGCGCGACATGCTGCACGTTCCCTTCTCCGACGGGCCCTTCCACGACGCGTACCCGAACGGCTACGAGCACTGCGACGTGAGCGCGTGCAAGCTCAACTCCGTCTATACGGAGGCTCAGCTCGTGCACCCCGACTGGTATCCGGATGCCGAGGGGCGCAGCAGCTCCCCGGGCATCGAGGCGACGCGCGACGCCGTCGAAGGCGTCACGGGCCTCACCGTGCAGTTCTATGCGCTCATCGACATGGCGGGATTCGCGCAACTCGTCGACGCCCTCGGCGGAGTCGAGATCGACGTCAAGCAGCGCCTGCCGATCGGCGGAGACGAGAACCTCAACGGTGTCGACGGCTGGATCGAACCAGGCAAGCAGAAACTCGACGGCTACCACGCCGAGTGGTACGCGCGCTCCCGGCACTCCACGAGCGACTGGGATCGCATGCGCCGCCAGCGGGAGCTGCAGGAGGCGATCCTCAAACAGTTCACGCCGGGCAACGTGCTCACGAAGTTCCAGGCCATCGCCGAAGCGGGCAGCCAGGTCGTCAAGACCGACGTGCCGCAGTCGATGCTCGGCTACTTCAGCGACCTCGCGATGAAGACGCGCACGCAGAAGGTCGAGAACCTCGAGCTCACCCCGCCCACCGTGCCGGATCCCGACAACCCCGACTTCCCGCACATCCGCGATCTCGTCGCAGCCGCCGTGGCCCCGGCCACTCCCGAGCCGACCGGCTGACTCGCTCAGATCACGGGCACGTACCAGCGCTCCTCCGCGTGCGGCCGGGCGCGCTGCTCCGCCTCCTCGAGGGCAGCGAGATACGCGTGCAGCGCGTCGATCGCGTAACGGGGCGTGAACCCGACACTCTCGATCTTGCGCGTGTCGAGCGTGCTGTTCGCCGGCCGCGGCGCGATGGCCCGCGCGTGGCCGTACTCGTCCGTCGTGACGCGTCGGACGTCCCCGCCGTCTCGTCCGCACGCCTCGAACACCTGCGCGGCGATGCCCGCCCACGACTGCACGGGGCCCGCGTTGGTGATGTTGTAGGTGCCCCATGGCGCCCGCGAATCCAGCAGATGACGGATGCCGCGGGCGAGATCCTCCGCGAACGTCAGTCGCCCGTACTGGTCGTCGACGACCGACGGTGAGAGCCCGTTCCTCGCCATGTCCCGGATCGTGCGCACGAAGTTGCTGCCGTCGCCGATGACCCAGCTCGTGCGCACGATGAAGTGGTGCGGCGCCGTGCGCGCCGCAATGTCGCCCGCGGCCTTCGACTGGCCATATGCGCCGAGCGGGCTGAACGGCTCGTCCTCGGTGTGCACGCTGCGTGTCCCGTCGAAGACGTAGTCGCTCGACACGTGCACGAGAGTCAGCCGGTGCTGCGCGGCGACTCGCGCGAGGCTCGCGACGGCCTCGGCGTTCGCCGCCCACGCGCTGCTCCGGCCATCGGGAGTCTCCGCCTCATCGACCTTCGTGTAGGCGGCGGCGTTGATGATCGTGTCGTACTGTCGCCAGGGGACGCGCGCGAGCTGATCGGGCGCGGTGACGTCGAGATCGTCGCGCGCGACGAAGTCGGCGCGCGGGAACACACGGCGCAGGGCGCGTCCGAGCTGCCCGCCGGCTCCCGTGACGAGAGTGGCCCGCGGGGGAACAGGGGAGACCATCTCCAGCGCCGGATGCTGCCGGTCCTTGTCCGACAGAACGGCGCGCTCGAGTGGAATCGGCCAGGCGATCCGCGTCGTGTCACCCGCGACGTTGAGGAACGTGTACGCCGCCTCGGGCGACCAGTGGTCGTTGACGAGATAGCTGTACGCCGTTCCCGCCTCGAGCGTCTGGTAGCCGTTGGCGACGCCGCGCGGAACGAACACGGCACGATCGGGCCCGAGCTCAAGCGTGAACACTCGCCCGAAGCTCGGGCCCTCCCGCAGATCGACCCACGCGCCGAAGATGCGCCCACTCGCGACCGACACGAGCTTGTCCCACGGTTCGGCGTGCATGCCCCGCGTCGTTCCGGGCTCCGCGTTGTACGAGATGTTGTTCTGCACCGGGCCGAAGTCGGGCAGCCCGGCGGCCAGCATCGCCTCCCGCTGCCAGTTCTCCTTGAACCAGCCGCGGGCATCCCCGTGAACGGGGAGCTCGATGACGAGCAGGTCGGGAATCGGGCTGTGCGACACCGTCAGCTGTTCGGTCACGGTTCCGCCTATCGGCTCTGTGCGGCGTACCGCAGCTCGGTCGCATCCTTGGTGGGCTCCCACCAGGTGCGATTGTCCTGATACCACTGGATCGTCGCCGCGAGACCCGCCTCGAAATCGACGAAGCGCGGCCGCCAGCCCAGCTCGTCGCGCAGCTTCGTCGGGTCGATCGCGTAGCGGCGGTCGTGTCCCGGACGATCGGCGACGTGGTCGTACGCGTCACGGGGATGCCCGAGCAGCTCGAGCACCCACTCGATCACGTCCTTGTTCGAGCGCTCGCCGTCCGCGCCGATGAGATACGTCTCGCCGCTGCGGCCGTGCTCCAGGACCGCGAGCACGGCCGACGAGTGGTCGTCGGCGTGAATCCAGTCGCGCACGTTCAGTCCGTCGCCATAGAGCTTGGGTCGGATGCCGCTGAGCACGTTCGTGACCTGTCGGGGGATGAACTTCTCCACGTGCTGAAAGGGCCCGTAGTTGTTCGAGCAGTTGCTGATCGTGGCATCGAGGCCGAAGCTGCGCACCCAGGCGCGCACGAGCAGGTCCGAGCCGGCCTTCGTCGAGGAGTAGGGGCTCGAGGGGTTGTACGGCGTGGTCTCCGTGAACCGGTCGGCGTCGTCGAGGGCGAGGTCGCCGAACACCTCGTCGGTCGAGACGTGGTGGAACCGCACGTTGCGGCGCCGGCACGTCTCGAGCAGCGTGAACGTGCCGAGCAGGTTCGTGGTCAGGAACGGTGACGGGTCGCTCAGCGAGTTGTCGTTGTGCGTCTCCGCAGCGAAGTGCACCACCGCGTCCGCGGCGGCGACCAGGGAGTCGACGAGCTCGGCGTCGCCGATGCTGCCGTGCACGAACGCGAAGCGGTCCATCGGCAGCCCGTCAAGCGACGCGATGTTTCCTGCGTAGGTGAGCGCGTCGAGAACCGTCACCGAGTAGTCGGTGTTGCGAATGACGTGGTGCACGAAGTTCGAGCCGATGAAGCCGGCGCCTCCGGTCACTAGCAATCGGGTCATATCGCCACCACCTCACGCTCGAGCAGTTCCAGCAGGTAGTTGCCGTAGCCGGATTTGACCAGTCGCACCGCCTGATCGTGCAGTTCCGTGTTCGAGATGAATCCGCGCCGCCATGCGACTTCCTCGGGGGAACCGATCTTGAGGCCCTGCCGCCGCTCGATCGCCCGCACGAATTCACCCGCCTCGCTCAACGCGTCGATCGTTCCCGTGTCGAGCCAGGCCGAGCCGCGGGGGAGCACACCGACGTGCAGCTTCCCCGCCCTCAGGTACGCCGCGTTCACGTCCGTGATCTCGTACTCGCCGCGTGACGACGGTTCGAGGTTCTCCGCGATGGCGACGACGTCGTTGTCGTAGAAGTAGAGGCCGGGCACGGCGAAGTGGCTCTTGGGGAACTCGGGCTTCTCCTCGATCGAGACGGCGTGCCCCGTGGCGTCGAACTCGACGACGCCGTACGCGCGCGGATCGGAGACCCAGTAGGCGAAGACGGCGGCCCCGTCGACCTCGGTGAAGGTCGTCAGCTGCTCGCCGAGCCCGCTGCCGTAGAACAGGTTGTCGCCCAGAATGAGAGCGACGTGGTCGTCGCCGATGAAGTCCTTGCCCAGCACGAACGCTTGAGCGAGGCCGTTCGGCTCCGGCTGCGTCACGTACGACAATGAGACGCCGAATTGCGAGCCGTCGCCGAGAAGCCGCTGGAACTGCTCGATGTCGTGCGGCGTCGTGATGAGCAGGATGTCCCTGATTCCCGCGTTCATGAGCGTGCACAGCGGGTAGTAGATCATCGGCTTGTCGTAGACGGGCATGAGCTGTTTCGACACACCGAGGGTGAGCGGATGCAGCCGGGTTCCTGAGCCGCCCGCGAGAATGATGCCCCTCATCTGACACCTCTCTAAACATGAGGAATAATCAGTTATGGGGCAACTATTGCACGATCCCTCACGTTTCGGTTACCCCCTCTCCGAGGGCAACCGCGGCTCAGTGCGCGGAACAGCTTCCGCTGGGCACGGCCGACGAGAACGAGCCGGCTTGCGCGAGCACCGGCGTGATCTCCTCCATCGACAAGGCGAAGCCGATGTCGTTTCCGCCCTCCGCGCGCGCGAAGATCATTCCCGCGACCGCCCCGTCCGAGGTCAGGAGCGGGCCGCCGGAGTTCCCCGGCTCGACGTGAGCGGCGAGGGAGGTGACCGAGCGGGTCACGTCCTTCTGATTGTAGATGTCCTGCACCTGGATCTCGCCCGTGCCCAGCACCCCTGCGCTTCGCGAGACGAACGGACCGCCGTACGGGTAGCCCTGGAAGAACGCCGTCGAGCCGGCATTCGGGTCAGGGGCGAACGGGAGAGCGGGGGCGTCGAGGCCTCGGACCGAGAGCACGGCGATGTCGTTCTCCGGATCGAAATAGACGAGGGATGCCGCTCGCGGGAGCTCGCCCGGAACCTCGACCACCGCGTCCGTGGCGCCCGCGACGACGTGCGCGTTCGTCATCACGAGTCCGTCGTCGATGACGAAGCCGCTGCCCGAGCTGCGCGTGCCGCACATGGGGGAGTTGGCCGTGATGCGCGTGACCGACTGCGCCGCCTTCCGGAGCGCCGGCGTGTTCGTGTCGGCATCCGGGATCTGCCCTTGCTGCGGTAGGCCGGCGGCGCCGAGCACCGTCGGGATGCCGTTGCTGATCACGAGCGCGCGGAAGCGGGCGATCCCGCCCTCGACGGGCGCCGGCGTGAGGCCCTCGAGCGTGCGCAGCACCGTCGAGGAGGCGACGGCCTGCGTGAGCGCTGGAACGCCGAGCCCGCTCGCGCTCGTCGCGAGCAGCAGCATGACGAGGAGAGCGACGACGCCGTTCGCGAGCGCGCCGAGCAGCCGGTCGACCGGACCGAGCTTGAGCTTCCGCACGGGCCGGCGCAGCAGGCTGCCGAACCAGGATCCGATGCTGACGCCCACCCCGACGATGAACAGCCCGACCAGCAGCGCGACGAGCACATTCCAGCCCGGCGCCGGAACGAACGACGCGACTACCGGCATGAGCAGCAGGGCTGCGAGCCCGCCCGCGACCAGCCCGATGAGCGAGCCGACCGTGCGCAGGAAGCCGCGCCGGAACCCCGCCACGATCGCGACGAGCAGCGCGACGACCAGCACGATGTCGAGGATGATTCCTGCGGTCACGGTGCTCCTCTCGCCCAGGCACTCAGCCTATGCGCTCGAGCCCAAGCGGAACCTTCGAGAACGAGCGTCAGCCGCAGATCTCCAGGCGTCCCACTTGGTCGCCGACGACGGCAGGCCCGCCGAGCAGCCGGACCGTCGTGGGCGACTGCTTGGTGATGGCGTTCTTGTTGCTTGCCGGGATGCAGGACTTTGTGGTGATGTACAACGGAGCACCGTCCGCTCCTGCTGCCGCACTGCCCGTGAGCGCATCAGCGAAATCCGTGCCTGTCGCGAAGTACGCGGCGTCCGCGGTCGGGAAGTACTTCGAGTTGATGGCCGCCGCCGTCGCGTACCGATCTGCACCGGAGAGTCGGGAGACGCCGTAGCCGGACTTGCTGAGCGCGGAGGAGATGCCAGAACTCACGACACCGGTTCCGCCGACGATCACGATGTTCTGCACCTTCAGCGTCTTCAGCACTTGCGACGTCTTCGCGTCAAGAGCGGACTTCTTGCCGTCCACGAGGATCACCGGGGCGCCCAGTGAGCCGGCGGCTGATCCGGCGGTCAGCGCGTCGGGGAAGTCCCAACCCGTGGAGATGAACGCCGTCTGAGCCCCCGCGGCGCCGAACTGCTTCGCGGTGTTGCGCGATGTCTCGAATCGATCGCTGCCCGAAATCCGTGAGACAGGCGCGTACGACTTCAGCGACTTCTCTACCGCGGAAGAAACCACGCCCGTGCCACCCACGATGACGATTTGCGAAGGTGCCAGCCGCTTGAGCTCTGAAGCAACCGTGCCGGGGACGGACGTCCTCGTCACGAGAAGCAATGAGGCGTCATTTTTACCCGCGAGGGCCGCCGCGCCGAGCGCATCCGGATAGTTCGCGCCCGTCGCAATGTAGACCTTGCCCTTTGTCTGCGCGGTCGAACGAGACACGCTCGCGCCCGTGGCGTAACGGTCGGCACCGTAGTGTCGAGTCGTGACGACGGGGCCGTGAGCGGAGGACCAATAGAGCGATCCGCTCTGGAACGTCTGCCCCGACATTCCATTCTTGAACGATCGCGTACTGTCAGTGGGGAAACCGAGTGCGCTCTTGACGCCGCCGAGCTTGTCGTACTCCGTCTTGATCTGCGCGCTCATGAAGTGAATGCCGAGCTTCGTCGAGTAGTACAGGGCACCCTTCACGAACGGCTGCATCGACATCCCGGTCCCGAGCGAGGACTCCGCATCCACCGGGTATCCGAGCTTACCGGAGGGGCCGCCCAGGGCGAGATACGACTTCAAGATCTGTCCGCTGAGGCGGTGGATGCTGTTGCCAGGGGACCAGTAGAGCGCACCCTTCTGGAACTGCTGGCTCAGACCGCCGCCCGTCTCGTTCTTGACGTCCCCTGTCGGGTATCCGAGAACTCCTTCAGGCCCCTTGAGGGTCGTGTACGACGTCAGGATCTGGTCCTGTGAGTAGTGCGCTCCGGTCGCCTTGCTCCAGTACGCCCAGCCGCGCTCGAAGGCCTGTGCGACACCCCCGTCCGCGTAGCGGATCGGGTTGCCCTGCGGCTTGCCGAGCTCAGAGTATTGCGATGTGTAGATTCCGGCGAGCTGGGGTGCGACGCCATCGTTCGTCCACGTCGAGCCGAACCATGCGTTGAAGTAATTGAAGAAGTTTCGGTTTCCGTAGCTCGAGCAGGTGTCGCCGGTGCCGTAGCCGGCGTTAAGGGCGGCGGTGTTCGGCGTGTATGGCGTGTAGTAGTACAGAGCAGCGGTAGCCTTCGTCTCGATGTAGACGGACTTCTTGCCGCAACTGGCATTCGGGTGATATTGGACTCCGACTGTTTTTCCAACAGGGAACCACGAGAAGTAACTGTCGACGGTGTACCTGTGAAGCTGTCGGGCAGCGTTGTAGACCTGATTGGAGAAGCCGTAGTACTTGGTGTCGCACGCAGCGGTGTCGGGGCATGCGTACCCCATCGCGATCCGGTACTTGCCCGCTGTCGGTGCCGTCGAGGTTACGAGCCCCTGCTCTTTCTGGAGGGTCACGAGGAGCACCTGAGGGTTCATTCCGCATGCACGCGCCACCTTGTAGATGATGCGGGCTGCGCTCTCGTTGCTTCCGCCGGTATAAGCCGAGCAGTACTTGTCCGAAGCGCGAGACTTCGTCGACTCCTTGTAGGACTTAAGGCAGGTGTAGCCGGACTTGCAGGTCGACACCTTTGAGTTCAGGAACGACTGGATCTCCGACTCAGTCATTGATGACGAATCGAAGAAGATCGCGTCGTCGATGATGCGTCCAGCGCTGAACGTCGCCGCATTCGCTTCGTCTTGCGTGAAGGGCAGTACCGAAATCACTGTCGCCGCCATTAACGCAATCGCGCCAATCGCCACAACGCGCAGACTTCTCCCCCTGGTTCGTGCCCCTGACATGCCCTCAATGCTATGTGCTGGCTCCGCGCGTATCGACCAGAAAGGCCAGATGGGGCCCAGATGTCCCGTAAATTAGGGTCATGCGTCGGTCCCTCGGCGCAGGAAGGGCTGTCGTTCTGATGACTACGCTTCGGGTGATCGTCGATCAGATGATTCCTCCTGTGCAAGGCGATTTGGGCGCCTACAGTCGTGACCTCGCTCGTGCTTTGATCCGGACCGCCCCGAGGGGCTGCGATGTCGAGGCGATCATCGCGGCGCACGGTGACGACGAAGTAGCGGACGTGCGTAAGCGCCTTGGCGGCCTCTCCGGTTTGCACAAGACGACGCTGAGGCGTCGTGAACTCTCGGCCGCGTGGCAACTGGGCGTTGCCTCGCCCCAGGTTTCGACAGGGCTCATCCATTCACCGACGCTCTTGGCCCCCCTGGTCAAGCACGATGTCGATCACGGCACTCAGATCACTGTTACCTTGCACGACCTCTTGCCGTGGACGCAGCCGAAGTCTCTCACGCCCGCGACGGTGTCGGGTCAGAAAGCACTGCTGAAACGAGCGCTGAAACACGCTGACGCACTCGTCGTTCCCACTCACGCACTTGCGAATCAACTCTCGGACATCGCCGATTTTGGGCAGCGAGTGCGAGTGATCCCCGGTGCCGCACCAAGCACGCTCCGCCTTCCCGTCAATCCCGACCAGCGTGCAAAAGAGCTCGGCCTGCCCCCTGATTACATCGTCGCCATGGGGTCTCTCGAGCCGCGGCGAGGAATCATCGAGCTGATCACAGCGATGGCGCGGTCCAACGCGCCGGACCTCCCACTGCTGATCATCGGTCCCGAGACATGGGGCGACGTCACGATCGAAGGTACAGCGGACGAGGCGGGCGTGAGCGAAGGGCGCGTCGCGGGCCTGGGCGAGCTCGCCGATGCCGACAAGGCACTCGTGCTCTCGCGCGCGTCGGCGCTCGTGGTGCCGAGCGTCGGTGAGGGATTCGGGATGCCGCTCGTGGAAGCCTTCACGTTCGGCACGCCCGTCATCCATTCCGACGATCCCGCACTCGTCGAGACGGCGGGTGGTGCCGGCTACGTCGTGGAAGCCGAAGGCAAGGGATATGCGGACCGACTCGCCGAGGCGATGAGTGCCGTACTCAGCGACGGCTCGCAACGCGATCGGCTGCGAGTCCTTTCGCACGACCGCGCTCGCGCCTTCACATGGGCGGACTCCGCGAGCTTGCTGTGGACGCTCCACAGTGACTTGTAAGCTGCCCTGGTAATCGGCCGGCGCGCTTCCTCAGGAGGTTCACGTCGGCCCAGCGGTAAACTTGCCCAGATTGCCTGCGAGAAGGAACGGTGGTTATTGGTGGCGAGGGATCCGCGCGTAGTGGCTGTGGTCGTCGCGTATAACCGGAGCGAGCTCCTCCGGGAAGTTCTCACAGGCCTGCAAGCGCAGAAGCGACCGGCAGATGCCATCGTCGTTGTGAACAACGCCTCTACCGATGACTCATCTCAGGTCGTCCGCGAGACGGCGCCGGAGTCGGATCTGATTGAGCTCTCCGAAAATACGGGAGGTGCCGGGGGGTTTGCCGTCGGCATGGCCGCGGCCATCACACGCCATGATCCGCAGTGGGTCTGGGTCATGGATGACGACACCGTTCCAAGTCCGCAGGCGCTCAGTGGCATGCTCGAAGCGGTCGCGACCTATCCGCGAACTGACCTGTACGCGGTCGGCTCGCGCGTTACCTGGGTCGACGGTACGGACCATCCCATGAACACGCCGCGGCAGCATCCGCTCGCGACCAAAGCCACGAAGGGCTGGGCAAGCGCGGCGGGGTCGCTTGCGGTGCGATCGATCTCCTTCGTTTCGTCGATGTACAACGCAGACCGAATCAGGACTCTCGGATACCCAATCGTCGATTACTTCCTCTGGAACGATGACTTCGAGTTCAGCTCGCGAATGATCCGGGGCGGCGTGGGTCTGTCCGTTCCAGCGAGCGTGGTCACGCATAAGACCAAGGCGCGCGCTTCGACCGACACAGACCCGGGCGAGCGATTTCGCTTTGAAGTGCGCAACAAGCTTTGGCTGTTCCGCTATTCGAAGGCGCTCCGGCCACTCGAGAAGATTCTCTACGGGGCATCCTCGCTCGCGCGCTGGGGAAGGACGTTTCTCAAATCGCCCGACCGGGCGACGCTTCGCGCTGCTTTCGTGCAGGGAGTGAAGGAAGCCCGGGAGCGAAAGCCGCGATTGAACGCGGAAGCGCTGCTTGGCGCAGGAGTCCCGGCTGACGTTCTGGAAGAAATACGGAGGGCAGCATGACCGGCAATTCAACCGGCCCGCAGTTCTCTCTCTTGCTTCCCGTTTACATGAACGATCGTGCCGACCACTTCGAACGCGCCTTTCTCAGCTCAACGCGGGACCAGACACTTCCTCCGTCCGAGGTGATCCTCGTCCAAGACGGGGAAGTGCCCGATCTGTTGGCTTCGTCCATCGCAAAGATGAAGCAGAGCACCAAGGTTCCGGTGCGCCACATCGAGATCGCGGAGCGCGGCGGACTCGCGAACGCACTCACCGTTGGACTGAATGCGTGCAGCTACGACATTGTGGCGCGGATGGACGCGGACGATGTCTCCCTGTCGTCGCGGTTCGAAAAGCAGATGGAAAAGATCGCCGACGGCTACGATCTCGTCGGCACGGGAATGCTCGAGTTCACGGACGACACGAGTGAGGTGATCGGCAAGCGCACGCCTCCGACCGGGACGGCGACGATCGCACGGTACTCACGCTTTCACGATCCCTTCAATCACCCGACGGTCATGTACCGGCGGCCAGCTGTCGCCGCAGCAGGCGGGTATGACGACATCGGGCTCATGGAAGACTATTGGCTCTTCGCCCGAATGATTCAGCATGGTGCCCGCGTTGAAAACCTGCCGGAGCCGCTTGTCATGTACCGGGTCGGTGCCGGAGCGTATGCGCGACGTGGCGGACGAAAGCAGTTTCGGGCCGAGTGGGATCTGCAGCGAGCGTTGCGACGAGCGGGGTTCACCACACGTTTCCAATTCCTGCGTAATTTCGTCGTCAGGGGCGTATATCGATTTGTGCCCGTGAGCGTGAGGCGCGTGCTCTACCGTCGCCTCATCCAGCGCGGGTTCAGAGACGACACAAGTGGCGCACAGGGACAGGCGTAGCGCAATAGCGCAGGTGAGAGATGCGACGACGTTGAGGAGATTTTGTCGATGACGTGGTTTTCGGCGATTGTTGTCGCTCTCGTGGCACTCGCCGTCGCGTACACACCGGGTGCGGTTATTGCGGCCGCTGCCGGTGCTCGCCGCCACCTTCTCATCGTCGCGGCTCCCGCCGTAACTGTGTCCACGTTCGCGACGGCAGGACTCGTCTTCCCCGCCTTTGGCATCGCATGGAACCCCGCGAGCGTCGGGGCATTCAGCATCGCGCTCGCGCTCATCGCCCTCGCCGTGCGCCTCCTCGTCGTCCGCGGGAGGCCGCGGCGTGAACGACCGAGTCCACGAAAGTTCCGTGGCGGTTTTGGAATCGCGCTGCCGATCTCGGCCGCCATCATCTGTACGCAGCTGGTCCTCGTGTACGGCCGACCCGACAGCGTGTCGCAGACCTACGATGCCGCGTTCCACCTCAATGGAGTCCGATACATCCTCGACACGCTCAACGGGTCGTCACTCCACCTGACGGGAATGATCCTTCCCGAAGGGCAATCGAGCTTCTATCCGGCCGGCTGGCATGACCTTGTCTCCATCGTCGCGATGATCACAGGCGGCGACGTTGTCACGGCAGCGAACATGTCCAACCTCGTTGTCGCGGCGGTCATCTGGCCAATCGGAATCCTGACCCTGGTCGAATTGCTTGCTCCCGCCCGCACCTCGGCACTCGTCGTCGCCGCAGTGCTCGCAACAGCGGCACCGTCATTTCCGTTAGGGATGCTCGATTATGGCGTGCTGTATCCCTACTTCTTGGCTCTCGCCTTCTTGCCCGGAGCCATCGCCCTGGGGCTGTCGATCACTCGGCTCACACGCACCGACCTGCTTGGGCCGATCCCGCTACAAGTGCTCGCCCTCATCGCAAGTCTCGGTGCGATGGCGATCTCACAGACTTCTGTCGTGTTCGGCTTCGCAGCGCTGGGCTTTGTGGGTGTCTGCGCACGCGTTCTGACACTCATGCGCACCTCACTCCCCGCCATGACGAAGGTGGCAGCCGGTGCGGGGGCGCTCGTTGCCGGCATCGTGCTGCTGGCTGCCTGGTGGAAGTTCGGGAGCGTCGGCTATACAGCTCCCTGGCAGCCATATGCGTCGCCACTGAGGGCAGCGTTTGAAGCCCTCACGAGCTCGCGCAACGGAACCCCGCCCGCGATTCTGCTGACGATTCTGCTGCTGGTTGGCATCGTGAGTGAGATTCGCCGCGGTCGCTGGTGGCTGCCCGTCATGTGGACGGTCCCCGCGTTTCTCTTTGCTCTGAGCGCCTTCCTACCATCGGGCAACCTCCGCAATGCGGCACTCGGGGTCTTCTACAAGGACCCGCCGAGGCTCGCTGCCCTGAGCGTTCCCTTGACTGTCGTTCTCGCTGCCCTAGGCGCGTTCGCGATATGGATGTTCATCTCCAAGCGAGTGGCTTCGCGCACCGCTGGTACGACGGCAGTTCGTGTGTCGGCGGCCGTATGCGCTGTTGTGCTGGTCGCGGGCGGTCAGGGAATCGCCATGCAGTCCGCCATAAGCCGCGCAGCTGCCAAATACGACCTCAGCAACTCCTCGCAGATCCTCTCCCAGGATGAGCGCTCCCTTCTCGAACGCATCGATGCAGAAGTGCCGAAAGATGCTGTCATCGTCGGCAACCCGTGGACCGGCACGTCGTGGGCATATGCGCTCGAGGATCGCCGGGTTCTCAACCCGCACTTCAACTCGTCCACGGCTCCTGAGAACCTCATGGTGAACAGGCACCTCAACGACGCGCTCGACGATCCTGAGGTCTGCGCTGCCCTGAAGAGAACGGGCGTCGACTACGTTCTCGACTTCGGTGCAGACCGCTTCGGTGGCCGCATAACCGTGGACACTTCCATCGGCTACGAGGGGCTACTCGATCTCGATCATTCGTCCGTGGTGGAGGAAGTCGACCGGGTGAATGACAAGGTCCTCTACCGCATCACAGCCTGCGGACTTTAGCTTTCGCCGTCGCGTTTGCGGTTGAGCTCCGCGTCTTCGACCGCGGCATGAGCAAGCGTGATCTGACGTGCCAGCTTGGTGATTCGGCGATTGACCTGAACATTCCGACGGTACGTCGTGGAAACGAAAACCAGGAAGGCGAGTACGAGCGCATAAAGGAGCAAGTCAGCGCCACGTCCGACGCCGACGAAGTTCGCGGCCCAGGTGAGCCAGCTCGGAAAGAGAATGGACAGAATCGCAACGACGATGAAGGCGCCAAGAAACAGTCGTCGCAGCGCGAGGTGGCTGTCACTGCCCGTGGGCCGCGTGAAGAAAAGCCCAACGGCGATCACGCCGATGACGAGGATAATCTGGATCCACATGATTGCTCCTACCGCACGACCAGGTCGACGAGGATGTTGATTGCATTGAGCACCGACTGCCCCTTTGCCCGGGAGTAATCCGTGTAGAGCAGCTCGACGGGGAATTCCTGCCACGGGAGACGCGTGCGCCCGAGCTGGAGGACTATCTCCGTGGCGTGCGCCATGCGATCTTGCTGCAGATTGATCTGTGACGCGGCGTCCCTGCGAACCACTCGCAGGCCGTTGTGGGCATCCGTGAGTTTCAGGCCTGTAGTCATATTCGTGACCCAGACGGCCGTCTTCAGAATGATTCGCTTGGCGATTCCCGGATTCGTCCGGGCATCGAGGAAGCGTGATCCGAAAACGATCGCGAGGTCGCGTTCGCGAGCGAGTTCGACCATGGCGAGTGCGTCGATGACACGGTGTTGTCCGTCGGCATCGAACGTGACGATGAAGCGCGCACCGCCCTGCTGCAGCACATACTCGAATCCGGTCTGAAGCGCTGCGCCCTGACCCAGATTGACGGGATGCTGCAGCACGCGTGCGCCGGACGCGCGGGCTGCGTCCGCTGAACCGTCAGTGCTCCCATCGTCGATGCAGACGACATGGCTGAAAGAACCAAGAAGTTCCTCGATGACTCCGCCGATGACAGTTGCCTCGTTGTACAGAGGGATGATCACCCAGGTGTCATCTGAAGAGGTCTCCGGAATGCGCTCGGGGATACCGGGTCGCGTCATGGTTCCATTCTGACAGACCCGTTACGCTGAAGTGTCAGCCACAGAGCCGAGCATGCAGGAATAGGAAGTCATGAGCCGAGACCCGAGCGTCCGCGTTGTTGATTCTGCTGATGTTTCGGATGCGGCGTCGGTTGGTGCGGGCTCGTCGGTGTGGCATTTGGCGCAGGTGCGCGAGGATGCGGTGCTGGGTGAGAACTGCGTGATCGGGCGGGGCGCGTATATCGGCACGGGTGTGACGCTTGGTGACAATTGCAAGGTTCAGAATTACGCGCTGGTGTATGAGCCGGCGCGGTTGGCGGATGGGGTGTTCATTGGTCCGGCGGTGGTGCTGACCAATGACACGTACCCGCGGGCGGTGAATCCGGATGGTTCGTTGAAGAGCGCGCACGATTGGGAACCGGTCGGGGTCACGGTCCGTGAGGGTGCGTCGGTGGGTGCGCGTGCAGTGTGTGTGGCGCCGGTGACGATCGGGGCGTGGGCGACGGTCGCTGCGGGCGCGGTGGTGACGAAGGATGTGCCGGATTTCGCGTTGGTGGCCGGTGTCCCGGCGAAGCGGATCGGCTGGGTCGGGAAGGCCGGGGTGCGGCTTGTCGAGGACGAGTCGAGCTGGCTGTGTCCGGTGACGGGGGAACGGTTTGCTGTGGTAGATGGTGTTTTGGTTGAGGGGTCTCGGGCATGAGTGACGGGTTTATTCCGGCGGCGAAGCCGTTGATTGGTGAGGATGAGCGTGCGGCGGTGGATCGTGTGCTGGCCTCCGGGATGGTGGCGCAGGGGCCTGAGGTTGCGGCGTTCGAGTCGGAGTTCGCGGAGCATTTCACGCCGGGCCGTGAAGTGGTGGCAGTGAATTCGGGGACCTCGGGTTTGCATGTGGGATTGCTGGCTGCGGGGGTGGGTCCGGGGGATGAGGTGATTGTTCCTTCGTTCACGTTCGCAGCGACGGGAAACTCGGTCGCTCTGACCGGGGCTGTGCCGGTGTTCGTGGATATCGAGCCGGAGCAGTTCAGTCTTGACCCGGTCGCGGTGGAAGCGGCGATCACCCCTCGGACCAAGGGGATCATGCCGGTGCATTTGTATGGGCATCCGGCGCATATGCGGGAGCTGTCCGCGATCGCGGACAAGCACGGCGTGCTCCTGTTTGAGGATGCGGCGCAGGCGCATGGTGCGGCGTTGGATGGCACCCCGGTGGGTGCGTTCGGGGCGTTCGGGATGTTCAGCCTGTATCCGACGAAGAACATGACCAGTGGTGAGGGCGGCATGATCTCCTTCGGGGATCCGGAACTGGTGCGGCGTGCGCGGTTGCTGCGGAACCAGGGGATGCAGACGCAGTATCAGAACGAGCTTGTCGGGTTCAATTACCGGATGACGGATATTCATGCGGCGATCGGGCGAGTCCAGTTGGGCAAGGTCGACGCGTGGACCAGGCAGCGGCAGGGCAACGCCGCGTTCCTGGATGCGCATCTTGCGGGTGTGGTGACGCCGCCGGTCGCTGAGGGTGCGGTGCATGTGTATCACCAGTACACGGTGCGGGTGCCGGAGGACCGGGACGGGTTCGTGCAGGCGTTGAAGGAGGAGTACCAGGTCGGGTCGGGTGTGTATTACCCGGTGCCGAATCACCGGCTTCCTTCCCTCGCGGCGTATGCGAAGGACCTGGAGTTGCCGGAGACGGAGCGTGCGGCGGCGGAGGTTGTGTCTTTGCCGGTGCACCCGTCCTTGGACGAGCAGGATTTGGAGCGGATCGTGTCCGCGGTGAACGCTCTGGCGAAGGCGGGCGCGTGATGGCAGAACAGGTGTTGCGGGCGGGTCTTCTGGGTGTGGGGCATATGGGCCGGCATCATGCCCGGGTGTTGCGGGAGACGCCGGGGGTGGAGTTGGTCGCGATCGCGGACCCGGGCGGTGATCCGCACGGTGTCGCCGGGAACCTTCCGGTGCTGCCCGATATTGATGCATTGATCGGTGCCGGCCTTGATATGGCGGTGGTGGCGGTGCCGACCCGGTTCCACGAGGACGCCGCGCTGAAACTCGCCGACGCGGGGGTGCACACGCTGGTGGAAAAGCCCATCGCGCACACCATCGAGGCCGGTCAGCGGATGGTGGACGCGTTCGCGGCGAAGGGCCTGGTCGGTGCGGTCGGGCATATTGAGCGGTTCAACCCGGCATTGCAGGAGATGCGCAGGCGGATCGCGGCGGGCGAGCTGGGTGAGGTGTATCAGGTCACCACCCGCCGGCAGGGCCCGTTCCCGTCTCGGATCGCGGATGTCGGGGTGGGCAAGGATCTCGCCTCGCATGATGTGGACTTGACGGCGTGGGTGGCGCAGTCGCCGTATCAGAGCGTGTTCGCGCAGACCCGGCACAAGTCCGGGCGGGAGCATGAGGACATGATCATCGCGACCGGGCGGCTCCAGAACGGGGTGATCGTGAATCACATCGTGAACTGGCTGTCCCCGATGAAGGAGCGCGTCACGATCGTGACCGGTGAACGCGGCGCGTTCGTCGCCGACTCCGCGACGAGTGATCTCACGTTCTACGAGAACGGCACAATCGCAACCGAGTGGGATTCCATCAGCGTGTTCCGTGGCGTGTCCGAGGGCAACGTCACCCGGTACGCGTTCGCGAAACGAGAACCCCTCCGGGTCGAGCACGAAGCCTTCCGCGACGCGGTCCTCGGAGAACGCCACGATGTCGTCACCATGGAAGAAGGCCAGCAAACACTCCGAGCAGTCGAAGCCATGCTCGAAGCGGCGAACGGTCGAGCCGTCAGCTCGCTCTGACCGGTATGCGCATCATTCTTGCGAGCCGTATCTTCGCGCCTGAGCCGGGTGCGGCCTCGTTGAGGCTGCGGGCTTTTGTGAACGCTGCGGCGCGGAATGGCCATGAGGTAACGGTCTTGACGTCGACAGCGCCTCCAGGACAGACGTCTTCATCCGCCGCTGTCCATCCAGGCGTGCGCGTGCGGCGAGCGCCGGTCTTGCGAGATCGCGCCGGCTACGTGCGCGGCTACCTGCAGTACCTGAGCTTTGATGTTCCTTTGGCTGTGCGACTCCTTTTTGCCCGGCGTCCGTCAGCCGTGGTCGTGGAACCACCGCCCACCACGGGCGCCGTTGTGCGGGTCATCTGCGCTCTGCGCAGATTGCCGTACTTCTATTACGCCGCGGATGTGTGGTCCGATGCGTCTGCCATGGCCGGCGCCCCGGCGTTTATCGTGCGCACAGTGCGGTGGCTTGAGAAGTTCGCCATCCGCGGCGCCACTCGGGCGCTCTCAGTCAGCGAGGGCGTGACCGAGCGACTCGCAGAACTCGGCATTCGCAATTCCGTCGCGACCGTGGGTAACGGGGTCGACTTAGGCGACTTCACTCCCGAGGGCGACGGGACGGAGACTGACGGGCCGTATGTCGTTTATACCGGTACTGCCTCAGAAGTGCATGGGGCCCGCATCTTCGCTGAGGCGTTTCGCTCAGTACACGCGCGGTTGCCGGGAGCGATCCTCGTCTTTATCGGCCAAGGGAGTGAACGGGCCGAAATCGAGCGACTCGCTGCCACCCTGCCTGTCGGCACGATTCGGTTCCTCTCGCGTCGCGAGCCCCATGAGATTGCCCGGTGGCTTCGCGGAGCGAGCGCGGCGCTTGCGTCCGTCAAGCCCGGCGGTGGCTATGATTTCGCCTTCCCAACGAAGCTGTATGCAGCGGCGGCCTGCGGCACCCCCATGATTTACGCGGGAGTGGGGCCGGGACGAACGTTCGTTGGTGAGGTGGAAGGTGGAGTAGCCGTCGAGTACGACGTCGACGCAATCGCTCAGGCACTTGAACATGCGCTGCGGCAACCTAGGAATGCTGAAGCGAGAGCGCGCACAGCGGCATGGGCGCACCTCAACATCGACATCGATGCCGTCGCTCGGCGAGCGATTCTCGAGACAGAAGCGGCGGCACGAACCGACCGCTGAAGTGGGCTGTCGTCCGCGCTCAGCTTCGCACGCCTTCAGTGTGGGACGATTGAGCCGCTAACCGCAAGAGGAGGATGCGTCCGGTGAAACTGATCTGGGACACGATGCGTTCGATCGTTCCGCTGTTGCCAGGCCGAGCCCGTCGTTTCCTCATCGCCTTCATGATCATCTCCAGCGCACTTGCAGTGCTCGACGTCGCTGCGCTGATGCTGCTCGCCATCTCGTTGACATCGATGATGGAAAGCGACCCGATCTCCATTCCGCTACTCGGTACAGTCGGCCCCGACGGCTACGTGTGGGTCGTGCTCGTCATCTCACTTCTCATCATCCTCAAGTCGGTTCTCTCGGTGATACTTCAGTGGATCGCGACGCGCCGCTTCGCTGTATACGAGCTCGAGATCGGTGACAAACTCTTCGACGCCTACATCAAGGCCCCCTGGGTCGAACGGCTGAACCGAAATACCGCCCAACTCGTCCGGCTCGCTGACGTCGGCATAGCCAACGCGATCGCCGGCTTTCTACTTCCTGTCATCGGCATCCCGCAGCTTCTCATCACGTCAGTAGTCGTGCTCGCGGTCATCGTCGTCGCGCAACCCCTGACCGCGCTCGTCACCGTGGTCTACCTCGGCCTCATCGCCGGCGTCCTGTATTTCTGGATGTCGAAGAAGTCCGTGCAGGCCGGCCGGGTCGGCCGCGACTACGCGTTCAAAGTCGCCTCGCTCATGACTGACATGGTCGCGGCTTTAAAGGAGGTCACGCTTCGCAACAAGACCGCTGAAGTGGCCCGCGTGGTCCACGACAACCGCATCCATTCGACGCGCGCACGAGCGAACGTCAGCTTTCTTGGAACATTTCCCAAGTTCGTTCTTGATTCGGCACTCATCGGCGGGTTCCTTCTCGTCGGCGGATCGGCGTATCTCTTCGGCGGTTCCGCAGCAGCAATCTCAGCTGTGGCGATGTTCGGAGTCGGCGGGTTTCGCCTTGTCCCGTCGCTTACAGGATTCCAATCCGTCATCACGATCGCCACGTCGAATGTCGCGCACGTCCAGAACGTGCTCGACGACATCGCGGCGGCGGAGAGCTACGTGGCCGACGCGGAGCGCATCGGCATGACGCCCATAGAGGGCGAGCCGCGTGCGCTCGAGCTTTCGAACGTCCAGTTCACGTATCCGAATGCCGGAGAAGCGGCATTGCGCGATATCGACCTGCGTCTCCCGATCGGCTCAACTCTGGCTTTCGTCGGACAATCCGGATCCGGCAAGTCGACCCTCGTCGACCTCATCCTCGGACTCCTGACTCCATCGAGCGGCAGTGTGAAGCTTGATGACCAGGACCTCGCCGACGTGCTCGCCGCCTGGCGCTCGCGCGTCGGATATGTACCGCAGGATGTGGCGCTGTTCGACGGTACGATCGCACAGAATGTCGCCCTGACATGGGGAGACGACATCGACGAGGCCCGGGTCGAGACGGCGCTGCGTCGAGCGCAACTGTGGAATGTGGTGCAGCAGCGCCCCGGCGGCATCCGCTCTCGTGTGGGGGATCGGGGGCTGTCCCTTTCCGGCGGCCAGCGACAGCGACTCGGTATCGCTCGAGCCCTCTACGGGGACCCGCTCGTTCTCGTCCTCGACGAAGCGACGAGCGCTCTTGACACGAAGACGGAGGCGGACGTCACCGAGTCCATTGCCGGGCTGAAGGGGCAGGTGACGCTCATCACCGTCGCGCACCGGCTCTCGACCGTGCGTGAGCACGATCAGATCTGCTACCTCGCCGACGGACAGATCGTTGCCCGCGGTACCTTCCCGGAACTTGTCGCGAAGGTGCCCGAGTTCGCAGTCCAGGCCTCGTTGGCCGGTCTCGCCTAGCGGAATGCGAAAACAGAGGACCTTTGCCGACCGGCTGCGGGCGCGCATGCCAGCCGCGGTCGTTGCCGCCGCCGGGTGGGTGCTGAGGATTCTGCCGCGCCGGCTTTCCGATGCCATCGGCGTCGACGCCGGCCACTTCAGTCCGGCGGAGGTGCCGCCGCCTCCGGTGGTTCCCTCTGCACCGGTGCGGCTCTACATCGCACCGGTCAACTTCGCTGGTCAGGGATACGAATGGGCTCGGGCTGCCGAACGCGTCGACGGTGTGGGTGCGATCGACATGCAGTACACGATCAAGGGTTCGTTCGGCTTCCCGACGGACAATCTCGTACCCGTCAACGTCTTCCTGCACTCACGCGAATGGCAGCGTCGGCAATTCCAGACTGTGAGTGCCGGATTCTCGCACGTGGTCATCGAGGCGGAACGATCGATCTTCGGTGGTCTGTACCACGGCAACGTGGAGCGGGAAGTGGCAGCGTTGCGTGACGCCGGAGTCGCCGTGGCGATGCTCTCCCACGGAAGCGACCTCCGTCTGCCAAGCAGGCACAGAACTATCGATCGTTGGTCGCCCTTTCATGAGCAATCGTGGGAATTGGTCCCGGTGCTCGAAGCTCAAGCTCGTCGCAATTTCGCCCTGCTACGCCGAATCGGTGCGCCGGTGTTCGTTTCCACGCCGGACCTGCTGCTGGACTACCCGGAAGCGAGTTGGCTGCCTCTGGCACTCGACCCATCGGCTTGGAAGACGGCGAACGAACCGCTCCGGCGCTCCGTCCCCGTTGTGGTGCATGCGCCCAGCAGCGCCGTCGTCAAGGGAACTCATCTGATCGACTCGGCTCTTCGCCGCATGGATGCCAAAGGGCGCATCTCCTACCACCGTATCGAAGGGGTTCCCGCCACTGAGATCCCGGCGCTATACCGCGACGCTGACATCGTGCTTGAGCAGTTCCGCATCGGAACGTACTCGCGTGCAGCGGTCGAGGGTATGGCCGCCGGGCGAATCGTCGTCGCCCATGTTCACGACCAGGTTCGGGAACATGTCGTGTCGGCGACGGGCCGGCAGCTGCCCGTCGTGCAAGCGACCCCTGACACGCTCGAGCAAGTCCTCGCCGACATTCTGTGCCGACGAGACTACTACCGCAGCATCGCTCGCGACGGGGTCGAGTTCGTTGCTGAGGTGCACGACGGTCGAGCGTCCGCTGCAGCGCTGCGTCCTTTTCTTCTCACGGCCAATCGCGCGTCTACTCGAGGGAGTACCCAACCGTGACACAGCCGACATTGCTGATCCTCTCGTTCTCGCGTATCGCATCGGATGCGCGCGTCCTCAAACAAGTCGAGAGATTTCGTGACGAATATCGCGTGGTGACGTGCGGCTACGGTCCCAAGCCGGACGGCGTTCATATGCACGTCTCGCTTACGGATTCGAACGAGATCTGGCGATACGACCGGGTCAAGGTGATCGCTCGGTTGTACACGTCGGCGTACTGGGGAAATAGGGCGATAGCTGAAGCGCGGGAGAAACTGGCCCCCATGCAATTCGACGTCATTCTCGCTAATGATGTGGACAGTGTGGGGCTCGCCCTCCGGCTCGAACCGCGGTTCGGCGTGCACGCTGACCTGCACGAATACGCGCCGCGACAAAAGGAGGACGTCACGCGCTGGCGCCTGTTTGTCGCGCCCTTCATGAGCTGGATGTGCCGGCGCTTCGTCACACGCGCCAGCTCTGTGACGACAGTCGGCGCGGGAATTGCCGCGGAGTATGGGAGGCAGTTCGGCATCACCGCATCTGTCGTGACCAATGCGGCGCCGTATCAAGAGCTATCCCCGCAGGCGGTCGGAGACACCATCCGTCTCGTCCACAGCGGAGCGTGCCTTCGCGATCGCAACATCGCAGCGATTCTCGACGCCGTCGAATCAACGCGCGCCGACGTGAGCCTCGACCTCTATCTCACTCCGAATGACCCTGCATTTCTCGAGCAGATCCGCGAACAGGCGGCGTCCTCCGATCGGGTCACGCTTCACGACCCGGTACCGTATTCCGAGCTCGCGAGCACGCTCAATTCGTACGACATCGGCGTGCACATTCTTCCTCCCGTGAACTTCAACAACCGGTGGGCCTTACCCAACAAATTCTTTGACTACGTGCAGGCGCGGCTCGGAGTGGTCATCGGGCCATCGCCGGAGATGACGAACGTGCTCAGCGAGTATGGCTTCGGCGCCATTGCCGACGACTTCACAGCGGCCGCACTCGCCCGAGCCTTCGATATGCTCGATCCGGCAACCGTCGCAGCTTGGAAGGTCGCTTCCGACGGCGCAGCCGGACCCCTCTCATCGGCGACACAGGTCGAAGAGTGGGCGCGGAAGATCGGCGCGCTCTGCGCTACGAGTTAGACGCGTTCGCGGAGGAGCGCGACCACGCGTTCAGCGGCATGGCCGTCGCCGTAGGGCGAGGCGTCCGTCTCGGACGGGCGCTCTCGTGTTGCGGCATCCTGAATCTCGTCGCGCGTGTTCGCGAGCGTGTTCCAGCCGAGTTCGATGGTCTCGATCCACTCGGTCTCTGTCCGAACTGTCGTGCACGGTACGCGCAGAAGGAACGCCTCCTTCTGCAAACCGCCAGAGTCCGTGACTACACCGGCGCTGTCACGAACGGATGCGATCAGGTCAGGATACGCGAGCGGGGCATGTGAGATGAGCGAGCCTCCGTCGAGGCGCAAGCCGTGCTCACTTGCCTTCGCGACCAGGCGCGGATGGGCGAGAAGTACCACCGGCCGGTCGAGGCCGGCTAGGGCGTCCACGATGCGGGCGAGCCGTTCGGGGGAGTCTGTGTTCTCCGCGCGGTGGATCGTGGCGACGCTGAACTCTCCAGGGTTGAGACCAAGTTCCGCGACAAGAGGCGAAGGAACACCGGATACGGAGTCACGCACCTGATAGAGGACATCGGTCATGACGTCGCCGACGACGATACTGCGCTCGCCGAGCCCTTCGTCACGGAGGTGCCTCAGCGCTTCGTCTGTCGGCGGCAGCAGAAGATCAGCGGCGTGATCGGTGAGCACCCGATTGTGCTCTTCGGGCATTCGCCGGTTGAAAGAACGGAGCCCGGCTTCGAGGTGAGCGACCGGGAAATGAAGCTTGACCGCGCTCAGGGCGGCCGCGAGTGTTGAGTTCGTGTCTCCGTACACGAGAACCCAGTCGGGCTGATGCTCGGTCAAGACAGCATCAAGGGCCCCGAGCATTGAGCCTGTTTGCACGCCGTGGCTGCCGGAGCCAATACCGAGATGGACATCCGGGTCCGGTATGCCAAGGTCGCTGAAGAAGACGTCCGAGAGCATCGGATCGTAGTGCTGCCCCGTGTGGACGATCACGTGCTCGATATCGGGAACGGATGCCGCCGCCTTGGCGATCGGAGCAAGCTTCACGAACTGCGGACGAGCGCCGACGACGCTAATGATCTTCACGGGGCATGATCCTATCGGGAGGCTCTGCGCGGGCGCTGGTAGCGTCAGATCGTGCGAGTTCTCGTAGTCACCACCTGGTACCCCAGCGACGGCGCGCCCACCACGGGAACTTTCGTCGAGCACGATGTGCAGTTGCTCGCGCTCGACCACGAGGTCACCGTTCTCCACCTGGCTCCGCCGCACGAGGTGCCGGAGCCGATGAGCGAGACGCGCAACGGTATCCGGGTCCGGCGTTTTCCTATGGCTCCGTCGCACCCAACTCACGTCGCGCGCGCCTCACGCGTCGCCGCTCGGCTTCTCGTTGACGCGGATGTCGTGCACACGATGGCCTTGTCAACACTCCTGCCGTTCGCACTTCTTCGCGTGCGTGTTCCGTGGGTGCACACGGAGCACTGGTCGGGGATTCTGGCCCCGGAAACTGTGCCGTTCGCCATGCGGAAGACTCTTCCCTTCACTCTGCGGCTGCTCGCCCGCCCGGACGTGGTGGTGGCGGTGAGTGAACTCCTGGCCGGCCGAATCCGTCGCGTACGTCGCAAGCCGACCGTCGTCATCCCCAACCACGTCGCTATCGCTGAGCGCCGCGACACTCGCCCCAGTCGGGCCAACGAGGTGAAACTCGTTTCGGTCGGTCGCGTCACCGAGGCGAAGGGCGCTCGCCTCGCGCGGGACACAGTCACTGAGCTGCGACGCCGAGGCGTCGCCGCGTCTCTCCGGTGGATCGGCGATGGGCCACTCCGCGACAAACTCGCGGAGTCGGGCGAGCACGAACATGTCACCTTTGTCGGTTCGCTGAGCCATGACGCCGCCCTCGATGAATTCGGTGACGCCGACGTCTTCATTCTCCCGACCGCGTCCGAAACCTTCGGCGTCGCCATTGCCGAAGCCCTCGTCGCAGGCTTGCCCGTCGTCGTCGGCGGCCATGGAGCACAGAGGGAATTTGTCTCAGAGCCCGATGGCGTACTGGTCACCGAACGCACATCTGCAGCGTATGCGGACGGAGTACAGCGCGTGCTCGAGCTCAACGCGAGCCGATCGGCAGATGAGATCGGCGCACACGCTCGCGCGCGCTTTTCCATGGCATCGCGGCGCAGCGCATACGCCGCGGCCTATGCTCGGGCCTGCGGCAGTGCAGTCATCGTCCCTGAGGGTGAGGACCCGGCGGTCGACGTCATCATTCCTGTGCACACACCGAAACGGCCGATTCGACGTGCCGCCGAATCGGTGTTCAACGGTACGCGAGCGAACGTTCGGCTGACGGTCGTGTGTCACAACACGTCGGTCGAGCAGATCGCCAACGCGCTCGGAGAGCGTGCAGCCGATCCCCGTGTGAGGCTGGTCGAGTATCGGGACGGTATACCAAGTCCTACAGGCCCGTTTAATCACGGCCTCGATCTCGCAACCGGCCTCTACTCGTCCGTCATGGGCTCCGATGACGAACTCGAGCCGGGGGCAATCGACTCTTGGCTCGCGTCCGCAGCAGAGAGCAGCGCCGATATCATCGTTCCTCGCGTGCGCTATTCAAGCGGTGGCTACGTGCCGACGCCCCCCGTGCGACCATTCCGCCGCAGGAATCTGCGACTCGTGGGAGACAGGCTTTCCTACCGAAGCGCGCCTCTGGGCCTGGTGTCCCGGACGATGTTCAGCGATCTACGGTTTGATGCGACGGTGGAAACGGGCGAGGACGTTGCCTACGTCACCCGGCTTTGGACGTCGGGAGGTACCGTCGCATACGACCGTAGTGGACCCGCTTATGTGATCCACGACGACGCGGGCGACCGGACGTCTGTTGCGGCTCGCCCGCTGGAGAAGGACCTCGCCTTCATCCCGCTGCTTCTGGGGGCTCCATGGTTTGCAGCCTTGCCGCGGAGCATGCGGCGAGCTGCAGCTACGAAGCTGTTCCGCATCAACGTGATCGGCGCCATATACAAACGGCGCGACGGGGCATGGGACCGCGACGATCGCATTGCGCTCTCGCGAATTGTAAGAGAGCTTCGAGAAGCGGTGCCAGGTTCGGAAGAACCTCTCTCGCGGATCGATCGCCGCGTCCTCGATGCAGCCGCTGACCCTGATGCAGACGATAGGGTTCTCAACCACGGAGCGGAGCAGCGGATGCGCCGACTACACCCTGCCTCCGTGCTCACGCGACGACCCTCAAAGCTGTTTCACCGGGAGGCGCCGATGCGAATGGGCTTCGCGACGGTGCTGCAGCTGATCCGGCTAGGGTAGCGTCTCGCAGACTCGGCGGTCGTTGTCGCGATCGAGTCTCGCGATGTCTCCATAGTGCGGGTAGTACGTGTCAAACCACTTCTGCGCCTCGCGTTGAGTCTTGAAGTCTGAGCAATTCTTCGTATCGCCGGGGTTTCCCGGCTTGCTCGGAGATGGTTTCGGCTTTGGTGTCGGCGCGGGTGGTTTCGGCTTTGCTGCCGGCGGTTTCGATGTGGCACATACCGTGCGCTTGGCAACGCCACTGCCGAGCACAGCACTTCCGCCAAGGAGTGTGAAGCCTGTGGTTCCCCAGTTCTTGACCTGAGTCGATACGGCGGCTGGTATGCAGGTCGCGGGAACCACGTACAACGGTGACCCAACGTGCCCTGCGAAGGCGGCACCGGCTAGCGCATCAGCGAAATTTGTTCCAACAGCGAAGAAGACTCGCTGAGCCTGAGAGAACTTCTTTCCGTTGATCGCGGCCGACGTCGCATAACGGTCGGTGCCGGAGAGCCGCGTGGTCGAGTAATACGAGCCTATCGATGCGGCTAGTGCGGACGAGAGGGCGCCCGTGCCGCCGGCAATTGTCGCAGAGCTCACATTGAGCTTCTTCATGAGTGAACGAGTGGCTGTGTCGAGTGACCGGGACGAGCCATTGACCAGGATTACTGGCGCGGATTGCGCTCCAGCCGCTGCTGAAGCACTCAACGCGTCGGGAAACGCAGCACCTGTAGCGATGAAAGCTGTCTTGGTCTTAGCGAAAGCACGCTCGGTTACGATTCTGCTCGTTGCATAGCGATCAGCGCCGCCGTCTCTCCGTATCGATGGGGCGAGCGATCGCAGTTGCGAGTAGACGCTGCTCGACACCGCTGCGGTTCCACCGACGACAACGATGCGCTTAGGCTTGAGCCGCTTGATCTCGGCCTTGACAACCGCCGGCATGGACCTCGGGCTTACGAGAAGCAATGGTCCCCCCTGTGCAGCGGCCGCCGGTGCAGCGCTGAGCGCGTCTGGAAAGCTTAAGCCGGTTGTGACGTATACGACAGGAACGCCGGAGGCATACTGCTTCGAAATTGCCAAGGCGGTGGCGAAGCGGTCATTGCCGGCTAGTCGCTGGACACCAGAAATAGGTTTGAACGACGTCGGAGCAAGGACCTTAACCGACGGTGCCTCGACCGGTGCTGAGCCGCACGCGCCCTGGAACACTGACGAAAGCGCGGCCTTCTCACGGGAGTCGATGCTCAGTCCCCATCGCAATTTCACGAGCACCCAATTGGTGGCATACGCGCAGCGAGCCTGTTCAAGCGGCGGGAGCCATTCCGCTGGGTCCCTCGAACCTTTTGAAGAATTCACGCTGCCGGTAACTGCGATGAGGGAGCCGGCGAAGTCGAGGTCGTTCGCCAAATCCTTACGCTGCTGATCATTCCACCCGCTCGCTCCTGAAGTCCACGCTTCTTGAAGTGGCACGAGATGGTCAATCTCTAACATCGCCGGATCAGTCCATGTTGCTCCGTCGTACGGAGATGTCCATGAGCCGCCCGTCAGGGCGCAACCGGCCCCGACACTCACGGTGGTCGTTGACTCCGCGATCAAGACTTCCCGTCGAGTGTCGCATCCGTTGCCGTCGGCATCGATCCAATGTGTAAAACGAGCCCTGTCATACTGCTCCGATCCCTTCTCGGGTGAGACCGCCAATTTGGCGAGAATGTCACTCGCTGTTAAGGCGGAAGCCGAGGCCGCAGGCGCTTGCGTTGATCCGCCCAGGATGGCCAATGCGGCAGCGAGAGCAATGACGAGAGAACGGAATTTCATAGGAACCATCCGGCACTGGGAGAGGACGCCATGGGCTCGGGCGGCCAATGGCAGACTGAGCGTATCGGTACTTCGTCCTTGCGCCGGTGAGGACCGGGGCCCCAGTAGAGGTGACGGATCTCCGGCGTGAATGCTGGCGTGTTCTGGCGCGCATGATACCGTCGAGCCGCGGCGTTGCTTCGTTGCGTCGTGCAGGTCAGGGGGATGCCGAGCCAATGGTGAAGCGGACACGTTTCAAGTTCTTGTTCATATGCTCGATGGTTGTCGGTGCGCTACTCGGGTCGATGATCACCCAGGTTTACCTCGCGCAACCTGCTGATGCTGCAACGCAGAAAGTTGACAGGCTGCAAGGTAGCGACCGGTATGCGACTGCGGTGGCGGTCTCGAAGGCTGGCTATGCCAACGGAGCCGAAGTCGCGTACCTGGCATCAGGCGAGAACTACGCCGATGCTCTTTCTGCAGCACCGGCCGCGGCCCTCGCCGGCGGCCCGCTCCTGCTCACTCGGACAAAGTCGCTGCCGGCCTCGACCGCAGCCGAGCTCAAGCGGCTGAAGCCGAAGTCCGTTGTCATCGTCGGCGCGGATGGTGCGGTGTCCGGAACCGTATGGAACGCGGTCAAGAAGATCGTTCCCAATATGAAGCGCGTCGGCGGCAAGGACCGTTTTGAAACGTCGCGTCTGATCGTCGAGTCCATGGGCGCAACATCGGGCGCCGCCTTCATCGCGACGGGCTGGGACTATCCTGACGCACTTGCAGCGTCGGCCGCTGCCGGTGCTCGCAAGGGCTTTGTTGTTCTTGTGCCGGGCAAGGACAAGAAAGAACCGACCGCAGTCCGAAACCTTCTCACAAAGCGTGCGGTGACTGACATTGTCATCGCGGGTGGAACATCCGTCGTTTCATCGGGAATTGAAGCGTCGCTCAAGGGAATCGCCACCGTCACGCGAGCAGGCGGCGGTGATCGCTACGGTACCGCCGTCGCGGTAAACAAGGCGTCCTTCGACGCTGCCGCCACTCGCGCGTTTGTCGCAACAGGCTCCGGCTATGCTGACGCTCTCACAGGGGCTGCCCTCGCTGGGACACTCGGCGCTCCGCTGTATACCTCCCGATCGAGCTGCATACCAGATGCGGCATTCGCCGACTTCGCCTCGCGGCTCAACGTAAACCAAGTGACGCTGCTCGGAGGAACGGGCGTCCTCAACAATTCCGTTGCTCAGCTCAAGACCTGCGGCAGCGCGAACGACGCCGCGACAAAGAAGGCATCAGAAGAAGCACTGCTGAAAAAGCTCAATGCACTTCTCCCTTCGCTCAAGGGCGTTCACAACGTGACAGTTCGTGAACTCGGGGGGCTCAAGCGCACTGTATCCGTCAGAGGCGGGAACCGGGATGAGCCGGCCAGCAGCATCAAGATCTTCGCGCTTTACGGTGCGCTCAAACGCATTGAACAAGGAAAGCTCTACTACTCCACGAAATTGCCCTCGGGCTACACGCTCGCTCAGTGCATGCGCGCCATGATCCACGTCTCCGACAACTATTGCCACACGGACCTGCTCCAATTGATGGGGAACAACAATCTGAACGCGCAGTTCGCGAGCGAAGGCTACACCGGCACACACTACGCGGGCACTTGGAAGGGCACCTACTACTCGTACAAGACGAGCACGACAAATGACATGACGGCGTTGCTCCAGAGACTTTACAACGGCATGCTCCTCAACAAGAGCAACAGCACTTACATGATCAGCTTGCTCAAGGAGCAGATCTACCGGATGAGCCTCCCAAGCGGTTTGCCCCCAGGCGTGGTTCAAGCATCGAAGCCCGGCGAACTGTGGATTTCCTCGGGAATGGTTCAAACGAGCGCGGCCATCGTCTACGCCCCTAAGGGCGCGTACACCCTTGCCATCATGGGGCACAACGGTTCCACGGATCCGAGCCTCGCTGCGATCTCAAAGCTCGTCTACGAGCACTTCAACGGTGCTTTCTCCAAGACGGCATCGTTTGCTGTTCAGCAGATGGTGACCGCGCACAGCGCGAAACTCCGATCGAGCGCGGGAGGCTCGGCAATCGCGACGATTCCCGCCGGTGCTTATGCGGAGGTCGAGGCGGGCGTGCGGCTCTGGTACCACGTGAAGGTGAACGGCAAGACCGGCTACATGTCGAGCGCCGACCTCAAAAACAGGTACTGACAGACCATCAACGACAGCAACCTAGGATTGGAACCATGCGCATTGCTGTTGTAGCCCTCGGCAAGATCGGCTTGCCGCTTGCCGTCCAGTTCGCCGACGCCGGTCACGACGTCGTCGGCGTGGACGTGAACCGAAGCGTCGTCGACCTTGTCAACGCCGGCCGCGAGCCATTCCCCGGCGAGGCGCACCTCGCCGAGAAACTCACTGCACTCGTGCCCGCGGGCAAGCTCAAAGCCACCACAGATTACGCAGATGCCATACCGGGCGCGGACGCGGTTGTCCTGGTCGTTCCCCTGTTCGTCAACGACGAGACGTGGGAACCTGATTTTGGTTGGATGGATGCCGCAACGAAGTCGCTCGCAGAGCATCTCACGCCCGGCACTCTCGTCTCCTACGAGACCACCCTCCCCGTCGGGACGACGCGAAACCGATGGAAGCCGATGCTCGAGCAGGGCTCCGGTCTACTCGAGGGAGTGGACTTTCACCTCGTCTTCTCGCCCGAGCGCGTCCTGACCGGTCGCGTCTTCGCTGATCTGCGTCGTTACCCCAAGCTTGTCGGTGCGCTGTCTCCAGAAGGCGCACAGAGGGCGACTGATTTCTACGACGCCGTTCTTTCCTTCGACGAACGCGATGACTTGTCCCGTCCCAATGGTGTCTGGGATCTCGGCTCCGCTGAAGCGGCAGAGATGGCGAAACTCGCCGAGACGACGTATCGCGACGTCAACATCGGCTTGGCGAACCAGTTCGCCGCGTATGCGGAGCGAATCGGCATCGACGTCTACCAGGTGATCGAGGCGTGCAACTCTCAGCCCTACAGCCACATTCACAGACCAGGAATCGCTGTCGGCGGACACTGCATCCCCGTGTACCCGCGCCTCTACCTTTCGACTGATCCGGATGCCGACATCGTACGTACGGCGCGACTTTTCAACGCGTCGATGCCTGAACGGGTCGTCGATCGCGCCGCGGAGCTATTGGGTGACCTCTCGGGCCTGTCCGCGGTTGTGCTCGGCGCGTCTTATCGCGGGGGCGTCAAGGAGACAGCCTTCTCTGGAGTATTCGCAACGGTGGACGCGCTCCGCGATCGAGGGGCAACCGTCGCCGTGCACGATCCCATGTACTCCGACGAGGAACTTGCCGGTTTCGGCTGGTCGGCATACCACCTGGGGGAGCCTGCGGATCTGGCGATCGTGCAGGCCGATCACGCGGAGTACAAGGACCTGTCGGCGGGCGATCTGCCAGGGATTCGCCTTCTCGTCGATGGACGCAACACGACAGAAGCGTCTCAGTGGACAGGAACGCCCCGAATCGTCATCGGGACGGCCACTGAGTAAGGGAGGGTGACCATGCTCGCTCGACGGATTGCCGTGACGAGTCTGTCGCTGATTGCGGCGGCAGCGCTCGCGGGGTGCGCCCCCGAATCACCCGCCTCGACGCCTTCTCCCTCCGCGACGTCGGCTTCCCCGATGCCGTCTCCGACGGACACAGAAACGTTGACGCCAACACCAGAGCCGTCCGCGACCAGCACCGCCGCCGAGGGGTGGACGAAGCAAGCCCTCTACGATGCCTGTGTGGACTACAACGGTGCTTGGGCGTCAGAGAACGGGTATGACCCTCAGCAGTTCACATGGGACCCCTATTCTGATGCCATGGTCGGCTCGGAAGGAGCCGTCTGGTACGTCTCGTTGACCGGCACGATCCGTGTCGATTCGAAGGATGTTCAGGCGGAATTCGAGTGCGCGATTACGGGAAAGCCCGCCAATCCGGTCGTCAAAGCGGTTGAGCGCTAGACCGTGACGGTACTGGTAACGGGAGGCGCCGGCTATATCGGCAGCCACATTGTTCGGGCTTTGCAACAACGGGCTGAGCACGTGGTGGTCGCCGACAACCTGCAGAGCGGTGATGCCGGGCGAATTGGCGACGCAACGCTCGTGCAGATCGATCTCACCGGCCCAGCCAGCGCCTCGGCGCTGAGCGAGGTGCTCAATGCCTACGATGTGACGGCTGTAGTTCACATGGCAGCGTTGAAGCGCGCCGACGAATCTGTTGGGTCTCCGTTGAAGTACTACCGCGAGAACATTTCGATGCTCGCCAACGTGCTGCGCGCGATGGACGGCACGGCTGCCGATAAATTCGTCTTCTCATCGTCCGCCGCGGTCTATGGGAACCCGCCAGAGGATCGCGTGACCGAACTCACGCCCGCCATGCCGATCAATCCGTACGGTTCGTCGAAACTCGCGGGGGAGTGGCTGGTGCGCGATGTCGCACGAGCCAGCGGAATCCGAGCCGTCAGCCTCCGATATTTCAATGTCGCTGGCGCGGGTGCTCACGATCTCGCCGACCCCGTCCCGATGAACCTCGTCACCAGAGCGATCGACGCGCTTGAGCGGGGGACCGTGCCCCAGATTTTCGGTGACGACTACCCGACGCCCGACGGAACCGGGGTGAGGGACTACGTTCACGTCGAGGACCTTGCGAATGCTCACATCGCGGCACTCGTCTACCTGGAGCATGGTCAGCGGTACTCGGTGTTCAACGTCGGAACGGGGGAAGGTGCGAGCGTACGAGAGGTGCTTCGCGAGCTTCGTGACGTCAGTGGAGACGACTTCGAACCGCAGATCGCAGCCCGCCGCCCTGGGGATCCAGCATCCGTTGTCGCGGATGCTTCAATGATTCGCGAGCACTTCGACTGGGCTCCGCAGCACGATCTCCGCAGCATGATCGCGTCGGCATGGGCGGCGAGCCAGCATCCGGCATCCCTTCATCCTGTGTCGTCTAAAGTCGAAAGCGACACCAGCGCCCCGAACAAGGAGAGTCGACCCTCGTGAATTATGACCTGCTCGTCGTTGGATCCGGCTTCTTCGGTCTGACGATCGCTGAGAGGGCTGCCGAAAGTGGGCAGAAGGTTCTCGTCATTGAGCGGCGACACCACATCGGTGGGAACGCGTACAGTTCTGACGAACCCGAGACTGGGATTGAGGTACATCAGTACGGTGCTCACCTCTTCCACACTTCGAACAAGACCGTGTGGGAGTACGTCAATCGCTTCACCGACTTCACCAACTACGTTCACAAGGTCTACACGACGCACAACGGCGTCGTGTATCCGATGCCCGTGAACCTCGGGACGATCAACCAGTTCTTCCAAGCTGCCTACTCGCCTGCTGAGGCCCGCGCCCTGATCGCGGAGCAGGCAGGCGAATTCGATTCGAAGACAGCCGCCAATTTTGTGGAAAAGGGCATCTCGCTTGTCGGACGGCCGCTCTACGAAGCGTTCTTCCGCGACTACACCGCCAAGCAGTGGCAGACCGACCCTGAGAAGCTGTCGGCCGACATCATCAGTCGTCTCCCGGTTCGCTACACCTACGACAACCGATACTTCAACGACACCTGGGAAGGCCTGCCCGTCGACGGCTACACGGCGTGGCTTGAGCGGATGGCTGATCACCCCAACATCGAGGTGCGCTTGAACACCGACTTCTTCGACGCGGATCAGCCGTTCAATAAGAAGGCAACCGTCGGGCAGCTTCCGATCGTATATACCGGTCCCGTCGATCGATACTTCGACTTCGAAGCCGGCGAGCTCTCATGGCGAACACTCGATTTCGAGCAGGAAGTCCTCCCGATCGGTGACTTCCAGGGAACGTCAGTGATGAACTATCCCGACACGGACGTGCCATACACTCGCATACACGAATTCCGTCATTTCCACCCTGAGCGCGATTACCCCTCAGACAAGACGGTGATCATGCGCGAGTTCTCCCGCTTTGCAACGCGCGATGATGAGCCGTATTACCCCGTGAACACCGCTCAAGATCGCGAGGGGCTTCTGCAGTATCGCGAGCTCGAGAAGGGTGAGCCGAATGTCTTCTTCGGTGGTCGGCTCGGCACGTATCAGTATCTCGACATGCACATGGCGATCGGTTCCGCACTCTCCATGTGGAACAACAAGCTTGCGTCCCTATAGGAGCGGACGTGAATAAAGTTCTGCTCACTCGGCGCGGAGTCGTTCTGCTCCCAGGCATCGCCGCAAATTCGCTCAGCGTCTCGATCGACGGCCGACGAATCTGGACGTTCTCGCCGACCGCTGCCCGGCGACTCGGTGTCGTCGTCCCATGGCCAGCGGAGCTTCTGAGAGCAATGGAAGGCCGCAGCCAATTCGAGGTATGGGACGACCACGGAACGCGACTTGGCTCGCGCACTCTCTCATTCGGCACCTCGACCGGCCCGATCATGCTGAAGGATGCCGACGGGCGAATGCTCACCGTGAACAAGTGGGGACGGCTCACCCAAGACTTTGAAGATCAATCAGAGGAGACTCGGGAACGGCTGATCGCTCGCACGGCTGAGGTTCTCGAACAACTACGCGATCTGGGGTTCGACGCCTTTATCGTGGGCGGCACATTGCTGGGAGCTATACGCAACGGTGACCTTCTCGCGCACGATGATGACGCAGACACCGCGTACGTAAGCAAATTCAGCCATCCTTCGGATGTCGCGCTTGAGAGCTTCAGACTTCAGCGTGACTTCGAAGATCGGGGCTACTGGATCGTGCGGCACAGCGTCTCTCACTTCCAAGTGATGTTCAAGACGGACTCAGGGCTCATCGACCATTTCGTCGACGTTTTCACCGCCGTGTTCAAAGAAGGCCGCTTCTATGAGCCAATTCACGTCGACACAGATGCTGTAGTCCCGGCTGACATCCTGCCCACCCGCCCCTTGCCGCTAGGGAATATGGAACTGCAGGCTCCCGCCGATCCGGAGAAGTGGCTGGCGGCTTGCTACGGACCGAACTGGAGGACTCCGGACCCGACATTCACATTCGAGACTCCGCGTGACACGGTTCGTCGCTTTCACTCCTGGTTCGGCGGAATGAGCACGCATCGGCTGTATTGGGACGCTCACTACCAGCGCACCGCTGACGCGTCGTCACCTTCCGAAGGCGCCAAACGGTTTGCACAGCTCCTCACGCCAGGCTCGCACGTCGTCGAGTTCGGTTGCGGGACGGGCGCGGACGCCAGGTACCTTGCGTCTCTTGGGCACACCGTCCTCGCGGTGGATTTCTCGTGGGTCGCCATCGAACGAGCGCGAGAAGCCGTTGAGGCTGACGACCTTAATGTCGAGTTCAGGGTTGCCAACCTCTACGACAGAAGGCAGATGCTGTCTCTGGCCATTGAGCTTCGGTCATTGACGCCATCCCACGTATTCATGAACCACTCCATCGAGGGCATGACGAACTCGGCCCGTCTCAACGCGGCACTGTTTTGCCGTGAGGTGCTCCGGGACGATGCGTTCGCGTACCTGGTCTCCTACGGAACCCCGGGCCGCGACTTCGACTACTCGCGACCCGAGACGTGGCACGTCGCCCCACGAGACATACTCAAGACGGCTCATGACTTTGGATTGAGCGCTCGGATTGTTCGGAGCGAAGTCGCGACTGAGCGCGGCGACCGGCGCCTCCTCACGGACGCAGTCATCAAACGAAACCAGAAAGGCCACGAATGAGGCTCAAGAACGTCATTAGACGCGCTGCATGGGCGACCGCTCCCCAGAGCATGATGGTGAGCGAAGAGCTTCAGGCTCTCCGAAACGAGGTCCTGGAGCTCCGCAGCGAGATTGAGAGACTAACAAAGGAAGTCGATGAGGCCCGCCGAGACAGCCTTCGCATCGCTGAACTGACTGATCTCGTGGTGACGAGGCTCTCTGAGTGATCGCCTGACGCGCCTCCTCTCGAAGCCCCGCAGGGTCATCGACGGCGTAACGTGCGCATGCGGCGGAGGGCGGCCTTTGCCATTCGGAAGCGCGGCGGCCTCTCTTCTTCGACCGTCATTGACCAGTAGCGAGATTTCGTCACCGTCGACGAGTCCGCCTTGCAATAGGGCGGCACTAAGCCCAAATGGGGCCGTTCCCAGGCGACATGCCTTCTGACAACTTTTGCCGGCGAACCCACCGCGACCGCGTTGTTCGGAATTCTGCGTGTCACGATGCTTGCCGCTCCCACGACACTGCCTGAGCCGATCTGAGCGCCGGCAAGGACGATGGCGCCGAATCCAAGCCATACGTGATCCCCGATGTGAACGCTTCGTGCGCGGTTCACTCGCTCGCCGGAGCGGACGTCGAATATCGGATGCCCGTCATCGGCCCGAACCTGATTCTGGCTCGCGAACATCACGTCGTTTCCTATTTCGACCGTAACGCCCTCCACGGCCGAGATTGTGACGCCAGCTGTGATGAAACCCCGTGGCCGATAATGACGCTGGCGTCCTCGCCAACCCGGACGCCCGCGCTGAAGCTGCGGCGGTTCGGGTTGCCGCCGAGCACGAAAGTGCCGTTATTGCTGTTGAAATCGACGTTGAGGCGAGAAGCACTGGCAGCGCTGTCGACCCTCGCGACGTTGTTGCTTCCCCTGAACGTGATCGCGATGTGCTCGCAGGGTGGACCGTCATACTCGATGCGGTTACCGGCATCGTCTTCATACGCGGCGAGGGGCACAGTAATGACGGACATTCAAAAGCCTAATCACGAAGGAATTGTTCTTTGAGCCACATGCGGCGGTGGATGTGCAAGCACGCTTCGGTACGACGCGGTCATCGCTCTGCGACAGTTTGCCATGTGTCGAGGGGGGCCGCGACTGCTGCCTCTTCGCACGAGAGGGGCCGATCCAACTGCTCGATTGCATTGAACACGCGTTCTGAATTCCTCCCGTCCCGCACGGGGAAGGTATTGCGTGCCCGCTCGATGTACTCAGAAGCGAAGTCGTCATCTGTCAGCAGCTTCCGGGTTGCGTTGAGGGCGTCTGACACGTTCTTCACGACAGGACCGAATCCATGCTGGTCGTACTCGAAGTAAGCGTCACCCTCGGTGTGCTCTGAGCGGTAACGCTCGGCATCGAACTGGAAGTAGACGACGGGTCGGTGCAGGTATGCGGCGTTGAACGCGATTGACGAGTAATCCGTGATGAGCAGAGCGGTCTTGCTGATCACAACTTGGATGTCGGCGCCCGCGTAGTGCTGCACTTTGACCCAGCTCGGAAGTCGGAACTCGTCGAGGTACGGCTGCACATTAGGGTGGGGCATGAAGACGATCTCGAGGTTATTCTCCTTCGCGACCTCATGCAGAGCGTCCGACGTGACGACAGCCTGCCAGTACTTGAGGTAGTCGCTTTCCGTGAAGTCCGTGTTGCGCTCACGAGTTGAGCCGCTTGAGAACTTTCCGACCAGGTACTGCCGCCACGTCGGCGCGATCACGATCTGATTCACCTCGGATGCTGGAACAGCGGCGCTCTTCTCGAGAAGAGCGTCGTAACGCGGCAGACCCGTCAGCCGTACTTGCGCCGTCCCAAGACTGTAGGGGGACTCTCCGACGATGTAGCGGTACTCGTCCTCTGTTGAGGTGACCATGAAGTCTATGCTCTTGCGGTTTAGCCAGGTTGAGAGGTCTCCCTTGATCACGCCGTGCTGCAAAAAGGAGAATCGCCACTGGGGCTTTCCGAAGCGGCCCGCTGGCAGGGGATTCGTGACGTAGACGTCGGCGTGGCTCGAGATGAGGTGTGCGGACAGGAGAAGGAGAAGCTTCCATTTGAAGGAACCGTAGTCGACGAGCGCAAAGCCATCGTTCTTGAGGCGTCTCCAATCTGGCGATTTCTTGCTCAGAACGAACCATCGCTTGATCTCGGGGCGGTTCGCGTCGATCCAGCGATATAGCTGCTCGGCGCTGTCGTTCGCCTCGAATTCGCGATCCATGATCGCCCATGCGGCGCCGAAGCGTCTCCGGTTCCAGAGCATGCGCATCGACGTCGACAGGAGCACGTCGAATACGCCCTCTTTTGTGAGCATGCCGCGCAAGGAACGCGCTGCGCGCTTTGCGCCTTGAGAGAGCTGGTCCACGGCTCTCGTGTCGTTCCGCCTATAGAGCGAAGGAACGGCCTTCTCGCGTTGCTCACGGTCAAAACGACGGATGTCTCCGGTCGTTAGCTTGAACTGGTGAGGCGTACGTTCCTTCGGTTCGATCTTGCGCATGCGGCCATTGACTTCGAGCCTGACGACTCCGCGACTAGATACCCACAGGCTACGTTCCTTGAGAAGGGTTCGGCCAAGGACATCGAGGTCCTTCACCTTCGAGAAATGAGGTTCGACGACTTCGCCTCTTACATAGAGGGCTTCCGACGGCAACGCCCCCGTGTATCGATAACGAATCTCGACCAGCTTGCGGCGCTTGTCGATGTTTCCGACGTGGGCCGAGCTGACATATTGCTCGTCCGAGTAGCCGAACGCAGCAGCCTCGAGCAGCCAAGCCGGGACTGTCATCATGTCGAAACCGAGTATTACTTCAGGCTCGAACATCTCGACGATCTCGGCGATACGTTCGTGGAATTTTTCGAGAGCAGGCTTTGGCACGGTGCGACTAGGGATCTTCGAGTGAACATCGCTCTTGAAGAGCCAGATGAAGTCGTACAGCACAAGAGTCTGCAGCCAGCGGGGAATCTCTCCCTTGAGCTCGATAGCCAGCCGTAGGACGCTCGTATAACCAAGGAGCGGGAGCGAATCGTAGGTGCGAACGTCGACGCGTGCTTGTTGCACTGTCGAAGAGCCGTCAGAGCGTTGCCGGTAGAAATACTGAGCTTCGTCAATCAGGCCGATTGTCGGACGATCGCAGCGGAGCAGATATTGCGACATGAAATGGCCGTCTTCGAACCGCGTCTTCAGGCCCGTATGAAAGCGCAGCCCAAACTGCTCGACGATGTCGCGTCTAAAGAAACTGAGGCACGCGTTCCCGTGGATGAATTTCGGTTCGCCGTACAAATCGACTGTCGTGCTGCCTTCCCGGAACCGGAATCCCGTCGGGTGGTCGTCGGCAACCACGTCTCGGTCTTCGAACCACTTGAGGATGTGAGCACCAAACAACCGGGTGTTACGGTTCCCCTCCAGCTGCATGAACGCTGCCACCGATTCGAAGTAGTTCGGGCTAAGCGCATCGTCAGGATCCGGAAAAGTAATCCACGGCGCGGAGGCATGCTCGATGCCGAGGTTTCGCGCGGAGGCCTGGCCGCCGTTGGCCTTCGTTAGGACTCGTACGTTCTCGTGTCGTGAAGCGAACTCGGTGCAAAGCGCGAGTGAGTCGTCAGTCGACCCGTCGTCCACGAGAATGATCTCGAGTTCTTCCATGCCGCAGGTCTGCGCCTCGAGGCCCGAAAAGAAGTCGCTCAGGTAATTCCCGACGTTGTAGACGGGTGAGATCACCGTGAAGCAGTATCCCAAGAAAGCATCCTTCCAATTCACAGGCCCGCTGTCCCGTTCACCGAGGTGCGGCAGGCGGAGACTTTGGCTCCGCCTCGTCGTAGGGGACGTCTGTCTTTCATATCAAATTCGGTTGGGAATTCCTTGCGGGGGATTGGCTGCGCAAGCGTAGGAGGAAAGAGTACCGGTCCAGTCTCGTCTCGACCTCTATGCGACTTCTACGGGATAATGACGCAGAATGAATATGCCCATCACTTTTAGCATCGTCGTGCCGGTTTTTAATTCCGAGCCGTATCTACCTGACCTTTTCGACTCTCTCGACCGACAATCTCTTGGGGACTACTCCCTTGAATGCGTTTTCGTCGATGACGGCTCGACAGATAAGTCGCAGACCTTGATCCGGGACTGGCTGGAGAGGACTGAGCACGCCGGAGTGGTGCTCGTCCAGGAGAACCGAGGAGTGAGCTCGGCGCGGAATCGCGGACTTGAGACGGCGTCGGGTGACTGGGTGGGATTCCCCGACTCTGACGATTTTCTGGGTCCAAACTATTTCTCGTCGATCGCGAGAAGCCTACGATCGGTGGGGGAGGATCGGACCGATCTCGTCTCATCGAACGTCATCCGATACTTCGAAGCGGCGAACACCTATGACCGTCGGCACAACCTCTCCTACAAGTTTCGAAGCGGTACGGTTCTTGTTGACCTAGATGAAGCGCCGGAATTCATTCAGACCCAGGCCGCATCGGCAATGTTTCGCCGAAAGCCTCTCCTCGACAACTCCGTGAGATTTATTACTGGGCTTCATGCTGCCGAGGACGCGCTTTTCGTCGCCAATTACCTGCGTTCCCTCCCGAGTCGGCGCATTCTTTGTGTAGCAGAAGCGGAGTACATCTACCGCAAACGCGCGGCGGCGAACTCGGCTGTCGATCGGTTCCGCGAGAATCCAGATTTCTACTTCGGCCGCTTCAGAGATGGATACCTACCTCTCTTAGAGCAGGCACATCAGTCGACTTCGGTGCCCGACTGGCTCGCGAATCTCTACTTGTATGACCTGCGCTGGTTCTTCCCCCGCGAGCAATCGGTCATCGATAAGGCTCGGCATCTTGACGAGGATGAGAAGGCAGAGGTCATTGAGCTGGTGGGCGCGTGCCTTCGCCATATCGAAGAACGCACAATCGTGAACTACCGTGTCACCTCCCTATCTGCCGAGCTTCGCTACCTTTTTCTCGCGCTCAAGGGGTCTGCGCTTCTCAGCGACCATCCGGCCAAAGTAGTGAGCATGGACAGTCGATGCGTCGAGATCCGCTATCTCTTCATGGGTGAGGCACCAGAAGAGCGACTTGACGGTCCGGCATCCGCGCTCACCCCCTTCGCCGCGAAAACGCGACAGCTTGATTACTTTTCTCAGGATGTCCTCAAGGAACGTGTGATCCGTGTTCCGCGAGCTGGTACGGTGACTCTCACGCTGGGGGGACGTGAAACGCCTCTCGCGAGCGGCGAGTACGAGATCCCGAGGACAGACGCCGTCGGTCAGGCGCTCCTGAAGCACGCGCTGCTTGACTGCGCCGAATCCCAGCCCACGTCACCAGCACAGCCCTTTGCGAGGCGGTTGAAGGCCAGACTTCGTCGCGAGATCGCATTCTGGATGCCGGCCAAATTCGCGAACACGCCGGACTTCCAAGCCGGCATGGACCTTAGAGAGCGGAGGCACACGGCATTCGTCAGACTCACAGCCCGTCGGACGGCCGTCGGCCGGCGCTTCTTGAATGCATGGGTATTCATGGACGGTGTTGAATCTGCGAACGGGAGCGGAGAGGCCTTCTATTGGCAGGTTCGGGACGGCTTTAATGACGTGAACGCCTGGTTCGTCATTCGCGAGGGGACCTCCGATTGGAGCCGACTCTCGGCTCGCGGCGCAAAACTGGTCGCATACGGCTCGGTCGCGCATAAGCATCTTCTTTCGTACGCGCGAATCGTCTTCAGCTCTGAGGCCGGCCCTGGCATAGTGGAGCCGATGCCGAGCCGGTACTACACCGGCTCACGGCCTTGGCGCTTCGTCTGCCTGCACGACCACCAGACTCGGGAAGACTGGTCGATCGTGTACAACCACGCCCCGATTGACCTCTTGGTGACGGCGACCGCCGACGAGCGCGACGCAATCGTGCACGATGGTTCTCCATATACATTGACGGAAGACAGTGTAAGGGTGACGGGATCTCCGAAAGTTGACGCGCTCGGAGCGTTAGCGGAGCCGCCCATGAAACGGAGCAGGCCGGTACTCCTCGGGTCGGAGACGGGCGAGCAGACCGCAACGCTCAAGCGCGCGCACGGTGAACAGGAACCACCCTCGGCGAGGCTGATTGCGGATGGCAGAAGCTGCGAGCGCATTTTGGCTGCCGTGCGAGAGCTTCAGCTTATCTGAAGGCTGAGGGTGAACGGCCTGTGTACCGGGCCGACAACGGCATCCTCGCTCAGAGCCGTACGCTTATGACCTGTCCCGTAAGGGGGCCGGCCATTACCCGGGCAGTCACTTCGGCAACCGTGTCCGCAGCGAGAAGCGTTTCAGCCGGCTCGTCGCCGAACGCAGCCGTCCTCATCGGCGTATGAGTTCGTTGAGGGTTCACGCAGTTGACCCGAACGTTGCTTTCGCCCCACTCTTCAGCAAGGGCTTGCGTGAGGTTCACGACGCCGGCCTTCGTCGCTGAGTACAGGCTGTAGCCTGCGCGACCACGGGTATATGAACTCGACGTGAAGAACGTGAGCGAGCCGTGCGTCTCGCTGAGGAACTCGAAGGACTCTTGCGCGATAATGGCTGGTGCCGTGAGGTTCGTCTTTATCGTTTGCTTGATCTGCTTCTTTGCGGCGTCGGCCAATGGAGACACCGTCAAGACGCCTGCGGTGACGACAATGTAGTCGATGGAACCTGCTTCGTGGTGAGCTTCGCGTAACGCGGCACGCACTTGCTTCCGCGACGTAACATCGGTCTGTGTCGTGCTTCGGCTGTAAGCGAAAACGCGTGCTCCTCGGTCGCTGCACAGCTCTACTACGCTCTTGCCGATTCCGTAGCTGCCGCCGAAGACGACTACGCACTTCCCCATCAGGTCAGGCACGTCGGCTGGATCGTTGGAGAGGGTCGCCGACTGCAACTGGAACACCTTGTCGGCGATGTGAATGTCTATCGGTTCCGTCACCTTCATGTTCTCTGCGGTGCCATCAACGACGAAGATCTTGACTTGGGGAAGGTACTTGAAAACGACCCCACAGTCGTCAGTGGCGCGAAAGTCAGGATCGTCCTGTGCGAGCGCGTAAGCTCTGCGGATCACGGAGGCGGTGAAGGCCTGCGGCGTCTGGCCGCGGCGCAGGAGCGACCTGTTCGGGATGTCGGTGATGCAGCCGTCGTCGCCGACCCGGATGATCGTGTCAGCTGAGGGGATCGCGGTGTCCACGGCGTCGTACGTGTCAAGCGCATCGATACAGTCATCAATGATCCGGCTATCGATGAACGGGCGAACTGCGTCGTGGAACAGGACCTTGCAATCTTCGTCTCCGAGCGCGGCGAGGGCAAGCTGTGTTGTGTCGTTACGCGTCGCACCACCTGGCAGGATACGGGTGAGCTTCGGGAAATGGTCTCCTTCGCGGAGATAGTCGAGTTCGCTAATCGCATCGGCGTTCATCATGATGATGATCTCGTCGACACGTGCGTTTCGGCTCATGGCCTCCAGTGTGTGCTCGACTATTGCTTTGCCCGCGATCTTGATCAGCTGCTTGGGGATTCCAAGGCCGACCCGGACGCCGACGCCGCCGGCCAGGATAACCGCAACTGTTCGCATTCTCTTTCTCGTTGGTCTCTCTGAAGAGCCCATTTCGCCCTCCACGGTTCTTACTTCGTGAATGTGTCCTGCCACACGTCTGGCCTTGTCAGCTCAGGCATCTCTTGCCTGTACTGAGCAGCTAGTGCCGGCCAATCTCGGCGCAGTCTGCGGTGCAAAACGATGCTCTCCCGCAGGAGGTAACGGAATGTCGCGCGGTCTCGCTGGTACCAGGACTTGCCGGACCCGTCTGCCGTGGAGACAAGTGCGCTGTCGTAGTAGGGTGTGCGGAACCACGTCGCATCGCGCTTAGCGAGCTCGACCTCAGGGCGGGAGACGTTGGCGCTGCTGGGCTTCGTAAGCCAGTGACGGACTGTCATCTTGGCCGTGAAGACGGCAAGACGCGCGCCGTGTGGGCCACCGCCGCCTTCGAATGGTGATGCAACCGGAAACACCTGTTTGCCGCGATTCGTCGGGGGTATCTCCTCGTCGGTCCTGAGGACGTTCATCTCCCGAAAAGAACGAGCAGCATCGCGAAGCACGCCGAGTTGGGTTGGCAGTGTGCGGTGCATGTGCTCGGGTCCGCGGAGCACATCGCGCAGCGCCATGTGCCGAAGCGTGACAGCGTAGTACTGCATCGATAGCAGGTGCTTGAGATCAAGGCGCCAACTGTCGCGAACCAAGAGTCCTCCGTTGCGGAAACGGGAGTGCAGAAGGGCGGTAACGACCCTATTGCGCGCGTGGAAGTATGCCTGCCAGTCGATGGAATCGTCCTTGTCGAGCCACGAGACGTGCCAAAGGGCGACGCCCGGCAGTGAGACGGTGGGGTAGCCGTTGGCGCGGGCGCGCAGGCTATATTCCGCATCGTCCCATTTGATGAACGCGGGGAGTGAGAGGCCGATTGTCTCAATGACGTCCTTGGGAATGAGGCAGAACCACCACCCGTTGTAGTCCGCGTCCATTCGGGTGTGCATCCAGCGCGTTTGACGAAGGTTCGTCACTCGGAAGTCGTGCGGAAACTGCTCTCTGTACTGCGGCCGCCAGATGAATGGCTTCTCGTCGACGATCTCCGCGAATGCATGCAGCACCGGCCGGTTGAGGAGATCGAACATGTGCCCGCCGACGATAGCTGAGCGCTTGCTGTGCCGAGCGAACGCGAGCGCTCGAAGAATGCTCTCCGGCTCGATCTTCACGTCGTCGTCGAGCAGGACCAGAAAATCGCTCTCGGGACGCTTGAGGGTTTCAGCCATAGAACGTGCGAAGCCGCCGGACCCGCCCAGATTGCTTTGCGAGATGACCTCGAGCTTGTCGCCGAGAGCGTCGGCGACGTCGGTGAAGCCGTCTTCATCCGCGACCTTCTGGGTTCCCTGGTCGATGATGAATATGCGGTCTATCGCATCCACCACCTCGGGACTCTCGGCTATCGCACCAAGGGTCGCCACGCAGTAGTCAGGCTTGTTTAGCGTCGTCGTCCCGAGTGAGACCTTTCCTTCGCGCTTCTGCTTGGCATCGGTCGTCCACTTGCCCTGTTTGAGGACCAGCCCGTCGACATCAGCTTCGAGTTCGAACCAGTACCAGCCTCCGTCGCCGAAGGATTTCAGCGGAAGGACGAATTCACTCGTCGCGGTTCCCTCGACGCGCCGGGATTCCACGCGCTGTTGCGCACCCTGGGAGTTCGAACGGTAAACGAGGATCGTTCCATTGCCGGTCGTCGACAGTTCGAGCCGAATGCGCTTGAGGTTTGTCCAATGTTGCCAGTATGAGGCCGGAAACGCGTTGAAGTAGCTTGCAAACGAAATCCTTCGACCTGAGGTCACTCTCAAACTGCTGCGCGACAGAATGTTCTCGACATGAGCGTGTGCGCTTACTTTGAAGGTCTCGGAGCCAATCGACGTCCACGTCTCGGGGTCTGCATAGAGAGGCAGAACATCCGGATCGCGATCGAGGGGGAACACGACATTCTGAATGGTCGTCCACATGCGCGAAAGAGTGCTCCTTAGAATCACATGACAGAAGAGGTTGGCCAACTCGAGCCTAGTGCTCGCCCAGGTTCGCTGCCTGCTAGTAACCTGCAATGGGTGAGCTTGCAGGTGAGCGGCGCTATTATTCGAGTTGGCCAAAGGGCCGCACCCAAACAAACAAAATTGGCAGACGTATTGACTACCGCTGATCTGAGCGAATTCCGAACCCCTGGCCGTGGACACGGCGTCCTCGACATTTTCACGCGGCGATACCTACTCAAGGTACTCGTAAAGAAGGATGTTTCGACGCGGTATCGCAACTCGGTCTTCGGTTGGCTCTGGTCCTATGTGAAGCCGGCCGCACAATTCGCCGTTTACTACGTCGTGATGGGATTCATTTTCAATCTCCATCGAGGCATCGACAACTTCCCTGTCTATTTGTTCGCGGGAATCGTTGTCGTCAATCTCTTCAACGAGTCGTTTAGCAACGCGACGACATCCATTGTCAATAACAAGGCGCTGGTCAAGAAGATTTATTTGCCACGCGAGCTATTTCCAGTGGCTACTGTCATTGTCGCCTTTGTTCACTTCTTACCTCAGGTCGCCATTCTCCTTGCCGTATGCCTATTGACGGGCTGGGTTCCCTCTTTTTTGGGTATCGTCGCGATCCTTGGCGGGATGCTCCTGATCTTGCTCTTTTCTACCGGCCTGGGTCTGTTCTTTGGAGCATTGAACGTGGCCTTCCGCGACGCTCAGAACTTCGTCGAAATTATTCGAACCTTCGCCACCTGGACGGCGCCTGTCCTTTATTCATGGACAATGCTCGCTGACAAAGCACCGGCATGGCTATTCCACATATATATGTGCAATCCACTCACCGCCGGTGTTGAATTGTTCCATTTCGGGTTCTGGCTTCCAACTTCGAACGGTGAGCTGCAAACCCCTCCCCACCTCGCTGTGTATGTCGCCGCGGCATACCTTGCTGCAATATTCGTCATCTTGATAGGTCAATATGTCTTCCGTCGCTTCGAGCGCAACTTCGCCCAGGACCTCTGAGCACATGTCGAGTCGCCCTAGCATCATTGTCGAGAACGTGCGCAAGACGTTTCTGATTCGGCACAGCCACTCGATGAAGGAAGCTGTAGTGGGTAAGATCCGCGGCCGTAAGGTCGGATCCACTCCGTTCCAAGCCTTGGACGACATCAGCTTTACGGTTAACGAAGGCGAGTCCGTTGCTCTCCTTGGGCACAATGGTTCTGGTAAATCGACGATGCTCAAACTCATCTCGGGTGTCCTGGAACCGAACGCAGGGCGAGTGCTTGTGCGGGGACGCCTAGCGGGCCTCATCGAAGTCGGCGCAGGCTTTCACCCTGATCTATCAGGTCGAGAAAATGTCTACCTCAACGGCGCAATTCTCGGAATGACCGAGAAGGAGACCGACGAGCGTTTTGAAGACATCGTAGAGTTCTCCGGTATTAGGGAGTTCATCGATCAGGAAGTAAAGCACTACTCGTCGGGGATGTTCATGCGGCTCGCGTTCTCGGTCGCCATTCACACGGAGCTTGACATCCTTCTTGTCGATGAGGTTCTTTCCGTCGGCGATGCACCCTTTCGCGAAAAGTGCACTCAGAAGATCGAGTCGTTAAGCAAGCAAGGAAAAACGATGGTCGTCGTCAGCCACTCCGCCGGTACGGTCAAAGAGCTTTGCCAGCGCGGCATTGTCCTGCGCAAGGGCAAGATGATCTTCGATGGGCCAATAGACGAGGCTCTTGAAGTTCACAAAGAGAAGAACAAGTAGGCTCTTACGACATTCGGTCGGTGTGGTTCTCTGGAGCCCTGGGCCCTGTCGAACGACTGCCGCGAATTCGCTCGCGCCAGCTCATGTGCTGCGACGCTTTCGCAGCACAGATGACCAGCAGCATCCACCCCACGCCGGTGAGAATGTAGCTTTCGGCGGCCGAGCCGGCGAGCAAGGTGACCAGCACGAGCGCGGGCCACGCGTAGACGACGCTGCGGCGGTTCGATGCAAGCGTCCAGGAGCGGAGGAACGCGAAGACGCAGAGCACGAGGAACAGGAAGATGCCGACCAGTCCGACCTGCAGGTAAACGTCGAGGTAGGCGTTGAGCGCGGAGGAGTGGTGCCGCGCAACCTGGATGTTGATGCCGAGGTAGGGGAAGACGTCACCCCGCCAAGCGCCAAGCCAACCCCAGCCTTCGATCGAGTTGTCCTTCACGAAGTCCCAGGCCGCGCGCCAGAGTCGGTAGCGAACACCGAATTCGCTGCCGGCGTTCAGCCAGTCGATGATGCGCGTGCGGACGATGTAGATCGCGATCACTCCCACCATGCCGACGGCGAGCAGCCCGGCCTGGATCAATGAGCGGCGCTCCGGAGGAGACTTTCGCAGCCAGACCAGAGCAAGCGTGGCCACGAGCACCACCAGGGTGAGTAACTGGTTCACGGGCGATTGCGAGAGAAGGAGGCACAGTACGGCGAGGCTCATCGAGAACACGGCGACAGGTCGGTCCACCGAGCGAGTGCGCCATTCGATGACGAACGTGATCAGTGCGATCACGGACACCAATCCCAGCAGGTTGCGGGTGACGAAGATGCCTTGGATCGGGCCGCCCTCGGCGATATTTCCCTCGATGCTGAGGAAGGGGAACGGGATGTCGAAGAAGATTCCGCTCAGCATCTCGAGCACGAGTGAGAGCGACAGCAGCGCGCGCAGAACTCCGCCAGTCGCCCGCACGATCTGGATCATGTCGCGGCTGAGCGCGATGGTCATGGCGAGTATGAAGACGATGACCTGATAGCCGACGCCGACAAGTCCGAAGCCCGTGTAGTCGCTCCACAGCGTGCTGATGGCGCACCAGACGACGAAAGCGAAGATTGAAAGCGGCCACCAGCCGCTCCACTCGATGTAGTGTCGGCGACCGATCAGAACCACGACGGCGAGTGCCAGCAGCGTGCAGAGCACGCCGACGACCCCCGGCCAGCCCATCAAGTTGCGCAGCAGCGGCACCATGAACGCCGCCGCGATCGCGCACACCGTGAAGGCCTGGGCGAACGGAGCGGAGCCCAGCAAGCTGCTGAGCGGCGGCGGAACCCGACTGCCTCGACCGTTGGCGGGCTTCACGACGCGGTGTCTCCCATGATCACGCGGTGCTGTTTGGTCTTGAGCGCGAACAGCACGATGAGGACCCAGCCCGACTCGATCAGGATGCGGCTCTCAGCGACGCTCTGCACGACGAGCACGACGACCGTGAGGAGCGGGAGCAGGGCGATGGGGGAGTAGGGGCGGTCTTCGCGCAGGTCAAAGCGCGGGCGATCGACCGCGCAGAACCAGGAACGCCAGAGCAGCGAGAGGATGAGCGCTCCGAAGATGATCAAACCGAGGATCCCGAGTTGGAGCCACACATCGAGCCACGCGTTGTGGGCATGAAGCTGCTCGACGTGGTGGCGAACTAGAGGCTCGTCAAGGGGTAGCTGACCCGGAACCCACGGACTCGAGTAGCCCCATCCGAACCACGGGCGTTCCGAGGCGCGGTGAATCACTCGCTGCCAGAACTCGGTTCGGCCGGTGAGATCCTCGCTCTTGCCGAACAGGTCGAGCAGTCGATCGGAGAAGACGATCGCGACGCTGACGCACGCGGCGGCAATGGCGGCGAGTGCCGCGTACAGGGCGATACGTCCGCGTCCCGCCGTGTGCCTCGCGATCACGACCGCCGCCACGGCGACGATCACGGCCACGGCGGCGACGATCATCGTGCTCGAGCGAGTGAGCACGAAAGCCGCAGCCGACAGGACGACCCAGAACCAGCCCCAGCCTCTGCGCACGGTTCCAGCGGCGAGCTGGATGCCGACGACGAGGAGCGCGAGTAGTGCGCAGATCGCGAGCAGGTTCGAGTTGCCCAGGATGCCTTGGATCTTGCCGCCGTCAAACAGAAGGTTGCGTGACCAGTATGCGAGGAGCGGGGGCTTGTCGCCGACGTAGACCGCCCCGGAGAGGGGAAGCACCATGTGGCGGATGAACAATGACACGAAGAGTTCGAACGCGAGCGAGAGCCCGACCACCCATTTCAGAGCGTTGGCGATGCGCGTGAGCACTTGCTGCCATGTGAACATGAGCGCCAGGTATACGCCCGCGACTGTGCACATCGCCATTCCGAGGTACGTCAGCATGGTGGCTCCCGGGTAATGGGACCACGTGACCGAAATCAGTGCGAGCGCGAGGTAGGCGATCAGCGAGAGGGGCAGTTGCCGAAGCTTCACTCGCGGTCGTGAGACGAGGAGCACACCGAGGCTTGCCAGCGCGATGAGCGAGACGAGCACGACGTATGCCGGCCAGCCGATGAGGTTCCGCACCCCGTCGCCGCCGAACGTGACGAACAACGCGAGCGTGCCGAGGGCGGCTTGAAGTCGGCGCCTCGTGGACAGAGCCGCGGGAGGGGCGACGGCGGGCGAGCTCATTGCTCCAATCTATCGTGAGCAGGCCCGCGTACCCGCTGGATCACCGCGAACTACACGATTCGGTCCCCGAGCGCGACCCCGGGTCTGGCCGACCGCGATCGGGGCGGACTCTGCGATGATTCAGTCATGAACGAGTCGACGATCACGAAGGCGGAGTCGCGGCATGGCACCGCCTGAAGACGCCGCCGAGGATGTCACACGGAGTCCCTTCGTGCGCGTCCTCGCCCGAGTCGGGTTCGTGGCCAACGGTTTTGTGCACGGACTGACGGGCGTCATCGCCCTCGTCGTCGCGTTCGGCGGCAGCGCATCGAGCGATCAGTCCGGGGCGTTGAAGGTCATCGTCAGCGCGCCGCTCGGATTCATCGCGCTGTGGGTCATCGCTATCGCGTTGTGGGGACTTGCCGTCTGGTACGCGTTCGACGGCATCCTGAAGTACGGCGGCGGTGACGCGGTCAGCGCTGCGAAGAAATGGGGGCGCCGGTTCGGCTCGTGGATTCGCTCGATCGTGTACGCCTCGCTCGGCGTGCTCGCGGCCTCGGTGGCGATCGGTTCGCGATCGGACGGTGAGACGACAGCGGAATCGGCAAGCCGCGGAGTACTCGTGCTTCCCGGCGGACCGCTCATGCTCGGCGCGGTGGGACTCGCGATCGTCGGTATCGGAATCGGCTTCGGCGTCATCGGCGTACGTCGAGGATTCCGTAAGCAGATGAATCTGCCGCACGGGGCTGTCGGTCGGACCGTTGCGACGCTCGGTCTGGTCGGCTATCTCGCGAAGGGGATCGCGCTTCTCGATGTGGGCGTCCTGCTTGTCGTCGCCGCCGTGAAGGTCGATCCGGACGCCGCCGGCGGTCTCGATGGCGCGCTCCAAGCGTTGCGTGAGGCCAAGTTAGGTCCGCTTGCCGTCGCCGTCATCGGCGTCGGGCTCGTCGCGTACGGGGTGTTCCTCGCGCTGAGAGGTAAGTATCAGCGGCTCTGACCGTCGTGGTCGCCGCCGCGGACGGTCTCACGAGACCGCGACAAGCCTCTCCTCCTGGCTGAGCGGGAGTTGGGGGCGTCGGAAGGCTCGGGTGATGTCACGTCGACTCGAGTAGGTTCTGTCGTCGAGGGAGGAAAGCATGTCGCTGTCGCGAAGTGGCAGTCCCTCTCGTGCGGCCTGGCGGAGGAGATCGTCGCGGTCGCATGGATACTCCATGCCGCGCAGGAAAGCTGAGAGCGAGGGCGAGAGCGTGACCATTGTCATTCCTTTCTCAACGAGTGCGAATCGAAAGTGTTGACGCGCTTAAGCGTGTCTCCTGTTCCGTTGTCTGCGGGCTACCGGAGCGCTCCGCTCAGGTTTTCGTGGCTGAGATGTTAGCACTCTGGTATCGAGAGTGCCAAGCGGTCGAGCCGGTCGTGTAGTGCCGCCTGATCCGCCGCCGTCGATCACACGAAGGCGTTCACGCCCGTGATCGCACGGCCCACGATGAGAGCGTTCATCTCGTGGGTGCCCTCGTACGAGTACAGCGCCTCGGCGTCGGCGAAGAAGCGCGCCACCTCGTAGTCGAGCACGATGCCGTTTCCGCCCATCGCCTCGCGCGCCCACGCCACGGTCTCGCGCATTCGCGCCGTGCAGAAGCCCTTCGCGAGCGCCGAGTGCTCGTCGCGCTGCGTACCCTCGTCGAGCATCTGCGAGACGCGCACGCACATCGCGATCGACGCGGTGATGTTACCGAGGCAGCGGGCCAAGTGGTCCTGGATGAGCTGGTGGCTCGCGATCGGCTTGCCGAACTGCTCGCGCTCCTTCGCGTATTTCACGGCGCCCTCGTAGGCGCCCATCGCGACGCCGATCGACGACCACGCCACTTGCGCGCGGGTCAGGCGCAGAACCCGGGCAGTGTCGCGGAACGAGTTCGCGTTCTGCAGCCGCAGCAGCTCGGGCACGCGCACATTCTCGAGCGTGATGTCGGCGTTCTGCACGGCCCGCAGGCTGATCTTCCGCTCGATCTTCGTCGCCGTGTAGCCCGGGGTCGACGTCGGCACGATGAAGCCCTTCACCTGCCCGTCGGCCTCGTCCTTCGCCCAGATGATCGTGATGTCGCTGAACGTCGCGTTTCCGATCCAGCGCTTCGCGCCGTTGATCACCCACTCGTCGCCCTCGCGCCGCGCCGTCGTGCGCAGGCCGCGCGCGCTGTCGCTTCCCGAGAGCGGCTCGGTCAGCCCGAACGCGCCGGTGACCTCGCCGCTGGCGAGCTTCGGCAACCACTCATCGCGCTGCTCCTGCGACCCGGTCACACCGATCGTGCCCATCACGAGTCCCTCCTGCACGCCGATGAACGTCGCCGTCGACGCATCGACGCGGGACATCTCCATCGCCGCCATGCCGCGGAACACCGCCGAGTTCTCGAACGGCGCCGTCTCCGGCCACGCGAAGCGGGCCGCATCCGTCGCGAGAAAACCCTTCACGAGGTGCAGCGGAAACTCGCCCTTCTCCCAGTACTCGTTCGCGATCGGCCGCACTTCGTGCTCCATGAAGTCGCGAATCGTCTGCAGAGCCTCCCTCTCCTGCTCGCTCAGCAGGCTCGAAAACCCGTAGAAGTCGCTGGTGAGAGGTTCGAACGTCATTGGTGTTCTCCCGTTGTGAAGAAGGCAGGGTCGGATGCCGCGACCGCAGCGGCGCGGTACTCGCGAGCCTAGAAGCGGCGTTCCGCGGCCGGGCAATCGATTGGTAGGTTGATGCAAGTGCTTCTCGCGGCGTCCGCGCCAGATTGTGGGGAGCCGACAAGCCCGCTTCGCCCGCCGACGCCGCGCGCGGGATCACGCCGACCTCCCGAGGAGCCGCCATGTTCGTCGCCCTTGAGAACACCCCTCGCCCCTACGCCTGGGGGTCGCAGACCGTCATTGCGATCCTGCAGGGCCGCGCGCCGTCCGGCGAGCCGGAAGCCGAGCTGTGGCTCGGCGCGCACCCCGCCTCGCCCGCCCGGGTCGCCGCCGGATCCGGCGTGGGCCACCCCGATCTCGCCGCGTGGATCGAGTCCGACGCGGCATCCGCCGGCCTGCGCCAGCCGCGCCTGCCGTTCCTGCTCAAACTGCTCGCCGCCGAGGCCCCGCTCTCGCTGCAGGCGCACCCGTCGCCCGAACAGGCCGTGGCGGGGTTCGAACGCGAGAACGCCGCCGGCGTGCCGCTCGACGCTCCGCACCGCAACTACAAGGACGCCTTCCACAAGCCGGAGCTCATCGTCGCCCTCAGCGAGAGCTTCGATGCGCTGTGCGGCTTCCGCCGCGTGGCCGAGACAGCCGAAGACCTCGACGCTCTCATCGCCGTTGCGGACAAGGAGGGCATGGCGCTCGCCGTCACGGAGCTGCGCGCTCTGCGCGAGAGGCTGACCGGCGCCGACGACGAGGTGCTGCGCGACGTCGTGCAGTATCTGCTCGGCTCCGAGATCTCCGCGCTCGTCTCCGCCGTCACGGATTCCGCGGCACTCGCATCGCCCAGCCCCGCCGTTGACACTGTCCGCCTGCTCGCCGAGCACTACCCGGGCGACCCCGGCATCGTCGTCTCGCTCTTCGTCAACCGCGTCACGCTCACCCGTGGCGAGGCTCTTTACTTGCCCGCCGGCAACGTGCACGCGTACCTCCGCGGCTTCGGCGTCGAGCTCATGGCCGCGAGCGACAACGTGCTGCGCGGCGGGCTCACGCCCAAGCACGTGGACGTCCCGGAGCTGCTCAGCGTACTCGACTTCGAACCGCTGCCGGTCCCGTACTTGCAGCCGACGCGCGTGTCGACCGGCGTCGAGCTGTTCGCGCCCGGCATCCCCGATTTCGAGCTGTTCCGAGTCGAGGTCGCCGACGACGGCCCCGACGCGACCGTCGAACTGCCCGGTGTCGCGATCGCCGTCGTCACGCGCGGCGAAGTCGACGTCACTGGCGCGCAGGGCGCTGCGACCCTCCGTGCGGGACAAGCGCTCTACGTCACTCCCGACGAGACAGCGCTCGCCGTCTCGGGCGACGGTGAACTCTTCGTCGCGACGACGCTGCTGTGACTGATTCTGTAGACACATTCTCTGTTACATGTAACGATTAAGCATGGCTGTCAAGGATCGCGTCGGCGCACACCGCGACCGAATGCGAGAGCGAGGATTCCGTCTCATGCAGGTGTGGGTGCCGGATGTGAGATCGGAAGAGTTCTCGCGCGAGGCGCACCGCCAGTCGAGGCTTGTCGCCGACGCAGAGCAGCGGTCGGACGACCAGGACTTCATCGAGGCTGTCTCTGCGGACTGGGACGAGTGAGCAGGGGCGAGATTTGGTCCGTCGCTGGCGGTGTCTATGCGACGAAGCCACGTCCGGCCGTTGTCATCCAAGATGATCGATTCGACGCAAACAGCTCGGTCACGGTCTGTCCGTTTACTTCTATGCCTGTCGACGCGCCCCTGCTTCGGCTTCGGGTGGACCCCGACCGCCTGAACGGACTGCAAACGGCCAGTTGGGTGATGATCGACAAGGTCACGACAGTCCGCCGAACTCACATGACGAACCGAATAGGTCGGCTGGCTTCGGCGCAGATGCTTGACCTGGAACGCCTGCTCATGGTGTTTCTTGGCCTCGCCGATTGACGTCTCTCGGTTTCACGCGAGTAGGACGGACGCTGCTGTGACAGGCTCGCCCGCGCCCATGAAAAGATGGAGGACATGACGATCACGGCTGCCGCGGACGGCTCGGCACTCGGCAACCCCGGCCCCGCCGGCTGGGCCTGGTACATCGACGACTCCTCGTGGGCGGCGGGCGGCTGGGCGCACGGCACGAACAACATGGGCGAGCTCATGGCCGTGCTCGACCTGTTCCGCGCGACGGCGCACATCCCGCAGGAGCCGCTGCACATCCTGTGCGATAGCCAGTACGCCATCAACTGCATCTCGAAGTGGATGCCGGGCTGGAAACGCAAGGGCTGGCGCAAGGCCGACGGCAAGCCGGTCATGAACGTCGACATCCTCAAGCAGATCGACGAGGCGATCCAGGGCCGCACGTACCGCTTCGAGTGGGTCAAGGGGCACGCGGGCCACGAGCTCAATGAGGCCGCCGACGACCGCGCTCGCGCCGTCGCGCTCGCCTACCAGGGCGGACTCGCGATCCCCTGCGGTCCCGGCTTCGCGGGCCGCGGCCAGGTCGACCGCGCGGACGAGACGCCAGCGGCATCCGACCCCTCGACCCCGCCGGCGCCGGCCGAGCCCGACCTGTTCTCGGGGCTCGAGGGCTTCGAGCTCGGCCGCTGACGTTCGCCGAGCGCGCAACGCTCTGCGGCGGCATCCGTTCGGTGGTTAGCTGGGAGCATGGCAAATTCTGTTCCCACCATCGAACTCAATGACGGTCACCGCATCCCCCAGCTGGGATTCGGCGTGTTCAAGGTCGACCCGGCCGAGACCGAGCGCATCGTCACCGACGCGCTGAACGCCGGCTACCGGCACATCGACACGGCCGCGATCTACGGCAACGAGGAAGGCGTCGGCGCGGCGCTGAAGAAGAGCGGCATCCCGCGCGACGAGCTGTTCATCACGACGAAGCTGTGGAACACGGAGCACGCCACCGACCGTGCGCTCGCCGCGATCGATGAGAGCCTCGAGAAGCTCGGCCTCGACTACGTCGACCTGTACCTCGTGCACTGGCCGAGCCCCACGCAGGACCGCTACGTCGAGGCGTGGCACGCGCTCGAGCAGATCAAGGCCGACGGGAAGGCGCGCTCGATCGGCGTCTCCAACTTCCTGCGCGAGCACCTCGACCGCATCCTCGCCGAGAGCGACACGGTCCCCGCGATCGACCAGATCGAGCTGCACCCCGCCCTCCAGTCCCGCGAGCTGACCTCGTTCGCCCGCTCCAAGGGCATCGCGATCGAGGCGTGGGGGCCGCTCGGGCAGGGCAAGTACCCGCTCTTCGACGAGCCGGCCGTGGCCGACGCGGCATCCGCCCACGGCAAGACACCCGCGCAGGTCGTCATCCGCTGGCACCTGCAGCACGGCAACATCGTGTTCCCCAAGTCGAACCACGCCGAGCGCATCGCGGCGAACTTCGACGTGTTCGACTTCGAGCTGAGCGGCGACGAGATGGCCGGCATTGACGAGCTCGAGCGCGACCAGCGTGTGGGTGGGCACCCGAACGACGTCGAGTGACCCCCTCCCCGCGCGCCGCCCGGCTGTCATAGGCTGGGCGGTGCGCGTTCGCGGGTGCGGGGAATCCGCCCGCCGCGCCGACCCCTTCGAGGAGAGCAATGACTGAACCTACAGACTTCGTCGCCGCGTGGAACGACTGGCACGAATCGCGCGTGCGCGCCACGACGTCGCCGCTCGGTCTCGCGTCGCTCGTCGCGACGCACTGGCTCACGACCGAACCCGCCGCGTACCAGGGACTGCCCGGGGTCTGGCACGCGAGCGGGGGCAGCATCCTCGGCACGGCGCCCGAGCTGCACGACAAGACGATGCTGCAGGACGGCCGCCCGTACGACACCGTCTCCGGCGCCGAGATCGTGCTCGAGGCCGGGCAGGACATCGAGTGGGGCGATAAGCGCATCCGCTACTTCGAACGCGACGGCGCGCTCGCCCTTCGCCTGATCGACCCGGATGCCGCGACGCGCTCGAGCCTCACCGACATCGACGCCTTCGAACCCGACCCCGCATGGGTGCTGAAGGGCCGCTTCACTCCCGCGGAGCCCGACGCGACGCGCACCGTCGAGGCGATCGACGGGCACGTGTCGGAGGATGCCGTCGCCGGCACCGTCGACGTCGACCTCCCGGGCGGCGAGCACGCCACGCTCACCGTGAGCGCCGACCCGCGCGGCCTCGCCGTCGTGCTGAGCGACGGCACGAGCGGCGACGAGACGTACCGCTTCCGCTTCCTCACGATCGCCTCGCCCGCCGACGACGGCACCGTCACCGTCGACTTCAACCGGCTGTACCTGCCGCCGTGCGCGTTCGCGGACTTCTACGTGTGCCCGCTGCCGCCCGCCGGCAACCGGCTCGCGACGCCGATCCGCGCGGGCGAGAAGAACGTCGTTCGCGCGTAGCGGTGGCCGCGGTCGGCGGCATCCGTTACGTCGTATTGCGCGACGTCTTCTCCGCCGCTGACCGCTGGCGTACCGTCGCTGTATGCCGCACAACGAATCCAGTCCCCTGCGCGTGGTCGCGGTCTCGGGCAGCCTGCACGAGCCCTCGAAGACGACGGCGCTGATCCGCGCGATCGTCGACGAGGTCGCCACGCGCACGCCGGTCGCCGCGGAGCTCATCGAGCTCACCGCGATCGGACCCGAGCTCGCGGGCGCGCTGCGTCGCGACCAGGTGGGGCCGGGGGCGGAAGCGGCGCTGCGCTCGATCGAGACCGCGGACCTGCTCGTCGTCGGCAGCCCCGTGTACCGGGCCTCGTTCACGGGGCTGTTCAAGCACCTCTTCGACTTCGTCGGCCAGTACGAGCTCGTGGACAAGCCCGTTCTCGTGTCGGCGACCGGCGGGGGAGAGCGGCACGCGCTCATTCTCGAGCACCAGTTCCGACCGCTGTTCGGCTTCTTCCAGGCGCTCACGCTGCCGCTTGGCGTGTACGCGTCGAACACCGACTTCGACGGCTACGAGCTCACGTCCGAGCCGGTGCGGCAGCGCATCCAGCTCGCTGTGCAGCGCGGCCTGCCGTTCGTGCGCCAGCAGGGCATTCCCGCCGAGGTTCGTCCCTCAAGCTACGTGGGAGCCTGGTAGCGCTTCAATCACCGTGCCGAGGGACCGCCAGCGCCCACACGACGGCTGTTCACCGCAGCGGGTTGCAGCGTTCCCGAGGCCCAGCCTGCGAACGGCGTCAGGGAATGAAAGTCACGGTCTTCGGCAGATCCCTCGCGAGCGCCTGGTCGAATGTCGCGAGGCGCGCTCCGCTCGCGGCCGCGAGGCTCGCGAGATACGCGTCCGTGAGTTGCCGATAGCCGCGCACATGTGAGAGGTCCGCGTCGAGATACGAGATCGCATCGGCCACGTACTCGCATCGTTCAAGGCGCCGAACTGCGCCGAGGATGCGGAGGCCGGAATCGACGCTCTCGCCGATGCGAACGAAGTATCTGAGGAATGCTCCTTCGACAACGGGACACAGCGCGAAGCGTTCAACGCCTTCGGCCCACGCTGATGCGCGGGCATGGTGCTCGTGCTCAGCGACAGTGAGAGCGATGAGTACGTTGGCGTCGAGGAGGTACGCGCTACTCATCGTCGATTGCGTCGGCCACGTCCTGCGATGTGACTCGTCGCCCGATACTGACAACTGGGAAGCCTGAGAGGGGGTCGCTCGAGATCGTTAGCGGCGTGTCTATCTGCGCGAGGCCCCGAGCGGTGAGCTCAGCGAGTACCGAAGACAACGATGTCCCGCGAGCGCGCGCGATTTCTGCAGCTCTCCGGTGAAGGGACGGAGGTAGGTCGACCGTGGTTCTCATGCCTACAGCATAGTTGCATCACTTGTGATTCACGGTGCGCTTCGCCCAGCTCCTGTGGTGGCTCAACGACGCGAGCGTCCCCTCGGGAAATGTCCATATCGGGCATCACCGGTCGCCATCGCCCGTGCGAAGATCTCCGCGAGCTCTTCGGCATCGGCCATGACGTCGTGACGGGGGTCCGCGCGCAGGTCGTGCAGCAGCCCGTCCAGAGCGCTCCGGATGCTGCGGGCCATGACGCGCGTGGAGAAATCGCGGAACTCGCCCGCCTGTTTGCCGCGCTCAAGGAGCTCGCCGACCGCGCTGAGCTCCTGCTCGGTCGCGCGGCGCGCCTCTGACGTGGCTGCGTTGTCGTCGCCGCGGGAGTGGCTCACGATCTCGTGCAGCGCAGCCATCTGCGTGGGGAAATCGCGGTAGAACTCGGCGCTTCCCGTGATGAAGGTGCGGATCGCCGCTGCCGCCGTCGGCTGCGCGTCGATCTTGGGGCGCAGCTCGCTCGTCGCGATGCGGTACACCTCGGCGACGACGGCGTCGAGGAGCTCATCGCGGTTGGCGAAGTGGTAGGGGATGACGCCTCGGCTCACGTCTGCGCGCCGCGCGATCCGCGACAGCGAGGCCTGCGCGTACCCCTCTTCCGCGAGCACGGTGATGGCGCACTCGACAAGCTGCGCGCGCCGGGTGCGCTGGATGAACGTGAGCTTCGCCGGCTCCTGCATCGTCTGATCTGCCATGTCGATAAAAAAACTATCACCCCTGCTAATTTTTTGCTAGCCTGCCCGAATGCGAATCACACCACGCTCCGAAACCCGCCCAGAAGCGGAGGCCCCGCAGCCGCGAGCTGAGCGAGAGGACTCGCGCTTGGCGCTCTTCGGCACGGTCGCGATCGACCTCGTGGTTCCCGTCGCCGGCTACTACGTCCTGCGCGGATTCGGTCTCGACCAGCTTCTCGCGCTGATCCTCGCCGGCTCTCCTACGGCCGTCGTGATCGTCTACCGGGCAGTGCGCCGGCGCGCGGTGAACGCGCTCGGCATCTTCGTGCTCGCGGTTCTCGGCGGCAGCATCGCCCTCTCCTTCATCACGGGAAGCCCGCGCTTCCTCCTGGCGAAGGAGGGCTGGTTCACGGCGGCCATCGGAGGCGCATTCCTGGTGAGCCTGCGCTTTCGGCGTCCGCTCGCGTTCTCGTTCGCCCGCGCGATGGTGCAGCCCACGCGACTGGGCGAGAGGCTCAACGTGAGCTCATGGGACGCCCTACGGGAGAGCGACGCCCGGGTGCGCCGCATCTGGAGGACGGCGACAGTGCTGTGGGGTGTCGTGATGATCGCCGACGCCGTCGTGCGGGTCGTCATCGCATACGTCTTGCCTGTCGACGTCGTCCCGCTCGTCGGCGGTGTGCTCTGGGGCGTCACCTTCGTCGTGGTGCAAGTGGCGCAGCACCGATACTTCGAGCATTCCGGACTCTGGCGGCGGCTCGCACAGCCATCGAACCGGCCCGAATCGTCGGAAGGACCGGCCGCGTGACAGACGCTCCGCTCGACGTCACGACCGACGCTGGCCCGGTGCGCGGCCGCGCCACGAAGACCGCGCGCGTCTTCCTCGGCATCCGATACGCCGAGCCGCCCGTCGGCAGCCGGCGGTGGACGCTCCCGCAGCCGCCGCGGGCCTGGGACTGTGTCGCGGACGCCACGCGGCCGCCCGCGCTGTGTCCGCAGCCCGGCATGCCGACGACCATGGTCGACGAAGACTGCCTCTTCGTCAACGTCACGACGCCCCGTCGCGCATCGCGAGACCCGCTTCCGGTCATGGTGTGGCTGCACGGAGGAGGCTTCACGACCGGCGGCGGCCACCTCTACGACGCTGCTCGGCTCGCCAATCAGGGAAACGTCGCTGTCGTCACCGTCAACTACAGGCTCGGCGTCTTCGGGTACTTCGGATTCGAGGGCCTGCCCGGCTCCGGAAACTTCGGCCTCGCCGACCAGATCGCCGCCCTCGACTGGGTGAAGCGGAACGCCGCCGCCTTCGGAGCCGACCCCGACAACGTGACGGTCTTCGGCCAGTCCGCCGGAGCCATGAGCATCGGCGCGCTGCTGGCAAGCCCCGCGGCGCCGCGACTGTTCCAGAGGGCGATCCTGCAATCCGGGTCACCCCTCCTGCACTGGCCCAGGGGAATCATGTTCCCCCGATCGCCCGAGCACACGCCGTACCTGCCGCTGCCGGCTGTGGAGCAGAACGGCGCGGCTCTCGCGGAGCTTCTGGAGTGCGGCGACGGCGACGTCGTCGCACGGCTGCGCGAGGTTCCCGCGAGCCGGCTTGTGGAGCACACCGGCCTGTTCGCGAACTCCCTCGCGTTCGGCACGCCGCTCGTGCCGCTCGACCCCGCCGAAGCGACCCGCACCGGCAAGGTGCACGCGGTGCCGATCATCTCCGGAGCGACTCGAGACGAGATGCGCCCGTTCATCGCCGGTGCCGCGCAGAAGACGCCCCTCACCGAGAGCCGGCTCGCCGAGCTGAGGGAGAACTCGTTCGCACAGCAGGCGAGCGTCGTCGCGGAACGCTATCCCGTGGCGGATCACGGCTCGCCCGCCCTGACCTGGGCCACGATCGCCACCGATGTCTCGTGGGCATTCGCGGCGTTCGACGAGCACCGGCTGTGGAGCCGCAGCGCGCCGGTCTTCGCATACGAATTCGCGGACCGCTCAGCTCCGGACGTCAACGGCATCGCGGCGCCCCGGCTCCGGATGGGAGCGGCCCACGCGACGGAGCTGCCGTACCTCTTCGACCTGGGCGGCGAGAACCGCCTGTCGCCCGCGCAGCGGGAACTGGCCGACACGATGATAGCGTCCTGGACGTCGTTCGCGCGCACCGGAACGCCGACGCTCGACGGCACGCCATCGTGGCGCGACTTCGGGGACGACGAGTCCGTTCTGCAGTTCGACGAGACCGGCATCCGCTCGATCGACTACCGCGAACGCCACAAGCTCGATTTCTGGAGGAGCGTCCGAGAGCGCCTCGCCGTAGGGTGAAGGCATGCCGAATCGTCTCGCCGGAGCGATGAGCCCCTACCTGCGCGCCCACGCGGCCAATCCCGTCGACTGGCACGAGTGGGGTGAGGAGGCCTTCGCCGAGGCGACCGAACGCGACGTGCCCGTGTTCGTCTCGATCGGCTACGCCACCTGCCACTGGTGCCACGTCATGGCTCGGGAATCGTTCAGCGACCCCGAGCTCGCCGGCTACCTCGATGCCAACTTCGTGAGCGTCAAGGTCGACCGCGAGGAGCACCCGGGCGTCGACGCGAGCTACATGGCGCAGGCCGCCGCGTTCACGCAAGGCCTCGGCTGGCCGCTCAGCGTCTTCGCCACGGCGGACGGCGCCGCCTTCTTCGCCGGAACCTACTTCCCGCCGCAGCCGGTCGCGGGCCGGCCCTCCTTTCGGCAGGTGCTCGAGGCCGTCGTCGACGCCTGGCGGAACCGTCGCGACGAGGTGCGCGGCAGCGCGGCCGCGATCGGCGAGGCGGTGCGCTCCGCGGGGCAGGCCGCGCTCGCGGACACCCCGCTTCCCGGCCGCGAGCAGCTCGCGGCATCCGCCGACGCCCTCGCCCGGCACGAGGACGCCGCGTTCGGCGGCTTCGGGGCGGCGCCGAAGTTCCCCGTCGCACCCGCGCTCGGCTTCCTGCAGGCGATCGACCGCGGCGAGCTCGCGACGCGCACCCTGCTCGCGATGGCGCGCTCGCCGCTGCGCGACACGATCGAGGGCGGCTTCTTCCGCTACGCCACGCAGCGCGACTGGTCCGAGCCCCACTACGAGCGGATGCTGTACGACAACGCGCTGCTGCTGTCCGCCTACACGCGGGCCTGGCAGGACGGCGCGGATGAGGCCGCCGAGGTCGCGGCGGGCATCGCCTCGTTCCTGCTCGAGGTGCTGCAGCTGCCCGGCGGCGGCTTCGCGAGCGGGCAGGACTCCGAGAGCCTCGTCGACGGCGTCCGCACCGAGGGCGGCTACTACCTCGCCGCCGATCGCACTGACGTCGAGCCGCCGCCGCTCGACGAGAAGGTGCTGACCGGGTGGAACGGCCTGGCGATCGAGGCGCTCGCCCGCGCGGGAACGGCGTTCGCGCAGCCGCACTGGATCGACGCGGCGCGCTGGGCCGCTGACTACCTGCTCGAGAACCACCTCAGGGGCGACGGCACGCTGCTGCGCGCCTCGACGGCCGAGGCGCGGTCGGACGCGGCCGCGGCGCTCGAGGACTACGGCATGCTCGCGGGCGGGCTCCTCGAGCTCGGCTGCGCGACCGGCGACGAGCCCTACGTCCGCGTCGTCCGGCGGCTTCTGCAGAGCGTGATGACGGATGCCGGCTTCGCGGAGCCCGCGGCCGACCCTGTTCTCGCAAGCCGCGGCCTCGTGCTCGAGGGCGACCCGAGCGAGGGCGCCTATCCGTCGGGACTCAGCGCGAGCGCCCGCGCCGCGCGCCGACTGTACCTGCTGACCGGCGACGCCGCCCTCCGCGAGCACGCGGAGCGCGCCCTCGCCCCGTTCGCCGAGCGGGCGCTGCAGAACCCCGTCGCCTTCGGGGCGCTGCTCGAGGAGCTCACGCGCCTCGCCTCCCCGGCCCGGCAGCTGGTGGTCGTGCTCCCGGATGCCGCCGACGGCGCCGTTCCGGAACGCGTGCGCCGCACCCCCGCGGACCTCGTTCTCGTGGTGCGCGAATCGGCCGCGCGGCAGCTCGCGGCATCCGGCATCGACCTGCTCGAGGGGCGCACCGCCGTCGACGGCGAACCCACGCTGTACGACTGCGCCGACTTCACCTGCCGCCTGCCCGAGACTCTCGCGGGCTGATCAGCACTCGATGACGTTGACGGCGAGGCCGCCCTCGCTCGTCTCCTTGTACTTCGTCGACATGTCGATGCCCGTCTGCCGCATCGTCTCGATCACCGTGTCGAGCGAGACGAGGTGCGTGCCGTCGCCGTTGAGCGACAGCCGCGCCGCCGTCACCGCGGTCGACGACGCGATCGCGTTGCGCTCGATGCACGGCACCTGCACGAGTCCCGCGACGGGATCGCACGTGAGGCCGAGGTGGTGCTCCATCGCGATCTCCGCCGCGTTCTCGACCTGGTGCGGCGTGCCGCCGAGCACGGCGCACAGCCCGCCCGCGGCCATCGCGCACGCCGAGCCGACCTCCGCCTGGCAGCCGCCGACCGCGCCCGAGATCGACGCGTTCGCCGTGAACAGGGACCCGATCGCCGCCGCCGTGAGCAGATAGCGACGGATGCCGCTCGCCGAGGCGCCGCCGATGAAACGCCGGTAGTACGCGCCGACCGCGGGGATGATGCCCGCCGCGCCGTTCGTCGGCGCCGTCACGACGCGCCCGCCCGCCGCGTTCTGCTCGTTCACCGCGAGGGCGAAGGCGAGCAGCCATTCGCCGGGCAGGGAACGGCCGTCATCGCCCTCCGCGTTCTCGAGCCTCGCGCGGACGCGGGCGGCCCGGCGCGGCACTTTGAGCACGCCGGGCAGGATGCCGTCGGCCGAGAGCCCCGCCGAGATGCAGTCGTCCATGACCGCCCAGATGCGATCGAGCTCCGCATCGACCTCGCCGGCCGGCCGCAGCGCCTCCTCGTTGACGCGCGCGACCTGATCGATCGTGAGCCCGCGCGCATCGCAGATCGCGAGCAGCTCCGCCGCATCGCGGTAGCCGAGCGGAACTGCCGCCTCCTCAGCGGCCGCCTCGTCGCCCTCGCGCTGGATGAACCCGCCGCCCACCGAGAAGTACGTGTGCTCGACGGCCGGCACGGGCCCAGCGGTCCACGCGGCGAGCGTCAGGGCATTCGGATGCTGCAGCCTCGTGCGCGGCTCGAGGGCGACGTCGTCGCGCTCGAAGTCCACGGCGTGCCGACCGAGCAGCGCGATCCGGCGCGCGCCGGACGCGGCATCCCATGCGCCCCTGACCTCATCGGGGTCGCACGTCGTGGGCTCGAGCCCCTGCAAGCCGGCGACGACGGCGTCGGGCGTGCCATGGCCGAGCCCCGTCGAGCCGAGCGAGCCGTAGAGCGTGCAGCCGATGCGGCGCACGCGGGGGAGAGCTCCCGCGGTCTCGAGGACCCTGGCGAAGTCGAGGGCGGCGCGCATCGGGCCCACGGTGTGCGAACTTGACGGTCCGATGCCGATTGAGAACAGGTCGAAGGCCGAGACGTACATGCTCCTCCTTGCAGCGACGCTTCAAGGGTACGCTCTCGTTCGCTCGGGGCGGATGCCGCGTGCCGGAAACCCCCTGGTTATTCAGCGTTTGATGACTAACGTTGGAGGTGAGGGCACGGCGATCTTGTCGGCGGCTCAGACGCCCTCCACGAAGCCATTCGTCCAACGAGATCGGAGAGAAAGGCAAGGTTCGGCACGTCATTTGAAGGCAGAGTTGCGCTCGTCACGGGCGGCGGATCGGGTCTCGGCGAGGCTATCAGCAAGGAGCTCGCTTCGCTCGGCGCGAAGGTCGTCGTCACCGACATCAACCTCGACGCGGCCAAGCGCGTCGTGCAGGAGATCACGGACGCCGGCGGCACCGCCTCCGCGTTCGAGCAGAACACGGCGAAGAAGGAAGACTCCGAGAAGGCCGTGCAGTTCGCGATCGACACGTACGGCGCTCTGAACTACGCGGTGAACAACGCGGGCATCGGAGGCAAGCAAGCGCCGGCGGGGGAGACCGACCTCGAGGACTGGGACCGCGTCATCGACATCAACCTCAACGGCGTGCTCTACGGCATGCGCTACCAGATCCCGGCAATGCTGAAGGCGGGCGCCGAGTCCTCTGCGATCGTGAACATGGCGTCGATTCACGGCACCGTCGCGGCGATCGGGAACGGCGCCTACACCGCCGCGAAGCACGGCGTCGTCGGCATCACGAAGAACGCCGCAGCCGAGTACGGCGCCCAGGGGCTGCGCATCAACGCGGTCGGCCCCGGCTACATCGACACGCCCCTCGTGCGCAGCAGCCTGAGCGAGGATATCCGCACGGCGCTCGAAAGCAAGCACCCGCTCGGCCGTCTGGGTCGACCGGAGGAAGTCGCTCACGTCGTGCGCTTCCTGCTCTCGGATGATGCGTCCTTCGTCACGGGTGGCTACTACCTGATCGATGGCGGCTACACGACCGTCTAACCGCCACCGCATCGAACGGCCGGCATCCCGAACGGATGCCGGCCGTTGTTCTCTCACGTCGATTTCCGCATCCGATTCGGGCCATTTCGACCTCACTTCTCGCCCACAGGGCGGGCTCCCTCGGAGTTGCTTAGATTCGTAGATGTGTTCGACCCAATGTCAGTGGGTGGTGGAACACTACACGCATGGTACCAATCAACGATGATGAGAAACCCCCGCCCGACAATCCCGATTCGAGGATCGGCAAACTCGACCTGATGGTCGAAGAGATTTCCGAACAGTATCAGCTGCTGGCCGTGGTGAACGCCCAAGTGTCGATGATGCTGTCCGATCTCGTCGATCATGCCCTGGCGAACCGGGACATGTTCGTGGCCTCGGAGACGGACACCTCGAAGACGCAGGAGGTGGTGCGGCGGGCGCTGTCTCCGGTGCTGGCGACGAAGATGCGTGTGTCGGAGCGGATGGTCGACTCGCTGATCGCCCAGGCCGAGACCCTTACCCGGGAACTGCCCGCCACGCTCGAAGCGCTCGCTGAGGGGGCGATTTCGGTTCAGCACGCCCGGACGCTGATCGATCACGCCACTGGGCTGCACCCGGAGGACCGGGCGGAGTTCGAGCAGGTCGCCCTCGACTTGGCGAGAACGTCGACGCCGCCGGAGTTCAAACAGAAGGCCCTCGCCCTGCGCGAGAGTCTGCACCCGGAGACCAGTGTTGAACGCCACGAGGCGGCAGCGGAGGATCGGCGGGTGGAGCACTGGAACGCTCCCGACGGAATGGGCTGGCTCGCGTTGTATGCCCCGGTCGAGGTGACCCAGAGCATCTACAACGCCTGCCACACCACCGCGAAGAGCCTCCGCAAGACCGGAGACGAGCGCACGATCGGGCAGCTCACCGCCGACGTGCTCACCGACGCCGCCATGCTGGGACTCACCACCGGCACCGGCGGCGAGAGCAACGGTGACGGGCAGTCGACGTTCACCGGTCGGACCGGGGCGATCCGCCCGACCGTGCACGTTACCGTTCCTGTGATGACGCTGCTGGGTCACTCGGAGGAACCGGCGCAGTTGGACGGGTACGGGCCGATCAACCCAGAGACCGCCCGCCGGCTCGCAGCACAGGCGCCGAGCTTCACCCGGCTGCTGACGAACCCGGAAACCGGAGCCATCCTCTCCGTCGGCCGCGACCGGTACGCGGTTCCGGCGGATCTGCGGAAAGCGATCGAAGTCAGAGACCAGACCTGTCAATTCCCCGGCTGCAACCGGTCCGCGAGACAGTGCGACATCGATCACCTCGTGGCATGGCAAGACGGTGGGCACACCGATCTCGACAACCTGGCGAGTGAGTGCAAACGCCACCACGTGCTGAAGCACACCAGTACCTGGCAGGTCGAACGAGCTGAGGATGGGGCCATCATCTGGACCTCACCTCTCGGGAGACGGTACCGAATCCGACGATCCACGAATGTCGGATTCCAAGCCCTCGATGAGGACACCGAGCCTTCCGAACCGGACCTCGAACCCGACATCGACGATGACGAGTTCGAGAACGCGGAACCCGACCCCGACGAGAGATGGGCCGACGACACGGAACCCAAGAATTACCCGGAAGATCCGCAGTTCTGAGGCCGCGACAGGGTCAGTGACGATGCTGCCCCGCTGAAAACGAACTGTCAGCGGCGGACACGACGCCCACGTGGGCGCACGCTCGAGCGAGTTGGGCGCCGGTGACGCTTCGGCGCGCCCACTTGAGAATTCGGCCTGCTCGCAAAACAGCCAATCAAAGATCTCGAGCGCCAAACAAGCGCCGAATTCGAGAATCCCCATCGCACGCTTACAGCCGCTTCCGAGCGTGTAAGCGACGTGCAAGTGCCGTGTAAGGGGCGGGTTCCACGATGGGATCACATCGAAAGGAACCCCTTATGACACCTGCAGCATTCTCGCCTCGCGGCGAGCTTGCCGTTGAGGCTCGTGGCCTCGTCAAGACCTTCGGAGCCAACCGCGCCGTCGACGGCGTCGACCTCACCGTCCGCACCGGCACCGTGTACGGCGTGCTCGGACCGAACGGCGCAGGAAAGACCACGACAATCAGCATGCTCGCGACACTTCTGCGCCCCGACGCCGGCGACGCGAGAATCTTCGGATACGACGTGCAGCGCGACGCCGGCATCGTGCGCCAGCTCATCGGCGTGACCGGGCAGTACGCCTCCGTCGACGAGACCCTGAGCGCCACCGAGAACCTCGTTCTGTTCGGCCGCCTGCTCGGCCTCGGCCGCAGCGAGGCCAAGCGCAAGGCCGACGAACTCCTCGAGGAGTTCTCCCTCACGGATGCCGCCAAGCGCCCGCTCAAGAAGTTCTCCGGCGGCATGCGCAGGCGCCTCGACCTTGCCGCAAGCCTCATCGCCCAACCGCCCCTCATCTTCCTCGACGAGCCGACGACCGGTCTCGACCCGCGCACGCGCAACCAGATGTGGGACACCATCCGCCGCCTCGTCGCCGACGGGTCGACCGTGCTGCTCACCACGCAGTACCTCGACGAGGCAGACCAGCTGGCCGACCGCATCGCCGTCATCGACACCGGACGCGTCGTCGCCGAGGGCACGGCCGACGAGCTGAAGGCGCAGATCGGCACGACCTCGCTCCAGCTGCGGCTCGAAGACCCGACAGACACGGATGCCGCCTTGCGCACGATCCGGGAGATCCTCGGCAGCCACGGCGTGCTCTCGCCCGAGGCCGCACGCATCAGCGCACCCATGGCCGACGCCGACCGCGTCACCGACCTGCTCGTGTCGCTGCGCGATCGCGGCATCCGCTTGACCGAGATGAGCGTGCAGAAGCCCACCCTCGACGAGGTATTCCTCGCCATCACCGGACATGCGTCCGCCGACGAGGCCGACGCCGAACTCGAAGGGAGCCTCGCATGAGCGCCACCACTCTTGACACGCGCCTCGGACGCGAGCTCACCAACCACGTCAGTCTCGCCGACAGCGTCTCTCATTCGCTCACCATGGCGTACCGCGGGCTGCTGAAGATCAAGCGCACCCCGGAGCAGCTTGTCGACGTGACCTTCCAGCCGATCATCTTCACGCTCATGTTCACGTACATCTTCGGCGGCGCGATCTCGGGCGACGTGCAGAGCTACCTGCCCGTCATCATCCCGGGCATCCTCGTGCAGACGGTCATCACGACCTCCGTCGTGACCGGCGTGCAACTGCGGGAGGACATGGACAAGGGCGTGTTCGACCGGTTCCGCTCGCTGCCCATCGCGCGCATCGCGCCGCTCGCCGGGGCCCTTCTCGCCGACACCGTGCGCTACGGCATCGCCACGACGCTCACGTTCGTGATGGGATTCATCATGGGCTGGCGCCCTGGGGGCGGCCTCGGCGCCGTGATCGTCGCGGGCCTCGCCGTGATCGCGTGCGCGTGGGCGATCAGCTGGATCTTCGCGTTCTTCGGCGTCATCGCCCGCACCGCATCGAGCGTGCAGGGCATCTCGATGATCATCCTGTTCCCGCTCACGTTCCTCTCGAACGCGTTCGTGCCCGTCGACACCATGCCCGGCTGGCTGCAGTGGTTCGTGAACGTCAACCCCATCTCGCACCTCGTGACGGCCGTGCGCGACCTCGCGAACGGCGGCGTCGTCGGCGGCGACCTGGTCATCTCGCTCGTCGGGGCGGGGGTGCTCGTCGCGATCTTCGCGCCGCTCACGGTGCGCGCCTACATGCGCAAGGCGTAAGAATGAGAGGGCGGATGCCGCGGCTGCGGCATCCGCCCGATTCGTGCGCTGCCACCCGACGAACCGAAGGAGACCCGATGGACGCTTTCCTCATCGTCGCCGTGCTCGGGCTTCTCGTCATCGCGGCCGCCGCCGCGCTCGCGCCCAAGATCGGCGTCGCCAACCCGCTGCTGCTCGTCGTGCTCGGCTTCGCCGTGAGCCTCGTGCCTGCCGTGCCGGAGATCGTTGTCGAACCCGAGTGGATCCTCGCCGGCGTGCTGCCGCCGCTGCTGTACTCGGCGTCGGTGTCGATGCCGTCGATGGATTTCCGCCGCGAGTTCACGGCGATCGGTGGGCTCTCCGTCGTTCTCGTCGTGCTCAGCTCCCTCGTGCTCGGCGTGTTCTTCTGGTGGGTCATTCCCGATCTGTCGCTGCCCTGGGCCATCGCGCTCGGCGCCATCGTGAGCCCGACGGATGCTGTCGCGACATCGATCGTGAAGCGCCTTGGCGTGGCGCCCCGCGTCGTGACGATGCTCGAAGGCGAGAGCCTTCTGAACGACGCGACCGCGCTCGTGCTGCTGCGTTCGGCAATCGCCGGGGCGGCGGCATCCGTCTCGCTCTGGTCCGTCGTCGGCAGCTTCGTGTTCTCTGTCGTCGTCGCCTCCGTGATCGGCGTGATCGTTGGCATGCTCAACCTCGCCGTGCGCTCACGCGTCACCGACTCGACCGTGAACACCGTAATCTCGTTCACGATCCCGTTCATCGCGGCGGTGCCGGCGGAGCTGCTGGGTGCGTCCGGCCTCGTAGCGGCTGTCGTCGCCGGGCTCGTCACGGGGGCCGGCGCAGCCGCGAAGCTCTCGCCCCAGCATCGGCTCTCGGAATCGCAGAACTGGCACACGATCGAACTGCTGCTCGAGGGCGCCGTGTTCCTCATCATGGGGCTTGAACTCACGAAAGTCGTCGGAGACGTCGTCGACGACCACGGCGGCATCGTCCCGGCCCTGCTCACGACAGCCGGTGCGCTCGTGATCACCGTGCTCGTGCGCGCGGCGTATGTGGGACCGCTCGTGCTCTCCATGCGTCGGCGCGCCGAGCGCAAGGAGCGCATGCGACCGAAGATCGACAAGGTGACGCAACGGCTCGCGGAGCCGGGCGCCGCGGAGGCCTTCATCGCGGCGCGCGGCGCGCGAGGCCCGCGCACGGCCGGCGCCCTCGAGCGCTTCACCGCGCGACTGCGTCGCATGTCGGCGGATCTGGACTTCTTCCTCAGCAGACCCGTCGGCTGGCGCGAGGGAACCGTCGTCGTGTGGGCGGGCATGCGCGGCGTCGTGACGCTCGCGGCGGCGCAAACGCTGCCCGAGAACACGCCGAGTCGCTCGACGCTCATCTTCATCGCGTTCGTCGTCGCGGCCGCGTCGCTCGTGCTGCAGGGCGGCACGCTCGGCGCCGTGATCCGCGGGGTCCGTCCGCACGTCGAGGACCCTGCGGACGCCGCGGAGGAGCGCCGGCGGCTGCGTGAGCTCGTCGACGAGGCGGCGTCCACCGTGCCGCGAACGGACGGCGACGGGCTCCCGGCGGCGGGCTACGCGCTCAAGGTCATCGACGCCCAGCGGGCGGCGCTTCTTGCCGCGCGCACGGACGGGCTCTTCACCTCGCAGTCGCTCAACAGCGCGCTCGAGGTGCTCGACGCGGACCAGATCCGGCTCGAGCTGCGCGGCGCGGCGACGGAACGCTGACCGCGCGTCAGCGCTCGCGCCAGCGCGGGTCGGCGAGAAGCTCGTCGGCGCGACGGACCCGGCCAAGGATGCCGAGCTCGGCCGTGTGCGCTCGCACCGCTGTGACGGCGGCCTCGCCGAACGTGCGCTCGGCGTAGGCAAGGTGCGCCTCGCGCCGCAACGGCGTGAAGTCCTGGCGACTCGTCATGACCTCCGCGAGGGCGAGCAGCTCGAGGCTGAGCGTGGGAACCGCGTCCAGCGCCCAGCGGGAGAGACCGAGGAGCGCCGCGCCGAGGATCGGCTGATCGGCGCCGAGAGGACGCAGGCGCAGGGTCGCGCGAACGCGCGAGCGCAACCGACGCACGTCGGCGGCGACCCCGTCGCGAGGTGCTCCCGCATCGAGTGACGCGATGATGTGCGTCGCCAGGGCCATGGCGAACCACGGCGACGAGCGCTCACGCGGAGCGGCGAAGCTTCGGACGGCCGCGTCGTACAGCGCCGCCGCGGCATCCGGGCGTCCTTCTCTCATGTCGATCTCGGCGAGGACCGCCGAGCCGATCGAACGCAGCTCGCCGCCGAGATCCGCGTCGTCATCGAACAGCTGATGGGCGAGGGCGTCGTCGCCGCGCTGGACGCGCGCGACCGCGAGCATCCACTCGACCTGGCGCACGTCCTGCAGCGCGCCGATCGCCGTGAGGCCCTCACGCGCGACGAGGCACCACTTCTCGGCGTCGCCAGGGCGGGCGTTCTCGCAATACAGCTGCGCGAGCGTCATCGCCGACCCCGCCGCGAGCCACGTGTCGCCGAGTGTTCCCGCGAGCCGGTTCGTGCGGTGCGCGAGCCGCAGCGCCGTCTCGAGCTCGCCGTTGTTCTCAGCGATGTTCGCGCCGAACATGGCGGCGATGGACGCAGCCGCGGCGTCATCGCCCGCCGCAATGGCCTCGAGCGTCTCGGCGACGTGCGCCATCTGGGGCTCGTCGTGGATGCCGCCGATCGCGAGGATGAGCGCGAGCAGCGCGCCGACCCTGCTGTCGCGAGCGAGGCCCGCGCGCCACAGCCGACGAACGGCTCCGACCGCGGGCATCGCGACGCGCGGCTGCTCCATGAACTGGAACGTGAGCGCTGCGATGAGCAGTCCGATGGATGCGGCGTCCGCGTCCGCGGCCGTGAACTCGGCGCGGCGGGCGAGCCGCACGACGTCGCCGCCGAACGAGACGACCTCCTCGTGATCGCCGCGCATCGACCAGAACGTCGCGAGCGCGCCGAACATCGCGAGCGCGACCTCGGCGGACTCGCTCGCGACGGCACGGCGCAGCACCGTGATGAGGTTCTCGGTCTCGGCGGTCATCGCGCGCATCGTCTCGAGCTGCGCGTGACCGAACAGGAGCGGCTGCCTCTCGAGGCAGAACGCCCGGGCCCACTCCAGATGTGCGCGCTCGACCCGCTTGGACTCGCCCGAGTCGGCGAGCCGGTCGCGTCCGAACTCCCGCACGGTCTCGAGCATGCGGAAGCGCACGCCTCCCGACTCCTCGCGCACGGTGACGAGCGACTGCATGACGAGCGCATCGAGGTCGTCGATCACATCGCCCGCTCCCGAGACCGCGGCCGCGGCATCCGCCGTGAACCCGTCGGAGAACAGCGAGAGCCGCTGCAGCAGGGTGCGCTGCGCGGGTTCGAGGAGCTTCCAGCTCCAGTCGATGACGGCGAACAGGGTGCGGTGCCGCTCGGGCGCCGCGCGATCGACTGTGGTGAGCAGCGCGAAGCGGTCGCGCAGCCGGCGTTCGATGTCATCGAGGCTCATCACGCGCACGCGCGCCGCGGCGAGCTCGATTGCGAGCGGCAGGCCGTCGAGGCGCTCGCAGATGCGCACGACCGCGGCGATGTCGAGCTCGGCCTGCGGCCGGACGGCGCGTGCCCGTTCGAGAAACAGTGCGACGGCCGCGCTGTCGGCGTCGGATGCCGCGAGCGGAAGCAGCGGCAGAACCTGCTCACCCGCGATCGAGAGCGGCGCGCGGCTCGTCGCGAGGATGCGCAGGCCCGGCACGTCGGCGAGCAGCTCGCGCGCGATCGCCGCGGCCGCGTCCACGAGGTGCTCGCAGTTGTCGAGGACGAGCAGCGTCTCGGTCTCACCGAGCGCGGTGGCGACGCGCGTGCGGAGATCGGTGCGGATGAGCGGGTCGGCGAGGCGCTTCACGGACGTGACCGTGCGGATGCCGAGCGTCGCCGCGACCGTGAGCATGATGTCATCGGCCGAGGAGGTGCCGGCAAGCTCGACGACGGCGACGCGCGGCAGTGTGCTGCGACGCGCGACCTCTTGGGCGAGACTCGTCTTGCCCAGGCCGCCCACCCCGAGAATGGTCGTGAGGCGGTGCTGCCGCACGTCCGCCTCCACCGCCGCGACATCGGCGGCCCGACCCAGGAGCGGTTGAGTCGCCGCTCGAACACCGATGCGCACACGCGGCGCATCGCTCGCGCGCAGCAGCGCTGCGTTCGCGGCGACCGCCTCCGGACCCGGATCGGTGCCGAGCGCATCCGCGAGGGCGTCGCGCAGCGCGGCGAACGCGGCAAGGGCATCGTTTCGGCGACCCGCGGCGTCGAGCGCGCGCATGCGCAGCACCGCAATCGGCTCGTCGAGCGGAGCCGCTCGGACGAGAGTCTCGAGAATGGTGGCTGCCTCGTCGAATCGCCCGTCCGCGAGCAGCTCCTCGGCGTGACGCTGCTCGAGTCGATGCCGCAGCCGGTCTGCTTCGGTACGCAGATCCGCGGCGACCGGAGCATCGCCGAGGTCGGCGCCCGGCTCACCGCGCCAGAGCGCGAGGGCATCACCCAGCTCGGAGTCGCTGGCGGCGCGGGCGCGGGAAAGATCGGTCGTCACGTCGAGGCGGTACCCGGCCGGGCGTGAGCTCGATCGCGTCGTGGCCCGTGAGGCTTCGTGTGCGGGAGACGAGCGTCTGCAGCGCGGCACGCGAATTGGCGGGCGCATCGTCGCCCCAGAGCGCGTCGATGAGCTCGTCGGCTCCGACCGATCGCCCGCCGGCGAGGGCGAGGGCGGCGATCAGCCGGCGGGGGAGAAGCCCTGCGACGGCCGTGCCGTGCACCGTGACGGGGCCGAGCACGCCGATGTCGGGCGGGTCGGATGCCGCAAGCTCAGCCACCCGGCCAGTGTAGTGCGCGGCAGTCAGGAGGGTGCGAGGGTGGGGATGCCGTACCCGTGCGCGGCCTGGCTCAGGCGCTCGTCGTACACGATCATGGCGTCAAGGTCGGATCCGATCTCGAGAGCGGATGCCAGGTGGAGAGCATCGAGCGTACGAAGAATTGGCGGGTCCAGACGCGCAGCGGAGTCGTACGTCTCGGTTGTGAGGGAAAGCACGTGCATGGCATCGATAACCTGACGCGCCCTGACGGCGAGGTCAGGCGCGATTCGGCGGACCGCCCGCATCAGCTCCGTGCGTGCGAGATCTGAGGTGACGGGTTCACGCTCGTCTTGGGTAAGCCAGGAGCGCAGGGCCGCGGATTCGCGTTCAGAAACGATGAGCTTCACCAGTGCCGAGGTGTCCAGGTAGTGGGCCATCTCAGAACCGCTCGTCGTCGCGAGCCGCCCGAAGGTCATCGCTCAGGTTGCCCTCCGCTGGGAGAGGCAGGTCGTCAATGCGTCGACGCGCTGGGCGGAGGCGCCCCGAGGACCGTAGTCTTTCGAAAGAGCTCGATGGTATGGGCGAGAGCTGGGCGACAGCGCGGCCGCGATCCGTGATCGTCACCGTCTGGCCGGAAGCCGCGGACGCGACGACCGCTGACGCGTTCTGCTTGAGAGCCCGGATTCCTACTTGGTTCATGTACTACATTGTAGAACAAAGGCGTTTCGTCGTCGATATCTCGGCTGTCCTAGCGACGTGTTGACGATTGTTTGGCGCGGGAGGTCTTCGGTGAGCTCTGGCAATGAACGGCACCGTACGAAACGGAACACGTCAAGGTAAGCATTCACTCGGTACAAGCTCGCCTCCGCTCTATCGTTACTGCGAGATTCGGATCCGCCCATTCTCTTGAGTGATCGGAGCAAGATGCGACGATGAAAAGGTGAGCGAGTTCGACTGGGACGGCTACTACGCCGCGATGCGCGGGCGTTCGCCGCGCCCGAACCTGCTGCTCGCCCTCAAAGCGTGGGGCGATCGGCCACCGGGCAACGCGATCGACCTTGGCGCCGGCGACGGTGTGGATTCACGCGCGCTCGCGGAGGCGGGCTGGCGAGTCACCGCGCTAGACGGCGAGCCGCGCATCGCGCAGGAGCTGCGCGACGTGTCGGGCGTCGAGATCGTCGTGCGTCGTTTCGAGCAGCTTGACGAGCTGGCGGCATCCGACCTGGTCTTCTCGGGTTTCGCCCTGCCGTTCTGCCCACCCGAGCACTTCGAGGCGCTGTGGCAGAAGATCCGCGCGAGCCTGCGGCCGGGTGGCCTGCTCGCCGTTGAGCTGTTCGGCGTGAACGACGAGTGGGCGGGCCGTGCGAGCATGACCTTCCACTCGCGCGCGCAAGTCGAGCGGATGCTGGACGGCCTCGAGATCGTGCACCTCGAGGAGGCCGAGCGCGACGGTCGTTCGTTCGACGGACCGAAGCACTGGCACGTCTTCCACGTAGTCGCGCGCCGGCCCGACGGGACGGATGCCGCTTAGCGCAGCCCCTTCTTGGCGCTGATGACGCCCGTGTCGAAGCCGAACAAGTTGAGCTTGCCGTGGAAGCGTGCGTGCTCGACCTTGATGCAGCGGTCCATGACGACGGTGAGGCCCTTCGCCTCGGCGTCGTACGCTGCCTCCTCGTTCCAGATCCCGAGCTGCACCCAGATCGTCTCGATTCCAGCGGCGACGACCTCGTCGACGACCTGCGGGATGTCGCTCGGCTTGCGGAACGCCACGGCGATGTCCGGCTTCTCGGGCAGCGAGGCGAGGTCGGGGTACGCCTTCTCGCCGAGGATCTCGTCGGCGCGCGGATTGACGAAGTACAGCCGGAAGTCGCTCGACTGCTGCAGGTAGGTGCCGACGAAGTAACTTGCGCGCGCGGGGTTCGCCGAGGCGCCGATGATCGCGACGGACTTCGCGGCGCGCAGGATCGCGAGACGCTGCTTCGCGTCGGGGCCGACCCACGTGCGCTGCGACTTCAGCAGCTTCGCGAGCGGCGAGTCGGCCGGCAGCTCGCAGCTGAGGCCGTTCTGAAGGGTGACGATGTCGGTTGCGGCATCCGTCGTCTGAGTCTCGGTCATGCTGCTGCCTCCTCCACGGCCGACTCGAGCGCCTGGTCGAGGTCGTAGATGATGTCGTCGACGTCTTCGATGCCGACGCTGAGCCGGATGAGGCCCGACTGCACACCCGCGTCCTCGAGCTGCTGCTCGCTCAGCTGCGCGTGCGTCGTGGAGCCGGGGTGGATGATGAGCGTCTTCGTGTCGCCGATGTTGGCGACGTGGCTCGCGAGGTTCACCGACTCGATGAGCTTCTGCCCGACCGCGCGGCCGCCCTTCACGACGAAGCTGAACACGGAGCTCGGGCCGAGCGGCAGGTACTTCTGCGCCCGCTCGTAGTGCGGGTGGCTCGGCAGACCGGCCCAGTGCACCGACTCGATGCGGTCGTCGGCCTCGAGCCACTCAGCGACGGCGCGAGCGTTCTCCACGTGCGCGGTCATGCGGAACGGAAGCGTCTCGATGCCTTGCGCGAGCTGCGCCGCGGACTGTGCCGACAGCGCCGGCCCGATGTCGCGCAGCTGCTCGGCGCGCAGCCGGGTGAGGAACGCGTACTCGCCGAAATTGCCTGCCCACTGCACGTCGCCGTAGGTGTGCACGGGCTCGTGGAAGAGCGGGAACTTCTCGCGGCCGAACTCGAAGCGGCCCGACTCGACGACGATGCCGCCCATCGTGGTGCCGTGCCCGCCGAGGAACTTCGTCGCCGAGTGCGTGACGATGTCGGCGCCCCACTCGATTGGCCGGTTGAGGAACGGCGTGGAGATCGTCGAGTCGATGATGAGCGGGATCTCGTGGGCGTGCGCGACGTCGGCGAGTCCCTCGATGTCGGCGATCTCACCCGACGGGTTCGCGATCGTCTCGGCGAAGATCGCCTTGGTCTTGTCGGTGATCGCGGCGGCGTAGTCGGCGGGATCGGTGGAGTGCACGAATGTCGTCTCCACGCCGAAGCGACGCAGCGTTACGTCGAGCTGGGTGATCGAGCCGCCGTACAGGCTGGACGAGGCGACGATGTGGTCGCCCGCCCCCACGAGGCTCGCGAACGTGATGTACTGCGCCGACAGGCCGGAGGCGGTCGCGACGGCGCCGAGACCGCCCTCGAGGCTCGCGACCCGCTCCTCGAGGCTTGCGACCGTCGGGTTCGCGAGGCGCGCGTAGATGTTGCCGTACTTCTGCAGCGCGAAGCGAGCGGCGGCGTCCGCGGCGTCATCGAAGACGAACGCCGTCGACTGGTAGATGGGCAGCGCTCGGGCGCCCGTCTCCGGGTCGGGGATGTTGCCGGCGTGGATTGCCCGCGTGCGGAAGCCGTACTCGCGATCTGCCATACGGCAACGCTAACCGAGCGGATGCCGCTGCCGCATTCGGCCGCGTAACACTCCGTCGCACGCGGGCTGAGCCTCCGGGCGCCGCCACGTTCCGCGTCTGCGCTACGCGACGTCCGTCGGGGCCGCACGATGATCGACCGCGGTCGTGACGGAGTCGATGCGGTCGATCGCGTCGTTCAGGCGCGTGATCGTGTCCCACAGCTGCGGATGCTGCTCCCGAACCTCCTCGAAGGAGACGCCCGAGGAAGTGACGGAGGCCAGGTCGAAGCTGACGTTCGTGCGGGCACCGGTGATCGCCGCGCGGAGGGCGCCGAACGCGACGACGACGTCGGCGATCAGTGCCGGATTGCCGTGCTCCGCGAGCCAGACCAGGTCGTCGACGGCATCGATCGCGTACTCGCCGAGCGCTGCGGATGCCTGCGCCGCCTCGACAGACGCTTCGGCGATGGCCTTGTCGCGCTCCGCTCCCTTATCGAGTCGGAACGCAGCGCCGAACGCGGCGGACGCCGACGCGTCGTCGTCGGCGAGCTGGAGCGCGACGGATCTCCGCTCGCGCGCTCGAGAGAGAACCCCCTTGAGCTGTGGATCGTCGCTCGCGTCCGTGTAGCCGGCGACCATCGAGGTCAACGAGGCCCCGATCGCGAGCATGACCCCCGCTCCCGCGCCGCCGCCGGGCGACCCGATGGATTCCGCGAGCGCGCGCGTCCACTCGTCGACGGTGGAGACATGGGTAGTGATCACGGTGCGGTCGGCCATGTGTCAAGTCTGGCGCGTGACGCGACCCCGTCGCGAGGCGGCAGACGGGAGTCTCCTAGACTTGACGGGATGCCGCAAGACGACCGTGAACCCCAGAGCGTGTCGGTTTCGCGACCCCGGAGCGCGGCGAACCGGCTTCGTCCGGGCTTCATCGTCATCGGCATCCTGCTCGTCGCCGCCAACCTGCGCGCCTCGATCACGGCGGTAGGCCCCGTCCTGGACCAAGCCAGCGCCGACGCCGGGCTTTCCGTGTTCGAAGCGTCGATGCTCATCAGCGTGCCGCTGTTCGCGTTCGCGGCCTTCTCTCCCATCGCACCGTTTGCAGCGCGACGGTTCGGGCTCGAACGCACCATCGGCGGCTCACTCGTGCTGCTGGCCGCGGGCATCGTGCTGCGGTCCGTTCCCGGCGATGTTCCGCTGTGGATCGGCACGGTCGGTCTCGGGGCCGCGATCGCCGCGATAAACGTGCTGCTGCCTTCGCTGCTCAAGCGGGACTTCCCGCGCGAGATCGGGCGGCTGACGGGCGTGTACTCGGCCGTGCAGACGGCTTTCGCGGCAGCATCCGCCGGTCTCGCCGTGCCGATCGCGGGTCTCGCGAACGAAGGCTGGCGCCTCGCGTACGGCATCTGGGCCGGACTCGCGATCATCGCGCTCGCGGTGTTCGCACCGCAAATGCGTCGGCACAGCCCGCCGACGGACGAGCTGCCGGTCATCACCGGTCGCACGAGCGTCCCGCACGTATCGCCGTGGCGCCGGGCTCTCGCCTGGCAGGTGACCGTATTCATGGGGCTGCAGTCCACGATCTTCTACGTCGTCATCACCTGGGTGCCCGCCATCGAGCACTCCGTCGGCATCGACGCGTTCACGGCGGGCTGGCACCAGAGCGTGTTCCAGGTGTGCGGAATCGCCGGCACCCTCACGTGCGCGGCCCTGCTGCAGAAGTGGAACCGCGACCAGCGCATCATCGTGAGCGTGTACTCGCTGTGCTCGGCCGCCGGTTTGGCCGGCATCCTGCTCGCCCCCTCGGGGATGCTGCTGTGGCTCGGTCTCATCGGCATCGCACAAGGCGGGCTCATCGTGCTCGCTCTCGCCCTGTTCGGGCTGCGCACCTCGAACCACCTGGTCGCGGCGTCGCTGTCGGGGATGGCGCAGTCCGTGGGCTACCTGCTCGCGGCGATCGGACCGATCCTCATCGGCACGCTCCACGACGCGACCGGAGCATGGGAGCTGCCGCTTGTCGTGCTGCTCGGGGTCGTGGTCGCTCAGTGCATCATGGGCTACCTCGCGTGCCGGGATCGCGTCATCCGCTGAGTTCGAGGCACGCCCGGACGAGCGCGCGCATGGGCCGCTCGAGAGCGGCATCCGGATCCACGGTGATGCGGTGCAGCAGCAAGCCGTCGAGACCGGCCATGAGCAGCCTCGTTGCCTCGTCGGCGTTGACGGCGCCCGCTTGTCTGAGCACTCGCGTCGTCCACGCTTCGAAGTCTCGGCGGGCCGACAGAAGAGGCGCGAGCGCTCCGGCGTCGTTGGCCGCGTCGATGAACAAGGCGTAGCGGGCCCGCGTGCGAACGCGATGCCTCGTTGACTGTGCCTCCAGCATCCCGATCAAGGCGACGATGAGCGACTCACCATCAACGGGAGCCTGTGCGGCGGCGAAGTCAGCTTGCTCCTCAGCGGCGAGGCGCTCGACAAGGCCCGTAAGCAGTGCCTGACGGGTGCGGAAGTAATTGGACGTCGAGCCGGCGGGAAGATCCGCGGCCGTGTCGACACGGGCATGCGTCACCGCGCGAAGACCGTCTGTTCCCAGCAGCTCGAGCGCGGCAGCGAGAGCGCGGTCGCGAAGGGGAGAGGCTGCTCTTGACGACATACTATAAACGTAGTACAACGGACCCAAGTGGTCGACGCTGGGGTCGGCCTGTCGCAGGAGATCGCTGTGGACGCGAATGATGGCGTGGCGGCGCCGGCGCTCGCCGGAACGGCTGCGCGCACTGTCGAGGTCGAGGGCGGCCGAGTGCGGCTCAACGTGCTCGAAGCCGGCTCGGGAACGCCGCTTCTGCTCCTGCACGGTGCGCCCCAGAACCATCTCGAGTGGCGAGAGCTGCTGCCGCGATTCGCAGCTACGCACCACGTGATCTGCCCCGACCTGCGCGGCGCCGGCTGGTCCGACGCGCCTCGGCGCGGTTACGACCGGGGCCGCCTCGCCGCCGACGTCCTCGACCTGCTCGATGCCCTCGGCATTCGCCGCACCGCGATCATCGCCCACGACTGGAGCGCCCTCGTCTCCTTCGACATCGCAATCAGACATCCCGACCGGGTGTCGGCGCTCGTGGCGCTGAGCGCGCCCGATCCGTTCGTGCGCGTCGACGCACGCGCGATGGCGCTCATGCGCTCGGGATGGTTCATGCCCCTCGTGCCGCTTCCGGTTGTGGGGGAGCGGTTCGTGTCCCGCGGGCGCCAGCTCGTGCTGAGGCCGATGCTCGCGTCGGCGGGCGGCGAGGTGCCGAACTCGGAGATCTACCGGCGGCTGCTGCGGAATCCCGCGCGGGCGCACGCGCTCTCGCTGCTGTATCGGCACACGATCATGCCGTCCCTTGTCGGCCTCATGACGGGGCGGCGCCGCCCGACGAGGCTTGAGGTTCCGACGCTGGTTCTCATGGGCGGGCGCGACCCGGCAGCGGCGTTGCTTCGCATGCGTCGCACTTCAGCAGAAGTCCGCGAACTCCGTCACGAGATCGTGCCGCGAGCCGGACACTTTCTCGTCGATGAGGTTCCCGACGAGGTGTTCGACCGGGCTGCCGCGTTTCTCGATGTGCGATCGACAGACCGACGCGGCTAATTTCTGCAAAACCGGAACGCGGGCGGCGTGTTGCGGCTGCGCAGCGGCGTGTCGGGACGTTGTGCAGAAATTGTTCGAGACGCGTGTGCGGAGGGCGAGGCTCAGCTGAGCTGAACGGCGCCGAGCGCGAGCGCGGCGATGAGCACCCACGACAGCAGCCCGACCACGAGCGCCCGCCAGCCCGCCGTGAGCAGCCGCTTGATGTCGACGGCGGAGCCGAGCCCGAACAGCGCCATCGCGAGCAGCGCCGTCTGCACGATGTCCGCGCCGTTCAGCACGGCCTCGGGAAGCGGAACGAACGAACGCACGAGGATCGCGACGATGAAGCCGGCGACGAACAGGGGGACGATCGGCGGGCGCTTCGCGTCAGTGACGGCGACGTTGCGGCGCCGCTCGACCACGCCGGCGACCGCGACGATCGGCGCGAGCATCAGAACACGCGTGAGCTTCACGACGAGGGCGACGGCGAGGGCAGAGCCGCCGGCGATCTGAGCCGTCGCGACGACCTGGCCCACATCGTGCACGCCGGCGCCGACCCAGTGCCCGAACTGCAGATCCGTCAGACCGAGCGGCTCCCACAGGGCGGGAAGCACGAAGATCGCGAGCGTGCCGCACAGCGTGACGAGAGCGACGGGGTGCGCCTGGTCCTTGCGCTTGGCGTTCACCACTCCGGACATCGCGCCGATCGCGCTCGCGCCGCAGATCGAGAAACCCGTTGCCATGAGCAGCGGCTCATGCCCGGGCAGCTTCAAGAGCCGGCCGAGCCCGTAGGTCCCGGCGAAGGTGATGAGCACGATCGCGATGGTCGTGAGCAGGGTCGCCCAGCCCAGCCCCGCGATGTCGACGAGGCTCAGCTTCAGCCCGAGAAGAACGACGCCCGCGCGCATGAGCTTCTTCGACGAGAACGCGAGACCGGGAGCGAGGATGCCGCGCAGCAGCGTTCCCATGCCGGGAAGCTGCGCGAAGACGATGCCGAGCACGACGCACACGGTGAGCAGGGGAAGCGTCGGGAGTCCGGTCGAGACGCCCCACGCGACGAGGGCGGCCGCACCCGCGGCGGCGACGCCGGGAAGGACCGAGATTGTGGTCTTCACCGACAGTGCGCTCACGTGTTCTCCTCACTCTCGGGCCGATTCGGGCCCTGTGAAAGGCTAGCCCCGCTTCGCGCGCGGTGCCGAATCAGATCCAGCTCGGCAGCCAGTAGTGCAGCATGACGAACCACGTGGGCACCGGCGTCGCCGTCCACAGCGGGTACCAGAAGGCGGAGAGCAGCACGCACGCGATCCCGAAGACGGCGACCGCCCGGATGCCGCCAACCCGCCGGTACCTCTCGTCGGTGCGGCGGCCGAGCACGAGGCCGATGACGAGAGTGAGCGCGAGCAGCAGGTAGGGCTCGAACGCGATCGTGTAGAACTGGAACACCGTGCGGTGCAGGTACAACAGCCACGGCAGATACCCGGCTGCGATTCCTGCGAGGATCAGGCCGGCCTGCCACTCGCGCTTCAGCACCAGCCGCACAACGAGGAAGAGCGCCGCGAGTCCCGCCGCCCACCAGATGAGCGGGTTCGCAATCGAGGTGATGTCGGTGACGCAACCGCCGTGGCAGCCGCCCGTGCCGTCGGGAACACCCTCGTACCACATCGCCACGGGCCGGATCATGAGCAGCCAGGTGAGCGGATTCGACTGGTACGGGTGCGGCGTCGACAGGCCGACGTGGAATGCGTACATCGACTCGTGGTAGTGGACGAGGCTCTGCAGCGGCAGCGGCACCCACGAGAACGGCCCCGTCCACGCGTTGCCGTCGACCGCGGCCCACTGCCGGTCGTAGCCGCCCGAGGTGCTGAGCCAGCCGGTCCAGCTCGCGAGATACACGGCGAAGGCGACGGGCACGAGAAGCAGGAACGTCGCGGGGCCCTGCTTGAGGATCGACGCCGAGGCCCAGAACGGGATGCCCGCCCGACGCCGGGCGAGCATGTCGACGACGACGAGGTACAGCCCGAACGCCGCGAGGAAGTACAGCCCCGACCACTTCGTCGCCGTGCACAGCCCGAAGCACACGCCCGCGGCGACCACCCAAGGACGCGCCCAGATCGCGGGACCCCACGTGATCGGACGATCGGATGCCGCCCGGCGGGCGATCGCGGCGGCGAGCCGCTCCTCGTGCCAGCGCCGGTCGAGCAGCACGCAGCCGAAGCCGCACAGCGCGAAGAACATGACCGTCGTGTCGAGGAGGGCGACGCGCGACATCACGATCGCGTGCCCGTCGATGGCCATGAGACCGCCCGCGATGACGCCGAGCAGCGGAGAGTCGAACAGGCGCCGCGCGATGAGGGTGACGAGCAGCACGGCGAGGATGCCGACCACGGCCGTGGAGATGCGCCAGCCGACGCTCGAGTCGGGGCCGAACAGCTCCATTCCGGCGCCGATGAGCCACTTGCCGATCGGCGGGTGCACGACGTACGAGCCCGTCGTCGTGAAGATGTCGGTCTGCCCCGCGTTGAAGAGCGGGTCGGCCTTGTCAGGCCACGTGGACTCGTAGCCGTTGTTCCAGAGCGTCCACGCGTCCTTGACGTAGAAGGTCTCGTCGAACACGAGCGCGTGCGGCTGGCCGATGTTCCACAGCCGCAGCACGGCGGCGAGCAGCGTCACGGCGGCGGGGCCGCCCCAGCTCCAGGCCCTCCGCCGCGCGGGGGTGCGCAGCATCCGCCCCCACCAGTCGTCGAGTCGCGAACCGCGCTCCACATCGTCGCCCGCGTCGTCGGCGCGGACATCGTCTGAGGCGCGCGCGGGGGCGCCGACGAGGTCGTCGAACGGCTCGTCGAGGGAGGAACCGCCGGTCGCGGGAGGCTGGGACGCGCGCACCCTGCCATGCTAGCCATCGCCGGCTATCCGCCCACTGAGCCGGTGGCAGACTGGCAGCATGATCATTCTCGCGGCAACGCCGATCGGCAACCTCGGCGACGCCTCCGCGCGCCTCGTCGAGACGCTCGAGTCGGCGAGCCTCGTCGCCGCCGAAGACACCCGTTCGACGGTGCGGCTGCTCAAAGGGCTCGGCATCGCGAACAAGCCGAAGCTCGTTCCGCTGCACGACCACAACGAGCGCGAGAAGAGCGCCGAGCTCGTCGAACTCGCGCGCGACGCCGACCTCGTCGTCATGAGCGACGCGGGAATGCCGACCGTCTCCGACCCCGGCTACCACCTCGTGCAGGCCGCCATCGCCGCGGGCGTCGACGTCACCGTCATCCCCGGTCCGAGCGCCGTTGTCACCGCGCTCGCCGTCTCGGGGCTGCCCACCGACAGGTTCACGTTCGAGGGCTTCCTGCCGCGGAAGCCCGGCGAGCGCCGCCAGGCTCTGCGTCAGCTCGCGGGCGAGCGCCGCACGATGGTCTTCTTCGAGTCCCCGCAGCGCATCGCCTCCGCGCTCGCCGACGTCGCGAGCGAGCTCGGCGACGAACGCCGCGTGGCGGTGTGCCGCGAGCTGACCAAACTGTACGAGCAGGTCAAGCGCGGCGCCGCCGCAGAGCTCGCCGCGTGGGCCGCTGACGGCGTCAAGGGGGAGATCGTTCTCGTCGTCGCGGGTGCGCCCGCGGCATCCGCCGACCCGGCCGACGCGCTCGCGCAGGTGCAGGCGCGCGTCACGGCGGGGGAGAGGCTCAAGGATGCCGCCTCCGCCGTCGCCGCCGAGACGGGGCTCTCGAAGCGCGAGCTGTATCAGGCGGCTCTCGACGCGCGGTGACGCCGTCGTCTATCGTGGCCGGATGGCACATCCCGCACGCTCCTTCGTCGCCGGTGTCCTCGTCGCAAACAGCGCTCCGCACTTGGCCACCGCCGCCAGCGGGCGCCGGCACCTGACGCCGCTCGGCGGTCGCGACTCGGGACCGCGCGTCAATGCCGTGTGGGGGCTGCTCAACCTCGGCGTGGGGCTCGCCCTCCTGCTCCGGCGGCGAGGCGCGCCCGCGCGCTGGAACGCTGACCTGCCGCGCTTCGAGGCCGGATTCCTCGTCTTCGCCGTGTGGATGGCGCTCGCGGAGCGCATCAAACCCGTCAACTGGATGCCGGACGAGAAGCGCTGACGCCGTCACGCCGTCGAGACGCCACGCCGAAACGGCGCCGCGGCCGCGAGCACGACAGCGAGGCCGCCGCACCCGGCGAGAGCGAGTCCGGCGCCGACTTCGTCGATGACCACGCCCGCGCCGGCGGAGGCGAGCGCCGCCCCGAGGTTCACCGCCGTGTTGATCCACGTCGACGCCTCGGTGCGGCTGCCCTCGGGAACGAGCGCGTCCGCCATGAGATAGCCCGTGATGAGGGAGGGCGCGAGAAACGCTCCGATCGCGACGAGGAGCACCGCGAACACGGGAATCGCCGTGACCTGCGAGGCGATGAGAGCGGCGAGTCCCATGCCGACGCTCAGCACGACGAGCCGCACTCCGAGCGACGACGAGTGCTCGCGCTGCCCATAGACGAGGCCGCCGATCGCGCTTCCTCCCGCGAACGCCGCGAGCAGCCATCCCGAGAGCTCGAGAGCGCCCTGATTCGTCGCGAGAGCGGGCGCGGCGATCTCGACGGTTCCGAGAACCGCTCCGACGCCGAGCAGCGCGACGAGCGTGCGCGCGAACCCGGGCTGAGCGAGCGGCCGGTGCTCCCGCAGGGTCTGCGCGCGGCTGCCGCGCTGCGACGCAGAGACCGCGCTCGTCGTCATGCCGAGGGTCCCGAGGAACACCGCAGCGGCCGTGACGACGAGGCCGACCGCCGGCGAGGACGCGACGATGACGGCGGTGATCACGACGGGGCCCGCGACGAAGAGCAGCTCTTCCGCGACGGCGTCGAGGCTGAACGCGCGAGAGCGCTGCGTGCCCGGCGTGGTGAGCGAGGCCCACAGCACGCGCATCGCGGCGCCGAGCGGGGGTGCGCTGAGCCCGAGCGCGGCGCTGAGCGCGAGCACGAGCGCGCTCGTCGCGGCATCCGCATGCCGAGTGGCGAACGCGAGCCCCACGCACGCCGCCGCGTTGACGCTCGCGAGACGCGGGCCGTCAGAGGAACATCACGATGTGCACCGTGCCAGCCTACTGCGCGTGGTGCCGCCGATCGGCCACCTCGGGCGGCCACACGACGGCGAACCGTTCGAGGATGATCTCGTCCTGCTCGCTGAAGCTCTCTCCGCGCGCGGCGCACGTGCGCTCGAAATAGCGTCGGTGCTCGACGCGCCAGCTCTCGAGACTGCGGTCGTCCTCGCCCTCGTCCCAGGCGAACCGCTCGTCGACCTCCGGGAAGGTGGCGACGCGCAGCTCGATCGTGCGAAGGATCGCGCGCGGTGTGCCGTTGCCGTCGCACGCGACCCAGTGGGAGCCGATCTCGGGCAGCGGCTCACCGGCCGCGCGAAACTCGGCGGCGAGCGTCGCGGTCGCCCGCTTGGGACCGTTGATGACGACCTCGAGGAGCTCGTTCGCGAGCTCGAGCGAGTCGCCGAACCGGTCGACGGAGAACGTGTCGGACGTGCGCAGCGCCTGCGGGTGCGCGGCCGCGTACGCGTCCCACATCGCCTGGGCCGCCCGGCGGTCGAACGGGCGCGGAAGCGTCGGGGTCACGTCTGGAGTCTAGATGCCGAGCCGCTGCAGCTGTTCGTCCGTCAGCTCGAGGTCCGCGGCCTTCGCCGAGTCGACGATGCTCTGCGGCCGGCTCGCACCCGGGATCGGGATGACGTTCTCCGCGAGAGCGAGCTCCCACGCGAGCGCGATCTGCTGGGGGCTCACCTCGAGCTCGAGTGCGAGGTCACCGAACGCCTCATGCTCGGTCGCGAGATCACCGGCCTTTCGGATGCCGCCGAGCGGGCTCCACGGCAGGAACGCGAGACCGAGCTCGAGGCACACGTCGAGCTCGCGCCGGCTGTCGAGGTGCGCGGGCGAGAACTGGTTCTGCACCGAGACGAGGTCGTCGCCCAGGATGTCGCGCGCCTCGCGGATCTGCTCCTCGTTCGCGTTCGAGATCCCGGCGTGCACGATGACGCCCTCCGCGACGAGGTCCTTCAACGCCCCGATCGAGTCCGCGTACGGCACGTCCGGGTCCGGCCGGTGGAACTGGTACAGGCCGATCGCGTCCACGCCGAGCCGGTCGGCCGAGCGCCGCGCGGCATCCTTCAGATGAGTGGGGGAGCCGTGCTTCTCCCACGGCCCCGGTTCCTTGTAGACGAGCCCGCCCTTCGTCGCGACGAGCACGTGCGACGTGTCACCGCCGTACGAGCGCAGCGCCTCGGCGATGAGCAGCTCGTTGTGGCCTTGCCCGTCACCCGTCGACGTGTACGCGTCGGCGGTGTCGATGAGCGTCACGCCCGCGTCGAGCGCCGCATGCACTGTCGCTATCGAGGTGTCGTGGTCCTTGCGGCCGGGGATCGACATGGGCATGCCGCCGAGGCCGATCGCGCTGACCGTGAATGATCCGATGCGTCGCGTCTTCATGCTGCGAGACTAGCGCCGCGACGCGCCTCGCGCAGGGGCTTGTCACCGGCGGAAACCGCATGCACGCGCGCCGTAGGATGGAAGCCATGTCCTCAGGCGATTCCTTCTACATCACGACTCCCATCTTCTACGTGAACGACGCCCCGCACATCGGGCACGCGTACACCGAGGTGGCCGCCGACGTGCTGGCGCGCTGGCACCGCCAGGCGGGGGACGACACGTGGATGCTCACGGGAACCGACGAGCACGGTGAGAAGATCCTGCGCACCGCCACCGCGAACGGCGTGAGTCCGAAGCAGTGGGCCGACACGCTCGTCGAGACGAGCTGGCGTCCGCTTCTCGAGACGATCAACGTCGCGAACGACGACTTCATCCGCACGACCGAGCCGCGTCACGAGGAGGCCGTGCAGACCTTCCTGCAGAAGCTCTACGACGACGGCTTCATCTACGCCGGCGAGTACGAGGGCTACTACTGCGTCGGCTGCGAGGAGTACAAGCAGCCCTCCGAGCTCGTCGACGGCACGGGAGCCTACGAGGGGCAGCTTGTCTGCGCCATCCACTCGAAGCCCGTCGAGCTGCTGCAGGAGCGCAACTACTTCTTCCGCATGAGCGACTTCGCCGAGCGCCTCCTCGCCCTGTACGAGGAGCGGCCCGACTTCGTGCAGCCCGAGTCGGCGCGCAACGAGGTCATGCAGTTCGTGCGGCAGGGGCTCTCCGACCTGTCCATCTCCCGCTCGAGCTTCGACTGGGGCGTGAAGGTGCCGTGGGACGACACCCACGTCGTGTACGTGTGGTTCGACGCGCTGCTCAACTACATCACCGCGATCGGCTACGGCCAGGGCGAGGCGAAGTTCGAGCGGCTGTGGCCCGCCGTGCACATCGTCGGAAAGGACATCCTCCGCTTCCACGCCGTGATCTGGCCGGCCATGCTCATGGCCGCCGGGCTCGAGGTTCCGCAGCGCGTGTTCGGACACGGCTGGCTGCTCGTCGGCGGCGAGAAGATGTCGAAGTCGAAGCTCACGGGCATCGCGCCGACCGAGATCACCGACACGTTCGGCTCCGACGCGTTCCGCTACTACTTCATGCGCGCGATCGCGTTCGGGCAGGACGGCTCGTTCAGCTGGGAGGACCTCTCCGCTCGCTACCAGTCCGAGCTCGCGAACGGCTTCGGCAACCTCGCCTCGCGCGTGCTCGCGATGGTGAGCCGCTATTTCGACGGCGTCGTGCCAGCGGCATCCGACTACTCCGATGACGATCGGGCCATTCAGAAGGTCGTGGCGGATGCCGCGGCGGCGGCGGATGCCGCGATCGGCACGCTCGCCGTGCACGACGCGCTCGCGCACATCTGGACGATCGTCGACGAGCTCAACGGGTACATCACCGACCAGGAGCCGTGGGCTCTCGCGAAGGATCCCGCCAATCGCGACCGGCTCGCGACGGTGCTCTACACGGCGACCGAGGGGCTGCGCGCCCTCGCCGTGCTGCTCGCTCCGGTGATCCCGATCGCGACGGATAAGCTGTGGACGGCACTGGGGGCTGCCGACGCTCTCGGCGACCTCGCGAGCCAGCCCATCCGGGACGCGGGTCGCTGGGGCCAGCTTCCCGCCGAGACGAGGGTGCACCCGCTCGAGGCGCTGTTCCCCCGCATCGAAGCCGCGAACGCCTGACCGGAGGAGACATGAGCACCGAGCCTCGCACGACGAAGAAGAGCGGCAGAGATCGCAGCTACCCGCCCGTGCCCGAGAGCCTCGTCGTGCCGGTCTACGACAACCACACGCACCTCGACCCGTCGATAATCGACGACATCGAGGTGGACGGGGAGCCGCTCAGCTATCCCGAGCAGCTCGACCGCGCGTCCGCCGCAGGCGTGCGCGGCATCGTGCAGGTCGGCACCGACGTCGCCTCCTCGATCTGGTCGGCGGAGGCCGCGGCGACCGAGCCGCGCATGGTCGCCGCCGTCGCGATCCACCCGAACGAGACCCCGCGCCTCGACCGTGAGGGGACCCTCGACGACGGCATCGCGACGATCGCGGACCTCGCGACTCGGCCGCGCGTGAGGGCCGTGGGGGAGACGGGACTCGACTACTACCGCACCGACGAGAGCGGCCGCGATGCGCAGATCCGCTCGTTCGAGCAGCACATCGAGATCGCGAAGCAGAACGACATCGCCCTGCAGATCCACGACCGTGACGCCCACGAGGACGTCGTCGCGACCCTCAAGCGCGTCGGAGCGCCCGAGCGCACGGTGTTCCACTGCTTCTCGGGCGACGTGCAGCTCGCCGAGATCTGCACCGAGAACGGCTGGCACATGTCGTTCGCGGGAACCGCGACGTTCAAGAACGCGGGCAACCTGCGTCGCGCCCTCGAGGTGGCGCCGCGCTCGCTCCTGCTCGTCGAGACCGACGCGCCGTTCCTCACCCCCATGCCGTTCCGCGGCCGCCCCAACTCGTCGTACCTGCTTCCGCTCACCGTGCGCTTCATCGCCGAGCACCTCGAGACGGACGTCACGATGCTCGCCGCCCAGATCTCCTCCAACACGGAGTACGTGTACGGGCAGTGGGACAGCGATCCCGTCGCGTCCCAGCGGGACCCGTTCGAGATCGCCGACCGATGAGCGAGGTGCGTCTGCTCGGTCCCGCCGAGATCCGCGATCTCGCCGAGCTGCTCGGCGTGCAGCCGACGAAGAAGCTCGGCCAGAACTTCGTCGTCGACGCGAACACGGTGCGCAAGATCGTCGCGACAGCGCACGTCGCGCCGGGCGACCACGTCATCGAGGTCGGGCCCGGTCTCGGGTCCCTCACCCTCGGCCTGCTCGAGGCCGGCGCGCGCGTGCTCGCCATCGAGATCGACAGACGCCTCGCCGAGCAGCTGCCGAAGACCGTCGAGCTCATGGCGCCCGGCACCGCGCTCACGGTGCTCGCCGAGGACGCGCTCGCCGTGCGCGACCTGCCGGGCGAGCCGAGCCGCCTCGTCGCGAACCTGCCCTACAACGTGTCGGTCCCCGTGCTGCTGCACCTCCTCGAGACCGTGCCGAGCCTGCAGGCCGGCGTCGTCATGGTGCAAGCCGAGGTCGGCTACCGGCTCGCCGCGACTCCCGGTTCGAAGGTGTACGGCAGCCCGAGCGTCAAGGCAGCGTGGTACGGCGCCTGGCGCATCGCCGGCACCGTGAGCCGGCAGGTGTTCTGGCCGGTGCCGAACGTCGACAGCGTGCTCGTCGAGTTCGAGCGGCACGCCGAGCCGTTCGGCAGCGAGGCCGAGCGCGCGCTGACATTCCGGCTCGTGGATGCCGCCTTCGGGCAGCGTCGCAAGATGCTGCGGCAGTCGCTCGGCGCCGTTCTCGGCGGTTCGGCGGCGGCATCCAAGGCTCTCGAGGCGGCGGACGTCGCGCCCACCGCCCGCGGGGAGGCGCTCACGGTCCACGACTTCCGGCGCATCGCCCGTCAGGCGGCGACCGCATGAGCGGGGCGACCTCGGACAGCCGGCGCACGGCGGGAGACGACGCGGTGCGCGCCGCGACCGGTCGCGGCAGGGACGAGTGGCATGCGATTCTCGACGAGGCGGGCGCTCGCGCGTGGGATCATCCGACGATCGCCGCGTACCTCGTCGCCGAGCACGGCGTCGGCGACTGGTGGGCGCAGGGCGTCACCGTCGGCTTCGAGCAGCACATCGGCCGCCGGCTGCCCGGTCAGCGCGCCGACGGCAGCTTCGAGGGCAGCGTCAGCCGCGGCCTCGGCGTCGGCACGGCCGACGGGCTCGATGCGCTCCTCGACGCGGTGCGCTCCGCGACCGGTTGCGAAGCGGCATCCGTCAACCCGACCGCGAAGAACCCCTCCGTGCGCTGGAAGCTGCCCGACGGGCGCACCCTGCAGGGCATGGTCAGTCCCCTCGGCGAGGATCGCTGCCGCGTGGTGCTGACGATGGCGAAGCTCGCGAGCGCCGACGAGCTCGAGCAGGCGAAGCGGCAGATGAAGCAGTGGCTGCCCGGCTCGTGACGATGCTCCCACGCGACCTCGACTAGGTTGGATGCATGACCGATCTGCGCGCAGCCCCGCACGTTCACGTGCGCGCGCCGGGCAAGATCAACGTCTACATGAACGTGGGCGAGCGCACCGCCGACGGCTACCACGACGTCGCCACGGCATACCAGGCGGTGTCCCTGTTCGAGGACGTGCGCGCCTACCCCGCCGACGAGATCAGCGTCGCGTTCGGCGGCCCCGTCGACACGAGCGAGCTCCCGCTCGACCGTCACAACCTGGCCGTGAAGGCCGCGCGGCTGCTCGCGAAGAAGACCGGCTACACGGGCGGCGTGCACTTGCACATCGACAAGCACGTGCCGATCGCGGGCGGCATGGGCGGCGGGTCGGCGGATGCCGCCGGCGCCCTGCTCGCGTGCGACGCGCTGTGGCAGACGGGCCTCGCGCGCGACGAGCTCCTGCGGCTCGCCGCGCGGCTCGGCGCCGACGTGCCGTTCTCCCTCGCCGGCGGAACCGCGGTCGGAACCGGCAGGGGCGACCAGCTGAGCCCCGCTCTCGCGCAAGGCGTCTTCCACTGGGTGCTCGTCGTCGCGGACTTCGGCATGTCGACGCCGCAGGTCTACGGCGAACTCGACGCGCACAGGGAACGGCACGCCGCCGACATCGCTCCCGTGCAGTCCTCGCCCGTCGTCGACGCGGGGGTGCTGCAGGCGCTGCGCGCCGGCGACGCGGAGATGCTCGCCGAGGCCGTGCACAACGACCTGCAGGTCGCTGCGCTGCACATCCGGCCCGAGCTCACCGCGACGCTCGAGCAGGGCGAACGATTCGGCGCCCTCGCCGGCATCGTCTCGGGTTCCGGCCCGACCGTCGCGTTGCTCGCCGCGGACGCCGACGCAGCGCTCGAGCTGCAAGTGAGCCTCGCGGCATCCGGTCTCGACGCTCGCCACGTCACGGGCCCCGTCGCCGGCGCGCGGGTGATGGGCGACTGATGGCGCACTTGCTCGGTGCGGAGAACCTGCACCTCGAATTCCCCACGCGCGTGATCTTCGACGCCGTCACGATCGGCATCGACGAGGGCGACCGCATCGGCATCGTCGGCCGCAACGGCGACGGCAAGTCGACGCTGCTCGGCCTGCTCGCCGGGCGGCTGGAGCCGGACAGCGGCCGCGTGACGCATCGCCGCGGGATCACGATCGGCGTGCTCGACCAGCGCGACGTGCTCGACGACGACGCGACCGTCGCGGGCGCGATCGTCGGCGAGATGGCCGAGCACGAATGGGCGGGCGACGCGCGCATCCGCGACGTCATCGCGGGACTCGTGTCCGACATCCCCTGGCAGGGCAGGATCGGCTCGCTCTCGGGCGGGCAGCGCCGGCGCGTCGCGCTCGCGGCCCTGCTCGTCGGCGATTGGGACGTGCTGTTCCTCGACGAGCCGACCAACCACCTCGACGTTGAGGGAATCGCCTGGCTCGCCGACCACCTCAAGCGGCGCTGGTCGCCCGGCAGCGGCGGGCTCGTCGTCGTCACGCACGACCGCTGGTTCCTCGACGAGATCTGCACAGCGACGTGGGAGGTGCACGACCGCATCGTCGAGCCGTTCGAGGGCGGCTACGCCGCCTACATCCTGCAGCGCGTCGAACGCGACCGCATGGCCGCCGTCGCGGAGCAGAAGCGGCAGAACCTCGCCCGCAAGGAGCTCGCGTGGCTGCGGCGCGGAGCGCCGGCGCGCACCGCGAAGCCCAAGTTCCGCATCGACGCGGCGAATGAGCTCATCGCTGACGTGCCCGAGATCCGCGACCCCGTCGAGCTGCAGTCGCTCGCCGTCTCACGCCTCGGCAAGGACGTCGTCGACCTGCTCGAGGCGGGAGTGAGCTACGGCGACAAGGTCGTGCTGCGCGACATCGAGTGGCGCATCGCGCCGGGCGAGCGCACGGGCATCCTCGGCGTCAACGGGGCGGGCAAGTCGACCCTGCTCGGCCTCATCGACGGCTCCGTCGCACCGAGCACAGGTCGCGTGAAGCACGGCAAGACGGTGAAGGTCGCGACGCTCACGCAGCGACTCGACGAGCTCGAAGAGCACCTCGACGACCCCGTGCGCATCGTCATCGGGCGGCTCCGCACGACGTACACGATCGGCTCCGGCTCGAAAGCGACCGAGCTCACGCCGGGGCAGCTGCTCGAGCGGCTCGGCTTCTCGTCCGCGCAGCTCTCCACGCCCGTGCGTGATCTCTCCGGCGGGCAGAAGCGCCGCCTGCAGCTCCTGCTGATCCTGCTCGAGCAGCCGAACGTGCTGATCCTCGACGAGCCCACGAACGACCTCGACACCGACATGCTCGCCGCCATCGAGGACCTGCTCGACTCGTGGCCGGGCACGCTCCTCGTCGTGAGCCACGACCGATACCTCATCGAACGCGTCACCGACCAGCAGTTCGCGATCCTCGACACGCACCTGCGGCACCTGCCGGGCGGCGTCGACGAGTACCTGCGGCTGCGAAAGAGTCAGATGGCGGATGCTGCGACGCAGCCATCCGCGCCCGCCGCGTCGGCGGCATCCGTCTCCACCGCCCTCACGGGAGCGGAGCGGCGGGCCGCCGAGAAGGAGCTGTCGGCCATCGATCGGAAGATCACCAAGCTCGGCACGCAGATCGCCGGCACCCACGAGAAGCTCGCGGCGCACGACCAGAGCGACTACGAGGGGCTCGGCGTGCTCAGCGGGCAGCTGCGGGAGCAGGAGAACGAGCTCAGCGAGCTCGAGACGCGGTGGCTCGAGCTCTCGGAGCAGCTGGAGACGTAGCGGTGCTGCGGAAGCCCCGCAGGCGGAGGCTGTTGCCGACGACGAACACGCTCGAGAACGCCATCGCCGCCCCCGCGAGCATCGGGTTGAGCATGCCGAGCGCGGCGATCGGGATCGCCGCCACGTTGTAGGCGAAGGCCCAGAACAGGTTCGTCTTGATCGTGCCGAGCGTCTTGCGCGACAGCCGGATCGCGTCGACGGCGCCGCGGAGATCGCCGCGCACGAGCGTGATGTCGGCTGCCTCGATCGCGACGTCGGTTCCGGTTCCCATCGCCAGGCCCAAGTCGGCCTGCGCGAGCGCCGGTGCATCGTTGACGCCGTCGCCGACCATGGCGACGACCTTGCCCTCGCGCTGCAGTCGGGCAATGACATCGACCTTGTCCTTCGGCAGGACTTCGGCGTAGACGCGCTCGATGCCCACGTCGCGAGCGATCTGCCGGGCGACCGCTTCGTTGTCGCCGGTGAGGAGCACGGGGGCGAGCCCCATCCGCTTCAGCTGCGCGACGGCCTCGGCGCTCGTGGGCTTGACGGTGTCGGCGACGACGAGGATGCCTCGAGCCCGACCGTCACAGCCCGCGGCCACGACCGTCTTGCCCTCGCTCTCGGCGCTCGTCTTCGCCGCGGCGAGCTCGGGGGAGAGCGCCTGCGACCAGGCGGCGAGGAGCGACTCGCGGCCGACGATGACCGCTGAGCCCTCGACGACGCCCTGCACTCCCGTGCCCGCGACGTTGGCGAACTCGTCGGGAGCAGGCAGCGGGCCCACCTCCTGGGCCGCCGCCCTCGCGATCGCCTGCGCGATCGGGTGCTCGGAAGCGTTCTCAAGGGCACCCGCGAGGCGCAGCAGCTCGGCGCGGTCGACACCCGGTTCGGTGATCACGTCGACGAGGGCAATCGTCCCCGTCGTCACGGTGCCCGTCTTGTCGAGCACGACAGTGTCGACCGTGCGGGTCGACTCGAGCACCTCGGGTCCCTTGATGAGGATTCCCATCTGCGCGCCGCGCCCCGTTCCGACAAGAAGCGCCGTGGGCGTCGCGAGTCCCAATGCGCACGGGCACGCGATCACGAGCACGGCGACGGCGGCGGTGAACGCGGCGGCGACCGGGAAGCCGGCCACGAGCCATGTGCCGAGCGTGACGAACGCGATGACGATGACGATCGGCACGAAGACACCGGAGATCCGATCGGCCAGGCGCTGGACTTCGGCCTTGCCGGTCTGCGCGTCTTCGACGAGCTTCGCCATCTGCGCGAGCTGCGTGTCGGCTCCGACGCGCGCGGCTCGAACGACGAGCCGCCCTCCCGAATTCACGGTGGCGCCCGTGACCGTGTCGCCGGCGGCCACTTCGACGGGAACCGATTCGCCGGTGAGCATCGACATGTCCACCGCCGACGTGCCCGATACGACGACGCCGTCCGTCGCGATCTTCTCACCCGGGCGCACGATGAACTCGTCGCCCACGCGCAGCTCCGCCGTGGGAATGGTGACTTCGACGCCGTTTCGCAGCACCGATACGTTCTTCGCGCCGAGCTCGAGGAGGGCGCGCAGCGCGGCGCCGGCTCGGCGCTTGGAGCGCTTCTCGAAGTAGCGGCCGGCGAGGATGAACATCGTCACTCCTGCGCCGACCTCGAGGTAGATGTTGCCGGCACCCTCGGACGGCGCGATCGTGAACTCGAACGGGTGGGTCATGCCCGGTACGCCCGCCGTGCCGAAGAACAGCGCGTAGAGCGACCACAAGAACGCCGCGGAGGTGCCCATGGAAATGAGCGTGTCCATTGTGGCCGTGCCGTGCCTGAGGTTCGTCCACGCCGCTCTGTGGAACGGCCACGCGGCCCACACGATCACGGGAGCGGCCAGGGTGAGCGAGGCCCACTGCCAGTAGGTGAACTGCAGCGCCGGGATCATCGCCATCGCGATGACCGGAATTGTTAGCGCTATCGAACCGGCGAGCCGGTGTCGCAGAGCAGTCAGCTCAGGATCCTCGGTCTCTGCAACCGTCGACGTGGGACCTGCTGCAGGCGGCTGGGGGAGCGCCGCGGTGTAGCCGGTCTTCTCGACTTCGGCGACAAGGAGCGCGGGGTCGTAGCCGGCCGGCACGGAGACCTTCGCCTTCTCCGTCGCATAGTTCACGGTCGCCGACACGCCGTCGAGCTTGTTGAGCTTTCTCTCGATGCGGTTCGCGCACGAGGCGCAGGTCATCCCGCCGATCTCAAGCTCGATGTCGGGTCCGCCCGAAGGCGGCGCTGATGTGCTCATTCTCGTCCTTCTCAGTCAGCACTCTAGCGACGGGCAAGCGCCGTGCGCTCTAAACGCGAACCGCGGAGTAGCCGGCCTCTTCCACCGCCGCGAGAACCGTCGCGTCGTCGAGTTCGCTCGACGCTGTGACGACGAGCGAGCCGGATTCCGCGCTCACGCTGATGTCCTCCACGCCGGCGATCTCGCTGACCTCCTCGCGAACCGACATCTCGCAGTGCGCGCAGGTCATTCCGGTCACTCGGTACTCGTTCGTCGTCATTCTCACTCCTTGCTTTATACCCCAGGGGGGTATCGTCGTCTGGTTCAACCGTATACCCCGCGCGGGCATTCCTGCAAGGACGGCCCCGCCGGCGTTGCTCACAGACCATCACGGTTTGGCAACGACAGCGCCCGAAGTCTCGCTCAGGGGCGAAAACAGCTCTTCCCAGATGAGGGTGTAGGTCGGCCGGGAGCGTCGGTCCGCAAATAGACGTCGAGGTCTCCCGACGACGGAGGTTCCTACGCCATCCGTCCGAAAGACCTCGACGTGTCCGACGCTACCCCGCCGGCCGGCTTCGGCCGCCCTGACCTGACCGCCTTCGCGTCTCATCCCAGTCGACCCTGATCGAGTCTGCTGACCCCCTCGACGAGAACGCAGCGACATCACAGCCACCCAACCCCGACCGTCCGGGAAGCCGGGACACGTCACATGACCTGTGCTGCGGGCGTGTCGAGTGGGTCGTCCAGGGGCGACGCAGGAGCGTCGACGCGACGTGCTGAGAGGTGGTTCCAGTCGAGCGCTAGGACACCGGCTACAGGCATGGCGATAGGTCAGGAACGGCGTCGCTCCCTGCGCAGGAGGGAGCGCAGAGTCTCGGCGTTCGCGTAGCCGACCCGTAGCGCGATCTCGGCGGAGGTGAAGTCCGTGGTTGCTGAGAGGTGCCGAGCCCGTTCGATGCGAAGCCGTTGGACGAAGCCGAGCGGAGTGAGGTTGAGCGCCGCACGGACTCGTCGTTCGAGGGTGCGCCGGCTGGTGCCGAGCGACTGCGCGACGGAGGCGACGTTGAACGGTTCGTCCAGGCGGGCGCGCACGAAGCGTTCGAACTCGACGACGATCGGGTCCTCGTGCCGGAGATGTTCGTAGGCGACGAAGGCCGCCTGCGACGGACGCTCGTCGATGATGAGGAGCTTGGCGACATGTTGGGCCAGGTCGGGGCTGATCGATCGCACGAGTGAGAGCGCGAGGTCGATGTGGGCGAACGCGGCGCCGGCGGTGACGAGGTTCCCGTCGACCACGACCATGGTGTCGAGATCGAGGGCGACGGTCGGATAGCGCTTCAGGAACTCCGGCCCCAGGAACCAGCTGGTCGTCGCCCTCCGATGATGCATCCGTCCGGTCTCGGCGACAGCGAACACGCCGGTGCACGCCGCGGCGATCCGGGTGGTCGCCTCGTCGAGGCGCCCGAGCGAGGCGATGACCGAACGAGCATCTCGGCTCTGGAGGACGTCGTTGGTGGCGGCGGCCGTAAGGGTTCCAAGCGCAGGGACGACGACCACGTCGAACTCTCCGGACTCCGACAGCGGGTGGTCCACCGACAGGGTCATCGATGCCGTCGTGGTCACTCGCCGTTTCGGTCCGAGGATGGCGAGTTCGATCGGGTCGATCCGCGGGTCGACATCGCCGCGGGCTCCGTCGGCCACCCGCACGATGTCGATGATCGACGCGATAGCCGAACCGAAGCAGCCGTCGATCGCGATCAGTCCGATACGCATGACGTAAACAATAGCAATACTGCCGTATACGCCACTCCCCACCGGCCCTCGCTCGTCATACGCTGAACTCGTCCCACGAAGAACCCCGACGTCAAGGAGAGTCCCTCATGCCCACACCCGCATCACTCCCGTATGCCTTCGTCGCCAAGATCGTCGCGGCCGATGGACAGCACGACGCGGTCGCCGATCTGCTCGCCGGCGCTGTCGCACTCGCCAACGAAGAAGTAGGAACGATTGTCTGGTTCGCGGTCAGGACCCACGCCGACACCTTCTGGATCTTCGATGCATTCCCCGACGAAGCCGCTCGCGACGCCCACGCCAACGGCGCCATCGTCGCAGCCCTGATGGCCAACCAGCACCTCCTCGACGCAGCACCCGAGATCCTGGCGGCCGACGTCCTCGCGTCCAAGCTCCCGTAGTCCGCCAACGCACGAGACGATCGCGCCCCGCCGAGCCGTCGCCAGGTCGCGACGCAACGCCACGTTGCGTTGCCGAGCGGTGCGAGGCCTATCGGCACACGGACAGGATGCCGGCCGCGAGCGCTCAGCCGGCGAGGGGTCCGTCGCAGAGGAGAGCGACGTCGGTGTCGGGCAGAGCCGTGAGGCCAGCGCATCGCGCGACCACCAGAACGGTTCGCCGGAGCCGCCTGTCGGAATCGAACCGACGACCTAGTCACTTCGGCTTTGCGTCTATCGCTTGATGCGCCCACTGGGCGAACGAGCCGCTGACCTGCGCAAACGCCGAGCGTGGAGGACGCCGCCATCCGGTGGTGACCGACGACGACCGACCAGTACCGACCGTTTCACCGGAGCTTGCGGCGGTGTCGAAGCCGAGCAAGCTCCATTCTTTTAGCTCACCGCGCCCTCCTCCTCGCCGGTCCCGTCGTCGGCGAAGATGTTTCAGGGGTCTTCTCAGATGAGGGTGTAGGTCGGCCGGGCGCGTCGGTCCGCAGATAGACGTCGAGGTCTCCCGACGACGGAGGTTCCCACGCCATCCATCCGAAAGACCTCGACGTGTCCGACGCTACCCCGCCGGCCGGCTTCGGCCGCCCTGACCTGACCGCCTTCGCTCGACTCGACGGCCTCGGTCTGAGCGTGACCGGACAACGACTTGAGCCGGATCGTGCGGTCCTCGCGTGCCGCGTGGTGGAACCAGATCAGTGGTGCCGACGGTGCGGCAGCGAAGGCGCTGCTCGTGACACCGTGATCCGGCGGTTGGCCCACGAGCCGCTGGGCTGGCGACCGACCGTGCTGGAAGTTGTAGTGCGCCGCTACCGCTGTGCCGACTGCGGACACGTGTGGCGCCAAGACACCAGCGCCGCGGCGGAGCCACGCGCGCAGCTCTCGCGCACCGGGCTGCGGTGGGCGCTGGAAGGGATCGTGGTCGCACACCTCACCGTCGCACGTGTCGCCGAGGGACTCGGGGTCGCGTGGGACACCGCCAACAACGCGGTCCTGGCTGAAGGCAAGCGGCTGCTGATCAACGACCCCACGCGGTTCGAGGGCGTGAAGGTCATTGGCGTCGATGAGCACGTCTGGCGCCACACCAGGCGTGGCGACAAGTACGTGACCGTGATCATCGACCTCACCCCGGTCCGCGATGGCGCCGGCCCAGCAAGGCTGCTGGACATGGTCGAGGGCCGGTCGAAGGCGGCGTTCAAGACCTGGCTCGCCGACCGCGACGACGCCTTCCGTGACGCGGTCGAGGTGGTCGCGATGGACGGGTTCACCGGGTTCAAGACCGCCGCTGCAGAGGAGATCCCGGACGCGGTCACGGTGATGGATCCCTTCCACGTCGTGCGCCTGGCCGGTGACGCCCTCGACAGGTGCCGGCGCCGGGTCCAACTCGCGATCCACGGGCACCGTGGGTTCAGGGACGACCCGCTCTACAAGTCGCGGCGCACGCTGCACACCGGCGCGGACCTGCTCACCGACAAGCAGAGCGACAGGCTACGCGCGCTGTTCGTTGATGACGCTCACGTCGAGGTCGAGGCGACCTGGGGTGTCTACCAGCGCATGATCGCCGCCTATCGCCACGAGGACCGGCAACGTGGCCGCGAGCTCATGGAGAAGCTGATCACCGACCTCAGCGCCGGCGTCCCCAAGGTGCTCACCGAGCTCACCACCCTGGGCCGGACCCTGAAGAAGCGAGCCGCTGACGTGCTCGCCTACTTCGAACGACCCGGCACCAGCAACGGGCCGACCGAGGCGCTCAACGGACGGCTCGAACACCTGCGCGGCTCCGCACTCGGGTTCCGCAACCTGACCAACTACATCGCCCGAAGCCTGCTCGAGACCGGCGGCTTCAGACCCCAACTCCTACACCCCCGATTGGGATGAGCCGCGAAAACCGCGCCGCCGATGCGGGGACGACGCCGAAAATCTGGCAGACTTCCGGGAGAGCATGAGGCCGCTGCGTCCACCCGGCGGACGGCCCCGCCACCCCGAGCGGAGGTCGCGTGACCCCTGCGTTCCTCGCCGAGGTCTGCGCTCTGACCCGTGGGGTGCCTCGCGGTCTTGCGAGATCGCGTACCCGATCCATTCAAAGGAGAACTACAGCATGACGACCACAAGGGTGATGGCGGGCCTCGCGCTCGCCGCCGCGAGCGCGCTCGCCCTCGCCGGATGCGCCAGCGGCGATTCCGGTGACTCAGGCAGCGCGGACGGAGGGAAGCAGAAGCTCTCGATCGGCATCAGCCAGCTCGTGCAGCACCCCGCGCTCGACGCGGCGACCGAAGGCTTCAAGAAGGCGTTCATCGACGCCGGCTACGTCGACGGTGACACCGTGAACTTCGACGTGCAGAACGCGAACGGCGAGCAGTCGACCGCCGTCACGATCGCGCAGAGCTTCGCGTCCCAGGATCTCGACATGGTGCTCGCCGTCGCGACACCCGCCGCCCAAGCCGCGGCCCAGGCGATCACCAACATCCCGGTTCTGTTCACCGCCGTTACCGACGCCGAATCGGCAGAGCTCGTCGACTCGAACGAGAAGCCGGGCGGAAACATCACGGGCACGAGCGACGCCGCGCCCATCGGCGACCAACTCGACCTCCTGCAGCAGATCGTTCCCGACGCGAAGGTCGTCGGCATCGTCTACAGCTCTGGTGAGGTGAACTCCGAGGTGCAGGTGAAGGCGGCGGAGGCCGCGGCCGACGAGCGTGGCATGACCATCAAGTCGCAGACAGTCACGACGGCGAACGACATCGCGCAGGCCGCGGCAGCGCTCGGCGACGTCGACGCCATCTACGTGCCGACGGACAACACTGTCGTCTCGGGCATCTCCGCCCTCGTGCAGTACGCCGAGGGAAAGCAGATCCCGATCATCGGAGCGGAAGCGGGAACCGTCGAGGGCGGCGCTATCGCGACGCTCGGCATCGACTACGAGAAGCTCGGCCACCAGACCGGCGAGATGGCGCTCAAGATCCTCGAGAACGACGGGGACCCGGCAACGATGCCCGTCGAGGTCTCAAAGGAGTTCTCGTACGTCGTGAACCCGGGAGCAGCCGAGCGCATGGGCGTCACGATTCCCGAGGACATCCTCGACAAGGCCGAAACGGTCGAATAGACCAACGCAGTTAGGACCCCCATGATCGGCGCACTCGAGCTCGGGCTCATCTACGGTGTGATGGCGCTCGGCGTGTACCTCACGTTCCGCGTTCTCAACTTTCCCGACCTCACGGTCGACGGAAGCTTCACGACCGGAGCCGCCGTCGCGGCGGCGCTGATCACGAACGGACACAACCCCGTCCTCGCCACCCTCGCCGGTGGCGGGGCGGGGCTCGTGGCGGGAGCCATCACGGGCCTGCTGCACACCAAGGGCCGAATCGACGGCCTTCTGGCGGGAATCCTCACCATGATCGCTCTCTGGTCGGTCAACCTCCGCATCATGGGAACAGCGAAAGAGGGAGCGTCGGTAGCGGCGAACCTTCCCCTGCTGCGTGCCGACACCGTCTTCACTCCGCTCAAGGACGCGCATGTGCTCGGTACGTGGCCGAGCATCGGCATCCTCTTCGTCGCCGTCATGGTGTTCAAGCTCATCGTGGACTGGTTTCTCTCCACGAACCTCGGTCTCGCCATCCAGGCGACCGGCGACAACGGACCCATGATCCGCAGCTTCGGAGTCTCGACGGACGGCACGACGATTCTCACGCTCGCGCTGTCGAACGGTCTCGTCGCGCTCTGCGGCGCTTTCGTCGCGCAGTATCAGGGATTCGCCGACATCAGCATGGGCATCGGCCTCATCCTCGTCGGCCTCGCCTCAGTCATCCTCGGTCAAGCGGTGCTGGGGCAGCGATTCATCTGGATCGCGAGCTTCGCGGTCGTCTTCGGCGCGGTGCTCTACCGTCTCATCATCTTCTTCGCCATGCGCGTGGGACTCGACCCCAACGACATGAAGCTCGTCACGGCCGTGCTCGTCGTGCTCGCGCTGCTGCTGCCGCGGTGGGGGTTCCTCAAGCGCGTGCCGTCATTGCGGGGCCGCGGCGGGCGCGTGCCACCTCGCGAACCCGCTCCTGAACGGGAAGACGTGGCGGCGGATGCCGGAACCGCTGAGCTCTCTGGGGCCGCAGAATCATCGACGAACGAGGGAAGGTAGCCCATGCTCGCGATCGACTCCATCTCCAAGACCTTCTTCCCGGGAACGCTCAACGAGCGCCGCGCGCTCGTTGAGCTGAGCCTTCGGCTCGACGAAGGAGACTTCGTCACCGTGATCGGCTCGAACGGCGCCGGCAAGTCGACGCTCCTCAACGCGATCTCCGGGCGCTACACCGTTGACTCCGGCTCGATCGAGATCGACGGCAAGCGGGTCAACCGGCTCAAGGAATTCCAGCGTGCCAAGTTCATCGGCCGCGTGTTCCAGGACCCCATGGCGGGCACCGCCCCGAACCTCACGATCGAACAGAACCTGGCCCTCGCGCTCCGCCGCGGTCGCACTCGCGGCCTCGGGTTCGCGCTCACCGCAAAGCAGCGCGAGCGCTTCCGCGACGAACTCGCCTCCCTTGAGCTCGGTCTCGAGAACCGGCTCCCGGCGAAGGTCGGCCTGCTCTCCGGCGGCCAGCGACAGGCGCTGTCGCTCTTGATGGCCGGGTTCACCCGGCCGCGCATCCTGCTGCTCGATGAGCACACGGCCGCGCTCGACCCGCAGCGCGCCGCCCTCGTCGCGGACCTCACTCAGCGCATCGTCACGCAGGGCCGGCTCACGACACTCATGGTCACTCACAACATGGAGCAGGCGATCAAGCTCGGCAACCGGCTCGTCATGATGCACGAGGGCCGCATCGTCTTCGAGGCGTCGGAAGTCCAGAAGCGAACGCTCACCGTTCCGCGACTCCTCGAGGAGTTCTCGAAGATCAAGGGCGCCGCCCTCGACGATCGGACCCTGCTGACCTGAACGGGTGGCGGTAGAGAACCTCTACTCGACGCCGTAAATGCGCTTCGTCAGCGCCTGGACGTCGCGGTCCAATGAGTCGATCTTGTCGTGCACGCGACCGAATTCGGCGCGCATCTCTGCACGAAGGCCGCCGATCTCGGCGCGAATGACTCGCAGGAACATCGTCGACATCAGTGTGAGCACGCCGAACAGCGCAGCGGCGAACACGCCGATGAGCGTCCACACCTGAGGTTCGGTCATCTCGATCACATCCCCATACTCGCTCGCCACCAGTGAGAATGCCACCTCACGTGGTGCGGCGAGCAGATCCGCCGAATGGCCGGGGAGAACCGACCCCGCCCTCAGATTGTGGACGGCGAATGACCTGCGTCTGCCGACGACGAAGGCTCCGCGGATCACATCCGCGGAGCCTTCGAGGGTCAGCTGTGTCAGCTCACAGAGGACGAATGTTCTCGGCCTGCAGGCCCTTCGGGCCCTGCGCGACCTCGTACTCGACCTGCTGGTTCTCGTTGAGCGTGCGGTAGCCGCTCGTAGCGATCGCCGAGTAGTGAGCGAAGACGTCGGACGAGCCGTCGGCCGGAGTGATGAAGCCGAAGCCCTTTTCGGCGTTAAACCACTTGACGGTGCCGGTTGCCATGGGTGTTACTCCTTGAGTTGTGCGGGCCCCGACTGTCGGGACGCGCTAAGTGCCGCGTTTCTGTCCGCTCCCTCAAGAGCATCAACCGTCACCCTTCGACGGGCGATGCGCAAAAAATCACTGCGTCCACAACTACTGCGGGACTCAACCTAGCGGAGCGGGGGCCGAAATTCGAGAGTTGTAACAAATCCGTCATCAGAAAGTGTCTCCGTGGCGCCATTCGGGCAGATTTCGGTCTGTTACGGCGCCGTTTTCGTGTTCGCAGGTCGCGACCTAACGTTGAGGGGCACCCCTGGAGAAGAAGGAATACCCGTGTCCAAGAAGAAGATCCTCGCAGCGCTCGCCGCTCTGCCCCTCGTCGCCGCACTCGCCGCGTGCTCAGGCCAAGCCGCATCGGACGATGCGGAGAAGGGCAGCGCCGACAACCCCGTCAAGATCGGTGTCATCGGTGCGAGCGACCCCGAGTGGGACATCTACAAGAAGGCCGCGGCGGACGAGGGCATCTCGGTCGACATCATCGACTTCTCCGACTACGCGCAGCCGAACCCCGCGCTGAGCGAGGGCGACATCGACATCAACCAGTTCCAGCACATCATCTACCTGGCACAGTACAACGAGGCTTCAAACGATGACCTCACGCCGATCGGAGCCACGGCGATCTACCCGCTCGGACTGTACTCGACGAAGTACGACTCGGTCGCCGACATCCCCAAGGGTTCGGAGGTAGCCGTTCCCAACGACGAGTCGAACCAGGCGCGCGGACTCCTCGTGCTGCAGTCCGCCGGTCTCATCACTCTGAAGGACGGCGGAAGCGTCTTCTCCACCGTGTCTGACGTCGACGAAGCGAAGTCCAAGGTCAAGGTCACGGCACTCGAGGCGAGCCTCACGCCTACGTCGCTCCCTGATCTCGCCGCCGCGATCATCAACAACGACTTCATCGAAGACGCCGGCCTGAAGGCCTCCGACGCTCTCGCGCAGGACGACCCGAACGACCCGAACGCGGTTCCGTACATCAACATCTTCGTCACCCGCGCGGCTGACAAGGACAACGAGGTGTACAACAAGCTCGTCGACATCTACCAGAGCAACCAGGACGTGCTCGACGCCGTCCAGGAGAAGTCCGGCGGCACCGCCGTGTTCGTCAAGACGCCCGCCGCTGACCTCCAGTCGTCCCTCGACGACGTGGTCGCCGACATCAAGGCGAAGGGCTGAGCACCTAAACTCTCCCCATACTGCAACGTCGCGTGTCCGGCGGGTGAACTCCACCCGCCGGATTCGCTGTGAAACCCGAAGGACACATCGTGCCGATCGTCAGCCTCAAGGATGTGACGAAGTCATATCCCTCTCCATCAGACAAGGGGCAGCTCATTCATGCCATCGACGGCGTCAGCCTCGACATCGAAGCGGGCGAAGTGTTCGGCATCATCGGCTATTCGGGCGCAGGGAAATCAACGCTCGTGCGGCTCATCAATGCGCTTGAGCCGGTCACGAGCGGACACGTGATCGTCGACGGCACCGACATCACGACTCTCGCCGAAAGCGAGCTGCGTAAGCTGCGCCTCGAGATCGGCATGATCTTTCAGCAGTTCAACCTCTTCAATTCCAAGACCGTCGCGAAGAACATCGCGTACCCGCTCGTCGTCGCCGGAGTCGGGAAGGCAGAGCGCAAACGCCGCGTCGCGGAGCTCCTCGACTTCGTCGGCCTCGCCGACAAGGGACGCAGCTACCCCGACCAGCTCTCGGGCGGTCAGAAGCAGCGCGTGGGCATTGCGCGCGCGCTCGCGTCGTCGCCGCGCATCCTCCTCGCCGACGAGGCCACGAGTGCCCTTGACCCTGAGACGACGCACGAAGTTCTGGGCCTGCTCGACCGGGTGAACCGTGAACTCGGCGTCACGATCGTCGTCATCACACACGAAATGGACGTCATCCAGTCCATCGCGACACGCGTCGCCGTGATGGAGAAGGGGCGCATCATCGAACAGGGCGACGTGTTCGACGTCTTCTCACAACCGCAGCATGCGGCATCCCGTCGTTTCGTGTCGACGGTCGTGAAGGGAGTTCCGGATGCCGCCGAAGTCGCGGCTCTGCGGGAGCGCCATCCTGGCCGCATCGTCACGTTCTCGTTCCGCGATGGCCATCGCTCGCAGGGCGACGTCTTCCTCGAACTCGCCCGCGCCGGCGTCGGCTTCGAACTCGTCTATGGCGGAATCAACGACATTCGCGGTCGCGCGTTCGGCCACCTGACGCTCGCGCTCACGGGCGATGACGACTCAATCGAGGCAGCCCTGCGCCGGATCGGCGAGGCGATCGACGTGGTGGAGGCCGCCTGATGGACCGGTTGATCGAGCTGCTGCCCAACCTTCTCGAAGAGACGGGCGCGACGCTATACCTCGTCGCGTTCAGCCTCCTGTTCGGCGGCGCCGGAGGCCTCATTCTCGGCCTCGCGCTCTACGTCACCCGCCGCGGCGGCATCTACGCCAACTCGGCGGTGTTCACCATCCTCAACGTCATCGTCAACTTCTTCCGCCCGATCCCGTTCATCATCTTCATTCCCGCGATACAGCCGCTCGTGCGCCTTGTGATCGGCAAGGGAATCGGAAACGATGCGATGATCATGGCGATCTCCCTCGCCGCCATCTTCGGCGTCAGCCGAATCGTCGAGCAGAACCTCGTCACCGTCTCGCCCGGCGTCATCGAGGCATCGCGCGCGGCGGGAGCAAGCAGACTGCGGACGATCTGGTCCGTCGTGCTTCCCGAGGCGCTCGGCCCGCTCATCCTCGGCTACACCTTCGTGTTCGTCGCCATCGTCGAGATGTCGGCCCTCGCCGGGTACCTCGGCGGCGGCGGGCTCGGAACCTTCGCCATCCAGTGGGGCTACCGCCAGTTCGAGCCCGTCGTCACCTGGGCCGCCGTCATCGTGATCGTCATCATCGTGCAGATCGTGCAGTTCGTCGGCAACTGGCTGGCGCGGAAAGTGCTGCGCCGCTGAGGCGACCGGCTCAGACCTCGTCGAAGCCGAGGATGAGCTTGCGCAGGAGGCCCGCGAGCTTCGTCTGCTCCGCGGGGGAGAGCACGGCGAGCAGCTCCGCCTCAGCGTCGACGAGCCGCGTGATGGCGGCATCCACTTGAGCCAGCCCCGTCGCGGTCATAACCACGAGGATGCCGCGACCGTCATTCGGGTCCGTACGGCGCTCGACGAGCCCCCGAGTCACGAGCCGGTCGATGCGATTCGTCATCGTCCCGCTTGAGACGAGCGTCTGCAGCAGCAGCTGCTTGGGACTGAGCGTGAACGGTTCCCCCGCGCGCCGAAGGGCCGACAGCACGTCGAACTCCCACGACTCGAGCTTCGAACGCGTGAACGCGTTGCGACGCGCGAGCTCGAGGTGACGGGAGAGCCGGCCGACGCGGGAGAGCACCTGAAGAGGCGAGAACGTGAGGTCGGGGCGCTCGCGCTCCCACGCGTGGACGATGCGGTCCACCTCGTCATCCTGCTCGGGCATTCCTCCATTATCGTGGGTCGAGTGCGGCGGGCGCACAGCGTGACATCTGGCAGACTGGAACCTGCGCGTTTTTCACGACGCGTGGTCCGCCTTGGTGTAATGGCAGCACGACAGCCTTTGGAGCTGTTAAGTCCAGGTTCGAGTCCTGGAGGCGGAGCATGAGCGATAACAGGCTGGCCGTCGTCATTCTCGCCGCAGGACAGGGGACGCGCATGAAGTCCTCGTTGCCGAAGCTGCTCCATCCTCTCGGGGGAGTGCCGATGATCGGCCACGTTCTCGCCACCGCTCGAGCGCTCGACGCCGCGCACGTGATCACGGTCGTGCGACACGAACGTGACCGCCTCGTCGACGTGATCGAGGCGGAGCTGCCGCAGAGCGAGATCGTCGACCAGGACGAGGTCCCCGGCACCGGCCGCGCTGTCGAGCAGGCTGTGGACGCGCTTCCCGGCGACTTCGACGGCGATGTTCTCGTCGTCAACGGCGACGTTCCGCTTCTCGACTCGGGCACCCTCTCCCAGCTCATCGAGCGGCACAGAGAGAAGGCCGCTGCCGCGACACTGCTGTCGGCGGTTCTCGAGGACGCGCACGGCTACGGCCGCATAGTGCGCCAAGCCGACGGTCTGCTCGACCGCATCGTCGAGCAGAAGGATGCCGCCGACGCCGAACTCGCGATCACCGAGATCAACGCAGGCGTCTACCTGTTCACCCGCCAGGCCCTGCGTGACCAGCTTCCGAAGCTCACCACGGCCAACGCGCAGGGCGAGAAGTACATCACCGACGTGATCGGCCTGCTCCGCGCCGACGACGCACACGTGGCCGCAATCCCCGTCTCGCAGCCGTGGGTCGTGGAAGGCGTCAACGACCGCGTGCAGCTGAGCGTCGCGGCGGCCCGTCTGAACAGCCTCATCGTGCAGGGCTGGCAGCGGGAGGGCGTTACCGTTCAGGACCCGGCGACGACGTGGATCGATGTGAAGGCGCGGCTCGCCCCGGACGTCACGATCAAGCCCGGCACACAGATCCTCGGCGCGAGTGTCATCGAATCCGGCGCAGAGATCGGTCCCGACACGACCCTCGTGGACTGCGAAGTCGGCGAGCACGCTGTCGTGAAGCGCACCGACGCCACTCTCGCGGTGATCGGCGCAAGCGCCTCCGTCGGCCCCTTCTCCTACTTGCGCCCCGGAACCTACCTCGGCGAGGACGGCAAGATCGGTACGTTCGTCGAGACGAAGAACGCGCGAATCGGCGCGGGATCGAAGGTTCCGCACCTGTCGTACGTCGGCGACGCCGAGATCGGCATCCAGTCGAATATCGGCGCCGGAACGATCTTCGCCAACTACGACGGCGTCAACAAGCACGCCTCGACGATCGGCTCGCACGTGCGGACCGGCTCGCACAACGTGTTTGTTGCGCCGATTACAATTGGTGACGGCGCATACACGGGCGCCGGAACAGTGGTGCGGAAGAACATTCCTGCGGGTGCCCTTGGCATCAGCGTCGCACCGCAGCGGAACATGGACGGCTGGGTCAAGGCCAACCGTCCGGGCTCAGCGGCCGCCGACGCAGCGGACGCGGCGGCGCCGGCAGAGTAACGATGCACGTCGAAACAACGACAGAAAGCAGGGGTTGTGTCCGGTATTAAGATCTCGGGGCAGAAGCGGCTCGTCCTCGTATCCGGGCGCGCGCACCCGGAGCTCGCACAGCAGATCGCCGATGAGCTGGGCTCGGAACTTGTCCCGACGGATGCCAGGACCTTCGCGAACGGCGAGATCTACGCGCGATTCGACGAGAGCGTGCGCGGCTGCGACGCCTTCGTCATCCAGTCGCACTCGACGCCGATCAACGAGTGGCTCATGGAGCAGCTCATCATGGTCGACGCGCTCAAGCGGGCCTCCGCGAAGCGCATCACTGTCGTCGCGCCGTTCTACCCCTACGCGCGTCAGGACAAGAAGGGCCGCGGCCGCGAGCCGATCTCGGCCCGCCTCGTCGCCGACCTGTTCAAGGTCGCCGGCGCCGACCGGATCATGTCCGTCGACCTGCACGCCGCGCAGATCCAGGGCTTCTTCGACGGGCCGGTCGACCACTTGTTCGCGATGCCTGTTCTGCTCGAGTACTTCAAGAAGCGCCTCGACCCCGCGAACCTCACTGTCGTGTCGCCCGATATGGGGCGCGTGCGCGTCGCCGACAACTGGAGCGACAAGCTAGGCGCGCCTCTCGCGATCATCCACAAGCGCCGCGACCCGCTCGTGCCGAACCAGGTGTCGGTGCACGAGATCGTAGGTGATGTGAAGGGCCGCGTGTGCCTGCTCGTTGACGACCTCATCGACACGGGACGCACGATCGTCAAAGCCGCTGAAGCGCTCAAGGCGAACGGCGCGACCGGCGTCGTGGTCGCGGCAACTCACGCCGTGTTCAGCGACCCCGCCGTCGAGCTGCTGCAGTCGTCGTCGATCGACAAGGTCGTCGTCACCGACACCCTGCCGCTGCCCGAGGAGAAGCGGTTCGAGAAGCTCGAGATCCTCTCGATCGCGCCGCTTCTCGCCCGAGCCATCAATCAGGTCTTCGAAGACGGCTCGGTCACGAGCCTGTTCGACGGCGCCGCGTAACGCCGCGCCCACGCAAGGAGGCCATGGCAGCGGGGCTGCCATGGCCTCCTTCTTGCGCGCGTACCGACTCAGCCGTTCGGCTCTTGCGTGTCGTGGCCGCTCAGCGGATACTCTGAGATCTCTTGCGCCTGCTCGCTGACGAACTCGTCGTCCACGTCGAGCCCGGCCTCCCGGAACCGCTCCCGGAGCTTGTACTCGATCTCTGCCGCGTTCGCTCCTGCCATGTCGAGGCGCTCTTGCGTCACGATCCCGCTGATCTTGTCATCGTCGCTCGCCTCATGCATGTCCATGATGGGCTCGTCTTGGACGCCGTTGTGAACGGCGCGCTCCTGGTTGTCCGTCATGTCTCCTCCACCTGTCGAACCTCCCACCATTCTTCGACACGCGCGAGCGTGGGCCAATGGGTTGCGTGCACGTGGGGGAGCGCGTAGTGCGCAGCCGGAGGTCAAAGACACTATACAGAACGTTGTTCAGTATTGTGAATACTCGGTAGGCTAGGGAGAACAACCGATGCAGAGGAGCGGATCTGCCCAATGGAACAGCTGAAAGTCGCCGTTGCGACGCCGCTGAGTGAAGAACTGTGCAACCTGATCGAAGAGCGAGAACCGCGCGTGACGCTCCTACGTGATCAGTCACTCCTCCCGCCCATGCGGCATCCTGCCGACTTCTCCGGTGACCCATCATTCTCGCGCACTCCCGAGCAGCAGGCCCGCTTTGAGGAGCTTCTCGACGGCGCCGACGCCCTGTACGGGATCCCGGACGTGAGCCCAGCAGCACTCAAACGGACAGTCGAGCGCAACCGAGGGTTGCGATGGGTGCAGGTCATGGCGGCCGGTGGCGGCGGACAGGTCAAGGCGGCGGAGCTTGACTCCGAGTCGCTCGCTCGGGTTGCGTTCACGACCTCGGCCGGAGTGCACGGCGGTCCCCTCGCCGAGTTTGCGCTGTTTGGGCTTCTCGCAGGCGCGAAGACGCTGCCGCGACTGCAGCAGCAGCAGCGCGCTCATGAGTGGAGTGGGCGATGGGAAATGGCGCAACTCGCTGAGCAGACAGTTCTGGTTCTCGGGCTGGGTGGAATCGGAATGGAAGTTGCTCGGCTCTTGAAGGCATTTGGTGCTACGGTGATCGGCACAGCCCGGCATGAGCGAGCGGTCGATAACGTCGATGAGTTCGTCCACCCCGACGATGTCGTGTCTGTCGCCTCCCGGGTCGACGCGGTCGTTGTCGCATTGCCCGGTACGTCGGCGACGGAGAAGCTCGTCGGCGAGGAGTTCCTCGCCGCGGCGAAGCGAGGGCTCGTTGTCGCCAATGTCGGTCGGGGTGCGGTCATCGATGAAGATGCGCTCCTTCGAGCGCTTGACAACGACACGGTCGCCTTCGCGGCGCTTGACGTCGTCGCGGTTGAGCCGCTCGCGACTGAGAGCCCGCTCTGGGATCACCCCCGCGTCCTGCTCAGCCCCCACACGGCAGCGCTCAACGTTGCGGAGGACCGGCGCATCGCCGAACTCTTCGTCGAGAACGCGACGCGCTTCCTCGACGGCAAGCCCCTGCTCAATCGTGTCGATACGGTGGACTTCTACTGAGGGGAGGGGGGTGCGTGGCAACTGAACCGTCGGCCGACAAGGCGCCCGCTGTGGCCCGTGCGGTACGGATCCTCGACCTCCTTGGCAATGCGCAAGGCGATCCGCTCTCGCTGACGGTCATCGCCCGAGAACTGGGTGCTGCGAAATCATCCACACTCAACGTCTGCGCTGCTCTTGAAGACGGGGGCCTGATACGGCGAACGGAGGCGGGATACGTGCTCGGGCGTCGGGTGCTCGAGCTCGGGGGAGCCTTTCTTCACTCCTTCGATCCTGTACTCGAGTTCTATCGCGCCTGCGCTGAATCAGATGTGCTGCGCCACGAGCGCTGCCAGCTGGCCGTGCTAGAGGGTACGCACGTGCTCTACCTCGCGACCCACGTCGGACGAGCACCGTTCCGACTCTCTGCGGGAATCGGCTCTCGCTATCCCGCGTCGATCACGGCAGTCGGCAACGCTCTGCTCGCGGCGCTTCCCGACGTAGAGATCGAGCGTCGCTTCGCGTCTCCGGAGTCGCGCCCGGCCTTCACGGAACGGTCGACGACGTCGCTTGAGGGGCTGCGCCAGAAGCTAGCCGACACAAGAGAGCGCGGCTACAGCCTCGATCACGGCGAGGTGTATCCCGGACTCGCCGGATTCGCGATCGTCGTCCCTCCGCAATCAAGCGGAGAGGTCCCCATCGCTCTCGGTGCGTCGGTTCTGGAAGCAGAACTCTCCGAGGAAGTGCTGGAGCGACTCCTTGATGCTTTGGCTGAGGTTGGACGCCGCATGTCCAACCCGCTGAATCTCGCCCCCGAGGTGCAAATGCACGATCACGCAGCACGTGATTGAGTTCAACATATTGAACTGAGTTCAGCAGAGTGTTATCGTCGTCTGCGGTGGGCGGCACTGCTCACGCTCGTCGGTCTTTGTCAACGGTGACGCACTGTCTCCCGCGGCGATGGACCACCCGGCAGGAGGTACACCATGGCTCTCGAGAACTCCCGCGATGATCGGCGTTCGTCGGATCCTGAATACGCCGCAAACCTGCGTCGCGCCACGCTCGCCTCGAGCGTCGGAAGCGCGCTCGAGTACTACGACTTCGCCCTCTATGGCTTGGCGTCCGCACTCATCTTCGGTGAGCTGTTCTTTCCGGCCTTAGGCGCAGGTGCCGGCACAGCCGCCGGTTTCGCGACTTATGCTGTCGGCTTCTTCGCCCGACCATTCGGTGGCGTCATCTTCGGTACGATCGGCGACAAGCTGGGACGTAAAGGTGTCCTGATAGCCACGATCGGGCTAATGGGAGCGTCGACCACTCTGATCGGTGTGCTCCCGACCGGAGAGCAGATCGGGATCTGGGCGCCGATTCTATTGGTCGTTCTGCGCATCCTCCAGGGCCTCGGCGCGGGAGCGGAGCAGGCGGGCGCAACTGTTCTCATGGCGGAGTACGCTCCGGTACGGCGCCGCGGATACTTCTCGGCGCTGCCGTTTGTAGGCATCATGATCGGAACGATCATCGCCTCGATCGTCTTCTTTTTCCTCGGTCTCGTCGACCGCCAAATCGTGCACGACTGGCTGTGGAGGTTGCCCTTCCTCGCGTCGATCCTCCTGATCGCAATTGCGATCTTCATCCGCCTCCGTTTGCGTGAGAGCCCCGCTTTCATCAACCTTGAGAAAAACGAGCAGGTGGCGCGCAACCCGCTCGCCGTTTCCTTCACGAAGTCGTGGCGCACCATCGTTCGAGGCATCGGTCTTCGCATGGCCGAGAACGGCGGGTCGGCCATCTACCAGACGCTTGCCGTCAGCTACGTCACGAAGATCGTTGCGGCGGAAGAATGGGAAGGTCCGCTTGCGATCGCGATCGGCGCTGCGATCGGCGTTTTCGTGATCCCGATCGCTGGTGCACTGAGCGACCGGTTCGGCCGCATGCGGGTCTACCGCATCGGGTCGATCATCCAGCTGGTGCTCGCTATTCCCGCGTGGTGGCTCATGTCGCTCGGCTCTATGTGGCTCATCATCCCGGTTCTCGCGATCACATACGGCGTCGGCGTAAACGTGATGCTTGGCGCGCAATGCGCGGCCCTTCCCGAGTTGTTCGGGAACCGCGCGCGCTACATCGGCGTCGCGATCACGCGAGAGTTTAGCGCGGTCATCGCGGGCGGCATAGCGCCGCTGATCGGCGCACTGCTGCTGGTTGCGTTCAGCAACTCCTGGTGGCCCCTGGCCGGCTACGTCGTGGTGCTCTCGGGCATCACGCTGTGGGCGACCATCGTGACCCCGGAAACTCGCGCACGCGATCTCGACTTGGTCACCGACGCGATCGATGACAGCTATGACGACCTGAGCAGCAGGCCTCTGCCAACCGTCTCGCGTCGTCAGTTCAAAGCGCAGAATCGCGCATGATATTGACGGCAGCATCACCACGGTTGTCTGAGGAACAGGGCGCGGCAGCGCTCACCTGAAGCCGCGATCGTTCTTGGTGCCGGAGACCTTCACTAGGAGGACCCCGGACCACACGAACGGCGATGTGCTGGTGCGCTACGCGGCGGAGGATTTCGCCGACGCATTCGACGTTGCTCCAGATCTATCTGCGTCGCGGAAGGTCCTGCTGAAGTTCTGACTACGGGCTAGTTACCCTCCGTGCGCGCATCGTCGAGGTATGAATAGGCCGTGACGCGAGAGATTCCGAGGCGGCTCGCGATGTGATCCATGCCCTTGCGCATCTGCAGGGCACCCTGCTGGTCGAGCTTCCTCAGCACCGCGACACGATCATCCCTTGTCATGTGCGCAACCGGCTTGCCGACGGAATCGATAGCGTCGGTGACCATGGCGTCCATGACGGCCATGAGATCCTGTCCGAAGAATTCGTTCGGCTGCCCTGGCGCATCGGCCGCCGGCTCGGGGAGCAGCGTGTCAAGGAGCACCTTCGCCTGCTGGAGTGCGCTCACGTCCACGTTTATGCACAAGGCGGCGATGATCTTTCCCGCGGGGTTCCGGAAGTAGATCGACGAGCAGCGCAGCTGGCGGCCGTCGCTCGTGAAGCCGCGGTAGCCGAAAGCATCGTGGTCGGCGCCCTGGTTGTGGATCACGCCGGCGCCAAGGCTGCTGGAAGGACCGCCCACCTCACGGCCGGTGACGTGGCCGTTCTCGATAGCGACGATCGTGTGCTCGAGGTCCGGGTCCTCTGCGGAGAGATCATGCAGGACCACCTCGCAGCCGGGTCCGGCCGCGGCTGCCATCGCCTTCATCGCAGGTTCGTAAACCTCGAGAATCGCGTCGATGGACTCGAAGATCCGGGCCCGCTCGTCGTTCTCGATCAGGACTGCCTCAGCATTGGCGGACATGCACGCTCCCTCGTCATGATGTACAGACTGTCTCTGGCCTAGACAAACTGTTTGCTAGTTGTTAGCTTAACACTTTGTCTACGCCGTTCCACTGTACGTGAACCCCGCCAGATTCGCTCTTTGCCCGGCTATTGCTGAGGGAGAGCAGCGGACCGAGTGGGGCGTGACGACCCCGGATCATACAAAGAGTAAGGAAGCTCTCATGGCCAACTCAACGATGCAGCCGACTCGCGGGCTGCGTGCGATTCCGCCCAAGGATCGCCGGACCATTGCCGGTGGCGCCATCGGTACCATGATGGAGTACTACGACTACTACCTCTTCGGTCTCGGCGCCGCTGTCGTGTTCCCCGCCGTCTTCTTCCCCGGCGATGACCCGGTGACCGGAATGCTCGCCTCATTCGCGAGCTTCGCCGTCGGCTTCCTGCTGCGCCCGATCGGCGGAATCGTCTTCGGCTACGTCGGCGACCGCTTCGGCCGCAAACGGTCCCTCATGATCACCGTGATCGGCATGGGAATCTGCACCACGCTCATGGGGCTCATCCCCTCGGCGGCATCCATCGGTCTCGCGGCCCCGATCCTGCTCGTGATTCTGCGCATGGCGCAGGGACTGTTCGTCGGCGGTGAGATGGGACCCGCGGCGACGATCGTCGTCGAATACGCGCCGCCGGGACGCCGGGGACTGTTCGGCGCCCTCCTCATCACGGGCGCCGGCGTTGCCAACGTGTTCTCGGCCGGCCTGATGTCGATTCTCGGCGCGGGATCCGACTCGTTCTTCATGACATGGGGCTGGCGCATCCCGTTCCTGTTCGCCGCGGTGCTCACGATCGTCGCCGTCGTCCTGCGTCGCAAGCTCGAGGAGTCCGAGGAATTCAAGACCTACACGAAGACCATCGAGCTCGGCGCAGTCAAGCGCAAGAACCCCATCATGGAGGCGCTGCGGCATCCCAAGAACCTCGTCCTCGGCATCTTCATCGGCCTGCCGCAGAGCATCGCGGGCTACGTCGTTCTCACCTTCGGCCTCGCGCACATGGTCAACAACGGCGTCGATCCCGAGATCGGGTTCATCGGCACGATGATCGTCGGCTTCCTGCAGATCGGCATGGCGCCGTTCTGGGGTCACATCTCCGACAAGGTCGGCCGACGCCGGTTCTACATCCTGGCGTGCATCGCATTCGCCGTGCTTCTGTACCCGGCCTTCGCGCTGTTCAGCGGCGGAACCGCCATTCTCATCTGGCTCGGCATGATCGTCGGCTTCGTCATCCCGGGCGTCGCCATGCAGGGCACCCTGCAGACGCTGCTCACCGCGATGTTCGACGTCGAAGCGCGCACGACGGGCGTCAACGTCGGCTACCAGTTCTCGAACACCCTCGGCGGCGGGTTCGCCCCGCTCATCTGCGCGGCGCTCGTCGCGTGGGCGGGTAGCATTTGGCCCGTCATCGTCTACGCCGCCGTCATCGCGCTCGCGGGAGTCATCGCCACCGCCTACGCGAAGGTGCGGCCCGACGTCGAGAACGCCGGTCGCCTGCACGAGCTGGGCTGACCGCTCGCGGCATCCGACCCTCTACTCGCACGATCCGAACGAAACATAAGGAGAACACCATGTCGAAGAAGGCATTCCACACCACGAGCGCCCCGCAGCCTGCGGGACCGTACAGCCAGGCGGTCGAGGCGAACGGCTTCGTCTACACGGCCGGCTTCGGACCCCAGGACGCCGCAAACGGCAACGCCGTGGCCGAGAGCGTCGGGGACCAGACCCGTCAGGTGCTCCGCAACGTGCAGTCCGCCCTCGCCGAGCGGGGGCTCACGCTCGACGACTGCGTGAAGACGACAGTGCACCTCGCTGACCTCGCTGACTTCACCGAGTTCAACGAGGCGTACAAGGAGTTCTTCAGCGAGCCGTACCCCGTGCGCACGACCGTCGGATCGCAGCTCGCGAACATCCTCGTCGAGATCGACGCCGTAGCGGCTATTCCCGAGGGCAAGTAGGCGAAGACGGAAATGGCGGATGCTGCGCTCGCAGCATCCGCCATTTCCGTCGGTCCCGTCAGCCCTCGGCAGTCACGAGCGGGTCGGCTGGCCGCGTCGCATCGCCGTTCGCGTCCTCGACGGGAAAGCCGTTGCGCGCCCAGTACTCGAAGCCGCCGATCATCTCGCGCACATCAAAGCCGCGCTCGAGCAGCACGCGAGCCGTGTGCGCGGCGCCATTGCAGCCGGGACCCCAGCCGTACACGACGAGCGTGCGCTCGCGCGGAAGGAACTCAAGGTCGCCGTCGAGCGCGCTTGAGGGAAGATGCAGTGCGCCGGTCACGTGCCCGTTGTCCCACGACCGCGCTTTGCGCGTGTCGACGATCACGGCCGAGCCCTCGGCCTGGGCCTGGAACGCTGCGACCACGTCGATCTCGTAGGCGAGTCGCGCCTCGACGAAGGCGAGGCGCTCGGCCGGGGTCGCCACGCTCAGCGCCCCAGCAGCTGCGCGAGAAGCGGCAGCTGCGACTCGTCTTCGAGAGCGGAGCCGACAGCGACCACGCGCACGCCGGCATCGAGGAAGTCCGCCGCGTTCGAGGCGTCCATGCCGCCCGTCGCGACGAAGCGCACTCCCGGGAACGGTCCACGCATCGCGCCGAACCAGCTCGTGCCAAGCAGCGACGCAGGAAACGCCTTGAGCCACGTGAGTCCTTCGCCCATCGCGATCTGAACCTCGGTCGGCGTCGCGACACCGGGAAGCGGCGGCAGTCCCGCCACGCTCGAGGCTCGCACGACGTCGATGTCGAAACCGGGGCTGACCGTGAACTCGGCTCCCGCCTCCGCCGCCTGCTCGACGTGCTCACGGCTCACGACAGTGCCGGCGCCGATCCGCTTGCCGCGCGAACGGCCCGCCTCGGACACGACGCGCAGGGCCTCGACGTCCTCTGGCGTCTGGATGGGCAGCTCGACGACGTCGATGCCGAGGTCCCACGCGGCCGTCGCCACAGCGAGGCTGCGCTCGACACCCATGCCGCGCAGAATCGCCATCAGCGGCGCGGAGCCGAAGATCTCGTCGTATTCGGAATTTTCGGCCATGTCAGCCCTTCTGTATGCGGGGTTCAGTGAGGAAGTCGCTCGTCGAAGCGAGCACGAGCCGTGCCTGGTTGTGGCCGGCGAGCAGACGATCGGATGCCGAGGCGCCCTGGAGAGTCGCAGCGAGGTAGCCCGCGGCGAACGCGTCTCCCGCACCGACCGCCTCGATGACCTCGGTAGGGATCGCGGGAACGACAACACGCTCGGTCCCGTGGAACTCGGTCGCGCCGACGTCGCCGTCCTTGACGATCAGCCGGTCGGGTTCGGGCAGGAGAGCGCGGACGTCGTCAGCGGTCTCGCAGCCCCACAGCGTCTGCGCTTCGTCGAGGCCGACGAAGACGATGTCGCACAAGCGGGCGAACGAGCGGAGTACGGGCGCTGCTGCGCCCTCCGCCCACAAGGCGGAGCGGTGGTTGACGTCGAAGCTCAGCAGGGCGTCGCTGTCGGCGACGCGATCGCGAACGGTGTCGAGGAGCGCCGAGCAGCTCGACGAGAGTGCGGGCGTGATTCCCGTGACATGCACGATGTCGGCCGATTCGAGCGGCACGTGCGAGATCGAGGCCGGCCCCATGCGAGAGGCCGCGGAACCGCGCCGGTAGTACAGCACTCCTCGTCCCGGGTCTTTGAAGTACACGCCTGTCGGCGCTTCGGGATCGGAGGTGACCCAGCGCACGTCGACGCCGCGGCTCTCGATCGTCGCCCGAAGCCGGTCGCCGAGAGCGTCTGCGCCGACCGCGCTCACCCACGCGCTGGGCACGCCGAGGTGCGCGAGATGAGACGCGACGTTCGACTCTGCGCCGCCCGCGTCGAGATGGAAATCCGCCGCCGTGCCGAGCGGTTCGGCGAAGGCCGGGGTGACGAGAACCATGGTCTCGCCGATCGTGATCACGCGGGGAAGAGCCTCGGACATCATGCGCCCACTATGCCCGCGCTGTGCGAGAGCTGCAATTGACGTTGCAAATAATGCACAACGAAGGTTTGCGCGTGCCGCCCAGGCGGGGCTACCGTTGGGTGGATTCACGCGTGCAGAAGGTGCACAGCCGACGGAAGGATGCCGATGAGGTCGCTTCGCCTTGATGAGCTCGCCGACGAGAGACTGTCCGAACGAGACAAGGGACTGCCGGCGCGCGCCTTCGGGCTCAGGGTGCGCGAATTCCTCGAGAGCGAGCCGCGACTTCGCGAGTTCTGGACACCGCTCATCGTTCTCGACGCCGAGGCGACGCACAGCAACATCGAGGTCATGGGCGACTGGGCGAAGCAGCGCGGCCTCGAGCTCATGCCGCACGGCAAGACGACGATGGCCCCCGCGCTGTGGCAGAAGCAGCTCGATGCCGGCTGTCGTGGCATCACTCTCGCGACGATGGGGCAAGTGCGCACGGCGCGATCGTTCGGGCTGAGCTCGATCATGCTCGCAAACTCCGCGGTCGATGAACGCTCGCTGCGGTATCTCGCGGGGGAACTCGCCGACCCCGCTTTGGAGTTCGTCTGCTGGGCGGACTCGGTCGAGACTGTCGACGTCATGGAGGCGGCGCTCGCTCGCGTCGAGCTTCCGCGACCCGTCGACGTGTGCGTCGAGCTCGGCGCCGCGGGGGCCGAACCGGCGCGCGCTCGATCGAGGCCGCGATCGCTGTCGCGCGTCGCCTCGCGGCATCCGAGGTCCTGCGCCTGGCCGGCGTGGCCGGCTACGAAGGCAGCCTCGGCCACGATCGGTCGCCGCACTCGATCGATGCCGTGCGCACCTATCTCGAGGGCCAGGTCGCGCTGCACAGCGCCCTCGGGGATCTCTACGATGGCGACGCGATCTATGTCACCGCCGGCGGCAGCGCCTACTTCGACATCGTCGCCGAGGTGTACGCCGACGCGATGAAGAACGATTCGGGCACGCGATGGACGCTCCGCTCGGGCGCCTACATCACCCACGACGACGGCTTCTACCGCGGCATCTCACCGCTCGACGAGGCCGGAGTGAACGTCGAGAGACCGCTGCGTCCGGCGATGCACGGACTGGCACGCGTGGTGTCGCACCCCGAGCCAGGCCTCGCGCTCCTCGACGGAGGCAAGCGCGACTTCCCGTTCGACGAGGGCCTGCCGATCCCGCGTGCGACAGCCCGCGACATCGGTGACGCCGGGTCGCCGCTCGACGACGCGAATGTCTCGGCCATGAACGACCAGCACAGCTACCTGCGGCTCGGCAACCATGACGTCGCCATCGGCGATGTCGTGACGCTCGGGCTCTCCCACCCGTGCACGGCGTTCGACAAGTGGCACTATCTGCCCGTCGTGCGCTCGCGCGACTCTGACAGGGTCATCGACCTCGTCCGGACGTTCTTCTGATCGGCGGAGAAGGGCAGCGCATGCGAACCGTGTTGCGGGGCGGGACCGTCGTCAACAGCGACGAGCTGAGAACCGCGAACGTCGTCATCGAGGGCGAGCACATCGTCGCGGTCGACGACAGTCCGCCCCGGGAGGACGATAGGGTCATCGACTGCTCAGGCCGCTACGTGCTGCCGGGATTCGTCGACGCGCACTCGCACGCCGATGGCCTGCTGGCCGATTCCGACGTGCAGCGGGCGCTGCTCCGGCAGGGTGTGACGAGCATCATCGCCGGCCAGGACGGCGTCTCTTACGCACCGGGAGACGGCTCATATGCCGGCGAGTACTTCGCGGCGATCAACGGCCCGCACCCGAGCTACACGGGAGGCGGCGTCGCCGCGTACCTCGCCGCGGTCGACGGCGCGTCACGCGTCAACGCCGCGTACCTGATACCCGGCGGCACGGTGCGCTGGGAGGTCTGCGGGAGGTCGACCACGGCGGCTGCTCCAGCCGAGCGCGCGGCAATGGGCGACCTCGTCGAGGAAGGGATGGCCGCGGGGGCCGTCGGCCTGTCGACCGGGCTCGACTACGTTCCGGGCATCTTCGCCGACGCGGAGGAGATCGCGGCGCTGTGCGTTCCCGTCGCCCGAGCGGGCGGCGTCTATGTGAGCCACATGCGCGGCGGGTACGAGGCGAACTCGGCAGAGGGCATCACCGAGATCGCCGCTATCGCCGTGGCATCCGGCTCTCGTGTCCACGTATCCCACTTCCATGCCGAGGCGCACATCGTGCTCGGCCAGCTCGATGCCCTCGCGCGCGCGGGCGTCGACGCTACCTTCGACGCCTACCCGTACACGCGGGGCTGCACACTGCTCGCGATGCCGCTGCTGCCGCCCGAGCTGTCGGCGCGACCCGTCGACAAGGTCATGAGCGTGCTCGGCTCCGCTGCCGAGCGCGAACGTCTGCGCCGCGACTGGTTCCCCGAAGTCGACCGCAAGGCGAGCCTCGGGCCGGAGTGGCCCAGCATGATCACTCTCGCGCACATCGCCGCTCCCGAGTACGCGTGGGCGCACGGCCTCACGATCGCCGAGGGTGCTGAGCGCGCGGGGACGGATGCCATCACCTTCTCACTGGATGTGCTCGCCGCGTCGCGGCTGCGGGCCAACGCCGTCATGGCGGTGCGCTACGAACGGCCCGTTTCAGAGCTTGCGCGCATCTTGGTCCACCCCGGCCACATCGGCGGATCCGACGGCATCTTCATCGGCGCGCACCCGCACCCGCGCGCCCGAGGAACGTTCGCTCGGTACTTGCGTGAGTACGTGCGCGACAGGCGGACCTGGTCGTGGCCGGACGCGGTGCGCCACTTGTCGGCGCTGCCGGCCGAGCGCTTCAGCCTCGGACGCCGTGGGCGGCTCGCGCCCGGCTGGGTCGCTGATGTCATCGTCGTGGACCCCGACACCGTTGCCGACACGGCGACGTACGCCGCGCCCCTTGGCGAATCCGTCGGCATCGACGACGTCCTCGTCGGGGGAGTGCCCGTGCTTGCGCACGGCGAACTCCGGCCCGCCCTGCCGGGCCGCGGCCTTCGCCGCGAGAAGACGGGGGACGCGTAATGTCGCAGAGCGTGAAGCGTGCCGCGCGCATCATCGACTCGATCGCGGCCGAACCGAAGTCCATCGCGCGGCTCGCGGACGAGTTCGATCTGCACCGCTCGACGATGTTCCGCGAGCTCCAGGCGCTCGAAGAGGTCGGCTACGCGCGCCGTCGCCGCGACGGCACGTACGCCCTCGGCTTCCACCTCGTCGCGCTCGCCCAGACCTCGCTCGAGAGCATCGACTTGCGCGAGGTCGCGGCCGGCCCGCTGCGGCGGCTGCACAAGTCCGTCGGGAACACGGTGCATCTCGCGGCGCTCATGGAGAGCTCCATCGTCTACGTCGACAAGGTCGAAGACGCGAACGGCGTTCGCATGTACTCGCGCATCGGCGCTCCCGTGCGCCCGCACTGCAGCGGCGTCGGCAAGGCGATTCTCGCGAACCTCGACCGGCCGCAGCGGGACGCGATTCTTGCCGCGACCGACTGGAAGAAGTACACCGAGAACACGATAACGACGCGCTCGAAGCTCGACGCGGAACTCGACGACATCGCCGAGCAGGGCTTCGCTGTCGACGACGGTGAGTTCGAGGACTTCGTCAATTGCGTCGCCGTGCCGATCATCACGCGCGCAGGGGTGGTGGGAGCCCTGTCGGTGACGGCGATCCGCATGGTGCAAGACCTCGAGACCCTCACGGCCCGGCTCCCGCTCATGCAGCGCACCGCCGCGCAGATCGCCCGCGCGCTCGGGTGAGCCCCGCGTCAGCGCTGCTGCGGCACCACCGTCAGCACGCGCTGGATGTGCGCGCTGAACTCGTCCATGTAGCCGCGCAGGAACGCCTCCGTGGACTCGTTCGTGACCTCGCCGTCATCGGTGATGAGGTCCGGCGTCATGTGGATGTACGCCTCCGGGGCGCTCAGCTGCGGCGAGTTGCAGAACGACAGCACCGCGCGAAGACTCTGCTGAGCGAGCGCGGTGCCGATCGCGCCGGCGGACGCGCCGATGACCGCGGACGGCTTGCGTGAGAACGCGTTCTGCCCGTAGGGCCGCGAGGCCCAGTCGATCGCGTTCTTCAGGGCGCCGGGGATGGAGCGGTTGTACTCGGGAGTGATGAACAGAACGGCGTCCTTCTCAGCGATGCTCGCCTTGAAGTCGCGCGCGACCTGCGGGTAGTCCTCGTCATAGTCCCAGCTGTACAGCGGAAGATCCGAGAACGAGATCTCGCTCATCTGCAGCTCAGGCGGCGCGAGCTTGACGAGCGCCGTCGAGAGTCGTCTGTTTATCGAGTTCTTCGCGAGGGAGCCGACGAAGTACCCGACGGTGTAGGGCGGTTCGTGCTCGATGATCTGTGCCATGGTGCCCTCCTTGGCGTCTGCGGACAGGGACACGATCTACGATCCTCCTGTTCGTCGCGCCTGTCACGCCTCGCGTGAAACGACGGTGCCCTGCGGAGAGAATCCGCAGGGCACCGTCGACGAGCGCGAGGCTCAGTGGGTGTCGGTGGCTTCGACTTCGGTGCGGTCGCCGGACCACAGGGTGTGGAAGGTGCCGTCGGTGTCGGTGCGCTTGTAGGTGTGCGCGCCGAAGAAGTCGCGCTGGCCCTGCACGAGCGCGGCGGGGAGCCGGTCGGCGCGCAGGCCGTCGTAGTACGACAGCGATGAGGAGAACGCGGGCGCGGGGATGCCGGCCTGCGCGGCGGCGACCACGACGCGGCGCCACGAGTCCTGCGCGTGGGAGACGGCGTCGGTGAAGTACGGCGCGGTCACGAGCGCGACCAGGCCGGGGTCCTGTTCGTAGGCCTCGGTGATGCGGTTGAGGAACTGGGCGCGGATGATGCAGCCACCGCGCCAGATCTTCGCGATCTCGCCCTTCTTGATGTCCCACCCGTACTCTTCGGCGCCTGCGACGATCTCGTCGAAGCCCTGGGAGTACGCGATGATCTTCGAGGCGTAGAGCGCCTGGCGAACGTCCTCGACGAACGCGTCGGCGTCGTCGACGCTCCAGGTGCCGGTCGGGCCGGGCAGGTCGGATGCTGCTTCGCGCTGCTTCGGCTTGGAGGACAGCGACCGGGCGAACACGGCCTCGGCGATGCCGGAGACGGGGATGCCGAGGTCGAGGGCGGTCTGCACCGTCCATGCTCCGGTGCCCTTCGCGCCGGCCTGGTCGAGGATCACGTCGACCAGGGGCTTGCCGGTCTTCGCGTCGACCTGGCGCAGCACTTCGGCGGTGATCTCGATCAGGTAGGACTCGAGCTCGCCGGTGTTCCACTCGGCGAAGATGTCGGCGATCTCGGCCGGAGTCTTCCCGGTGCCGCGGCGGATGAGGTCGTAGGCCTCGGCGATCAGCTGCATGTCGGCGTACTCGATGCCGTTGTGGATCATCTTGACGAAGTGACCGGCGCCGTCGGTGCCCACGTGCGTCACGCACGGCTCGCCCTCGGCGACCGCGGCGATCGACTTCAGGATCGGGCCGAGCGTCTCCCACGCCTCGGCGGAGCCGCCGGGCATGATGCTCGGTCCCTTGAGCGCGCCCTCCTCGCCGCCGGAGATTCCGGCGCCGACGAAGTTGATGCCGGTCTCGCGCACGGCCTTCTCGCGTCGGATGGTGTCGGTGAACAGGGCGTTGCCGCCGTCGACGATGATGTCGCCGGGCTCGAAGTGCTCCGTGAGCTGCTCGATCACAGCATCCGTTCCCTTGCCCGCCTTGACCATGATGATCGCGGTGCGCGGCTTCGAGAGCGAGTCGACGAAGTCCTCGATGGACTCGGACGCGATGAAGCCGGCGTCGGGGAACTCCTGAACGACCGTGCGGGTCTTCTCGGGGGAGCGGTTGTAGATGGCGACGGTGTTGCCCTCGCGGCTGGCGAGATTGCGGGCCAGGTTCGAGCCCATCACCGCCATCCCGATGACACCGATATTGGCCTTTGTGGAATCCGCCATGAGATCTCCTCGTTTGTCGATGCGGAAAGGTGCGTGAAAGCTGCGCGCAGGGGTGGTGCGGAAGTCAGAGGGGGAGTTCCCGATGTGGGGCGGGTCCGTGCTCAACGCTAGCAAAGTGCGAATGCGCCCGCGCCCACATGTCGGCTAGAGCCGCGTGCCCCAGATGTCGCCGCACCACACGTTCTCGTTGAACGTGCCGGTGAACGCGGAGGCGCCGGTGATCTTCTCGACGGCAGCGTGGATCGCCTCGCGGCTCGGCGCGTGGGCGTGCACGAGCGTCTTGACCATCGGCACGTCGACGAGGTGGTTCGGCTGGAACAGCGACACGAACACGGTCGGCACCTCGGTGACGTACCACGGGATCTCGGCCGCCATCGGCGTGGACCAGCGGATGCGCACTGTCGCCTCCTGCGCGAAGCCCGCGACGTTCGCGAAGATTATCGCGGCATCGTACTTCTCGGGGTATGCCTCGTTCGCCTCGTCGCCCATGACGGTGTGGAAGTAGACGTTCTCTTCGCCCTCGGCCTGGCGCTGCAGCGCGTTCTTGAACACGTGCACCTCGAAGCCCGCGCGCTCGAGCTCCTCGCGTGCGATGTCGAGATAGCCGCTCGGGTCGGTGCCCGTGAAGTCCGACTGCCCGGTGATGCCGTACAGGCGGATGCGCTTGTGCGTTTCGGGCCGCAGCGGCAGGTTGCCCTCGGTGTCCTTGATGAGCGCGACGGCGTTGTCGGAGACGGATGCCGCGATGGCGCGGTGCTCGTCGCTGCCGATCACCTCGAGCGCCTCGCGTCCGGGAACGAGGCTCTCCGGTTCCATCACGTGCAGGCCGAGCGAGGCCTTGAGGCCGAGGATGCGCTGCAGGGCCTCCTCGAGGCGTTCGGGCGTGATGACGCCGTTCTCGTAGCCCTCACGCACGTAGCGGAGGTCCTCGTCCGGGTTGCGGAAGAACAGGAACATGTCGCAGCCCGCCGCGATCGCGGCGGGAACGGCGTCGCTGCGCTTCATCGCCTGCGTCATGCCGACCATCATGGAGGCGTCGGTGAGGATGAGGCCATTGAAGCCGAGCTCGCCGCGCAGCAGGTCCTGCACCAGCTCGGGGGCGAGCGTCGCGGGCAGGATCTCAGCATCCGTCATCTCGGGCCGGAAGTGCTTCGACAGCTCGGGCGCGCCGATGTGGCCGATCATTATCGACTGCACGCCGTGCTCGATGAGCGCGCGGTAGACCGTGCCGTAGGTCTCGTTCCACTCGTCGTAGCCGAGCGTGTTGTACGTCGTGACGACGTGCTGGTCGCGCTCGTCGACGCCGTCGCCGGGGAAGTGCTTCATCGCGGCGGCCGTGTGCGACTCGCTGAGCCCGTCGAAGTACCGCTTCGCGCGCTCGATCACGATGTCGGCCGTGTTGCCGAAGGAACGCGTGCCGATGACGGTGTTGCGCCAGTTGCGGTGGATGTCGACGATGGGCGCGAACGCCCAGTTGCAGCCGAGCGCCTCGGTCTCGCGGCCGCCCACGTAGCCGAGGCGGTAGGCGTCGTCGGGGTCGGGACTCGAGCCCGCGCCGAGATGCGTCGTCACGAGGGTGCCGTCGTCGATGCTTCCGGCGCCGCCCATCTCGGGGTTCGACGCGACGAGCAGCGGGATCTTCGCCTTCGACTGGGCATAGCGGATGTGCTCCTGCACGGCAGGGGAGGGAGCCCCCATGAAACGGATGCCGCCGACGTGGTACCCGGAGACGATCCTGTCGAGATAGGCCTCGTCGAACGAGACGTTGAGGTTGATGAACAGCTGACCGAGCTTCTCGTCGAGAGTCATCGACGCGATCGTGTCGTTCACCCACGCGATCGCTGCATCGTCGAGGGAGAAGGGAGCGCGGGAAAGATCGACCATGGTACATCCTTGTGCAGTCGGGGAGTCGTCTGGCCATTCTGTGCCGCGAGACACCCTTTTGTCAACCGGTTGCCATGTGCCGGAAAGCGGTTCGCCGCAGGCTCGCCTCCTCCGAGAAGGTGACCATTGCGCGGTTTGGCAATCGGTTGCACAAACGCGGTGGTGTGTCTAGAGTGGTCGTGTTGCCTTGCCCGCGCGCAGGGTTCCCGCGGACGTGAACAATGCAAGAAGGCGGTAATTCAGACATGGCAGATCCCACAGTCACCTGGACCCTCTCAGGCTTCGGCGACGAGATCGACGAGGACCCGCGCATCCAGGTCGCCGTGCTCAAGGCGCTCGGCGCCCGGCACATCGAGGTGCGCAGTGCCTGGGGCGTCAACGTCGTCGACCTCGACGACGACCAGCTCGCCGAGCTCGCGGCGCTTCTCAAGAGCTCCGAGATGGGGGTGTCCGCCGTCGCCTCTCCCATCGGCAAGGTCGACGTCTCGCTCGACCCCGACCTCGAGGTGCAGCGCCTGAAGCGCATCATCCGCGTCACACACGCCCTCGATGCTCAGAACATCCGCATCTTCTCCTTCTTCCGCGGCGAGGGCGTCTCGGTCGAGAGCACGCGCGACGACGTCATGACGCGCATGCGCCTGCTCGCCGACGAGGCCGAGCGCGAGAACGTCACGCTCCTGCACGAGAACGAGAAGGACATCTACGGTGACACTCCCGAGCGCGTCCTCGACCTCGTCGAGACCGTCGGCTCGCCGGCGCTTCGCCTCGCCTGGGACAGCGCGAACTTCGTGCAGGTCGGCGTCGCGCACCCGCACGACGACGGCTACGCGATGCTCCGCCCCTACCTCGACTACCTGCAGGTCAAGGACGCCGTCGCCGCCACCGGCGCCGTCGTGCCCGCCGGCCAGGGCGACGGTCAAGTGCTCAAGACCATCACCGCGCTGCGCGACGACGGCTACACCGGATTCGCCTCCCTCGAGCCGCACCTCGACGAGGCCTTCACGCTCGGCGGCTTCTCCGGACCCATCGCCTTCGGCGAGGCGGCCCGGGCGTTCGCCTCGCTCACGTCGAGGATCGGCGTGGCGACGAAATGACCCGCCGCGCCGCCGTCATCGGCCTCGGTGACATCTCGGCCCTGCACCTCGACGCGATCTCGAAGCTGGCGGATGCCGAGCTCGTCGCCGTGTGCGACGTCGACGCCGCACGTCGCGCCGCGGCATCCGACCGCTGGAGCGTCCCCGCGTTCGCCGACCACCGTGAGCTCCTCGCCGAGGCGGCACCGGACGTCGTGCACGTCTGCACCCCGCACTCCACGCACGCCGAGATCGCGATCGCCGCGCTCGACGCCGGCGTGAACGTCATTCTCGAGAAGCCGGTCGCCCACGACCCCGTCGAAGCGGCAGCCGTCGTCGACGCGGCGAACCGCAGCACCGCGAAGATCGCCGTGTGCTTCCAGAACCGCTACAACACTCCGGTCGCCGCGGCGCACGAGCTCCTCGCCTCCGGAAAGCTCGGCCGCGTGCTCGGCGGCTCAGGCACCGTGATCTGGCACCGCACGCCCGAGTACTACCAGGCGGCGCCGTGGCGCGGAACCTGGCAGGGCGGCGGAGGCGGTCTGCTGATGAACCAGGCGATCCACACGCTGGACCTGCTGCAGTGGCTCGTCGGTCCCGTCGACTCCGTCGAGGGAACCGCCGCGACGCGAGCGCTGCCCATCGAGGTCGAGGACACGGCCGAGATGACGCTGCAGCACGAGAACGGCGCTCGCTCCGTGTTCTACGCGACGAACACGCACGCGACGAACGACCCCGTGAGCATCGACATCGTCACGGAGAGGGCCGAGCTCAGCATCCGCGGCGACCTCACAGTGAGCTACGCCGACGGCACCGTCGAGACGGTTACGGAAGCGCTCACGGCGACGGGGGAGCGCTCCTACTGGGGCGTCTCGCACGAGCGCCTGATCGGCGACTTCTACGCCACCCTCGACGACACCGCACCCTTCTGGATCTCACCGGCCGACGGCGCGAGCGTCGTCGAGATCATCTACGACGTCTACGCCGCCTCGTACCCCGAGCGTGTGGCGTCATTCCTTCCCGCAACGAAACGGAGCACTCCCGCATGACAGACAAGAAGGTTCGCCTCGGCATCATCGGCCTCGGTGCCGAGGGCGGCATGTACGCCGGCCTCATCGCCGACGGCAAGGTGCCGAACGTCGAGATCGGCGCGATCTGCGACATCCTCACCGAGAAGAAGGCCCGTGCCGACGAGCTCGGCGTTCCCTTCTACGAGGACTACGTCGAGATGATCGAGTCCGGCAACGTCGACGCCATCGTCACGTGCGTGCCGCACTACCTGCACCCCGAGATGGGCATCGCCGCGCTTCAGCAAGACGTGCACGCCCTCCTCGAGAAGCCCGTCGGCGTCTACACCAAGCAGGCCCGCGAGGTCATCGACTACGCCGCGACAAAGCCGGAGCTCACCTTCGGAGTGTTCTTCAACCAGCGCACCAACCCGCTCTACGTCGACTTGAGAGAGCTCATCGCCTCGGGCGAGCTCGGCGCCCTGCGGCACAGTTCGTGGATCATCACCAACTGGTGGCGCCCCCAGGGTTACTATGACCAGTCCGACTGGCGCGCCACGTGGGGTGGCGAAGGCGGCGGCGTGCTCGTCAACCAGGCTCCGCATCAACTCGACCTCTGGCAATGGCTGTGCGGTGTTCCCCAGTCCTGCTTCGCCAAGCTCGCGTTCGGCTTCCGCCGCGATATCGCCGTTGAAGATGAGGTCAACGCGATCGTCGACTTCGGCGACGGCGCGACGGGCAACTTCATGACCGCCACGCATGACCTCGTGGGTACCGACCGTCTTGAGATCCTCTTCGACAAGGGCAAGGTCGTCGTCGACAACTCCAAGACGGTCACTATCACGCGCCTGAAGGATGCCGAGCAGGAGCTGTCCAAGGGTATGTCGATGGAGGACGTGCGCAAGATGTTCATGGGACAGGCGGACACGAGCGAGCTCTACACGACCGAGGTGAAGGAATACACGTCCGTCTGGGGCTTACAGCACGCCACGGTGATGGAGAATTTCGCCGCGAACGTCCTCGATGGCACTCCGCTGATCGCTCCGGGCCCCGACGGTATCAACGGCGTGCGCCTTGCGAACGCGATGCACCTCTCGGCCTGGACCGGCGAAGAAGTCGACATGGTGAACTTCGACGAGGAGCGCTATCTCACCGAACTGAATGCGCGCATTGCGGCTGAAGGCAAGTTCCCGACTCGCTCCTGAGCGCTCGTCTGGCATATCGAGGACCCGTCACCGAGAGGTGGCGGGCCGCCGTTTTGCGTGTCGCGAAATCGAAAAGATCACAATTCTGTCAATCGGTTGCCAAACGCTCGATGGTGCTCTACGTTTGAACCTAGCAGTCGAGAGTCGAACCCCATCGGCAACCGGTTGCGCACTCAGAGTAGAGCAATCCCTCAAGGAGAAGAACAATGAAGTTTCGTCCCGTGGCGGTCCCTGTGACCGTCCTTGCAGCGGCAGCGCTCGCGCTGACCGGATGCTCTGGCGCCGGCGGCAATGCCGGCGGTGGTGGAGGCGGCGGCTCCGCCTCAGGCGGCACGCTGACTCTCGGCGTCCTGCAGAACATCAACTCGTTCGACCCTGCGCAGGCGCACCTCGGCCACCAGATGCAGATCTACCAGGCTGCATACGACACGCTTCTTCTTCGTCAGCCCGACGGCAAGCTCGCGCCGATGCTCGCGACCGACTGGAAGTACAACGACGACAACACGCAGCTGACCGTCGACCTGCGGGACGACGTGACCTTCACTGACGGTGAGAAGTTCGACGCTGACGCCGCGAAGGCGAACCTCGATCACTTCACGAAGGCGAACGGCCCCGACGCCAACCAGGGCAAGTCGATCAAGTCCGTCGACGTCGTCGACGATGACACGATCACGATCAACCTGAGCGAGCCGGACCCGGCGATGACCTACTACCTGAGCCAGGCGGCAGGCTTCATGGGCAGCCCCAAGGCGATCGGCACGGACGGCATCAAGACCGACCCGGTCGGCTCAGGTCCGTACGTTCTCGACAAGTCCGGCACCGTCAACGGCTCGCAGTTCACGTTCACGAAGAACAAGGACTACTGGAACAAGGACCTGCAGAAGTACGACAAGGTCGTCTTCAAGGTTCTGACCGACGTCACAGCCCGCGTCAACGCCATCGTCTCCGGACAGGTCGACGCTGTTCTCCTTGACCCGCAGACGAGTAAGCAGGCCGACAAGGCCGGGCTCAAGAAGACGAGCTACCCCGTCGACTGGCAGGGTCTCCTCCTCTTCGACCGAGGCGGAAAGGTCGTTCCCGAGCTCAAGGACGTTCGCGTCCGCCAGGCCATCAACTACGCCTTCGACCGCAAGACGATGCTCAAGGAGCTTGCGCTTGGCGAGGGTGAAGTGACGGCGCAGGTCTTCGGCAAGACGACCGACGCCTACATTCCGGAACTGGATGACGCCTACTCCTACGACCCCAAGAAGGCGAAGGAGCTGCTCGCGGAGGCCGGCTACAAGGACGGCTTCACGATGAACGTCCCGCTGCTTCCGGGCACCGAGAGCATCATGGCGATGGTCAAGCAGCAGCTCGGTGACGTCGGCATCACCGTCAAACTGAGCTCTGTTCCGCAGGCGAACTACGTCACAGACATCATCGCGGGCAAGTTCCCCTCCGCCTGGTTCAGCATCTTCCAGGGCGAGCCCTGGGTCGCGATCCGCCAGATGATCACCACGGACGCCGCCTACAACCCGTTCAAGACGACGGACCCTGAACTCCAGGCCGACATCGACGCCGTGCACTTCGGCGGCGAGAAGAGCGGCGAGCTCGCCAAGAAGGTCAACCAGTACGTCACTGACAACGCCTGGTTCGCACCCTTCTACCGAGTCAACCAGCTGTACTACAGCAACGACAAGAAGGTCTCGGTCGTGCCGCAGGTCCAGCAGGCCACGCCCAACCTGTACAACTACACGCCGGCGTCCTGACGCAGTCGCGGGGGAGGCTTCGGCTTCCCCCGCGATCCGGCCAGAAATTACGGATCGACTCATGCTGACCTTCATCCTCAAGCGCCTCGCCTCCGGCGTCACCGTGCTGGTCGCAATCTCCGTTGCGACATTCTTCCTCCTGTACTTCTCAAGCGCTAACATCGCCCGCAACATCCTCGGCGAATTCGCCACCCCGGACCAGGTCGCCGCCAAGGAGCACGAGCTCGGACTCGACCAGCCCATCCTCACCCGGTTCTTCGAGTGGGCAGGACAGGCGATCACCGGCAACCTCGGAACATCGTGGTTCACAAACGAACCCGTGACGACGTCCCTCTTCAACCGGCTTCCCGTCACCCTCACTCTCGTCATCGTCGCCATCATCGGCATCGCGATCCTCGCTACGCTCATCGGTGTGGCCGCGGCAGTGAAGCGCGGCTGGATCGACCGCGTCGTGCAAGTCGGCGCCGTCGTCGGCGAGGCCATCCCGAGCTTCGTGCTCGGCATCATCCTCGTCACGGTCTTCGCCATCGGCCTCGGCTGGTTCCCCGCGACGAGCAGCATCCAGCCGGGAGCGGCGGGCACGGCCTGGGTTCTCTCCCTGACGCTTCCCGCGATCGCCCTCGTCGTCAACGGGCTCACGAGCAGCGCGCAGCAGATCCGCAGCGCCGTCATCACGCAGCTCGAAAAGGACTACGTGCGAACGCTTCGCAGTCGCGGCATCCCCGAGCCCGTCATTCTGTTCAAGCACGTCCTGCGCAGCGCCGCGCCGGCCGGCCTCACCGTCCTGAGTCTGCACTTCATCGGCATGCTCGGCGGTGTCGTCATCATCGAGCAGATCTTCGCCCTCCCCGGGATGGGCGCACTCGCCGTGCAGTCCACGACGCTCGGCGACACGCCGCTCGTGATGGGCGTCGTCCTGTACACCGTCATCATTGTCATCATCGTCAACCTGCTCGTCGACCTGGCGAACGGGTGGCTCAACCCCAAGGTGCGTGTCTCATGACCGAATCGGCCATTGCAGAAGAGCCCGTCAAGATCAAAGCGTCGCAGGGCACGATCCAGCGAACGCACGTCTTCAAGCGAATCCTTCGCAATCCGATGGGCACCACTGCGCTCATCGTGCTCGGCATCATGTTCATCGTGGCAGTGCTCGCGCAGTGGATCGCCCCGTTCGACGCCAACTTCGCGACGATCACAAAGACGCTTGCCGGCCCGGATGCCGTCAACCTGCTCGGCACCGACAGTGCGGGACGTGACACGTTCAGTCGACTCGTCATCGGAACCCAGACGACGCTGCTTTCGGCGCTTCTCTGTGCCGCTGTCGCAATCGCCCTTGGGCTCCCGTCTGGACTCATCGCCGGATACTACGGCGGCTTCTTCGACTCCGTCTCCAACTGGGTGGTCAACGTCTTCATGGCGATCCCCGGCATCATCCTCCTGCTGACGATCCGCGCGGCCTTCGGGCCCTCCGTCTGGATCTCGATGATCGCGTTCGGTGTGCTCATCAGCCCCGGATACTTCCGGCTCACCCGTACTGCTGTGCAATCTGTCCGCAATGAGCTTTACGTGGACGCTGCCCGCGTGTCCGGACTGAGCGACGGACGCATCATCGCCCGCCACATCTTCTCGGTCGTGCGCGCACCGATCATCATCCAGACCGCGATCGTGTGCGGCGTGGCTATCGCCATCCAGTCCGGACTTGAATTCCTGGGACTCGGCGACCCCGCCGTGGCGACTTGGGGTGTCATGATGGCCGAGGGATTCAAGAACGTATACCTCGACCCGGCGCTGCTCGTGTGGCCAGCGGTCGCGATCGGCGTGACGATCGGCGCGCTCGTCCTGCTCGGCAACGCCGTGCGCGACGCACTCGAAGACCGCGAGAAGGTGAAGACGCCGAAGACGCGCAAGAACACCCTCACGTCGACGCGGCGAGTCAGTGTTCCCGTGCCGGAGGGCGGCAAGCACCTGGTGAAGGTCTCGAACCTCGCCGTGGGATACCCGCAGGCCGGAAACGCCATCAAAGAGGTGGTGCGCGACGTGTCGTTCACCGTCGACCGCGGCGAAGTCCTCGGGATCGTGGGTGAATCCGGATCCGGGAAGTCCCAGACCGCGTTCTCGATCCTCGGGCTGCTTCCCGCCGAGGCGCGCATCGTCTCGGGCAGCATCCAGTTCGACGGCCATTACACGATCGCTCCCGGAGAGGAGACCGTGAGCCAGTCGCGACTGTCGAAGCTGCGCGGCAATCGGATCTCCTACATTCCGCAGGAGCCGATGTCGAACCTCGACCCGGCATACACGATCGGATCGCAGCTCGTGGCTCCCATGGTGCGAGTCCTCGGCATCAGTCGAAGCGAGGCCAAGAAGCGCGCGCTCGGGCTTCTCGCCGACGTGGGCATCGTGAACCCGCAGCGCACGTTCGACGCGTACCCCCATGAAGTTTCGGGCGGCATGGCCCAGCGCGTGCTCATCGCTGGAGCGATCAGCTGCGAGCCGGACCTCATCATCGCCGACGAGCCGACTACGGCCCTCGACGTGACGGTGCAGGCCGATGTGCTCGATCTGATCCGCGACCTGCAGAAGAGGCTCGGCGTCGGCGTCATCCTCGTGACCCACAACTTCGGCGTCGTCGCCGACCTGTGCGACCGCGTCGTCGTGATGCAGAACGGGCGACTCGTCGAAGGCGGCGAGGTGCGCGAGGTGCTGCGGAACCCGAAGGACCCGTACACGATCAACCTGCTCAAGTCGATGCTCGAGGACAAGACGCCGATGACGATGCTCGTGACGCCAGAGAATGCCGCAGCGCCCGAGCATGCCGCGCCGTCTGCGGACCCCGAAGCCGTCGCCGCGCGCGAAGGAGGAAACTGACATGACTGAAGACGCGAAGACGCGACTTCTCGACGTCGACAAGCTCGTCGTCGAATATCCGAGCAAGGGCTTCCGGGCGAAGCCGTTCCGGGCGCTCACCGACATCTCGATCTCGATCGGCCAGGGCGAGACGCTCGGCCTCGTGGGGGAGTCCGGCTCGGGAAAGACGACGCTCGGTCGGGCTGTGCTGGGCCTCGCTCCCGTCACCGCGGGGACGATCACGTTCGAGGGCGACGACATCAGCCATGCCTCGCGGAAGAAGCGTCAGACGCTCAGCCGGGATCTGCAAGTCGTGTTCCAGGACCCGTACACGTCGCTCAACCCCGCGATGACAATCGGCGACATCCTCGCCGAACCGCTCGGCATACAGGGGATCAGCCAGAAGGACTCGCGGAAGAGGGTGAAGGAGCTTCTTGACCAGGTGAACCTGCCGTCCGACGCTCTCAGCCGGCAGCCGCGGGAGTTCTCGGGAGGCCAGCGACAGCGGGTGGCCATCGCCCGCGCGCTCGCGCTCTCGCCGAAGCTGATCGTGTGCGACGAGCCGGTGTCGGCTCTCGACCTGACGACGCAGGCGACGGTTCTCGACCTGTTCCTGCAGATCCAGCGCGACACCGGGGTGTCCTACCTCTTCATCTCGCACGACCTCGACGTCGTCCGGCACATCAGCCATCGCGTCGCGGTGATGTATCACGGTGAGATCGTCGAGCAGGGCCTGGCCGGGCAGATCACTCGCGACCCTCAGCACCCGTACACGCAGCGCCTGCTGCTCGCATCACCGGTGCCCGACCCTGATCGTCAGGAGAAGCGTCGGACGGAGCGCAAGCGCCTGCTCGCTGAACAGGCGGCGGCATGAACTCGGAGCCCGACGGCCCGTGCGATGCGAAGCTCCGGGCGAGGTGCCGTAGAGTCGGGCACGGAAACCGGCTCGACTTCGTCCCCCGCGCGAGCCGGGTGAAGGAGGAACACCGTGCCCAGTGACGTCTCCGGCGCCGCGCCCACACGGAAGCGGAGCCGCTCGGCCCCCACGATCTACGATGTCGCCAGGCTCGCCGGAGTCAACCCGTCGACGGTCTCCCGGGCGCTGAGCCAGCCTGGTCGCATCAACGTCAAGACCGAGGCGAAGATCCACGCGGCGGCGAAGGAGCTGAACTACCGGCTCAACCCGATGGCGCGCGCTCTTCCGACGGGGAAGACGAACACGCTCGGTCTGCTCATCGCCGACATCACCAACCCGGTGATCTTCGGCATCGTCCGTGGTGCCGAACGGGCGGCGGCCCGACACGGCTACACGCTTGTGGTCACGGAGTCGCAGGAATCGGGGGAGCGGGAGGCCACCTCGGCGGAGCGGATCCAACCCGCGGTCGACGCGCTCATCCTCGGCACTTCTCGATTGTCCGACGAGCAGATCCGCGGCCTGTCAAGCGTGAAGCCCGTCGTGGCGATTAATCGCGACATCGAAGGCGTTCCGTGCATCACGCCCAAGCTCGAACCGGGCATCGATCAGGCGCTCGCGCACCTGGAGATGCTCGGTCACAGCTCCGTCGCGTTCCTCGCGGGTCCGTCCGGGTCATGGATGAACTCGGCGCGCCGCCGTGTCCTTCAGACCGGCGCGCCGGCCCGTGGGATGACGATCTCCGAGATCGGACCGAGCCAACCGACGATCGAGGGCGGGCGCAGCACCCTCGCTCGCGTGATCGCGTCCCGCGCGACGGCGGTGATCGCGTTCAACGACCTGATGGCGATCGGGCTCCTCCAGGCGGCGGGGGAACAGGACATTCCCGTACCGGGAGCGTTCAGCATCGTCGGCTTTGACGACATCTTCGGCTCCGACTTCACGTCGCCCGCGCTCACGACGGTGCGCTCGCCGCTCGCCGACGCCGGGGAGATCGCGGTGGACCGCGCGCTCGAGCAGATCGGCTCCGAGGGCACGGGGCGCGCGCGGAAGCCCGTTGACATGCTGGAGACCGAGCTCATCATCCGGGGTTCGACGGGTGTCGCGCGGTCCTGAATCACAACGCAGAAGCGCCTCCCGCTGAACAGCGGGAGGCGCTTCTTCTGCGTGAGGTGCGACTCAGAAGAGGTCGCCGTAGCCAAGCGCGGTGAGGTTGTCGTACGACGTCTGCAGGCAGTCGAAGACGCTGCGGCCGTACAACTGGTCCTGCTCGACCAAGAGATACTCGGCGTCGCTCGCCTTGGCCTCTTCAATGATGGCGGCGAAGTCAAGGTTTCCCTCGCCCACTTCGGCGAACTGCACGACGCCCGTGAAGGCCTGCATGAAGGCGGGGAAGTCGCCCTTCTCGAGGGCGTCAAACGCGTCGTCGGGCATCCGGCCGATGCGGTAGTCCTTGAGGTGGATCATGGCGACGCGGTCGCTGTACTTGCGAATCGTCGTGACCGGGTCCTTGCCGCCGCGCTGGATCCAGTGCACGTCGAGCTCGAGGCCCATGTCCGGGGCGCGGTCGGCGATGATGTCGAGCAGCAGCTTGCCGTCGTACTTTGCGAACTCGATGTGGTGGTTGTGGTAGTAGAGACGGATGCCGTCGTCGGCGAGTCTCTTCGCGAACGCGTTGGTGTCATCGCAGAACTCGAGAACCTTGTCGAGGGATGCCATCGCGTCGAACGGGAGCATCCCGATGCGGATCATCGTCGTGTCGAGGCGCTTGCAGTCCGCGACGATCTTGTCGTAGTCCTCGGTGAGTGTGTCCATCGGAACGCCCGCTTTGCCGCGAAGCCCCGTGGAGAGCGATGCGATATCCATGCCCAGCTCGTCGCGTGCGCGAACGAGCTCGTCGACGTTCTCCGTCGTCATCGGGATCTGCGAGATCTCCACCGCGTGGTAACCGATGTCGGTCACGCGCTTGAGAGTTTCGAATGGGCCGACTTCGGCAAAGCTGTCCTTGAGCATCATCGCCTGAACGCCGATTTTCGCCACCAGGTTCTCCTTCGTTGGAATCGACGGCTGCGCGCCGTCGTCGGTGTGCGCCTTCGCGCGGAACGCCTGTAGTCTTTCATCTCACCTCGGATTTGGCAACCGGTTGTCTCGGATCGGTGCCCCACGGATCATGCACGATTCTGGTCTCGACAACGGGAATGGCAACCGCTTGCCAGTTCGCGGCATCCGTGGTTCACTTGAACTCACACAGCTACTGAGATGTCGCAAGGGTGCAGCCCCGCGATGACGCGAAGGAAGGTCTCATGCTGAAAACACAGGCAACCGCACAAGCGCGGTCCGCTGCCCAGGGAAAGCGACCCGGAAAGCTCAGCGCGCTGAGCATCGTGGGTTACGGCGCCGGCGATGCCGCGAACAACCTCGCGTTCACGACCGCGACGATGTTCCTGCTCGTCTACTACACCGATGTCGCCGGAATCTCCGCGGCCGCCGCGGGAACCCTCCTGCTCGTCGTCCGCATCTTCGACGCCTTCTCGGACGTCCTCGCCGGGCGCATCGTCGACCGCGTCTTCAGCAAGCGATTCGGAAAGTTCCGGCCGTTCATCATGTTCGGCTCCGTCCCGCTTCTCGTGCTCTCCTGCCTGACGTTCTCCGTCCCGCAGATCGGCCACAGCGGCATGCTCCTCTACGCGTACCTCACCTACGCCGCCCTCGGCCTCGCATACAGCCTCGTCAACATCCCCTACGGCTCACTCGCTGGCGCTATGACGCAGGATGCCGGCGAGCGCGCCAAGCTCGCCAGCGCCCGTTCTATCGGCGCCATGATCGTCGGCGCGGCTCTCGGGATCTTCGTCGCACCCCTCATCGTGCCCGGTGCCGACCTGCAGACGATGTTCACCTTCATGACTCTCGGCTTCGTGATCGTGGGAACCGGCCTCTACCTCTTCACCGCGTTCACCGCCAAGGAACGCGTCGTCCGTGACGTTCAGCACGTCACCATGAAGCAGAGCTTCGCGACCCTCAAGCACAACCGACCGCTGCTCATGCTGTGCCTGAGCTCGTTCGTGTTCCTGACGGGAATGCTGGCGCTCAGCACGGTGCAGCTGTACTACCTCCGCGACGTCCTCCACGCGCTCCCGCTCTACGCCGCCGTGTCGATCGCACAGATCATCATGACCTTCGGCCTCGGCGCCCTGATGCCGAAGCTCGTCCGCACCTGGGGCAAGCGCGCCGGCTACATCGCCGGCGGAGTGATCATGGCCGCCGGCGGCGCGATCATGTTCTTCACGCCGGCCAGCCTCGTCTGGCTCGGGTTCGTCGGACTCCTGCTCGCGCAGCTCGGCATCGTGCTCGTGAACATGCTGGTCTGGACGCTGGAGGCCGACACGGTCGAGTACGGAGAATGGAAGACCGGTGTGCGCTCTGAGGGCATCACGTACGCGCTCTTCTCCTTCACCCGGAAGACTGGACAGGCCGTGGGCGGCGCCCTCGCAGCGTTCGCACTCTCGTGGGGCGGCTATGCGGCCGGTGCTGCTCAGCAGACGGCGCACGCCGAGCTCGGCATCCGAGCCGGCGCCGGACTCATCCCGCTCGCCTGCTCCATCGTCGCGATCGCCATCATGATCTTCTACCCGCTTACAGACGCACGGCACCGCGAAATCGTTGCAGAGATCGAAGCGCGTCGAGAGACTGGTCAGACACCGGCAATCGACCCCGCGCTGTCCACCGCGTCGTTCCAGGCTCAGCGTCCCATCAACACCGCACCGCCGGTCGACTGACCGCCGCACTTTCCCCATCCCCGAAGATTCCCAAGGAGACTCTCTCGTGAAAATCGAAAAGGCCGAGGTCATCGTCACCAGCCCTGACCGCAACTTCGTCACGCTGAAGCTGACGACGGATGACGGGCTCACCGGTCTCGGCGACGCCACCCTCAACGGACGCGAGCTCGCGGCCGCGGCGTATCTCAAGGAGCACGTGATCCCGCTTCTGCTCGGGCAGGACGCGTCGCGGATCGAGGACACGTGGCAGTTCCTGTACCGCAGCGGGTACTGGCGTCGCGGTCCCGTGACGATGGCGTCGATCGCGGCAGTCGACATGGCCCTGTGGGACATCAAGGGCAAGGCCGCAGGAATGCCGGTGTATCAGCTGCTGGGCGGTGCGAGCCGCAACGGGCTCATGGCATATGGCCACGCGTCGGGCAAGGAGCTGCCGGAGCTGTTCGATTCCATTCGCGAGCACCAGTCGCTTGGCTACCGGTCGATCCGGGTGCAGACCGGTGTTCCGGGGCTTGAGTCGATCTACGGCATCGCCTCGAACAAGGGTCTTCCGGGCAACGAAGGCGTGCGTTACGACCACGAGCCGGCGCAGCGTGGTGCGCTGCCGTCGCAGGAGGACTGGGACACACGCTCGTACCTGCGTCACGTTCCGACGGTGTTCGAGGCGGTGCGCAACGAGTTCGGTCCCGAGCTTCCGCTGCTGCACGACGGCCACCACCGGATGACACCGTTGCAGGCGGCGAAGCTCGGCAAGTCGCTTGAGCCGTATGACCTGTTCTGGCTCGAGGACTGCACTCCGGCTGAGAACCAGGAGGCGCTGCGCCTCGTGCGTCAGCACACCACGACGCCGCTCGCGATCGGCGAGGTGTTCAACACGGTCTGGGACTTCCAGGGGCTCATCAAGGAGCAGCTCATCGACTACGTGCGTGCGGCCTCGACCCACTTCGGCGGTATCACCCCGTTGAAGAAGGTCATGGACTACGCGGCGATGTACCAGATCAAGTCCGGTTTCCACGGTCCGACGGACATTTCGCCGGTCGGTTTCGCCGCTCAGCTGCACGTGGGCCTCGCGATTCACAACTACGGTATTCAGGAGTACATGCAGCACGGCGACAAGACGAACGCCGTCTTCGACCAGTCGATGACGTTCGTCGACGGCTACCTGCACCCGGGCGACAAGCCGGGTCTGGGCGTCGAGCTCGACGCCGACGAGGCCGGCAAGTACCCGTATGAGACCGCCTACCTGCCGTACAACCGTCTCGCCGACGGCACGGTTCACGACTGGTAAGCCGAGAGAAGGACAAGACGACGATGGACGGGAACGCCGCACCGCAGGTTGTGATCATGGGGGTCTCCGGATCCGGAAAGAGCACAATCGGAGCGCTCATCGCGCGCGATTTCGGCGTTCCGTTCATCGACGGCGACTCCCTGCACTCCGCCGAGAACGTAGCGAAGATGGCGGCGGGAACGCCGCTCACCGACGACGACCGGTGGCCATGGCTCGCGGAGGTCGGCCGCGTTCTGCACGCGGCCGGCGAGAACGGCACCGGCCTCGTCGTCGCCTGCTCCGCGCTGCGCCGCTCCTACCGCGACGCCATTCTCGAGTCCGCGCCGCACGCTGTGTTCGTCCATCTCAACGGCACTCGCGAAGTCCTCGCGAGCCGCATGATGGGACGCAGCGACCACTTCATGCCCGCGACGCTGCTCGACTCGCAGCTCGCGACGCTTGAGCCTCTCGAATCCGACGAGCCGGGAGCCGTCGTCGACGTCGACCAGCCCGTGCCCGACGTGATCGCGGAGGCCCGCAGCGTGCTTCCCGACCTGCGGGAGCGCGCCTCGTCCTGACGCGACGCGCCGGCCGCGCCGCGCGGTCCGCTCCCTCCGATCCCGGTCAGGCCCCTAAACTCAGGGTGTGAGCGAGATGCCGGATGCCGCCGTGCGCCCTGTGCGCCCGACGTTCGCCGAGCCCACGACGGCCCGCCGCTGGCTGAGCGCCGGCATCGCGATCCTCGCACGGTTCGCCGGTCTCGGGCTCGTGTTCGCCGGCGGCGCGAACGTCGCCTCCGGCATCGCGACAAACGGGCTCGCCGGGCACCCCAACTGGCTGCTCATCGCGGGCGGCCTCGTTCTCCTCGCCGTCGCCGCATCGACGCTCCTGCTCTCCACCCTCGGCCTGCTGATCGTCTCGACCGTCGAGATTCTCCTCGGCTTCGTCGGACTGCTCGTCCCGTTCAGCGCGAGCATGTGGGATCTGCACCCCGCGAACTGGCTCAACCGGGCCTACGGCTTCGTTCTCCCCGGATCCGGCGATCAGGCGGCATACTCGATCGCGTCGGGCTTCCTCCTCGTGTTCGGTGCCGTCTCCCTCGCCACCGCGTTCGGGATCGGAGGCCGGCGCCGCGCCCAGGGCGGGGTCATACCGCTCTGGCGCGTCATCGCGATGGCGAGCGCCGTCGTGCTCAGCATCCCCGCCGTCGTCCTTCTCTGGATCGGCGGAAACTACCTGCTTGCCGCCTATCGGGCGTTCGTTCCGAGCACTTTCGACGTCGGACCCTTCGCGATCCTGCTCGCCGGCGTGCTGCTGTGCGGGACCGTCGCGGCGACGTGCCGCTACTCGAGCGCCGGGAGCTACGCGTTCGCGCTCTTCTGGGTGACGCTGTGGATCGCACTCGGGGCGTTCCTCTCCTCCGCGCCGCCGAGCACCGACTCGCTGCTGCCGCAATGGCTCACACGCGTCGGCGTCGCCTGGGCGCTGTGCGGGTTCAGCGCCGCGATCGCCGTGACGCTGCTCGTGGCCGGGGCGTGCGGTCGCATCCTCACGCTTGGCGCCCGGCGCAGCCCGACCATCGTCCTCGACGGCGGACGGTGACGCCGCACCGCATGCGGTAGACTTGCGGATTGAACTTCGGCGAGGGACGTTGCGGCGTCCGTAATCGACGCGGTGGATGGGCACAGGCTTTTCCTCACGCTGACATGCGTTCGAGTCGACACACAGAACCACACTGGGCCGCGTGCCCACCCAAGCTGCCGGTAGGACCGGCGAGGAGACACCATGGCTGATGAGCAGAAGCTGAGCGCTGAGACGCGCGAATCGTTCGGAAAGGGTGCGGCGCGCAAGCTCCGCGCCGCAGGCAAGATTCCTGCTGTCGTCTACGGGCACGGCGGCGAGCCGCAGCACGTGACGCTTCCCGGACACGAGACGATGCTGCTCCTGCGCCGCGCCAACGCGGTCGTCGAGCTCGACGTCGAGGGCAAGAAGCAGCTCACCCTCGTCAAGGACGTGCAGCGTGACCCGGTGACGCAGATCATCGAGCACGTCGACCTCATCGTCGTCCGCAAGGGCGAGAAGGTCGAGGTCGAGGTGCCGGTTCACCTCGAGGGCGAGTCCTTCAGCGGCACGATCGTCGTCGTCGAGATCAACACGATCCGTCTGTCGGTCGAGGCCACGAACATTCCGCAGAACGTCGTCGTGAGCATTGAGGGCGCCGAAGAGGGCACGCAGATCCTCGCGAAGAGCGTTCCGCTTCCCGCGGGTGCGACCCTCGCCGAGGACGAGGACCTGCTGCTCGCGCACATCACGGTTCCCGCCGCTCCCGAGGAGCCGGAGACCGCGGCCGCTGAGGCGGAGGCTGCAACCGAGGCCGAAGCCGCGGAGTAGAGCTCACCGGATCGGGCCTGCCAGCCGCTTCTGCGAAGCGCGCGGCAGGCCCGTTCTGCATGACGGGAGGAACGCGTGACGCAGGACACGTGGCTCGTGGTCGGCCTCGGCAACCCGGGGCCGGGCTACGCCAAGACGCGGCACAACGTGGGGCAGATGGTCGTCGACGAGCTCGCTCGCCGCATCGGCGCGAGTTTCGCGCGGCATCGCGCGCACGCGGTCGTCGCCGAAGGGCGCGTGCGCCCCGGGGCAGCGAAGCTCATCATCGCGAAGAGCCTGTCATACATGAACACGTCCGGCGGTCCCGTCGCCGCCCTGCTCGACTACTACTCGCTCGACGCCGCCCAGCTCATCGTGGTGCACGACGAACTGGACATCCCCTTCGACACCCTCAAGCTCAAGATCGGCGGCGGGCACGGCGGTCACAACGGCCTCCGCGACATCTCGAAGGCCGTGTCGCCCGATTTCGTGCGAGTGCGCGTGGGTATCGGCCGGCCCCCCGGTCGTCAGGATGCCGCCGACTTCGTTCTCAAGCCGTTCACGGGAGGCGAACGCGAGCTTCTTCCCTCGCTCCTCGCCGATGCCGCCGACGCTGTCGAATGCGTGGCCGAGGAGGGGCTGCTCGCGGCGCAGCAGAAGTTTCACGCGCCGAAGGAGTGAGGGCCCCGATTCCGGAGCCCCCACCGCTCAACCGAGTTCCGCGCTGACGTCCGTCGGCTTCGCGTAGTCCTTGGCGGGAATGTTCTGCAGCGCGTGCAGGATGTCCTCGCCGGCGCCCGACTCCTTGGCACGATCGAGGATCTCGTCCTTCGACGCCGGGTAGTCGATTCCTCCCAGGTACTTCTGCACGTCGATGGGGCTTGGCGTGTCAACCATCAGCTCATCCTTCCTTCTCTTTTTCCTTCGGGGCCGTCGGTGCCGACGGCCTCCGCCGCCTCCACGTCGCGATCGGTGATCGTCGTGGGGGCCTCGAGGTGCACGGCGCCGCTCGGCAGCAGGCCCGCACCCCCGAATCTCTCCATCACGCGCCACTGGGCGACGACGTCCTCGCCCACGTGCTGGACGGGCAACTCGCGCCAGAAGCGGAAGCCGCCGCACTCGATGAGGGCGCTGCGGCGGAACAGGCAGCATCCGCCGACCCACGCGATCTTGTACGCGCGCCAGCCGCCCTCCGCGATGTCGGCGTGCGCGGCGGCGTGAGCGAGGTTCGCCGCGTTGTGCAGCGTCCAGCGCTCGAACTCGGGGGAGTGGCGCGTGATCCTCTCCGGCACGACGTCGCCGTCCCACCACTCGAGCGGATGCTGCTCACGCGGGCGCACGTCGTCGAGGAAGGACAGTCCTTGCACGGCAGAGCCGACGAGGCCGCAGCCGAGCGAGCTGATCGCGTCGACGAGACGGGAGAGCGTTCCGGGCTCAAGCCAGATGTCGTCGTCGAGGAACAAGACGTACTCCGCCGACGACTGGTCGAGGAGAAACTGCCGCTGCTCCGCGAGACCGCGCCTCGGCAGATGACGCTTCACCGAGACCGGGCGTCCCTGCGCCTCGAGGATCCGAAGCATCGCAGCGACCGCCGCAGCGCTCTCGACGCCATCGTCCGACTGGTCGCTCACGACGACGCCGAACGGCGGATCATCCTGCGCCGCGAGTCCCGCGAGCGTCACGGCGAGCTCGGCCCGCCGGCCCACCGTGGGGATGAGGACGTCGACGAGAGGATCTGGGCCGTGAGCGTGCTCTCGCGCCCATGCCCCCGACCACCGGCGGCTCTGCACGTCACTCGCCTCCCGACACCGGGCTGGCGCGCCGCTCCCTGATCTGCTCGACGATCCCGCTCGTCGAGTGCGACTCAACGTAGTCGAGCATGTGCACGATCCCGCCATAGCCCTGCACGACGCTCGTCTCGGCCAGCATCTCCGGGGTGTAGTCGCCGCCCTTCGCGTAGACGTCGGGTTTGATGAGCTCGAGCAGCGGAATCGGCGTGTCGGTCGAGAACACGGTCACGTAGTCGACGCACTCGAGCGCTGCCAGAACGGCGGCCCGGTCCGCGGCCGTGTTGACGGGACGATCAGGCCCCTTGAGACGTCGAACCGAAGCGTCGTCGTTGATCGCGACGACGAGCACATCCCCGAGCCGGCGCGCTTGCCGCAGCGACGTCGTATGGCCGCGGTGCACGACGTCGAAGCAGCCGTTCGTGAACACCACGCGGCGGCCCTCGGCACGGTGCCTCCCAATCGCGTCCGCCAGCGCCTCCGCGTCGATCGCCACGTCGTCCGAGGGCGAGAGCTCGGCCCGCAGGTCCCTGCTCGAGCACACCGACGTGCCGTCGCGGCGCACCACGATGTCGGCGGCGAGCTGCGCGAGATCCGCGGCGACGGGCAGCTCGAGCCCGCACGCGAGCGCGAGCGCGAGGGCCGCCGTGAACGTGTCGCCCGCTCCCGACGCCTGGCGTTCGTGCGAGGGGTGCGCGAACGTGCGGTGGCTGCTCCCGTCCTCGCCGAGCGCGATGCTGCCCTCGCGATCGAGCGTGACGACCGCCGATCGCGCGCCGCTCGCGGAAAGCAGCGCATCACGGCAGCGCAGCGCCGCGGACGCGCGATCGGTGCGCCCGAACTCCCCGCAGAGTCGGGCGAACTCCGCGGCGTTGGGGGTGACGACGTCCGGTCGCAGCACCGCCGTGCGGTCAAGGTCGTGCGCGTCGACGATGCACGGCCGCGGCCGGCGCTCGCGCGCGGCAAGATGATCGAGCACGTCGGCGCTGAGCAGTCCGCAGCCGTAGTCGCAGACCACTTCCGCGTCGGCCCAGGCGGCGAGCCGGGTAGCGGCATCCGTCACGGCCGAGACGACCGGCGCCGGATAGTCGGAGTCGTTGACGTCGTCGAGTCGCACGAGCACCTGGTCCTCGCTCACGATGCGGTTCTTTGCGATCGTGTGCGCCGCATCCGTCTCCACGATCGCGCGCGTATCCACGCCCGCGTCGTCGAGAATGCCGCGCAAGCGACGGCCGGCCTCGTCGTCGCCGATGACGCCGATCACGCACACGTCGGCACCCATCGCCGCGAGGTTGACGGCCGTGTTCGCGGCACCGCCGGCCGCGAACCGGCGCTCCGCGATCTCGACGACGGGCGCGGGCGCCTCGCGGCTCATGCGCTCGGCCTGGCCGTCCCACCAGCCGTCGAGAACGAGATCGCCGATCACGAGGATCTTGGGAGCGGCCGCCGCGAGCTCGGTGACAAGACCCGCCGTGAGCGTCGCCGTCATGACGCCACCTCCGCGCGCCCCATGTGCACGACTTTGAGCCGTGTCATCTCGTCGAGCAGCCTCGGGCCGTAGCCGAAGCCGGTCCCGCTCGCTCCGCGCGGCTCGGCGGAGCCGCCGGGTGCGCCGCCGAATACCGCGTTGACCTTCACCGTGCCGACCGGCAGCTCCGCCGCCGCCCGCTCGGCATGCGCGAGCGAATCGGTCAGCACCGTCGCAGCGAGGCCATAGCGATCGGCGGATGCCGCTGCGAGCGCGTCCTCGAAGGAGGCGACGCGCTGCACCGCCGCGATCGGCCCGAAGGTCTCCTCGCCGAACAGCGGCAAGTCGGCCGCGCAGTCCACGACGACAGTCGCGGGGTAGGCGGACCCCGGCCCGCTCGGGATCTCGCCGCCCACGAGCACGCGCGCTCCCTCTGCGACTGAGGCGGTCAGCTGCTCGTGCACCTCGCGGCGCATGCGCTCGTCGACGAGCGGGCCGAGCTCGCCGCCGTCGTTGCGTTCGCGGGCTTCGGCGCAGAGCGCCGCGATGAAGGCGTCCGCGATGTCGTCGTGCACGAAGATCCGCTCGACCGATGTGCAGATCTGCCCGCTGTTCGCGAAGCTGCCGAGCGCCGCTTGCGACGCCGCCCACGCGGCATCCACTCCCGCGTCGACGATGAGCGCGTCGTTCCCGCCGTTCTCCCGGATCACGTGGGCGCCGGTGAGCGCGGCGGCGCGGGAGATGCGCTCGCCCGTCGCCGTGGACCCCACGTGCGCGATCATCGCGACGTGCGGCTGCGAGACGAGCGCGGCGCCGGTCTCGCCGCCTCCCGTGAGCGTGCGGAGCACGTCGGCCGGGAAGACCGGCTCGAGCAGCTCGCCGAGCCGCTCGCCCACGTGCGGGCAGCGCTCGCTCGGCTTGTGCAGCACGGTGTTGCCCGTCACGAGCGCCGCGCCGACGAGTCCGCACGCGATCGCGACGGGGTCGTTCCACGGCGTGATGACGGCGACGACGCCGCGCGGCTCCGGAACGGAGTAGTCGACCGCTCCCACGGCGCCGGCGAGGCGCTCGCCCTGATGCAGAGGCCCCAGCTCGGCGTACTGCCGCAGCGTGCCGACGCCGGCGAGCACGCCGCCGCGCGCGTCATCGTAGGGCTTCCCCGTCTCGCGCTGCGTGAGGGCGGCGAGCTCGTCCGCGTGCTTCTCGAGAACCGTCGCCGCCTCGGCGAGGGCCGCTCCGCGCTCCGAGGGAGCCACGCGCGCCCACCCGGGGAACGCCGCTTCGGAGCGGCGGCACGCGTCGGCGACGGCTGTCGCGCTCGCCGCCGGGAGCGAGCCGACGGGCTCGCCCGTGCGCGGGTCGCTGATCGTGATGAGTTCGTCGTCGAGCCCGGTGCGGGCGTCGGTCACGGTCATGGAGCCTCCCTCTCGAAGTCGTGACTAGGAACTACCCACCGGGCGCCGCTTCTACACCTGGCGCGGCTAAGGGTTTGCCGAGCACCGCGAAGGGGAACAAGACCGAAGAACAGAGAAAGGCACTTGCGCGATGACACTCCCTTCCCCCGGCTCGGCGACCGCATTCGCGAACCTCGGCGACCGCTTCGAATCCGTGGAGTCCATCGCCGTGCTGCGCGGCGGCGGTCTCGGCGACCTGCTGTTCGCCGCACCCGCTCTCGAGGCGCTGCACGCGGCATACCCGCAGGCGGACATCACCGTGCTCGGGATGCCGCTGCACGCCGAGCTGCTCGGCGGCCGGTTCCCCGCGGTGGCGAGCGTCGAGGAGCTTCCCGTCGCGCCCGGCGTGCGCGACGGGACCCCGGATCCGGCCGCAGTGGAGGCGTTCTTCGCGCGGCTCTCCGGCCGCTTCGACCTCGCCGTGCAAGTGCACGGCGGCGGCCGCAACTCGAATCCGTTCCTCGCGCGGCTCGGCGCCGCCCACACTGTGGGAACCGGCACTCCCGACGCGCCGGCCCTCGAACGCACGCTGCCCTATGTCTACTACCAGCACGAAGTGCTGCGCGCCCTCGAAGTCGTCGCGCTCGCCGGAGCGGCGCCCGTCGCTCTCGAACCGCGGCTCACGCCGACGGACGAGGACCTGCGCGCGGGGACGGCGCTCACGGCGGCGCTCGACGGGCCAGTTCTGGCCGTGCATCCCGGAGCGACGGATCCGCGGCGGCGCTGGCCTGCGGAGCGCTTCGCCGAACTGGCGGCGCGCTTCGTCCGCGCAGGGGGCAGCGCGCTCGTCATCGGCGGCGTCGCCGACGTGGACGCCGTGAACGAGATCACGCGTCGCGGCTCAGCGCTCGCGGGGGCGGATGCCGAACGCATCACGTCGCGCGCGGGAGACCTCGGTCTCTCGGAGCTCGTCGGCGTGCTCGCCACGGCCGATGCGTTCCTCGGCAACGACAGCGGACCGCGGCACCTCGCCCAGGCGGTCGGCACGCCGACGGCATCCGTCTACTGGTTCGGGAATGTCGTCAACGCGAGCCCGCTCGAGCGCGGCCGCCACCGCATGCAGCTGTCGTGGACGACGCACTGCCCGGTGTGCGGCCGCGATGCGACTCAAGCGGGCTGGACCGCGGAGCGCTGCGAGCACGACGTCTCATTCGTCGACGACGTGAGCGCGGACGCCGTGTGGGACGACGTCGCGGCGATCACGGCCATGACTCCTCCTCCTCGTGGCAGATGACGAGCTCGCGCACCTCGCAGCCCTCTGGCTGCCCCAGCGCGAACAGCACGGCGTTCGCGACGGCCGTCGGGTCGTTGAGGTTCGCGTCGTCGGACGGCTTGTACTTCTCGTCCCGATCGTCGAAGAAGTGCGTGCGCATCCCCGAGGGCACGAGCGTCGTCACGCCGATCTGACCGCGCGTCTCGGCCGCGAGGGCGCGGGAGAAGCCGAGCACGCCGAACTTCGACGCGCAGTACGCCGTCGCGTCCGACACCGCCTTGAGGGCGAGACTGGAGGCGACGGTGACGACGCGGCCGCGCGAGCTCATGAGGGCGGGCAGCGCCGCCCGTACGACAGCGACGGTGCCGAGGAGGTTGACGGCGATGACGCGCTCCCACTCCTCGGCCGCGACGTCTTCGAGCCGGCCGCAACGGTCGATTCCCGCTGCCGTCACCACCGCCTCGAGGCCGCCCTGCTCCTCGACGATCGCGCGCACGCGCTCCTCGACGGCGCGGCCGTCGGAGACGTCGGCCTCGTAGGCGGTGTGGCCGCCCACGTTGCTCACGTCGCGATCGAGGATGATCGGGGCTCCTCCCGCGGCGTCGACGGCGTCGGCCACTGCGGCGCCGAGGCCGGAGCCTCCGCCGGTGATGAGAATGCGTCCGGTCAGGATGGTCGGATCTGCCATGGTGTGTCGTCCTTTCTGTGTCGAATCAGCTGACGCGCTCGATCGCGCTTGCCAGTCGGGTGGTCGAGCGGCCCGGGTGGTACGGAACCGTCACGGCGCGGCCGCCCCACTCGGCGAGGGCAGCGGCCTCGGGCAGAGAGCTTGCGCTGTAGTCGCCGCCCTTCACCCACACGTCGGGCTGCAGCCGGCGCAGCGCCGCCTCGGGAGTGTCCTCGTCGAAGACGAGCACCGCGTCGACGCACGCGAGCGACAAGAGCAGGTCGATGCGGTCCGCTTGCGTCATGATGGGACGCTCAGGTCCCTTGAGCCGCCGCACGGAGTCGTCGGAGTTGAGGCACACGACGAGGCAGTCGCCGAGATCGCGCGCGGCCGCGAGCGTGCGCGCGTGTCCCGCGTGCAGCAGGTCGAAGCAGCCGCCCGTCGCGACGACGGTGCCGCCGGCCGCTCGCGTGTCGCGTGCCACGAGGAACGCGTCCTCGACCCGGCTGCGCAGCGGCACAGACGCCGTGTCGAGGGACGCGACGCCACCGTCGCGCAAGAACCGCCCGGTCTCGGTGACGGCTCGGCCGACGGCCGCGGTGAGGTCGTCGCCTCGAGCGAGGCCAAGGGCGACGGATGCCGCGAAGCGGTCCCCTGCACCGCACGGATCCACCTCGCCGACGGCGGGAGCGGGAACGTGCACGGGAAGCGCGTCATCGCTCGTGACGACGACGCCGCGCTCGCCGACGGTGACCGCGACGGCAGCGCACTCCCAGCGGTCGCGCAGCACCCGGCCCGCCTCGAACGCGGTGTCGAGCGTGACAGGGAGCCCTGCCGAGGCGGCGGCCTCGGACAGGTTCGGCGTCACGACGGCGCTCGAGCAGACGGGTGCGGCGCCCTTCGGGTGCGGGTCCCAGACGACGGGCACCGTGCGGCCGCGTTCGGTCAGCGCGTCGCGCAATCGTTCGTTCGCGGTGAGCCCGCGTCCGTAGTCGGCGACGAGCAGGACGTCGGCGTTCGCGATCTCGGCGAGCATGGCCTCGGTCACGTCGGGGACGGGAGCGGGCTCGCAGCCCTCGTCGAGGCGCACGACGGCGTGCCCCGACGAGCTCACGCGCGTCTTGACGGGCGTGGGTGCCCCGGAGGGTCCGGCGATGACGGTGATCCCCTCGATAGCAGACCGCAGCTCGTCCGCGTTGTCGTCGTCGGAGAGAACCGTGACGAGGCGCACGTCCGTGTCGGCGGCGAGCATGGTGGCGACGAGTCCCGCGCCGCCCGCGCGGCGCGTGGCATGGCACACGTCGACGACGGGGACCGGGGCGTCGGGGCTCAAGCGCTCCGACGTTCCCGCGACATCCCGGTCGAGCAGAACATCTCCGACGACGACGATCCTCATTGTGCTCTCCGTTCTCCCGCTTCGGCGACCGCGGCATCGAAGGCGCGGCAGATGGCGTGCACGGCGACGAGCTGCGCCTCCTGCACGTTCGCTGCGGGGCCGGGAAGGCACACGCAGTCGTCGACGATGCCCGCGAGCGGGTTCGGGCGCTCGCCCGTGAGCGCCCACGTCGTGGCGCCCGAGGCCGTCGCCGCTTGCGCAGCGAGCAGCAGATTTCGGCTCGCGCCGCTCGTGGAGAGCAGCACGACGACGTCTCCGTGCCGCGCGTGGCCGGTGACCTGGCGTGCGAACACCTCGTCGTAGCCGTAGTCGTTGCCGATCGCGGTCACCGCCGACGTGTCGGCGTGCAGGGCGATCGCGGAGAACGGCCGGCGTTCGCCGTCGAACCGGCCCACGAGCTCGGCCGTGAAGTGCTGCGCTTCCGCCGCGGAGCCGCCGTTCCCCGCCGCGAGCATGCGGTTTCCGCGCATGAGGCGCGCGGCGAGCGTGCGGCCCCAGCGCTCGAGACGCCCTGACTCCGACTCGAGCGCCTCGAGCACGGGTCGAAGCGCGCTGAGGTGGCGATCGACGGGGCTGCGCGGCACTGTCTGCTCCACCGTCATGACCGCACCCCCGTGACGTGGGCGTGGCCGCTGCGGGCACCCGCGACCAGGCGATAGGTCTCGGCCGTGTCGGCGGCGATGCGGTTCCAGGAATAGCGCGACTCCACGCGCTCGCGCCCGGCCACGCCGAAGGCGCGGACCGTCGCCGGGTCGGTGACGAGGTCCGTGAGCGCGTCCGCGAGAGCCGCGGCGTCCTTCGGGGGCACGAGCCGGCCCGTCACCCCGTCGAGAACCGTGTCCGTCAGGCCGCCGACCGCCGCGGCGACGACGGGAACACCGCACGCCATCGCCTCGAGCGGCGTGATGCCGAACGGCTCGTACCAGGGGGCGCACACGACGGCGTCGGCGGAGCGCAGCATGGCCGGCATGTCCTCGCGGCTCAATTGGCCCGCGAAGACGACGCGGTCGGCGACGCCGCGTGCGACGGCGAGCTCGTGCAGGCGATGCGCCTCGGCATCCGTCATCGTCGTCTCCGCATCGCCCGGACCGCCGACGATGACGAGCTCGGCGTCGGCGTGCATGCGCGCGAGAGCCTCGATGACGGTGTCGAAGCCCTTGCGCTTGATGAGGCGCCCCACCGTGATGATCCGGTGTGCGCGACCGCGCTCGGCGACGGGACCGTCGGGCGTGAACGTGTCGAGGTCGACCCCGCACGGCGCGACGGAGATGTGCCCGGGCGGCACCCCGAGCGCCTTGAGCTCGAACGCCTCGTCGGAGCACGTCGCGATGACGCCGTCCGCCTCACGGCCGACGCGCGGCTCGAGCCACTGCCGCTCACGCGGGCTCGTGTCGTCGGCGCCCTGATGGCGGCGCTTGACGACGCCGAGGGCGTGGAACGTGTGCAGCATCGGCACGTCGAGCCTCCGGGCGGCGTCGAGGGCGGCGACGCCCGACATCCAGAAGTGGCTGTGCAGCACGTCGGGATGCGTCGCGCGCCCGTCGGCGACGACGCCGTCGGCGAGCTCGCCCATATAGGGCAGGAGCTCGTCCTTGGGGATCGGCTCGATGGGCCCCGCGTTCACGTGCACGACCTCGACGCCGGGCCCCATGGGCACGCGGTCGGGGAGGGCCGGATCATCGCGTCGCGTGTAGACGGTCACCTCGTGGCCCTGCCTGCCGAGCGCGAGGGAGAGCGCGGCGACATGCACGTTCTGTCCTCCCGCGTCGACGCCGCCGAGCACGGCGAGCGGGCTCGCGTGTTCCGAGATCATCGCAACTCTCATGGGACGGTCCTCTCTATCGGTGATGTCGATCGGCGCCGCACGCTCCCGACGACGTCGTCGAGGACGTCGCTCCAGCGGTCGAGGAACGCGGGCAGCCCGTAGTGCTCGAGCGCGAACGCGCGCGCGACCGCGCCGCGTCGCCTGGCCTCGTCGGGATCGTCGACCAGCAGCCGCGCCGCTCGCGCGAGCTCGACGACGTCGGCGGAGACGGCGCCCGCCTCGGGCGGGACCGCGCGGAACGCCTCCGTCGTGCCGAGCGTGATGACCGGCATGCCGAGGTGCATGGCCTCAAGGAGGGAGAGGCCGAGCGAGGTCCACCGGGTCGTGTGCAGGTAGGCGCGGCGCCTCGCGAGCTCGGCGTGCAGCGTCTTCGTCGGCAGATCGCCGGCCCACGTGATGCGATCCGCGTGCGCGGGAAGCAGCTCGGTCAGATCGTCGCCGCCCATGCCGAACACGTCGACGGGCGAGACCCGGGCGAAGTCAGGGAGCAGATCGGTGCCGCTCACGCGCGCCCGGCGCACGGGCTCGTTGATGACGGCGCCGAAGCGCTCGAGCTCACCCGTGTACAGCGGTCCCGGATCGGGCACGCCGTGCTCGATCACGAGGGACGGCGCGCGGCCCGTGTCCCACATGAGCGCGTTGAAGTGAGTGACGTGCACGATCGTGATGTCGGAGCGATCGGCGAGCGGGTGCACCGAATGCGGCACGTCGCCCTTCGGCGTGTTGTGCTCGACGAAGACGGCGGCGACGTCGCGACCGAGGCGACGGCCGAGCCACTGCTCGGCGAACTCGAGCTCCTCGAGTCGCTGCAGCACGACGACGTCGACGTCGGCGTCCGCGAGCTCGTCGGGTGAGACTTCGATCGCGGTGTCGGGCCAATCGCGACCCGCCCGGCCGAGCCCGAACGGCCCGTGGTCCGGTGTCGTCGGCAGCAGGTAGCGGTGCTCGCCGCGCACGAACGCGTCGGCCCAACCACCATGGGCATGCCAGAAGAGGATGTTCACAGCAGCGCTCCTTCCGACTCGGCGATGAGGCTCTCGCACGCGTCGGCGACCTCGCTCGGCTGCACGCTCGCGAGACACGGGTGCCCGGCGATCGGACAGTCGCGGGCGCGGCTGCCGCGGCACGCGGCATCCTGATCGCCGAGCACGACGCACGGCACGCGCCACGGCGCCCACCGCGCGGCGGGGACGACGGGCGAGAACAGGCTCACGACGGGCACGCCGACCGCGGCGGCGAGGTGCGCGGGCCCCGTGTTGCCGACGATCACGGCGTCGGCGCCCGCGAGCACGGCCGCGAGCTCCCGCAGATCGGTGCGCCCGCCGATGTCGATTCCGTGGCGGCCCGCGACGCGCGCGGTCAGCGCGGTCTCGGCCGGCGTCCCCGTGACGACGACAGTGTTTCCGCGCCTCGCGAGCTCGGCCACGAGCCGCTCGTGGTGCGCGGCGGGCCACTCGCGCGCGGGCACGGACGCGCCGGGGTGGACGACGACGTAGCGGCCCTCCGGCGCCGCCGAGGAGCGCTCGGGGATGCCGGTCAGGGCGAGCCGATCGTCGGCGGGAGCGGCGAATCCGGCGGCCGCGGCGATGCGCAGCGCGCGGATCGCCTCGGGCTGGTCCTCGGGGAAGTCCTCGCCGGGCTTGAGCCGCACGTCGAGGAGCGAGCCCGCGTAGTCGACGGAGGCGCCCGTGATGCGCGGCACCCCGGCGAGGCGGAGCAGCGCGGCGAGCGGAAGGGGCGACTGGTGGAAGGAGGTCAGGATCACGGCCGCATCCGGTCGGCAGTCGTCGAGGACGGTGAGAAGCTCGCGCGCGCTCTCCGGAGTGAACGCGGGCGCCGGGGACACGATCCACGGGGCGGCCCACGTGAGCACGCGGTCGACGCCGGGCAGCAGCGCGGCGGCCGGCGCGCCCTGAGGGCCGCACAGCATCCACACCTCGTCGGCCCCTGCGGCGACGGCGCGCACGGCCGGACCGGAGAGGAGAACATCGCCGACGCTGTCGAGCCGCGCCACGAGCACACGCATCAGCGGTCTCTCCTCGGCAGCAGCGCGGTGACCGCCTCGTCGATAGTCGCCGCCACCTCGCGGGCGGACGCGACCTCGGCCGGAAGCGTGACGGGAGTGGGCACGAGGATGCCGCGGGCGCCCGCCGCCGCGGCGGCCTCCATGTCGCTGCCGATGTCGCCGATCACGGCCACACGGTCAGGGTCGAGGCCGAGATCCCGCGCGGCATCCGTGATGAGACCGGGGAGCGGCTTGCGGCAGCGACACGCGTCGTCGGGACCATGCGGGCAGACCTGCCACGCATCGAAGGGACCAAGCAGCTCCTCGACGCGGCGGTTGACGGCATCCACCTGCTCTTTCGTGATGATGCCGCGGGCGATGCCGGACTGGTTCGTGACGACGCCGAGGCGCACGCCCGCGGCCCGCAGCCTGTCGAGCGCCGTGCGCACCGTCGGCATCGGCACGACGGCCTCGGGGTCGCCGTTGTACGGCACGTTCACGATGAGCGTGTCGTCGCGGTCGAACAGCACGGCGGCCGGTGCGGTGAGTGACGTCATTCCTGCTTCTTTCCCGAGGCGGCCGACAGGCAAACCCGGTTTGTCGCATGCTCTGCTTCTTCTCAGGCTTCTGCGCGGCGTACTTGGCACAACGGCGTCGCTTCTGTGAAAGTGAGGGACGTGACCGACGCCGCGCCTGACGCTCCCGAACTGCTCGTTCTCCGCGCCCTGAAGCTCGGTGACCTGCTCGTCGCCGTTCCCGCGATCCACGCCGTGCGGCGTGCGCGGCCGGAGCACCGGCTCATTCTCGCGATGCCGGAGTGGCTGCGACCGATCGTGGAGCTTGTCGGAGGAGTCGACGCGCTGCATCCGACACCGGGTCTCGACGAGCTCCTGCCGATCGCGCCGGGACGCATCGACACCGCCATCAACATGCACGGGAACGGACCGGAGAGTCGAGGCGTCATAACCGCGCTGCGCGCGCGCAGCGTCGTCTCGCACGACGGTGACGGCCCCGTCTGGCTCGACGGCATCCTCGAGAGGCGACGCTGGGTTCGCCTCGTCGAGGCGTTCGGGATGCCGGGCGACCCCGACGACGTCGCGATCGAGCGACCCGTCGTGGCCGCGCCCGTGAGCGGCGCCGCTGTCGTGCACGTCGGCGCGTTCTACGGTTCCCGCAGATGGCCGGTCTCCCGGTTCGCCCGGGTCGCGGAGGCTCTCGCGAGCGATGGTCGGCAGGTCGTCTTCACCGGCAGTGAGGCCGAGCGACCGCGCGCTCTCGAGGTCGCGCGGCGCGCCGGGTTCTCCGACGAGAGCGTGCTCGCGGGACGGATGCGCCTCGACGAGTTCGCCGCAGAGATCGCCGACGCCGAGCTCGTAGTCTCCGCCGACACGGGGGCGGCGCACCTCGCGTCCGCCTACGGCATCCCCTCGGTCGTGCTCTTCGGCCCCGCGCCGCCCGAGGAGTGGGGTCCGCCTCCCGGCCCGCACATCGTGCTGACCGACGCTTCCGCTCGGCGCGGTGAGACGTTCTCGGCCGAGCCTGACCCCGCGCTTCTCGCCGTCACGGTCGCCGACGTCCTCGCGGCTGTCGCGGATCTCCCGCGACAGCGTCGGTAGAACACGCCGCACGTGCGTCACGCGCTGCGGCGCTCGCCGTCGCGGTCGTCGACGACCGGCCGGAGTGACACCACGGGGCTCGCCTCGGACAGCGCGGCTCGGAGCTCCTGGAGAGTGCGCGTGAGAAGGCGCGAGACCTGCATCTGGGTGACGCCGACGACCTCTGAGATCTCCTGCTGCGTCATCTCACGGTAGAAGCGCAAGTACACGATGTGCCGCTCCCGCGGGGCGAGCCGCTTGAGAGCAGGAGCGAGCATCGCGCGCACGTCGGCCCGGTCGAACAGCCGGCCGGTGTCGGCGAGAAACGCGCCGATCGGGTCGCCGTCGTCGTGCGTCGGAGAGTCGAGAGAAACGGGACGCATGCTGTTTCCCGCGTCGAGCGCTTCGCGCACTTGGGAGCGACTCACGTCGAGAGACGCGGCGAAATCTTCGGGTAGCGGGTCCCGGCGCAGCTGCTGCGCGAGCCGGTCGCTCGATTTCGCGATGCGCAGGCGAAGCTCCTGCACTCGCCGCGGCGGGCGGACCATCCAGCCCTTGTCCCGCAAATGGCGCTTGAGTTCACCCGTGATGGTCGGCACGGCGAAGGACACGAAGTCATCGCCCCGGTCAGGGTCGAAGCGGCGCGCCGCCTTCACCAGCCCGAGGAACGCAACCTGCCGGAGATCGTCGATGTCGCGGTAGCCGCCCGTGAAACGGCGGGCGATCGCCTCCGCGACGTCCAGGTGCGAGACCACTTGCGCGTTCGACCGGTCCAGCACGTTGCGTTCCGATGCTTCAGCCGTGGGAACAGGAACCGACGGCATTGCGGTGACGACAGTCAAGATTCCACCCCGTTCTCTTGCAGAGCCGCGTCGACGATCCTGGATGTCGACGGGAAGTACAGTCCTCACCGAATCACCGCTTCTACTACTGCTCAACCCCTTGTGAGAAGTGCGGAGGTCGAGTAGGCGCGTGTGCCCCGTGCAGGGGGCAAGTGGTGTTCGCGCGAACTCGCCGTCCACCCCGTCGTGTCAGGGACGGCGCATAGAATGCTCGAGTGAAACTTCAGGGCCTCACCCATGCGCTCGCACGGGACTCCAGCTTCGCGACGGCCCTCAGCTACTCGGCGCAGGACGCCGACTTCTCGGTGACGGACGGTGCGCGGCTTCCGCTTCTCGCTGCGCTCGTCGAGCGGCGACGCGCCGCGGGCCTCCCGCCGGCGGTTCTCGTCGTCACAGCGACGGGTCGCGACTCGGAGAGCATTCAGCAGTCGCTGCCGAGCCTCCTTCCCGACGCGGAGATCGTGCCGTTTCCCGCGTGGGAGACGCTGCCGCACGAGCGGCTCAGCCCGAGCTCGGAGATCGTCGGCAAGCGCATCGACGCTCTCTGGCGCATGTCGACGTGGCAGGGTGAGAAGCCGCTCGTGATTGTCGCTTCGGTGCGTGCGGCGCTCCAGCCGATCGCCGGCGACCTCACCGCGATCGAACCCGTCACGCTTCGCGTGGGCAGCCGCGGCCACGACCTCGGCGCGGTGACGACCGCCCTCATCGACCTCGCCTACACGCGCGTCGACCTCGTCTCCCGGCGCGGGGAGTTCGCCGTGCGCGGCGGCATTCTCGACGTCTTCCCGACGACGGCGGAACACCCCGTGCGCGTCGACTTCTTCGGGGACGAGGTCGACCAGATCCGGCCGTTCTCCGTCGCCGACCAGCGCTCGAGCACCGAGACCATCGAGTCCGTCAGCCTCCTGCCTGCGCGGGAGCTGCTGCTCTCGCCGAGCGTCCGGCAGCGCGCCGCGGAGATGATGCCCGAGTTCCCGAACCTCTCGACGATGCTCGAGAAGATCGCGCAGGGAATCCCCGTCGAAGGGATGGAGTCGCTCGCACCGGCTCTGCTCGAGCGTCTCGTCACGATCGAGCACTACCTCCCGGCGGGCACGGGTGTGGCGGTCATGTCGCCTGAGCGCGTCGCCAACCGTGCGATCAGCCTTTCGGAGACGAACCGGGAGTTCCTCGAGGCCGCGTGGAGCGCGGCGACGGCCGGCGCCCAGACGCCCATCGATCTCGGGAGCGGCGAGTTCATCAGCCTGAGCGAGCTGAAGGACGCCGTCAAGTTCTCTCGACCGGGCGAGACGAAGGCAGAGCAGCCGTGGTGGACGTTCAGCCCCTTCCAGCAGGGGCCCGAGGTGCTGCCGGAAGAGCTCGAGCTCGAGGAGATCATGGCCGTGCGCGTCGCTGCCGACGCTGTGCCGAGCTTCCAGGGCAACGTCGACGGCGCCATCGAGCACGTCGACGAAAGACGGCGCGCCGACTGGACGGTCCTCGTGGCCGCGCAGGGGCAGGGCCTCGTCGAGCGCGCCCTCGACGTGCTGAGTGAGCGCGGCATTCCCGCGCGCATCGTCGAGGAATTCCCGGACGAGCCCGACGCGGGCGTCGTCTACCTCGTGCACGCCGTGATCGAGAGCGGCTTCGAGCTGCCGGAGATCCAGCTCGCCGTTCTCGGCGAGGCCGAGTTCTACGGCCGCGCGGTCGGCTATGATTCACGCGCCGTCAAGAAGCTCGCGACACGGCGCAAGAACGTCGTCGACCCGCTGCAGCTGAAGGCCGGCGACCACGTCGTGCACCAGACGCACGGCATCGGCCGGTTCGTTGAGATGACGAAGCGCGAAGTCTCGAGCGGCGGACGGCACCCGGTGAAGACGGTGCGCGAGTACCTCGTTCTCGAGTACGCGCCCTCGAAGCGCGGGTACCCGGGCGACAAGCTTCTCGTGCCGACCGACCAGCTCGACCTGCTCACGCGCTACGTAGGCGGCGAGTCCCCGCAGCTGTCGAAGATGGGCGGAAGCGACTGGTCTCAGGCCAAGAGTCGCGCACGGAAGGCCGTGCGCGACATCGCGGTCGAGCTCGTCAAGCTCTACGCCGCCCGCATGGCGTCGAAGGGCCACGCGTTCGGGCAGGACACGCCGTGGCAGCGCGAACTCGAGGACGCGTTCCCGTTCGCCGAGACGCCCGATCAGCTGACCACGATCGACGAAGTCAAGCGCGACATGGAGCGTCCGATCCCGATGGATCGCCTGCTGTCGGGCGATGTGGGCTTCGGCAAAACCGAAGTGGCCGTGCGCGCCGCGTTCAAGGCGATCCAGGACGGCAAGCAAGTCGCCATGCTCGTGCCCACGACGCTGCTCGTCAAGCAGCACGCCGAGACATTCCAGGAGCGCTTCGCCGGGTTCCCGGTGCACTTGCGCGCGCTCAGCCGTTTCCAGACCGACAAGGAAGCCCGCGAGGTCATCGACGGGCTCGCTCTCGGCACGGTCGACATGGTCATCGGAACCCACCGGCTGCTGTCCGACAGCGTGCTGTTCAAAGACCTCGGTCTCGTCATCGTCGACGAGGAGCAGCGATTCGGCGTCGAGCACAAGGACGCGCTGAAGAAGCTCAAGACGAACGTGGATGTGCTCGCGATGAGCGCGACGCCGATTCCGCGCACGCTCGAGATGGCTGTCACCGGAATCCGGGAGATGTCCACACTCGCGACGCCGCCCGAGGAGCGGCATCCGATTCTGAGTTTCGTCGGCCCCGACAACGACAAGCAAGTCGCCGCGGCGATCCGGCGGGAGCTGCTGCGCGAGGGGCAGGTGTTCTTCGTGCACAACCGCGTGTCGAGCATCAATCGCGTCGCCTCACACCTCGCCGAGCTCGTGCCCGAGGCGCGCATCGCCATCGCGCACGGCAAGCTCTCGGAGTCGACGCTCGAGCAGGTCGTCGTGGACTTCTGGGAGCGCCGGTTCGACGTGCTCGTGTGCACGACGATCATCGAGACGGGGCTTGACATCCAGAACGCGAACACGATCATCATCGATCGCGCCGACAAGTACGGGCTGAGCCAGCTGCACCAGCTTCGCGGGCGCGTCGGCCGCGGCCGGGAGCGCGCCTACGCGTACTTCCTCTACGACGGCACCAAGCCGCTCTCGGAGACTGCGCAGGACCGGCTCGAGACGATCGCGGCGAACAACGAGCTCGGCAGCGGAATGCAAGTGGCGCTCAAGGACCTCGAGATCCGCGGAGCGGGAAACCTGCTCGGCGGGGAGCAGGCCGGACACATCGCCGGCGTCGGCTTCGACCTGTACTTGCGGATGATCGGCGAGGCCGTGTCGACATTCCGCGGAGACGTCGCCGAAGGGCAGACCGAGCTGCGACTCGAGCTGCCCGTCGACGCGCACATCCCCGAGGACTACATCGACAGCGAGCGGCTGCGACTCGAGGCCTACCAGAAGCTCTCCGCGGCCGCGGCGCCGACTGCCGCCGACGACCAGATCGGGCTCGTCATCGACGAGCTCACCGACCGCTACGGGCCCCTGCCGGAGCGAGTCGCAGCGCTCGTCGAGGTGACGAAGCTGCGCCAGCGCGCACAGCGATCGAACCTCAGCGACCTCGTCGCGATGGGAAGCAATCTGCGGCTGGCGCCCGTGGACCTGCCCGACTCGATCCAAGCGCGCCTTCGGCGCATGTACCCGAAGGCCAAACTGCTGTCGCAGGCGAACGCCCTCGTGGTGCCCATGCCGCAGCCGAACGGCGAGCCCATGCCCGACGCCGAGCTCATCCAGTGGGTGCGACAGCTGCTCGACGCGATCCTCCCGCTGAAGGAGCGTGAGCCGGCGACCTCGACGAGCTGACCGGCGACGCGAGCCGCGACGTCAGCTGTCGTCGCGCTTCTCGTACACGTCGGGGACGCCGTTCTCATCGGCGTCGACGGTCTCCTGCTCGGCGATGAGCCGGTAGTGCCGGTTGCGGATGCGCAGCACGACCGTGGCGAGCAGGGCGGCGAGAACGGATGCCGTGAAGATGGCGATCTTCGCATGGTCGATGTGTGGGCTCGGGTGCGCGAAGCTCAGCTCGGCCACGAGAAGCGAGACGGTGAAGCCGATGCCGCCGAGCAAGCCCATGCCGATCACATCGATCCACGCGAGAGAGTCGTCAAGGCGCGCCTTCGTGAACCGGGTGAGCACCCACGTCGTGAGGGTGATGCCGATGGGCTTGCCGAGAACGAGGCCGGCGGTGATGCCGATCATGACGGGGTCGGTGAGCGCCTCGAGGAAGCCCTCGGGACCGCCGATCGCGACACCGGCGGCGAAGAACGCGAACACGGGCACCGCGAACCCCGTGGAGAGCGGACGCAGCCGGTGCTCGAGCACTTCGGCCAGACCCGGACCCGCCTCGGGGCCGCCGTGCTTCCGGCTGCGCAGCACGGGCACGCAGAAGCCCAGCGCGACGCCCGCGATCGTCGCATGGATGCCCGACGCGTGCAGGAGCGCCCACGCGACGAGGCCGATCGGCAGCAGGATCGCCCACGCCGCCCACTTGCGCCGCCGGAAGAAGCGGGGGAACGCGTGGGTCAGGAACGCGTACACCGCGACGGGAATGAGGGTGAGCAGCAGCGGCGCCCATTCGACGCCCTGCGCGTAGAAGATCGCGATGATGACGATGGCGATGAGGTCGTCGACGACGGCGAGCGTCAGCAGGAAGATGCGCAGCGCGCTCGGCAGGCTCGAGCCGATGATCGCGAGAACCGCGACGGCGAACGCGATGTCGGTGGCAGTGGGGATCGCCCAGCCGTGCAGTCGGTCAGAGCCGAGGTTGATGAGGGTGTAGATGATCGCCGGAACCGCGACGCCGCCGAACGCGGCGGCGACCGGCACGAGCGCGGTCGCGGGGGAGCGCAGGTCGCCGGCGACGAACTCCTTCTTCAGCTCGAGACCGGTGAGGAAGAAGAAGATCGCGAGCAGACCGTCCGACGCCCATTCGCCGATCGTCAGCTCGAGGTGCAGCGGGGCGTATCCGATCGTGATGTCGCGAACGGCGAAGTAGCCATCCGCCCACGGCGAGTTCGCCCACACGATGGCGATGATCGCGGCGACGACCAGAAGGGAGCCGCCGACGGTCTCCGTGCGCAGCAACTCGCCGATGCGCTTCGCCTCGGTGAAGCTGCCCCTGCCGAGAACGGTGCGGCCAGTGCGGTTAGCGGTCATGAGTATCCCCTCGGGCGCGGTCAGCGAACTGCCGACCAGACTTCCCGGCTCACCGTCGCTCAGTATACGGGTCGCGTAGGCTGATGCACACACCTCGGGAGGCCCCATTGTCATCCGCAGCCAACGCGCACGTCCTCGTCACCGGAGCGGCTTCCGGCATGGGGCTCCGGTACGCTGAACGGGCTGTGCTCGAGTCGGCGGCATCCGTGACCCTGTGGGACATCGACCCGATCGCGCTCGATGATGCAGCGACGGCGCTGTCCCGTTCCCGCACGACGATCCACTCGCGCGTCGTCGACGTCGCGAGCCCGGAGGCGGTGGCGGATGCCGCGACGGCGCGCCTGAACGACGGCGCCGCTCCCGACATCCTCATCAACAACGCGGGCATCGTGCGCGGAAACGACTACTTCTGGGAGGCGCAGCCCGCCGACGCGGACCTCACCATGCGCGTCAATGCGCTCGGCGCCATGCATGTCGCCCGTCAGCTGCTGCCGGCGATGATCGCGGACGCGGGCCGGGCCAAGCGCATCCTCAACATCGCCTCCGCCGCCGGAACCCTCGCGAACCCGCGCATGGCTGCGTATGCGGCGTCGAAGTGGGCGATGGTCGGCTGGAGCGACTCACTGCGTCTCGAGCTTGCGGCTGCCGGCGCCGACCACGTGCGCGTCACGACGTTCTGCCCCTCGTACATCGCGACGGGAATGTTCGCGGGCGCTCGCGGCCCGCTGCTCACTCCCGTTCTCGACCCGGACGTCGCGGTCGATCGGGCGTGGCGCGCCATGCTGCGGGCGACGCCGCTGCGCTACACGCCGTGGTCGGTGTCGCTGTCGCGTGCGCTGCGCGGCGTGCTGCCCGCTCCCGCGTGGGACGCCGTCGCCGGCGCGCTCGGCGTCTACACGTCCATGGACGCCTTCACAGGCCGCGCCCACACGGAGGTCCCCGACACGGAGGAGGCACGATGAGCGAAGCGACGACCCAGCCGACGGAGGAGATGAACACGCCGGATGCCGCAGCCGAAGCGCGCCGCGTGCGCTCCGCGTTCGCATCAGGGCTCACGAAGCCGTACGCGTGGCGCGTGGAGCAGCTGCGGGGGTTGCGCCGCATGCTCATCGACAACCAGGACGTGCTCGAGCGCGCCCTGCACAGCGACCTCGGCAAGCATCCGACGGAAGCCCAAGTGAGCGAGATCGGCATCGTCGTCGGCGAGGTCGACTACACGCTTCGCCACCTCCGAGGCTGGCTGCGACCGCGGCGCGTGAGCATCCCGCTCGTGCTCGCCCCGGCCTCCGCCCGCACCGTCTTCGAGCCTCTCGGCACCGTCCTCATCCTCGGACCGTGGAACTACCCCGTGCAGCTCATGCTCGCCCCGCTCGTCGGTGCGCTCGCCGCGGGAAACGCGGTCGTGCTCAAACCGAGCGAGCTCGCTCCCGCCACGAGCGCGGCCCTCGCGGCCCTGCTGCCGGTGTACCTCGACGAGCGTGCGCTCGCCGTTGTCGAAGGGGGAGCGGATGCCGCCACGGCGCTGCTCTCCGAGCGCTTCGATCACATCTTCTTCACGGGGAGCACGCGCGTCGGTCGCATTGTCGCGAAGGCGGCGGCCGAGCACCTCACTCCCGTGACGCTCGAACTCGGCGGGAAGTCGCCCGCGTTCATCGACGACTCGGTCGACCTCGCGACCGCCGCGCGTCGGCTCGCGTGGGGGAAGCTCCTCAACGCCGGGCAGACGTGCGTCGCCCCCGACTACGTCCTCGCGACGCGAGCGACGGCCGACGCGCTCGTGCCCCTGCTGCGCGAGGCGCTCGCGGAGTTCTACGGCGACGACCCGGCGCGAAGCCCGGACTACGGGCGGATGGTCACGACTGACCACACGGCGCGCATGCGCGACCTGCTCGCGGGCGAGAACGCGGCCATCGGCGGCGAGGTCTCCGTCGACGACCGCTACGTCGCCCCGACCGTCGTGAACGGCATCGACCGCGACGCGCCCCTCATGCGCGAGGAGATCTTCGGCCCCGTGCTGCCGATCGTGCACGTGTCGGATGCCGCCGACGCCGTGAGCTTCATCACGGCGCGCGAGAAGCCGCTCTCGCTCTACGTGTTCTCCGACGACGATGCCGTGCGCCGGCTGTTCACGCGCGACACGTCCTCGGGCGGGCTCGGCTTCAATGTGCCCGCGGCGCATCTCGGCGTTCCCGGTCTGCCGTTCGGCGGCGTCGGCGCGAGCGGTATGGGCGCCTACCATGGGGAGCGCTCGTTCACGACGTTCAGCCACGCGAAGGCGGTGCTCTCCAAGAGCCTCGGCCCCGACACCATGGCGCTCCTGTACCCGCCGTTCACGGCGGCGAAGAACGCGATCGCACGGCGGATCATCGCCCGCACGGGACGGCAGGCCGGCGATGCCTGAGGCGCCCGAGCTGCCGAACATGCGCGCGCTCGCCGAGGCGATGAGCCTCGTGCTCGACCGCTGTGTATGGAGTCAGACGCAATCGCATGCCTCGCTCGTCACCTACCTCATCGAGGAGAGCTATGAGCTCGTCGACGCCGTCGAGGCGGCGGACTCCGACGCCATGCTCGAGGAACTCGGCGACGTGCTGCTGCAGATCGCGTTCCACGCCGAGATCGCCGCCCGCACGCCCGCAGAGTCGTTCACGCTCGACGAGGTCGCCCGCGTCGCCCACGAGAAGATGGTGCGCCGCCACCCGCACGTCTTCGCCGGAGAGCACGCGCCGACGATCGAGGACGTGCTGCGGCTCTGGAGCGCGGCGAAATCGGCCGAGAAGCGCGACCGCGCAAGCGTTCTCGACGGCATCCCGCCGCAGCTTCCGGCGCTCGCGCTCGCCGACAAGGTCATCGGCCGCGCCGAACGAGCGAACATGCTCCCCGAGGAATACGACTCCACCGGCGCCCCCGACGCCGCCGCGGACGAAGAGCAGCTCGGCCGTCAGCTGCTCGGCATCGTGCGCGACGCGCGAGCGCGCGGGCTTGACGCGGAACGCGCGCTGCGCGGCGCCGTGCGGCGACTGAGCGATGACGTGCGCCGGGCCGAGGGGAGCGCGAGCGGGCGCTCGTCGGCCTCGTGACAGAATTGAGGCCATGGCTTCTTCCGTCACTCCGCCGCGCGGCATGCGCGACTACCTTCCCGCCGACAAGGCGAAGCGGGAACACGCACTCGGCCTGATCCGCGGGGTCTACACCCGCTACGGTTTCGACGAGATCGAGACTCCCGTCGTCGAGGACTACACGCGCCTCCACGCCGGACTCGGCGGCGACAACGAGAAGCTCACGTTCAACGTGCTGCGCCGCGGCCTCACCGCCGAGCAGCTGTCCGCTGCCGCGGCATCCGGCGACACCGCCGAGCTCGCCGATCTCGGCTTGCGCTTCGACCTCACCGTTCCGCTCGCCCGGTTCTACACGACGCACCGCGGAGAGCTGCCGCCGGTGTTCCGGTCCATCCAGATCGCCCCCGTCTGGCGGGCCGAGCGGCCGCAGAAGGGCCGGTACCGCCAGTTCGTGCAGTGCGACATCGACATCTTCGGCGAGACGGGCCCGCTCGCCGAGATCGAGCTGCTCTCCGCGACGGCCGCGGCGCTGCGCGAGCTCGGCATCACAGGCTTCACCTTCCGGGTCAACGACCGCCGCATCCTCACGGGCATGCTCGCCGCCTTCGGGTTCGCCGACGAGGAGCACGCGTCAGTGCTCATCACGATCGACAAGCTCGACAAGGTCGGCGTCTCGGGCGTGATCGCGGAGCTGCGCGAACGCGAGGCCACGGCGCCAGCCGTCGACGCTCTCGAGCAGTTCCTGACCCGCGAGGGCGGAGCGGACGCGCTGCCCTTCGGCGAGGAGCAGATTCGCGCGAGCCTGCCCGCAGGCGTCGACGAGAGCGTCATCGCCGACCTCGCCGCCATCGGCCTCGCCGTCGAGAAGGCGGATGCCGCCGCCGGGGCAGAGCGCACGGCGGTGCCGCTCGTGCAGTTCGACCCGTTCCTCGTGCGCGGCATGGGCTACTACACGGGCCCGATCTTCGAGATCCACCACCCCGAGCTCGGCTACTCGCTCGGCGGCGGCGGACGCTACGACGGCGTCGTCGGACGATTCCTCGGGCAGGACGTCCCGGCCTCCGGCGCTTCGCTCGGCTTCGACCGCATCGTCGACCTGCTCGAGCTCGACGCGGCGTCGGCGGGGGAGCAGATCGTGCTCGTCTACGACCGCGATGTCGACCCGGCGACGCTCGTCTCCCTCAAGTCCCAACTCCTCGCGTCGGGCGCGCGAGTGCGCCTCGAGAAGCGCGTGAAGAACCTCAAGGGCCTTCTCGATCGCGTCACCGACGCCGGCTTCACCGCATTCGCTTTCGTGCGCGCGGGCGACAGCGTCGCGAGCGAGCTCGAGCTCAAGCCGCTCGGCGGCTGAGCCCGTAATCGGCCATGAGGTTTGCTCGCGGGACGGCTAGACTTGCCGGCGGGCCAACGGCGTTCCACCAATCGACAATCTGCACAGAGGAGATCATCCGTGGCATACATCGAAGCGGTACTTGCCCGAGAAATTCTGGATTCCCGCGGCAACCCGACCGTTGAGGTCGAGGTCCTGCTCGACGACGGAGAGATGGGCCGTGCCGCGGTTCCGTCCGGCGCGTCCACCGGTGCCTTCGAAGCGTACGAGCTTCGCGACGGCGACAAGGGCCGCTACCTCGGCAAGGGCGTGCGCAAGGCCGTCACCGCCGTCATCGACGAGCTCGGCCCGGCCGTGGAGGGCCTCGAGGCCTCCGACCAGCGCATCGTCGACGACGCCCTCCGCGAGGTCGACGGCACCGACAACAAGAAGCGCGTCGGCGCGAACGCCATCCTCGGCGTCAGCCTCGCCGTCGCGCACGCCGCGGCCGCCTCGGCCGAGCTCCCGCTGTTCCGCTACCTCGGCGGACCGAACGCGCACGTGCTTCCCGTGCCGCTCATGAACATCATCAACGGTGGCGCGCACGCCGACACCGGCGTCGACATCCAGGAGTTCATGGCTCTGCCCATCGGCGCGCCGACCTTCAGCGAAGCGCTGCGCTGGGGCGCCGAGACGTACCACTCGCTCAAGTCCCTGCTCAAGACCAAGGGCCTCGCGACAGGCCTCGGCGACGAGGGCGGATTCGCCCCCGACCTCGAGCACAACCGCGCCGCCCTCGACCTCATTCTCGAGGCGATCGAGAAGGCCGGGTTCACGCCCGGCAACGACATCGCCCTCGGCCTCGACGTCGCCTCGACCGAGTTCTTCGAGAACGGCGTCTACCGCTTCGAGGGCAAGGACCGCTCGAGCGAGGAGATGACCGCATACTACGAGGACCTCGTCGCGAACTACCCGCTCGTCACGATCGAGGACCCGCTCGCCGAAGACGACTGGGCCGGCTACGCCCACCTCACGCCGTCGCTCGGCCAGAAGGTGCAGATCGTCGGAGACGACCTGTTCGTCACGAACCCGGCGCGCCTCGCCGACGGCATCAGCAAGGGCGCCGCCAACTCGCTCCTCGTCAAGGTCAACCAGATCGGCACCCTCAGCGAGACGTTCGACGCCGTGTCCCTCGCGCAGCGCGCCGGCTACACCGCGATCCTCTCGCACCGTTCCGGCGAGACCGAGGACACGACGATCGCCGACCTCGCCGTCGCCACGAACGCCGGCCAGATCAAGACCGGTGCGCCTGCTCGGTCGGAGCGCGTCGCAAAGTACAATCAGTTGCTGAGGATCGAGGAGGAGCTGGGCGAGGCCGCGTCGTACGCGGGCCGTTCCGCCTTCCCGCGCTTCTCCGCGTAGACCGCTCTGAACGCTCCCGGTGCTGCGCAGGCACCGGGAGCGTTCGCATTCCGTGAGGGAGGATGCCGTGGCTCGACGCCCCCGCCGCCCGCCCGGCGCCGCCCGCCCGCCCGCCGAACAGCGAGCCGTCGCCGACGACTCCGAGCGCAAACGCTGGCTCGGCGGCATCCATTTCTCTGGCTTCTCGCTCATGATGATGGCCCTCATCGTGCTCGGCGTCGTCGTGCTCGCCCCGAACCTCAAGGCGCTCGTCGAGCAACGGCAGGAGATCGCGCAGCTGCAGCGCGACGTCGCAGACCAGAAAGACGACGTCACCGACCTACAGAAGGAGCGTGAACGCTGGAACGACCCGAGCTACGTCAAGACGCAGGCGCGCGAGCGATTCTTCTACGTGAGCCCCGGCGAGATCAGCTTCATCGTCATCAACGACCTCGACGAGACGTTCCTGCCCGACACGACCGAGCCCGTCAGCGACGAGCTGACGCAGACGAAGGTCGACTGGGCCTCGTCGCTGCTGACGTCCGTGCTCACCTCCGCCTTCACGCCCGTCGAGGGATCGGACGCGAAGACGTCGCCGCAGCCCTCGGACACGCCGAGCCCCACCCCGACCGCCACCGACACGAAGTAGCACGCCGATGACCACTCCGCCCTTCGACCCCGTCTCCGAGACCGATGTCGCCGTCGTCTCCGCCCAGCTCGGACGGCCTGCGCGGGACGTTGTCGGCATTTCGGCCCGCTGCGTGTGCGGCCGGCCGACGGTCGTCTCGACGGCGCCGAGGCTGAGCGACGGAACGCCGTTCCCGACCTTCTACTATCTGACGCATCCCGCAGCGACCGCTGCGGTCAGCGAGCTCGAAGCCGAGCACGTGATGAACGAGTACAACGAGCTGCTCGCCACCGACGAGGACGTGCGCGAGAGGTATAGAACTGCCCATAACGCCTATCTCGCCGACCGTGAGAGCATGGGACACGTTGAGGAGATCAGCGGCATCTCGGCCGGGGGAATGCCAGTGCGGGTAAAGTGCCTCCACGCGCTCGTGGCCCACTCGCTCGCCGCCGGGCCCGGAGTGAATCCGATCGGCGACCTCGCGCTCGCGCGGGCGAACTGGTCGCCGCAGGTCTGCGAATGCACGATCGACGAGGTGAGGGAAGGCAGCTGAGAGTGGCACAGCGACCGCACGCGACTGCCCGCCGGCGTATGATCGCCCGCGCGGCGGCCGCCATCGCGCTCGCCGGCGCCGTCGTGCTCGGCGGTGTCGCTCCCGCCTCGGCAGCCACCGTGCGCGATGCGGAGTACTGGCTCGACAGCGGGTACGGCGTGCAGGAGGCCTGGAAGACCACGAAGGGCAACGGCGCCGTGATCGCGATCATGGACACCGGCATCGGCAAGGGCCCGAAGGACTTCTCCGGCGTGACGGGCGGCACCGACGTCTCGGGCGTCGGCTCCTCCGACGGCCGCACCCCGCTCGGCTCCGAGGAGGAGCGCAACCACGGCAGCTGGGTCGCCTCGCTCGCCGCAGGGCGCGGCAACGGTGAGGAAGGCGCGATGCTCGGCGTCGCCCCGGAAGCGACGCTGCTGTCGATCTCGATCGGGTTCCCCTCGAGCGGATCGACGGTGTCGTTCGTCGATCAGGTGGCCAACGGCATCCACTGGGCCGTCGACAATGGCGCCGACGTCATCAACATGTCGTTCTCGACGAACGCGAAGGAGTGGGACCCGAGCTGGGACGAGGCGTTCCAGTACGCCTACTCCCACAACGTCGTCATCGTCGCCGCCGCCGGCAACCGGGGGAGCGGCACGGACGTCGTCGGCGCTCCCGCGACCATCCCCGGCGTCCTCACCGTCGCCGGCGTGGACAAGGCGGGAACCGTGAGCCAGAACGCGTCGACAGAAGGCATCACGATCGGCGTCTCCGCGCCGAGCGAGGAGCTGACGGGAATCTCGGCCGACGGCACTCCAGTCATGTGGGCGGGAACGAGCGGAGCCTCGCCGATCGTCGCCGGCATGGTCGCGCTGCTCCGCTCCGCATACCCCGACATGGATGCCGACAACATCATCAACCGGCTCGTCACGACGGCCGTGCCCACGAGTCAGCAGGGCGACGACGTTCCGAGCCCCGACTACGGCTATGGTCTCGCCAACGTGGGGAAGGCGATCGACTCCGACGTCGCGCCGGTCACGACGAACCCCATGGGCAGCCTGAAGGACTGGATCACCGTGAACCGTCGCGCCGAGGCCGAGACGGCAGCGCCGCCCGTCGACAAGACGACGGTCAAGGCGCTCGCACCGATTCCGAAGGCCGACGACACCGTCAATCCTTTCCTTCCGACGCCAGAAACCCTGCGCTATATCAGCATTCCGGCGGCGGTGATTCTCGGCGCTGGTACACTGATAGTGCTCGGTGCCATCGGCGCCACCCGGCATGTCAGGCGAGTGGCCCGAAAGTCGTAGTACGCTCGTTTGCCGTATTTGCGATCCAGTAGGAGAAAATTTCACCGTGCCCAAGATTCTCATTGTCGGCGGCGGCTACGCCGGTTTCTACACCGCATGGAAGCTCGAAAAGCATCTGCGACCCGGCGAGGCCGAGGTCACGATCATCGACCCGCTTCCGTACATGACGTACCAGCCGTTCCTTCCCGAGATCGCCGCGGGGTCGATCGAGCCTCGCCACGCCGTGGTCTCGCAGCGTCGTCACCTCAAGCGCACCGAGGTCATCACCGCGAAGGTCACGTACATAAACCACGCCGAGAAGAAGGTGACGGTGTCGCCCGAGATCGGCGAGCCGTACGAGATGTCGTACGACCAGGTCGTCGTGACCGCCGGCGCCGTGTCCCGCACCTTCCCGATCCCCGGCCTCGCCGACCAGGGCATCGGACTCAAGACCGTCGAAGAGGCCGTCGCGATCCGCGACCGCATGCTCGACAACTTCGCGAAGGCCGCCGGCCTCCCTGCCGGACCCGAGCGCGACCGCCTGCTGACCTTCGTCGTCGTCGGCGGCGGCTTCGCCGGCATCGAGGTCTTCGCCGAGCTGCGCTCGTTCGCGAGCTCGCTGCTGAAGTACTACCCGCAGCTGAGCTTCGACGACATCCACTTCCACCTCGTCGAGGCGATGAGCCGCATCATGCCCGAGGTCTCGCTCGAGACCAGCCACTGGGTTCTCAAGAACCTCGCGAACCGCGGGGCGCTCGTGCACCTCGACACGCAGTTCGCGTCGTGCGTCGACGGCAACATCGAGCTGTCCACGGGCGAGAAGTTCGAGTCCGACCTCATCGTCTGGACCGCCGGTGTCATGGCGAACCCGCAGATCGTCCGCAACACCGACCTGCCGATCGAAGAGCGCGGTCGCGTGATGACCCGCGCCGACCTTCGCGTCGGAACCGACGAGGAGCCGATCGAAGGCGCCTGGGCTGCCGGTGACGTTTCCCGCGTGCCCGACCTGACCGGAGGCGGCGTCGGCGGCTTCTGCGTTCCCAACGCTCAGCACGCCGTCCGCCAGGGCAAGCTTCTCGCCAAGAACATCGTGGCCGTCCTCCGCGGAGAGCTGCCGAAGGAGTACTTCCACAAGAACCTCGGCGCCGTCGCCGGCCTCGGCATCGGCATCGGTGTCTTCCAGTCCGGCAAGCTCGCCATCAAGGGCTTCCCGGCTTGGGTTGCGCACCGCGGTTACCACGGGCTCGCCATGCCGAGCTGGGAGCGCAAGCTCCGCGTCTTCGGCGGCTGGGTGAACAACTTCTTCCTCGGCCGCGACATCGTGTCGCTCTCGGCCGTCCAGCATCCGCGTGCCGCGTTCGAGGAGTTCGCCGCTCGTCCGAAGCCGCCGGCACCGGCGGCTGAGAAGCCGGCCGAGACGCCCGCCGCGAGCACCCCCGCCGCGAAGTCCGACAAGGCTCCGGCCAAGAAGGCTCCCGCGAAGAAGACGCCCGCCAAGAAGCCCGCTTCGAAGACGGCTGCGAAGCCGGCCGCTGAGAAGGCGGCGGCAAGCAATTAGTCTCCCGTGCAGAAGGCCCGCCCGATGGTGGGCCTTCTGCCGTTAACGCCGCTCGCGCACCGCGCGGTCAATCCGTGGCAGTGAGCGGTCGGCGACCGACAGGGCAAGCAGAAGAATCACGGCGACGGTCTTCACAATGGCGAGGTCGTGCAGCCCCACCATATTCGCGCGAGGCCGGAAGAACGCGCCGTGTGCCGCAGAAGCCAGCATCGCCGCGATATACATGAATGTGGACAGCTGGCCAGACGCGGTGCCGATCGACGCCTCGGCGGCTGGTGGTAGAGCGTGTTTTGCACTGCGAGGCTCACGCGCTCTTGCGGGGTGCCGAAAATGGGCGCGGACAGTGCGAGCAGGGCGAGCAGTTGCCCACCTGGGCTACGTCAGGATCGTCCCAAGGGTTATCGGAGCAAGCAGTCGCCGGTCGAAGCGGCCGAAAGATGCGGCGTGCGCCGGAAGCCCGGTCATGATTGCCAGCGTATGCCCGGAGGTGATGGAATCCTTTCTCCCTGAACCGGATGCCGCCACGCGCTCCTCTAAAGTGGGGAAGGGCCCCCATAGCCCAACGGCAGAGGCAGGCGACTTAAAATCGCTTCAGTCTGGGTTCGAATCCCAGTGGGGGCACCGCACGCTGTTCAGACGTCAGCCGCGCCGCCCTCAGTGAGCGGCGCGGCAAGGAACGCGAGTTCGTGCTCGGCCGTGCCCGATCGTCTGAGGCGGCGAACGCCTCGTAACGGTAGACCCCGAGGAACGGAGCATAGCGCCTCTCCGTACTCGTTGCCGCCAGCATCTGTGCTCCTATGCCGGCATAGACCCAATGGCAGGTGAGCGCGGCCGCCGCCAGCGCCCGAAAGTCGCGGCCGACTATCCCATGATTACCGGGATGGCGAAGGCGTCGAGCGGGAAGGCGGCTGTGAGGCGCCCGGTGGACAGCGGCACGCCGCTGTCGGTGAGCAGCCAGATGCTGGTCATGAGGAGGAAGACCTGTCAGAAGACAGGGGCGCAGTCTCCCGCGAGCACGTCAGGAAGTCCGGTTTTCGATCGGGCAGCGATGGTGCGAGCGGTGCGGTGGAAGGCCGGGGCGCCGGCGACGTGGCGGCGACAGAATGTCTGCCCGTCGCAGGTTTTGAACGAGCTCGTCTCGGCTTTGCCCATCGACGGATGCGGCCCACATCGGAGTTCCAGGGGCGCTGCGCCAGGATTCGGCGAGCGGGCTGTTATCAACCGTGTCGAACCCGAGATCGTCGTAGAGTCGGGTGACGAAAGCGACAGCGTCGGGATAGTCGCTGGAGACGATGAGTGCCTTCCTGTCTGCGTCACCGCGTGGCCGCGCGAGTCGCAGGAGAGCGGCGATGCGTTCGTCGGGCACGCGGGCAGGGATACGTTCGTGAAATTGAATATGGCTGAAAGCCTTCACAATCTTGGCGCAAGGCAGCTGTCGCTGACGCAGCTCCTGGATCGTGGCTGCGCCGCTATCGACCTCAGGGAAGTTCCCGTCGCGCCACGCCATGTAATTGTTGTTATCGATCACAATTTTTCCGGCGAGTTCCTGCGCAGGTAGTTCGTGTGATGGTGAGTATGGGAAGGCCAGGAATGCCACGTCCGCGGCGGCGGCTGCTTCTGCGGCGGTGCCGGCTCGCGCACGCGAACCCAGATCCTCGATCAAGGAGCGCAGAGTATGCGGTCCGCGCGAGTTCGCGATGACGATGTCGTAACCTGCCCCGACGGCAGCACGCGCGAAAGTCGCTCCGGCTTGCCCCGCACCCAGTACACCGATCGTTGTCACCAGCTCAGCTCCCCAGCCTCATCACGAAGGGTTCCCGTAGGTCCGGCGGCGCCGAGTGTTGCCAGCCGCACCACCGCTCTGGCGCTGTCTTGGACGGGACGTCCGCCTTCAAATCCTGCCGTCATGTCGGTCGCGGTATACCCCGGTTCAATCGCGTTGATGCGCATCTGCGGATTGGCCTTCGCGTACTGCAGCGTCAGCATGGTTGCTGCGGCTTTCGACGCTGCGTACACGGCGTTCGTGAGATGAAACTCGGGTCGTGCGGGATTCGTGACTGCCCAGAACGATCCAGCACTACTCGAGACGGTCACCACCGTAGCTTGAGCGGACTTGCGCAGTAGGGGAAGTGCAGCCTCGGTGACGCGTACTACACCGACGGCATTGGTATCGAACGCGCGCATAGCCAACGGTCCATCTGCAGAGTCGAACTCTTGGACACCGGCGTTGTTCACGAGGATGTCAAGACGCGTCTCGGCATCAGCTATCGTGCGAAGTGCCTGCGCGACCGAATCATCGTCGGTCACATCGAGTTGGACGTGCCGTGCGCCGATCGCAGTAGCCGCATCCGCACCGCGGACCACGTTCCGTGCCCCGAGATACACGACGTGTCCCAGATCCACGAGCTGGCGCGCAGTCTCAAAACCAATACCTTTGTTCGCTCCGGTGATAAGCGCAATACCCACAACAACCTCCTTGAAATACCTCTTCTCTAGCGGGTGTTCACAAGAGTATGAGTGCCATTCATGTGCAACCAGGACCGGCATCAACCCGGGTCCTGCAAGCACCCCCTCTGAACGACACCGGCATGCTTGTGCCGCAGATCGAGAGAGAACGCGCGAATCCGCTTGGTGCATACTTGCAGGCGCGTCGCGGCCTGTTGACACCGCAGCAAGCGGGTGTAAGCGTCAACGGTGTACGGCGTGTGCCAGGACTGCGCCGCGAGGAACTTGCCATGCTTGCCGGGATCAGCGCCGACTATTATCTTCGGCTTGAACGGGGTAAGGACCGGAACCCCTCCGCCCGAGTTCTCGATGCGCTCGGTCACGCGCTCCAGCTCGACAACGACCACATGACGCATCTGAAGTCCCTAGCGTCCGACGCGCCCCGCCCTCCCGCAGATCCACCGCAGGAAGAAATCCCGGTAAGCGTGCTCAATCTCATTGGCGCGCTCGACCAGCCAGCATTCATCGAAGATGAATACTTCAATATCCTCGCTTCAAACCCATCAGCCCAAGCGCTCAATCCTCACCTGAGTCCCGGACGGAATCAGATGCGGGATCTGTTTCTCGACGAGAGCGAGCGAGCATTGCATCCGGACTGGGAGATGGCCGCGGCATGCCTCACGGCGAGCCTGCGGCACACGATCGGCAATAATACCGATGACCCCCACTTCCTCCAGCTCATCAATGACCTCAGCCGCGAGAGCTCATACTTCCGTCACCTCTGGGCCCGACATGACGTCCGCGCGCAACGAGGTGCAAACGTCACACTTACTCACCCCCAGTTTGGTGAACGTGCCTTCACTCGTGAACAACTACGCATCAACGGAACAGAGCGAATCAAGGTCGTTGTCTATTACGCCCGAGAGGGGAACGACTCACGAGCGGCAGGTTCTTCGATCGATCCCAAAGGTGCGGCAGAACACGCGAGCATCGGAACGACGATCACGGCGTCCGCTTCCCGCCCGGCAGCCGATCCGGAGGAACCGATCACGGCTTCGCATCCGCGTAGCACGACGTGATCGCAACGCCCAACGGGAAGTCGATGGGAAAGTCGCCGAACAGGCCGCGGCCCGCGGCATCCGCTGCATCCTGAACCGCGCGAGCGACTTGGTCCGCCAGAGCGAGCGGTGAATGCACGACGACCTCGTCGTGCAGAAAGTACACGAGGTGCGGGCGCCCGTCCGAGTCGGGGAGGGCGTTCAAGCGGTGCCTCAGCTCGGCCAGCCAGCACAGCGCCCACTCGGCGGCTGTGCCTTGAGCGACGAAATTGCGCGTGAACCGACCCCAGTCGCGGGCCTGCGCCCGCGCGGCACGCTCTTGCGCGGCCGTCGCGTCGGGCTGCGCGGAGACGCGTTGGAAGGCACGCCACTCCTCTGCCGGAAGCGGCGAACTGCGACCGAGCCATGTGGTGACCTGGTCTCCGCGCTCTCCCGCTCTCGCCGCCGCTTCAACGAGTCCCGTCGCACGCGGGTACGCCCGCACGAGGCGCGGCATGAGGCGCGCGCTCTCCCCGGTCGTTGCACCGTACAGTGCGCCGAGCATCGCAACCTTCGCGTGCTTGCGAGTGTCGACCGTGCCGGCGTCCACGAGGCCCTGGTAGAGATCCGCGCCCTGCCCGGCCCGCGCCATCGCGCGGTCGCCGGCCATCGCCGCGACGATGCGCGGCTCCAGCTGTGCGGCGTCCGCGACGATGAACGTCCAGCCCTCGTCGGCGACCACGGCGGGCCGCACTTGCGCCGGAAGCTGAAGCGCACCGCCGCCGCTGCTCGCCCAGCGTCCCGTGACGACGCCTGCGACCACGTACTCGGGGCGGAAGCGGCCCTCGTGCACCCACTCGTCGAGCCATGCCCAGCCGTTCGCGCTCAGGAGCCGCGACAGCGACTTGTATTCGAGCAGCGGCGCAATCGCCGGATGCTCGATCTCGCGAAGCGCCCACTTGCTGGTCGAGTTCACGGTCACCCCGGCGTTGCGGAGCGCACGAAGCAGTTCAGGCTGGGAATCGGGATTGAGCCGGGGCGCGGCGAGCTTCTCGCGCACCTGCTCGACCAGCCGCTCGAGCTTCGCCGGTCGTCCGCCGAAGCGCGGACGCGGTCCGAGCGCTTCGCTGAGAAGTCGTTCGTGCACGTCGCGGCGCCACGGCAGTCCGTCCGCACGGATCTCGCAGGCGATCATCGCGCCGCACGATTCGGCCGCGAGAAGGCGGCTCAGTCTGCCCGGTGAACTCGACGCGGCCACCGTCTCGAGCTGCCGCTGGAGCTCCGCCACCGGATCCAAACGAACGGCCGGCCGCTCATCCCACTCGAACAGTCCGACATCAGCGGCCGCGGGAGCGACGACGGGCTCGTCCCAGCCATCACGAGGTGCGCCGTGCAACGCGGTTCCCGCTGTCCCCGTCGAGCGGCGCAGGATGGTGCGGCACAGGGAGAGGTCGTGGCTCTTCGCGAATCGGATGCCGCTCGCGAGAAGCCGCGGATACCACTCCGCTGTGCGCGCGAACACCCATCGGGGGTGCTCCTCCTCGAGCGCGGCGACCGTGGCGGGCAGCTCGTCAACGGCGACCGTGCGGTCGTCGCTCGGGCGACCGGCGTCGTCGGTGATCGTCAGGCGAACCGCCGGCCCCGCGGCCGCGTGATCAAGGACGATGTGCACGCGTCTATTCTCCCGTGCACGGGCGACACAGGCGGCGGTGGCAGGATGGGCGCATGAACGACATCTCTGTGACCGATCTTGCCGCCCGACGTGAAGCGGGCGAGGCCCCCATCATCGACGTGCGCGAGGCCGACGAGTGGGCGAGCCGACACGTCGAGGGCGCCGTGCACATTCCCCTCTCGGAGTTCATGCAGCGCGAGCACGAGCTGCCCGAGGCGGAAGAGCTGTACATCCTGTGCCACTCCGGCGGTCGGAGCGCGCGAGTGACGCAGTACCTTGAGCAGAAGGGCGTGTCGGCGGTCAACGTCGTGGGCGGTATCGAGGCCTGGCAGGGTGCCGGACTTCCCGTTGTCAGCGAGTGACGCCGCTCACACGGTGAGCCGCGGCTGCACGTAGCGCTTCCACAGCCATACCGAGAACCCGATGGCTGCGAAGCCGAGGGTGAGGGCGAGAGCCGCGAGCACGTTGCCGGTGGCCCGCCAGTCCGCGATGCTCGGACCGAGCATGACGAAGAGCGCGGTGAGGATCGCGAGCACGGATGCCGTCCAGACGAGCCGTGATCGCGCGAAGACCGCTCGCCCGCTCAGTCGGCCGAGCGGCACCATCATTATCGCGGCCGAGCCGATGCCCACAAGTGCTGTGATGTTCGCCGTCTCGACGAGCAGCTGCGTGACGAACCCGCCGCCGCGCGGGACGAGCGAGGCGATGAGCCACGCGAGGACGCCCACCGCGAATACTCCGCCCATGCGGCACAGCGCCAGTCGGGCTCGCAGCGCATCGGAGAGCACCGACGGCACTCGCACGGTCGTCACGAGGGCGAAAAGCAGCGCCGGGTGAAGGTCGAACGCGCGCGACACGACGACGGCCGCGCCGACGACGAGAAGCCAGCGCGGATTGAACCGCACTTCGGCGAAGCCGCACTGCCACGCGTGCACGAGGATGCGCGGAACCCACGCCCCGACGACGTTGACGATCCCGACGGCGATGCACGAGGCGAGGAGAAGCCGGAGATAGGCGGGCTGGCCGTCCACCGGATTCGCGAAGATCGTCAGCGCGCCGGCCGCGACGACGCCGACGGCGGTCATCGCGAGGCGCCCCGGCACACCGAGGTTGAGCGACGTCTCGAACTCCCGGGCGGATCGGTTGCGGCCTGTGAGTGCCGGCTTCGCCGTGCGCGAGCGTCGCGTAGTCAGCGTGCCGGCGAGCAGCCGCGCCGGCACGAGGATGAGCAGCACGGTGAGAAGGGCGAGAGCCAGGGCGCGCAGCCAGCCCGCGAGCGCGTCAGCGCCGAGCGCCGCCGGCAGAGCGTGGGAGAACGGGGTAGCGTGCTCCCACGGGCCCGGCGCACCGGGTCCGGCCGGAGGAGCGGCGATCGACGGCGGGGCAGACGACTGCTCATCCTTCGTGTGCCCCGGCGTCGTCTCTTCCGGGCCCGGCGTATCGGGTGAGACCGTGCCGTGCTCGGTCTGCGACGGCTGCGTGGTCCCCGGTGTGGTCGGCGCGAGCGACGCGGAGCCGAAGGGGTAGCGAAGCGCGACGCTGTCGCCGCTCGCGTTCCCGGCAGCGTCCCATGCTCCCGCCACGATCGTGTGGTTCCCGGGTTTCGCGAGGGCGCCGGCTGAGCACGACCAGGAGCCGTTCTTCGCGACAGCCGTGCAGAGAGTCTGAGAGCCGGCGAAGACGATGACCTTCGACCCGGTGTCTGCCGAACCGGAGAAGGTCGCACCCGAGAGCGGAAGCCGCGTGCCCTCGGAGGGCCCCGTGATGACCGGTCGAGCGGGCGCGACGGTGTCCAGAACGAGACTGACGGGAGATCCCGTCACGCTGCCCCACGATGTGCTCTGGGTCACTGTCGCCGAATGGGCGCCGTCCCGGCCGGTGATCGTGCAGAACCAGGCTCCCGAGTCCTCCGCCGTTGCGGTGCAGAGCGTGCCGGAAGCAGCCGTCACCGTCACGGTCGCGCCGGGAAATGCGCTGCCCGCGATCCGGCCGTTGGTCAGGAGCGTTCCCGTGTGGGTCAGGGTCGCAGGGGTGAGCACATCGAAGGTCACGCTCGCTCCTGTGTCGGCGCCGAGTTCCTGCGCCTCGACCGTGACGTCGTCGCCGCTGTACACGGTGATCCGACAGGAGAACGTGCCGTCGGCGCTCGCCGTTGTGACGCACGGCTCGCTGCCGTTCTGATCCCGCTGCACGTGCACTTTCGCGCCGGGCGTCGCCCCGGCGCCCGTGACGGTCACGCTCGACTGCTTCACGAGCGCCTCGGGCGGCGGGGACGTGATCGTCAGCGTGGGAGCGGGGGGAGTGGTAGTCGGCGGCGGCGTCGGCGAGACGCTCTGTCCCGGCGTCGTGGTGTCCTTCGGAGCTGCGTCGTCATTGGGTGCCGCGACGGCTGATTGCGACCCCGCCGCCGGTGCCGGCTCGGCGGCCTGTGCGCCGCTCGCGGACGCGAACGGGAGCGCCAGGGCTATCGCGGCAGCCGCGGCGAGCACGAGCCAACGCGAGGAGGACCTCGCCGAAACGCCCGGCCAGATCGTCGTTGCTGTGTTTGAGAAAGCCCGCCCCACTTCACATCCATTCAGCGGGAGCTGGTGGGGGATGTCAAGCGGGCGCGGCGGTTTGTGACACCTCTCTCAGCCGAAACGCAGGTGTCGCGCGAGCGCGTGCGGGCATTGCCGATATCGTCATCTACGAAAGCAGGAGGCAGACGATGGCGATTTCCCTGATGGCCGGTGATGAGCCTGTCGAGAACCCGGCCCCGTGGCGGGACCCCGCCGGGTTCTGGCCAAAGCTCGACGCCGCGACAGCCGACGAGGAACCGCCGTTCGGAGTGCTGCATCTCGGCGCACTGCGCTTCAATGCCCACGACATGATCCGGCGGGCGGCGGGCACGCCGATCCGGCTAGCGACGAAGTCCGTTCGGATCCGTTCGGTGATGGATGCCGCTCTCGCGCTGCCCGGCTTCGCCGGAGTGCTGGCCTTCACGCTGCCCGAGGCGCTCTGGCTCGCCGAGACAGTCGACGACGTCGTCGTCGGGTACCCGAGCGTGGACAGGGCGGCGATCACGCGGCTCGCGGCATCCGAATCCCTCGCTTCCCGGGTCACGCTCATGGTGGACAGCCCAGAGCACCTCGACTTCATCGACGCCGTGGTGCCGCCCAAAGGCCGCGCGAGCATCCGCGTGTGCCTCGAGATCGACGCGGCCTGGGCGGGCCCGCTCCCGCTCGGCCGGCTCGGGGTGTGGCGCTCGCCGCTCCGCGAGCCGCATGACGCTCGCGCCTTCGCCGAGCACATTCTCGCGCGACCCGGGTTCGAGCTTGTCGGCATGATGGCGTACGAGGCGCAGATCGCGGGAGTTCCCGACCGCGTTCCCGGGCAGGCGGGAAAGAACGCGACGGTGCGCTGGTTCCAGCGGCGTTCGCGAGCCGATGTGGCCGAGCGTCGCGGCGAGGCGGTACGGCTGGTCCGTGAGATCGCGGATCTGCGTTTCGTCAACGGCGGCGGCACAGGCTCGATCGAGAGCACCGCGCACGACGACTCCGTCACGGAGATCGCCGCGGGAAGCGGCCTTCTCGCGGGGCACCTTTTCGACGACTACAGCGCCTTCGCTCCCGCGCCGGCCGCGTCGTTCGCGCTTCCCGTCGTGCGCAAGCCCCGGCCCGACGCCGTCACCATGCTCGGCGGCGGCTGGGTCGCCTCGGGCCCTGCGGCGCCCGACCGGCTGCCGCGGGTCGAGTGGCCCCGCGACTTGCGGATGGCGCCGCGTGAGATGGCGGGGGAGGTGCAGACGCCTCTCATGGGCGAGAACGCGACGCGGCTGCGCATCGGCGACCGCGTGTGGCTGCGGCACGCCAAGTCGGGTGAGCTCAGCGAGCGGCTCGCGGACTTCGCCGTCGTCGACGGGGACGCGATCGTCGATCGGGTGCCCACGTACCGCGGTGAGGGGAGGATGTTCCTGTGATCTCCAGTGGCGAGACCTGGCAGAACTGGGGCCGCACGGAGAAGGCGACGCCCCTCCGCGTGGAGCGGCCCAAGAGCGCCGGCGCGGTGCAGCGGGCCGTCGCAGCCGCGGCAGGGGCCGGCATTCCGATCAAGGCCGTCGGCGCAGGCCACAGCTTCACGGGCATCGCCGTCGCCGACGGCGTCCTGCTTGACCTCGACGAGCTCTCGGGCGTCGTCGCCGTCGACGAGGACCGCGGCCTCGTCACCCTCTCGGCGGGCACACGGCTCTCGGCGATTCCGCGGCTCATCGCCCGGCACGGGCTCGCCATGGAGAACCTCGGCGACATCGACAGCCAGTCGATCGCGGGCGCGATCTCAACGGGAACCCACGGCACGGGCGCACGCTTCCGCGGCATCGCCGCGCAAGTGGCGGGCGCGACGCTCGTCACGGGGACCGGTGAGCTGCTGCACGTCGACGAGAACGACAACGCCGAGCTCCTGCCCGCCGTGGCCCTCGGCCTCGGCGCCCTCGGCATCCTCGTCGACGTCACCCTGCGCTGCGTTCCCGCGTTCGACATGCACGCGCTCGAACGGCCGGAGCCGCTCGACGACGTGCTCGCGAGCCTCGGGCAGCGCGTCGAGAACGCCGACCACTTCGAGTTCTACTGGTTCCCGCACACGCAGACCGCGCTCACGAAGACGAACACGCGGATGCCGCCGGGCGCCGCGCGGCGACCGCTGCCGCCCGCGAAGCGCTGGGTCGACGACACTCTGCTGTCGAACGGGCTGTATCGCATCACGTGCGGTCTCGGCCGGCGGATCCCTTCGATCGTGCCGCGCGTCAACCGGATGGCGGAGAAGCTCACGGGAAACCGGGAGTTCACCGACCAGTCCTCTCGCGTGTTCACGACAAAGCGCACGGTGCGCTTCCGAGAGATGGAGTACGCGATCCCCGCCGATCGCGCGGCCGTAGTCATCGACGAGGTGCGCCGGCTGATCGTGAGCGCGGGCTGGAACATCTCGTTCCCGATCGAAGTGCGATTCGCGGCATCCGACGACCTGTGGCTGTCGACCGCGACGGGGCGCGAGACCTGTTACATCGCCGTGCATCGGTACGTCGGGGAGGACCCGACTGCGTACTTCCGAGCCGTCGAGGAGATCATGATCGCCAATGACGGCCGGCCGCACTGGGGCAAGATGCACTGGCGCGACGCCGGCGCGCTGCGCGCCCTATACCCGCGCTTTGACGATTTCGTGGCCGTGCGCGACCGCCTCGACCCCGCGCGCCTGTTCCGCAACGCCTACCTGCAGCGCGTGCTCGGAGGCTGAGAAAGCCACCTGAATCAGGGTCTTTGGGCCCTGTTTCGCAGTTCACGCGCAGGCCGCGCGCCATAGACTGAGGGCGCGGCCCGCTGGCGGGCCCGACGCACAGCAGAGGGAGAATTCAGCAATGGAATGGCTCATTCCGGTCCTCATCGTGGTGGCGCTCGTCGTCATCATCGGTATCTACCTGTGGGCGACGTACAACTCGCTCGTCACGCTCGGTGTTCGAGTCGACGAGGCGTGGAGCGACATCACCGTGCAGCTCAAGCGCCGAGCCGACCTCATTCCGAACCTGATCGAGAGCGTCAAGGGCTACGCCGCGCACGAGAAGGCCGTCTTCGAGAACGTGACAAAGGCCCGTGCCGAGACGCTGAGCGCGCAGGGCCCGGCCGAGGCGTCGGTGGCCGAGAACCACATGCAGCAGGCGCTGAAGTCGATCTTCGCTGTCGCCGAGGCCTACCCGCAGCTGCAGGCGAGCCAGAACTATCTGCAGCTGCAGGGCGAGCTCGTCGACACGGAAGACAAGATCCAGGCCTCCCGCCGCTTCTACAACGGCGGCGTGCGCGAGCTGAACACGAAGATCCGCGTCTTCCCCAACAACCTGTTCGCGAAGAACCTCGGATTCGAGCAGCGCGAGTTCTTCGAGGTCGCCAACACGGCAGCGATCTCGGAACCGCCGCGCGTGCAGTTCTAAGCGCACGAACGACGCGGCACGGGCACCTCGCCCGTGCCCATGCCGCTACGCCGCAACCCGCGCCTGAGAAAGGGCACTGATGTACCGGGCCATCCGCAAGAACAAGATCAACACGGTCGTGATCATCGCGGTCTTCCTGCTCATCATCGGCGGGCTCGGACTGCTCGCGGGCTATGTGTACAACAGCTGGACCATCACCGTCGTCGTTCTCGTCGTCGCGGCCGGATACGCCCTGATCCAGTACTTCGCCGCATCGAGCCAGGCCATCGCGATCAGCGGCGGCCGGCAGATCCAGAAGTCGGACAACCCGCGCCTGTACCGCATCGTGGAGAACCTCAGCATCACGACCGGCTCACCGATGCCGAAGGTCTACATCATCGACGATCCGGCCCCGAACGCGTTCGCGACGGGACGCGACCCCGAGCATGCGTCGGTCGCGGCTACGACCGGGCTGCTCGACATCATGACCGATTCCGAGCTCGAAGGCGTCATGGCGCACGAGCTCGGGCACGTGCGCAACTACGACATCCGCGTCAACATGATCGTCTTCGGCCTCGTCGTGGCCATCGGAATGATCGCCGACCTCTTCCTGCGGATGATGTGGTTCGGCGGCGGCAACCGCGGCAACGAGCGCGGCGGCGGAGGTGGCGGCAACCCGGTGATCATGATCTTCGGCATCGTCGCGATGCTCATCGCGCCGCTTGTCGCGACGCTCGTGCAGCTCGCGGTCTCGCGTCAGCGCGAGTACCTCGCCGATGCGACCGGCGCGCTCACGACCCGGCACCCCGACGCCCTCGCGAGCGCTCTGCTCAAGCTCGATGAATACGCTCGGCCGATGCGGCGGCAGAACTCCTCGATGGCGCACTTGTGGATCAACGATCCGGCCAAGAAGCCGGGCATGGCCCAGCGGCTCATGAGCACGCACCCGCCGATCCCCGACCGGGTTGAGCGTCTGCGCACGATGGGCGGCGGCTTCTAACACCCGAACGAGGTCGTTGACCCCGTCCGAGGCGAGCCATAGCATCGGTGAATCCGATGAAGGGCGGCCAACGAGTGCGCAGAACCGAGCGCCGCATACCAGCGCGCGTGCCCACGGCATCACCGGCGGCTGCCCGGTTGGCGACGGATGCTGTCGAGCCGTCCCGCGCCGGCGCAACCTGGTTCGCGCCGTTCGCTGTCGCCTGGCTGTGCTTGTGGACCGTGCAGCTCACCCCGACGCAGTTGCTTCTGCCGCTGCAGCTCAACACGCCGGATGGCGCTGACGGCTGGGTACTCGGCGTCGTCTACTCCGGCCTCGTCTTCGCTCTCGGCGGCGTCGCCGCGATCATCGCCGGTCCTCTCGCGGGCACTCTCTCCGACCGTACGCGATCGCGCTTCGGCCGTCGCCGCCCGTGGATGGCCGGCGGCATCGTCGTGACGGCCGTGTCGACGGCGGTTCTCGGGCTGCAGCACACCGTCGTCGGCGTCGCGGTGATGTGGGTCGGCGTCTCGGCAGGCATCGCGGTCGCCTCCGCCGCGTACACAGCACTCGTCGCGGATCAGCTGCCGGCCGCGCAGCGGGGGACCGCCTCCGCCGTCATCGGCGCAACGCAAGCCGTGGGCATCATCGTCGGGGTCGGCGTCGTCATCGGCTTCGCCCTCACTGTGCAGCAGGGCTACCTGGTCCTCGCGGTCGCGATACTCGTGCTCGGCCTGCCGACCGCCGCGCTTCTCCCCGACGAACCCGCACCGCTGGGCATGGCAGAGTCCACCGGCGTGCGACGCCTTCTGTCGCGCCTGTGGGTCAACCCGCTGGCCCATCCCGACTTCGCGTGGGTCATCGTCGGGCGCGTGCTCGTGAACATCGGCAACGCACTCGGGACGGCGCTGCTGCTGTTCTTCCTCATGTACGGCATCGACGACTCGAACGCGGAAATCGACCTGTTCGTGCTCATCGCCGTCTATACGGTCTTCGTCGTCGCGGCCTCCTTCGCCGGCGGCTGGCTCTCGGACAGGCTTGCGCGACGGAAGGTCTTCGTCGCGATCGCCGCAGTCTTTCAGACGGCGTCGGCGTTGCTGCTTGCTGGATGGCCTTCGCTCGGCACCGCGATGATCGCTGCCGCGCTCCTCGGAATCGGCTACGGCGGTTTCAGCGCCGTTGGCCTCGCCCTCGCCGCCGACGTGCTGCCAGCGGAAGAGGACCACGCGAAGGATCTCGGAATCGTCACCGTCGCGGCATCCGCCCCTCAACTGCTGTCGCCGCTGCTCGGTGCCGGGCTCGTCGCGGCGACGGGAGGCTTCACTCTGCTGTTCACGGTAGCCGCTGTCGCGTCGCTGGCCGGCGCGCTCAGCGTGTTCGCTGTGAGGGGCGCCCGATAAGACGAGAGCAGGGGCCGATCCGAAGACCGGCCCCTGCTCTGCAAAGGGTTCAGCGGCTTTCTACCAGTACTCGAGAACGACCTTGTCGCCGTCGATCGTGATGTCGCCGTAGTAGCCGTACGGCTCGTAGTCCGTGGTTCCGCTCACGGGCTTGTCGTCGTAGCCGGTGCCCGTGACCTCGAACTTGTACTTCCCGCCCGTCGTGTCGAAGCTGCGGCCGGAATCATCGACCTCGACCGTCGGGTACTGGATGATCTGGCGCTTGAAGCTCTTGTACTCCGCGACATCCCAGTAGCGCTCGGTCATGTCGCACGTGTCGTCGATCTCCTGCGTCGTCTCCTTCGCGCACTCGTCGAGCATCGCGTTGAGCTGCTTCTGCACTTCGTCGGTGAGCGCCTGCGTCGGCGCGAGGTCGATCTCGGCGTAGTCGTAGCTCGCCTTCGACCCGGTCGCAGCGACGATCGTCTGGCTCTCGGCTTCGAACCAGTCACTCGCAGGCGCGCCGATCTCGTAGGTGGCCGGGTACACCGGCAGCGCGCCGTTCTCGCCGAAATCGGCGTTCACGCCGTTCACGGTTGCCTGCGTCCCATCAGAGAGCCACACGCCGAGGTCGACCGTGAGGGGCTTGTCGATCACCCAGTCGTCGAAGAAGACCGCCTGCTTGCCCTGGTTGCTGAGCGTGAGGCTGCCGTCGTAGTTCGTGCCGTCGAGGGAGTAAGCGAAGCTCACGCGAGCGCTGTCGCCGTTGCGGTCGGTGCGAGTGATCTTGGGGTTCGTCATGCGCGAATCCGCGTTCTTCAGCACCTTGTCGGTCAGGAGCACGGCCTGCTCGTCCTTGACGCCCGGCTTCACGAGCTTGTTCGCTTCGCTCGCCTTGCCCGCGGAGATCGTTGACAGATACTTCTGGACGACGGCCTGCGGACCGTACTGGGAGCCGTTGACCACGTTGATCACAACGGCGGCGACGATCAGGAGTACGACGACGCCCGCGGCGATCGCGCCGATCAGGATGAACTTCTTCGTGTTCGGGTTCGGCGCCTTTGCGGGCTTCTGACCGTACGCACCGGCCGGATATGCGCCCGCTGGATACGGCTGCTGCTGCCCTTGGGGGTACTGCGCTCCCTGCGGGAACTGCTGACCCTGCGGGAACTGCGGGCCCTGCGGATACTGCTGGCCCTGCGGGAACTGCTGCGTCTGCGCGTACTGCTGCGTCTGCGCGTACTGCTGCCCCTGCGGGTATTGCTGCGTCTGCGCGTACTGCTGGTTCTCCGGCTGCCACTGGGGCTGGTCCTGTGGCGCCTGGGGCGTGTACGCGTTCTGGTCGCCCTGGGGCGCCGTTCCCTGCTCGCTGTTGGGTTGCGCGGCACCGTCCGCGTTCTCGTCCGGGTTCCGTCCCTGAGCGCCCGGTGCGTTCTCGTCCGTTGCCATGCTGTGTCACGTCTCCTTCAAAACGAATGTGATGTTGGAGAAGTTACCAATGACCGGGGGAGTTGGCATCGGGGAGAACTGCCCATGCCCATGCCATGGCCGGGCGGCGGTTATCGTGACTCGTGGCGCTCCGCGCGGAGAACACCCGCGAGTTCATCTGCCAGGTCCCCGCGAGCGCCGACGCTGATCGTGCCCGAGCCCTGCCAGTCCGCCGTGTGCTCCAGCAGAGACGCGATCCGCTCGACCGACTCAGGCGGCGCCTCCGGCTCGCGCCACGCCGATTGCACGCGCAGCACTCCCGCTTGGCGGTCGTTCTTGAGATCCAGCCGCGCGACAAGGCGATCGCCGACGAGAACCGGCAGGACGTAGTACCCGTGCACGCGTTTGTGCCGCGGCGTGTAGATCTCGATCCGATAGCGAAAGCCGAACATGCGCTCCGCGCGGGCACGCGTCCAGACGACCGGATCGAACGGCGAGAGCAGCGCGGCCGCATCTACCGTGCGCGGGCGACGCGCACCGGAATGCAGCCACGCCGGCGCCGGGCGACCCTCGGCGCCCCAGCCTGCGACGCTCACGGGTTCGAGCACACCCTCGTCAGCGAGCTCCCGGACGGCCGCTCGCGTGATGTCGGCGGGGAGCCGGTAGTAGTCGGCGAGGTCCGATGCAGTTGCGATGCCCGTCGCGGATGCCGCGTGTGCAACGAGTGCGCGGGCAGCGTCCGCGGCGTCCGGCTCCTCGTCGAGAAGCGCCGTCGGCAGGACCTGCTCCGGCAGCGCGTAGCGCCGCTCGAACGACGTCGTGCGTCCCGCGCTGACGACATCGCCCCAGCGAAACAGAGTCTCGAGTCCGCGCTTGACGGCTGACCATTCCCACCAGCCGGCGCGGGAGTGATTGGCGTCGTGCTCGATCGCGCTCGACACGATCGGCCCGGTCGATGCCAGCTCGTCACGCAGCCACTGCAGCAGAGGCAGATTCTGGTTCGCCCACGAGTCGGGGTTCCCGAGATCCCGCTCGCGGATCCGCTTCATCTTCCACCGCCACATCGGCAGCTGGTCCCGGCGCATGAACGTCGCCTCGTGGCCCCACCACTCAATGAACGGTCCTTTGCCGCCGTGCGTCAGAGCGTCGAGAGCCGACTTGTCGTAGGGACCGACTCGGGCGAGAACGGGCAGATAGTGACTGCGTTCGAAGACATTCACGGAGTCGATCTGCAGCACCCCGAGCCGGTCGATCACGAGCCCGAACTGGCGCGTGCCGACGGTCGCCGGCCGTGGCCGGGTGAATCCCTGGGCGGCGAGGGCGATGCGGCGCGCGACGGCCGCGGATATCGTCGATGGCATCCGTATGACGGTAGCAAGGGTCCCCGACACTGCGGCGAGGAACGTATGCCGTGACGCGAAGTCCCGCGCCATAGACTGTCGTGCGTGACGGAATCCCGCAGGCCCGGCTGGTGGGCGCGACTGTTCGGCGATCGCGTGCGTACCGCCGCGCAGCCTGTCCCTGAGCCGCGAGAGCACATGGACTCCGACGAAGTCGCCGACACGGTCACGCCGGGCGTTCGCATCGCCGCGGCGTGGAGCTGGCGGCTCATCGTCATCGCAGCGGCGTTCGCGATCGTGCTCTTCCTCATCGTGCAGCTGCGCCTCATCATCATCCCGCTTCTCATCGCGGTTCTCGTCTCGGCTCTCGTGCTGCCGTTCGTCGGATTCCTGCAACGTCACCGCTGGCCGAAGGCGCTCGCCGTTGTCACCGCGATGCTCACGACGATCGCCATCGTCGCCGCGCTCGTCTGGCTCGTCGTGTGGCAGGTCAGCCGGCAGGCGGGGGAAGTGCGTCAACGCACCATGGAGTCCTACGCGCAGTTCAAGGAGTTCCTCCTGCACTCGCCGCTGCACGTCACGGACTCGCAGCTCGGGAACATCATCGACGATGTGGTGCGCAGCGTGCAGGACGACACGAGCGCGATTCTCTCCGGCGCCCTCTCGATCGGAAGCACATTCGGGCATCTGCTCGCCGGCATCCTGCTCGCCCTGTTCTCGCTCGTGTTCATCCTTCTCGACGGGCCCAACATCTGGAAATGGCTGCTCACGTTCGTTCCGCGGCGTGCGCGCGCCGCTGTCGACGGTGCCGGTCGCGCCGGCTGGACCACGCTTGAGAATTTCGCCCGCACGCAGATCCTCGTCGCCTCGATCGACGCCCTCGGCATCGGCCTCGGTGCGTTTCTGCTCGGCGTTCCGCTTGCGATCCCCATCGCCGTTCTCGTGTTCCTGGGATCGTTCATCCCCATCGTCGGCGCGATCCTGACCGGGACCCTCGCCGTGTTCATAGCCCTCGTCTACAACGGCCCGATCATCGCCGTCATCATGCTGGGCGTCGTTCTGCTCGTGCAGCAGATCGAGGGGCACATCCTGCAGCCGCTTCTCATGGGGACGGCAGTCAAGGTTCATCCGCTCGGAGTCGTGCTCGTCGTCGCCGCGGGGTCGATGCTCGCCGGCATCCCCGGGGCGCTGTTCGCCGTGCCGATCGCGGCCGTGCTCAACGTCGTGATCGGCTACATCCTGACGGGCGCGTGGCGGGACCCGACCGCGCCGTACGCGGGCGACACGATCTGGCGCACGGTTCCCGCGCAGCCCGGCCGGCGCCGCTCGCACGCGACCCCTGATCCAGAGTAAGGAAAACAGTCAATGGCGCAGAACATCCCGTCGCTCGAGTCGATCGAACGTGCTCGCGAACTCGTCTCGAAGGCTGCGCGGCACACGCCCATGGAGAGCTCCCGGTACCTCGCCGAACTGCTCGGTCAGCCCGTGTATCTCAAGTGCGAGAACCTGCAGCGAACCGGCTCATACAAGATCCGCGGCGCCTACAACCGCCTCGCCCAGCTCACCGAGGAGGAGCGCGCGCGCGGTGTCGTCGCGGCATCCGCGGGGAATCACGCGCAGGGTGTCGCGTTCGCGGCGCGCGAGCTCGGCATCAAGGCCACGATCTTCATGCCCGTGGGTGTTCCGCTGCCGAAGCTGCAAGCCACACGCCGTTACGGAGCCGACGTCGTGCTGCGCGGCCACACGGTGACCGAGCCGCTGCGCGCCGCGGCCGAGTACGCCGAGGAGACGGGCGCCGTGCTCATCCCGCCCTTCGAGCACATCGACGTCGTGACCGGCCAGGGAACGCTCGGCCTCGAGATCCTCGATGACGTTCCGGATGTCGCCACGATCGTCGTTCCGATCGGCGGGGGAGGGCTCATCGCCGGCGTCGCCGCCGCGGCCAAGCAGAAGGCCGCGCTGGAGGGCCGGTCGATTCGCATCGTCGGCGTGCAGTCGGCGAACGCGGCGGCCTATCCGCCGTCGCTCGCCGCCGGGCATCCGCTCGACGTGGAGATCCAGCCCACGATCGCCGACGGCATCGCCGTCAGCCGGCCCGGTCAGCTGAACTTCGAGCTCATCGAGCAGCTCGTCGACGAGATCGTCACGGTGAGCGAGGACGAGATCGCGAAGGCGCTGCTGCTGCTGCTCGAGCGCGCCAAGCTCGTCGTGGAGCCTGCGGGGGCGGTGAGCGTCGCCGCGATCATCGAGGGCCGCGTCACGACGGACGGTCCTACCGTCGCGATCCTCTCCGGAGGAAACATCGACCCGCTGCTCATGCAGCGCGTCGTCGCGCACGGCCTCGCCGCCGCGGACCGGTACATGACCCTGAGGATCCCGCTGCCGGACCGCCCGGGCCAGCTCGCGCGCATCGCGGAGCTGCTCGCGCGAGCGAGTGCGAACGTCGTGGAGGTTCTGCACACGCGGCACGGCCAGGGCATGCAGATCAGCGAGGTCATGATCGACCTGAGCGTGGAAACGCGGGGCCCCGACCACAAGCAGGCCGTCGTGGAGACGCTGCGTTCGGCCGGGTACGACCCCGCGATCGTAGAGGGCTGACTCAGCCCGTGTAGGCCTCGACCCCGGTGATCTCCACCTTGATCTGCTTGCCGTTCGGCGCCTCGTAGCTCGTCTTGTCGCCGACCTTCAGGCCGATGATCGCCGCACCGAGCGGGCTCTGCTCGCTGTACACGTCGAGATCGGACTCGCCCGCGATCTCGCGGCTGCCGAGAAGGAACTTCTCGTCCCCGCCCGCGACGACGGCGCTGATGACGGTGCCCGGCTTGACGGTGCCGTCGACCTCGGGCGCTTCGCTCACTGTCGCGTTGCGCAGCAGCTCGGTCAGCGTGCGGATGCGCGCCTCCTGCTTGCCCTGCTCGTCCTTAGCGGCGTGGTAGCCGCCGTTCTCCTTGAGGTCACCTTCTTCACGCGCCGCTTCGATGCGCTTGGCGATCTCGTCACGGCCGACCGTCGAAAGGTGTTCGAGTTCGGCCTGGAGGCGGTCGTACGCCTCCTGCGTGAGGAATGTGACCTGCGTTGCATCAGTCATTGGGAACTCCTAGCATGAAGACGCCCTGACCTGCGTCAGGGCGCGATGATCTCACCCACCTCGGTGGGTATCAGAGAATCCTAAGCCTGCCAGCAGCGGTAAATCAAACCTGTCGTAGCGAGATCGACAGTGCGGACAGAGTCGGTGAACTGCCTCGTGCGGGTGCTGGATGCCGGGATCTCGACGACCTTCCAGCCGATGATCGAGTGCTGCTCGTCTTGCGCCTGCAGTGCGCAGTAGCTGCGCGTGCCCGGATCGATCGTGAGCTGGTAGGTGACCTCGACCTCCTGATCGCTCACGATCGTGTGGGCGATGTCGCGCGCGTCGAGCTGCGCCGCAGGGGCGAGGAGACCTCCCCAGATCACCCAGGCCGCGAAGACGAGGACGAAGAACGAGCCGAGCGACCACAGCAGCACCTTCAGGCGGGCTCGGTCGCCGGGAGTGCGGCCGTAGCGGGCGTCGAGGGCCGCGGCCGTGGTCGAAGCATTCGCCGTCGCGGCATCCGTCTGCATCGAATCCCGACGGTCGCTCATTCCCTGCCCAATACTTCCCCTGCGATTACTCTGGACTAAGACTATTGGTTCCATCCTGAAAGCAGGCCCCGTGACTTACCGCCTCCTGGCCGTGCACGCGCACCCCGACGACGAGTCGTCGAAAGGCTCGGCGACCATGGCGTACTACCGCTCGCGCGGCGTCGACGTCATGGTCGTCAGCTGTACGGGCGGTGAGGGCGGCGAGATCCTGAATGAGTCGCTCGCCGCTGAAGCGAAGGCGATGGCGGATCGGGATATGCCCGGGCTTCGGCGCCGGGAGATGGCCGCCGCGCAGGAGGTGCTCGGCGTGCGGCACCGGTGGCTCGGCTACCACGACTCCGGGATGGCGCGCGAGGACGGGACGTTCCCGCACAACTCGTTCGCGTCCATCCCGCTCGAGGTCTCGGCGGGGGTGCTCGTGCGCGTGCTTCGTGAATTCCGGCCGCATGTCGTGCTCACCTACGACGAGAACGGCGGCTACCCGCACCCGGACCACATCCGCTGCCATCAGGTGTCGGTCGAGGCGTTCGAGGCCGCGGCCGATCCCAAGCGGTACCCGGACGCCGGCGAACCGTGGGCGGTGTCGAAGCTGTACTACGACCACATCTTCAACTACCCCCGCATGAAGGCGAACTACGACAAGCTGCTCGAGACGGCGCCCGAGGACCCGCTCGCCGAGCGGCTCGGAGAGATGCTCAGCTGGCGGCAGGATCAGGAAGACCGCTCGACGACGCACATTCCGTGCGGCGACTTCTTCGAAGTGCGCGATGCGGCGCTGCGCGCGCATGCCTCCCAAGTGGCGCCCGACAGCGCGTTCTTCTTCTGGTCGAACGACCTGCAGCGCTCCGCCTGGCCGTATGAGGACTACGAACTCGCACGCAGCCGCGTCGACGCCCCCGAGGACCCCCACGACTTCTTCGCCGGAATTGAGGACACCGAATGACCCTGCTCGCCGTTCTTGAGGCAGCGACTCCCACGCCCACGCCGACCGGCAGCTTCGACCCGAACACCGTGACGCCCGGCGTCATCGGGTTCGTGGCGATCTTCGTGCTCGCGCTCGTCGTCGTGCTGCTGATCTTCGACATGGTTCGCCGCGTCCGCCGGGTGAACTATCGCGCGCAAGTGAACGCGGAGCTCGACGCCGAGCAGGAGCGGGAGAAGAAGGACGGCGACGAGCCTCAGGGGTAGAGCGGTTTGAGCGCGAGGAGCAGGATGCCCGTCCAGTGGCACAGGAACGCGAGGACCGTGCACACGTGGAAGATCTCGTGGAATCCGAAGCTCCCCGGCCACGGATTCGGCCGCTTGAAGCCGTAGACCGCAGCCCCCGCGGTGTACAGCAGTCCGCCCGCGAGCACGAGGACCATCGTCGCGAGGTTCGCGTGCGCGATGTCGACGATGTAGGCAAGCGCGGCCCAGCCGAGCGCGACGTACAGGGGAACATAGAGCCAGCGCGGCGCCCCCGTCCAGAACACGCGGAAGCCGATGCCGAGCAGGGCGCCCGCCCACACGATGACGAGTAGCAGGATGCCCTTGCTCGGCGGCAGCGCGATGACCGCGATCGGCGTATAGGTGCCCGCGATGAGCAGGAAGATGTTCGCGTGGTCGAGCCTGCGGAAGATCATCTTCGTCGCCGGCTTCCACGGGATGCGGTGGTAGAGCGCCGAGATGCCGAACAGCAGCAGCGACGAAGCCATGAACACGACGCACGCCCACGTCGCGGCGGCGCCGTGGGCGAGGGTGATCAGCACGATTCCCGCCGCGACGGCGACAGGGAACGTGCCCGCGTGGATCCATCCGCGCCAGCGCGGCTTCACTTCGGCGACGTGCTGCGCGGCGTCCTCGATCAGGGGGACGCTGGGAAGCTCGGACCGCATGTTCTCGAGGGAGGCGGGCGACTGGGACGGGTCCATTCTGCAAGATTACGTCAGCGTCGCTGTGAACGCGCCTCGGCCGTGCACTAACGTATCGGTGTGAAGAACCGCACGGACACCATCGGGCGCGGCATCCTGTACAACCTGTACCAGAAGCGCATCCGACGGGGTCTCACGCCCGAGATGATGCCGCACCACGTGGCGATGATCATCGACGGCAACCGGCGCTGGGCCAGGCAGCTCGGCTACGAGACCGTCGCTCACGGGCACCGGGCGGGCGCGGCGAAGATGCGCGAGTTCCTCACCTGGTGCGACGATCTCGGCATCGACGTCGTCACCCTCTACCTGCTCTCAAGCGACAACCTCTCGAACCGCGCGAGCGACGAGCTCGGAGATCTCATCGAGATCATCGCCGACCTCGCCGACGACCTCTCCCGATTCCGTGACTGGCGCGTCAAGCACGTCGGCAGCTCAGCGAGCCTGCCCGAGCACCTGTCAGCCATTCTCGCCGCGGCCGAGCAGCGCACCGCCGGCAAGAAGGGCCTGCACATCAACCTCGCCGTCGGCTACGGCGGCCGCACTGAGATCGTCGACGCCATGCGCGAGATCGTCGCCGAGCACATCCGCGACGGCGGGAGCCTCGATGAACTGTCGGAGCTGCTGACGCCCGACCTGATCGGCGCCCACCTCTACACCGGCGGACAGCCGGACCCCGACCTCGTCATTCGCACGTCAGGCGAACAACGGCTCAGCGACTTCATGCTGTGGCAGAGCGCGCACAGCGAGTTCTACTTCGTGGAAGCGCTCGGCCCCGATCTGCGCGAGGTCGACTTCCTGCGCGCGCTGCGCGACTACGCCGGACGGAACCGCCGGTTCGGCGGCTGACATGGCGACGATCGACGGCTTCAGGGCGGGGTTCCTCGAGGAGCCCGGCTACCTCGACTTCGCCGCTGTCGGACCCGTCTCGCAGACCGTCGTCGAAGAGCTGCGAGCGGCATACGACGGACTCAGCCGGATGCGGTTCGGCGCGCGAGCGCGAATCATGACGAACGGTGACCGGCTCGCCCAGGCCGTCGCCGCTCTCACCGGCTTCGAACCGGAGAACGTCACGGCGCAACCCAACACGAGCATGGGACTCGTGCAGGCGATCTTCGGGCTGCGCGGGCGGCTGCTGCTCTCCCGGGGCGAGTTCCCGAGCATGACCGTCGCCGCCGTGCGCTCGACCCAGCTGCGTCGGGAGCTCGAGCTGAGTTGGCTCGACGGAGTGGACGGGCGCGTCACGGCCGGGGACATCGCGCAGTCCCTCACCGACGACGTGAGCGCCGTGGTCGTAGCGCTCGTCGACCCCCGCACGGGATACCGCGCCGACTTGACGGCCATCAGGGAGGCGATCGGCGACCGTCTGCTCATCGTCGACGGCATCCAAGGCGTCGGGGCCGTCACTGCAGATTTCACGGCAGCCGACGTGATCGCGACGGGCGGACACAAGTGGCTGCGCGCCGGCTGGGGAACCGGGTTCCTCGCGTTCAGCGATTGGGCCCTCGAACGCATCGACCCGGTGGTCTCCGGCTTCACGGGCACCGAGGAGTACGAGCCATGGGGGCACGTTCCCGATCCCGCTCGAGGCACGATCGGCGCGTTCACGGTCTCCGGCCCTGACTATGTCGCCGAGGCCCGGCTCGCGGCGGCGCTCGAGGAGGTCGGGCAGACGGGGCAGGCCACGATCGAGGCGGCGATCCTCGATCGCGTCGGCGAGCTCATTGAGCTGTTCGATGCGAGCGGGCTCGAGGTCGTGTCACCCCGTGAACGCGCGGAACAGTCCGGCATCGTTGTCGTTGATCCGGGCGAGGGCGGAGCGGCGCGACTCGGCGCCGCGCTCTACAACACGGGAGTCACCGCGACAACCCGCCAAGGGCGCGTGCGGTTCAGCGTGCACGCGGGAACCGATGACGCGACAATTCGGATGCTGCGCCAGGCGCTGCTCGTCTACCGCACCCCCGACGACAACTGAGGTTCTCTCGACGTTCACGTGTCGTTTCCGGCGTGGCGCAGCGCGCGATGCGCGCTCACGCTCTAGCGTCAGCGGTATCAGGTGTCCTGCCTGATCGGGTCGGCCACGAAAGTTCGACTCGACGCCCTGGCCGACTTGCCGAGAGATCCGAGCAACAGCTCGGGGTGGGAGTTGGTCGTGACCGCCAGCGCATCCAGTCCACACGCACCGTCGATCGAGAGGCAGCCGCACTCGCATCCGTCGGATCGAACAGTGCAGAACCAGACCGAGCGCACTTATGTCCTCGACACCTCGGTGCTGCTGTCTGACCCGCGAGCGATGTTCCGCTTCGCCGAGCATGCCGTCGTCATTCCCGTCGTCGTCATCGGCGAGCTCGAGAAGAAGCGGCACGATCCGGAGATCGGCTACTTCGCCAGGCATGCTCTTCGGCTGCTCGACGAGCTGCGCATCGAGCACGATCGCCTCGATTTCCCGGTGCCCGTCGGCGACGGCGGGAGCCTGCGCGTCGAACTGAACCACAGCAACATGGCCGTGCTGCCGAGCGGTCTGCAGCTCGGCGACAACGACTCCCGCATCCTCGCCGTCGCGCAGAACCTCTCGAACGACGGTCTCGCCGTGACCGTCGTGTCGAAGGACCTGCCGCTGCGGGTGAAGGCCTCCTCCATCGGTCTCGCCGCCGAAGAGTATCGCGCTGAGCTCGCCGTCGACGAGAGTTGGACCGGCCTCGCCCACGTGCAGCTCGGAGTCGACGACATGGCCGAGCTCTACGAGAACGACGCGCTGATGTCGGCCGCTGTTGACGGCATGCCGCTCAACACAGGACTCGTGCTGCAGTCCGATCGCGGGAGCGCGCTCGGCCGGGTGACGGGACCGGGAGAGATCACACTCGTGCACGGCGACCGCGAAGTCTTCGGGCTGAGGGGCCGATCCGCCGAGCAGAGGCTCGCGATCGACCTGCTGCTCGATCCCGACGTGGGAATCGTGTCGCTCGGCGGGCGAGCCGGAACGGGGAAGTCCGCGCTCGCCCTCTGTGCCGGTCTTGAAGCCGTGCTCGAACGCCAGATGCACCGCAAGATCATGGTGTTCCGTCCGCTGTACGCGGTCGGCGGGCAGGAGCTCGGCTACTTGCCCGGCGACCAGGGCGAGAAGATGAACCCCTGGGGTCAGGCGGTGTTCGACACGCTCGGCTCCGTCGTCTCGCAGAACGTCATGGACGAGGTCATCGATCGGGGCCTCATCGAAGTCCTCCCGCTCACGCACATCCGCGGCCGTTCCCTCCACGACGCGTTCGTCATCGTCGATGAGGCGCAGTCGCTCGAGAGGAACGTGCTCCTGACGGTGCTCTCGCGCATCGGCCAGAACTCACGCGTCGTGCTCACCCACGACGTCGCGCAGCGCGACAACCTGCGGGTCGGTCGCCACGACGGCGTCGCCTCGGTGATCGAGACGCTCAAGGGGCAGGAGCTGTTCGGGCACGTCACTCTCACGCGCTCAGAGCGCAGCGCCATCGCGGCACTCGTCACCGATTTGCTCGAGCGCAGCGAACTCGCCTGACACATCGGCGGGTGCGGGCCGGAAAGGGCACGCACCCGCCGCCTGTGGATAACTCCGACGGCGCGAATCGGATGCCGCTAGCGTCGAGGGATGGCCGACACCTCCGTCCGCTCTCGCAATGCCGCCGGCCTCGCGCCGACTATCGCCTTCGGTGCAGCGCTCGTCATCGTCGCGGTCGCCGCCGTCGGCTGGAATCCGCAGCTCCTCGGGCTCACCGCCATCGCACTCGTGACCTGGCCGCTCGCCGTCACCGATATCGCCGAGCACCGGCTGCCCAACCGGCTCGTCCTGCCCTGCTATCCCGCCGCGCTCGCGGGCGTGCTGCTGGAGACGGTGCTCACGGGCCGCTCACCGCTTCCCGCTCTCGTCGGCATGGTCGCGTGCGTCACCGGCTTCATCGTGCTTCACGTGCTCGGCGGGATGGGAATGGGAGACGTCAAGCTCGCGGGCGTCCTCGGCCTCTGTCTCGGCGGGCTCGGCCCCAGCGCCCTGCCCGCCGGTCTGCTTGCGGCTTTCGTGCTCGGCGGCGCGGCGGGGGCGTGGGCGATGGCGACACAGCATCGGGCATCGACGCACCGCATCCCGTTCGGCCCGTTCCTGCTCGCCGGGCTCTGGCTCGGAGTCGTGGCCGCCGGCTGGGAGCGGGCGTTGTGAAGCAGTCGTCCTCACGAGCACGCGCCCGGTGTGCTTGGCTGGCTCCATGGAGATCAGGTGCGCTCGGCCAGACACCGCCGATATCGAGAGCGTAGCGAGTGCCCTCGCACAGTGGCAGACCGACGACGGTCCGTTCCAGCTGCACCCGGGCGACGTGGGCTGGTTCTGCCGCTTCGGCGCGGCGACCGCGGCCGCTGCCCTGCGCGCGTGGCGCGATGAGAGCCGCGTGCTCGCCGTCGGGCTTCTCGACGGCCCGACCCTCCTGCGGCTCGCGATCGCGCCCGACGCGCGCGACGACGAGTACCTCGCGCGGCGCATAGCCGAGGACATCGACTCTCCACAACGCGGCGTGCTTCCCGGCGGCGCGGTGAGCGTGGAGGCGCCGCGCGGAACGCGCGTGCGCGCCCTGCTCGGCGAGGCCGGCTGGGACGCCGACGAAGCGTGGACGCCGCTCGGCCGGGACCTCACGGTGCCCGTCGAGGACCCGGGCATTCGAACCGACCTCGTCCGTGCGTCGACGGCTCACCTCCGTGCGGCCGTGCAGCGGGCCGCATTCGCCGGGTCGACGTTCACCGAGGACGCGTGGCGGGCGATGGCCGACAGCCCGCTGTATGAAGACGCTCGGTGCCTCGTGGCGTTCGAAGCGACGGGGGCTGCCGTGGCTATCGTCACGGTATGGTCGGCCGGTCCCGGGCGACCCGGTCTCATCGAGCCGCTCGGCGTACACCGCGACTACCGCAGACGCGGCTACGGAACGGCGATAGCGCTCGCCGCCAGCGCCGCACTGCGGGAGATGGGCGCGTCACGAGCGACGGTGTGCACTCCGAGCTCGAACGCCGCCGCCATTGCCGCCTACGTGTCTGCCGGTCTCACATCGCTGCCCGAGACCCACGACCTGCACCGAGCCCGTTGAAGCGCTCTCGCTAGGATTAGGCGTATGGAACAACGAATTCTGGGGCGCACCGGCCGGCCCGTGTCCATCGTCGGACTCGGCACCTGGCAGCTCGGCGCCGACTGGGGCGACGTTTCCGAAAGCGATGCGCTCGCCGTTCTCGAGGCGTCCGCCGAGGCGGGCGTCACGTTCTTCGACACCGCCGACGTGTACGGCGATGGCCGAAGCGAGACGCTCATCGGGCGCTTCCGCGCGCAGAACCCCGATCTCGATGTGACCGTCGCCACGAAGATGGGGCGACGGGTCGACCAGCTGCCCGAGAACTACGTGCTCGGCAACTTCCGCGCCTGGACCGATCGTTCCCGCCGCAACCTGGGCGTCGACACTCTCGACCTCGTGCAGCTGCACTGCCCGCCGACTCCCGTGTTCCACAGCGACGAAGTGTTCGATGCTCTCGACTCGCTCGTCGACGACGGCGCCATCGCGAATTACGGCGTGAGCGTGGAGGAATGCTCCCAGGCCCTCGCGGCGATCGCGCGACCGGGCACGGCGAGCGTGCAGATCATCCTCAACGCGTTCCGGCTGAAGCCGCTCGAAGAGGTGCTGCCGGCCGCGCAGGCCGCGGGTGTCGGCGTCATCGCGCGCGTGCCGCTCGCCTCGGGACTGCTCGCCGCGACCTACACGCCACAGACGAGCTTCGCCGAGAACGACCATCGCAGCTTCAATCGCCAGGGCGAGGCCTTCGACGTGGGGGAGACCTTCGCCGGTGTCGACTTCACCGAGGGCATCGAGGCGGCCCGGCAGCTCGCCGCCCTCGCGCCAGAGGGGCTCACGCCCGCGCAAGCGGCGATCGCCTGGGTCACCCAGCAGGCCGGCGTCACGACGGTCATCCCTGGCGCGCGTTCGGTGCAGCAGGCGCAGTCCAACGCGCAAGCGGGCAAGGCCGGGCCTCTTCCCGAGGCGTATCTCGCCCGAGTGCCTGAACTGTACGACGCGCACTTCCGGGCGGCCGTGCACGATCGCTGGTAGCACGTGAGCAAGCGGGGCCGCGACGATGGATCGTCGCGGCCCCGCTTGCTCGTTGCGACTAGTTCGGGTGCGTCATCGACAGCAGGTCGAGAGCGCCGTCCAGCTGCTTCTCGGTGATCTCGCCGCGCTCGACGTAGCCGAGGTCGACGACGGCCTCACGAACCGTGATTCCCTTGGCGACGGCGTGCTTCGCGATCTTCGAGCCGGCCTCGTAGCCGATGATCTTATTGAGCGGGGTGACCGTCGACGGCGACATGCCGGCGAGCTCGGCAGCTCGTTCGAGGTTGGCCTCGAGACCGTCGATCGTCTTGTCCGCGAGCACGCGCGTCGCGTTCGACAGCAGACGGATCGACTCGAGCACCGCCGTGCCCATGACGGGGATCTGGACGTTCAACTCGAAGGAGCCGGACGCGCCGCCCCATGCCACTGTCGCATCGTTTCCGACGACCCGCGCGGCGACCATGAGCACGGCCTCGGGGATCACGGGGTTCACCTTGCCCGGCATGATGGAGGAGCCCGGCTGCAGGTCGGGGATGTGCAGTTCCCCGAGCCCTGTGTTGGGCCCGGAGCCCATCCAGCGCAAGTCGTTGCAGATCTTCGTGAGGCTCACGGCGATCGTGCGCAGGGCGCCCGAGGCCTCGACGAGCCCGTCGCGGTTTGCCTGCGCCTCGAAGTGGTCGGCGGCCTCCGTGATGGGCAGCTCCGTGTCCTTCTGCAGCAGCTCGATGACACGCTGCGGGAAGCCCTTCGGCGTGTTGATGCCCGTTCCCGTCGCCGTGCCGCCGAGGGGCACCTCGGCGACGCGGGGGAGCGCCGTCCGCACGCGCTCGATGCCGAGGCGCATCTGCCGCGCGTAGCCGCCGAACTCCTGGCCGAGGGTGACGGGAGTGGCATCCATCAGGTGGGTGCGTCCCGACTTGACGGCGTCCTTCCACAGCCCGGCCTTCGCCTCGAGCGCGACCGCGAGGTGGTCGAGGGCGGGAATGAGATCGTCGATCAGGGCGCTCGTCACGGCGATGTGCACCGACGTGGGGAACACGTCGTTCGAGGACTGCGAGCAGTTCACGTGGTCATTCGGGTGAACACTGCTGCCGAGGTGCTTCGAAGCGAGAGTCGCCAGCACCTCGTTCATGTTCATGTTCGACGACGTTCCGGACCCCGTCTGGTACGTGTCGACCGGGAACTGGTCGTCGCGAGCCCCCGAGATGACCTCGTCAGCGGCCGCGGCGATCGCGTCCGCGATGGCCCCGTCGAGCACACCGAGCTGCTTGTTCGCCTGCGCGGCCGCCTTCTTGATGCGCGCAAGAGCGGCGATCTGAGCGGACTCGAGCCCGCTCCCCGAGATGGGGAAGTTCTCCACGGCGCGCTGCGTCTGCGCCCCATAGAGCGCGTCCACGGGGACGCGCACCTCGCCCATGGTGTCGTGTTCGATGCGATAGTCGGTGTCAGCCACGTTTCCTCCTTCGTTGGTGCGTCAGTGCGCGTGTGGTTGTCAGGCCTCGGGAAGCTCGGTGATGCCGACCATGACGTCGGGGACGACACGGCCCTCGGCGAGCTTGTAGTTGGCGCCCACGATGCCGAGCGTTCCCGCCGCGACGCGCTCCGCGATCATCTCGGAACGCTCGAGCAGCTGCGCAACGGTCGCCTCGATGTGGCGCAGGCCGGCCTGGGCTGCGTCGGCGGAGTCCGGCTCGACCGAGTCGTTCTTCGCCGCCTGCTTGACGGACGGCACGATCTCCTGCACGAGCCCGTCGATAGCGGGGGGAAGCGGCGCTGCGTCGGGCTTCTGCGACGCGATCGCGGCCGCGACGGCGCCGCACTCGTCGTGACCCAGCACGACGACGAGGGGAACGTCGAGGATGCCGACGGCGTATTCGATCGAGCCGATGGCGGACTCGGTGGCGACCTGGCCGGCGTTGCGCACGATGAAGAGGTCGCCGAGGCCCTTGTCGAAGATGATCTCGGCGGCGAGTCGCGAATCAGAGCAGCCGAGCAGAACGGCGTCGGGGTTCTGGACGTGCGCGAGCTCCGTGCGGCGCTCGCTGTCCTGACGTGGGTGTCGAGGCTGTCCCTCGACGAATCGCGTGTTCCCGCGAACCATTTCCATCCACGCCTTGCCGGGCCGCTTTGTGGGCATCAGCTGCCGCCTTTCTGTTGTGTGTCGCCGGCTGCTCCGGCGGCACCCGCCTTGACCTGGGCGGCGATGGCTTTCGCGACGGTGCGGAAGTCCTCGTCACTCGCGGTGCCGTAGAGAAGGATCGTGCTCGGGCCGGACTCGGTCGCGAGCGCGTAGTGCACGTTTCCCTCGTCAGAAGGTGCGGAGCCGTCACGGTTGTCGTACACGGTCCACGTGACGCCGTCGACGTCGATCGTGGAGTCGGCCAGGGAGCCTTCGAGCTGCTGCGCCTGCCAGGTCGGGTTCGCGTCGAACCCCTGCACGATCCCGATGAACTGGTCGTCGGGCGTGATGAGGCCGATGTACCAGTCCGAGACCGCGGGAGGCTCCGCTTCGCTCAGGCGCGCGGCGTTGCTCGTCCAGTCGTCCGGCAGCTTCGGGTCGATGATCACCTCGTCGCGCGCCTCCTGCGCTTTGGCGGCCGAGGCGTGGTAGTCCACGTCGGGCAGCAGCGACGTGTCGCTTCGCGGCACGAGGAGCACGATGACGAGCACGATGCCGAGAGTCGCAAGGAGGGAGAAGACGAGGTTGTTCACCGTCTGCCGCATGCGGTGGTTGCGCGAGTTCTCGGCCTTGCGCGCGGCCGTCTCCTCCGGCGTCTCCGGACGCCCGAGTTCGGCGACGACGCGCGGCGGCTTTGTCTTCGTGCTCATTCGTCCTCTGCGGCCTGGGTCTGAGCGGCGCGCGCTGCCTCGAGTCGCTTCTTCGCGCCGAGCAGCCACTCCTCACAGCGCTGCGCGAGCGCCTCGCCCCGCTCCCAGAGGGCGAGCGACTGCTCGAGAGTCGACGAGCCCTGCTCGAGCTCGCTCACGACGCGAACCAGTTCGTCTCGGGCCTCTTCATAGCTCAGCGAAGACACGTCGGGGGCGGAAGGCATGTCCCTATCCTACCGTCGCGCGGTGCGGGCCCTCACCGTGTGGCGGGGCCGGTGGATGCCGCTCCCACGGCGCCGTCCGCGAGCGTGAGCAGAAGCTCGGTGCCTGCGGGCGCGTCGGCCGCGCCCCGCAGGACGTGCCCGTCGGGTAGCTGAGCGATCGCGTAGCCGCGGTCGAGCGTGCGCTGGGGCGAGAGCGCCCGAAGCGCGCCGCGCAGCTCCGCCGTGCGGTTCTGCGCTCTCTCGATGGCCCGGTCGACGAGCTCGGCGCCGCGCGCGACGTAGCGCGTGAGCTCGTCGGCGCGCTGGTCGACGATCCAGGTGTGCGACGCGAGAGCGGGTCGCGAGCGCAGCTGCTCGAGCCGGGAGATCTCGGTCGTCACGAGGTGCGTCATGCGGCCGGCGAGGCGCGCGCGGGCCTGCTGCACGAGAGCCTGCTGCTCGGCGACGTCCGGCACGACGCGTTTGGCGGCATCCGTGGGCGTCGACGCCCGCAGGTCGGCGACCTCGTCGAGCAGGGGACGGTCGGCCTCGTGCCCGATCGCGCTCACGAGCGGTGTCGCGCAGGCGGCCGCCGCGCGCACGACCCGCTCATCGGAGAAGCCGAGCAGGTTCTGGAAGTCGCCGCCGCCGCGCGCGACGATGATGACGTCGATCTCGGGATCCGCGTCGAGGGCTTGGATCGCCGCGACGACCTCGGCGACCGTTCGCTCTCCCTGCACGGCGGCGTGCACGACGCGGAACTCGACGGCGGGCCAGCGCAGCTGCGCGTTGCGCAGCACGTCCTTCTCAGCATCCGAGTCCTTCCCCGTGACAAGGCCGATGCGGCCGGGCAGGAAGGGCAGTCGCTTCTTGCGGGACACGTCGAACAGGCCCTCCGCGCCGAGCTGCGCGCGCAGTCGCTCGAGGCGCTCGAGCAGGTCGCCGAGCCCGACGTGCTTCATCTGCAGCACTTGCATCGTGAGGGTGCCGCCCTTGACCCAGAAATTGACCTTCACGAGCGCGACGACCCGGTCGCCCTGCTTGAGATCGGCGGGGATCTTGGACTTCACCGACGACCAGATCGTGAAGCTCACTGTCGCGTCGAGGCTCAGATCCTTGAGCTTGCCGTAGACGTTGCCGCCCGAGACGCCCCACTGCGTGATCTCACCCTCGATCCACACCGTTCCGAGGCGCTCGATGTAGCCTCGCAGCTTCTGGCTGAGCTCCGCGACCGGCCAGGGACTCTCCATCGTCGCCGGTGCGCCAGCCGTCATCTGCTCCCATGCCTTCCCCAGTAGCTCCGCCCTAGAATCAAAGGGTGAGCGACGTGACCATCAACCTGCCGATGCCGAGGATCCCCGGTGCTTCGTCGAAGCTCAAGGATAACCCGGTGGCCGGTCACAAGCGCGTGCTCCTCGCGGCCCCGCGCGGCTACTGCGCGGGCGTGGATCGCGCGGTCGTCGCGGTCGAGAAGGCCCTCGCGCTCTATGGTGCTCCCGTGTACGTGCGCAAGCAGATCGTGCACAACGTTCACGTCGTCGCCGAGCTCGAGCAGCGCGGGGCGATATTCGTGAACGAGGTCGACGAGGTCCCGCACGGCGCGCACGTCGTGTTCAGCGCCCACGGCGTCTCGCCGGCCGTCGTGAACGCGGCGGCTGAGCGGCAGCTGCACGCGATCGACGCGACGTGTCCGCTGGTCACGAAGGTGCACCGCGAGGCCGTGCGGTTCGCACGTGACGACTTCGAGATCCTGCTCATCGGCCACGACGGACACGAGGAGGTCGAGGGCACGGCCGGTGAGGCTCCCGAGCACGTGACGCTCGTGACCAGTCCCGAGCACGCCGATGCGATCGAGGTGCGCGACCCCGACAAGGTCGTCTGGCTCTCGCAGACCACGCTCTCCGTCGACGAGACGATGGAGACGGTGCGCCGACTGCGCGAGCGCTTCCCGAAGCTGCAGGACCCGCCGAGCGACGACATCTGCTACGCGACGCAGAACCGCCAGGTCGCGATCAAGAAGGTCGCCGCGGACGCCGACCTCGTCATCGTCGTCGGCTCCGCGAACTCCTCGAACTCGGTGCGCCTCGTCGAGGTCGCCCTCGAGAACGGCGCGAAGGCGGCGCACCGCATCGACTACGCGAACGAGATGAAGCAGGAGTGGTTCGACGGCGTCGCCACGGTCGGCGTGACAAGCGGCGCGTCGGTTCCCGAGGTGCTCGTGCAGGAGGTGCTCGATACCCTCGGCGGCGCCGGCTACCGCGACGTCGAGCGCATCACCACGGCGGAGGAGGACCTCATGTTCTCCCTGCCGAAGGAGCTGCGCCGCGACCTCGACGGCGGCGTCGACGCGCGAGCCCGTGGAGGACGGAAGCGGGCATGACCAAGCCCGAGACCCCCGACGAGCGGCCGCGCCCGCAATACGGCGAATACGCGAGCCCCGAGGAGCAGCGCCGCGCCATCCGGGTTCCCGCGGCGCACAACAACGAGCCTGTTCCCGTCGCCGACCACACTCCGCCGCACGCTTCCGTGCCCGCGCCCGCGCGCGGAGGCGTCGACCCGATCATCGCGGCGGCGCGGCGGCGCGCGGACAGGCTCGCCACCTACCTCCTGCTCGGCGTCGGCCTGTTCAGCGTGCTCTCGACGATTCCGACGCTGCTGCAGCTGCCCGAAGTGCTCACGGAAGTGTTCACGCAGTTCGGCATCGCGGCGTTCACCGAGGTCGCCTACGCGCGCACGATGGCGTGGGTCATCCTCGTCAGCCAGGCGCTGCTGTGGGTTCTCGCGCTCGCGCTCTCCCTGCGTCAGATCAAGCGCGAACGCATGTCCTGGTGGATCCCGTTCGTCATCGGCGTCGTCGCGAACCTCGTGCTCCTGATCGGCATGTCGCTCGTGATGATCGCGGATCCCGCGTTCGTGCAGTACGTCAACCAGAACGCCGGCTGATCGAACGACGGATGCCGCAGCGCGAGGCGCTGCGGCATCCGTCGTTCTAGCCTTCTCAGGCCGTGAGCGAGTTGCCCTGCGAGCCGAGCTGGCGGGTCGCGTCGGCGACGCGCGCCGCCATGGCCGTCTCGGCGACCTTGCCCCACGCGCGCGGGTCGTACTTCTTCTTGTTGCCGACCTCGCCGTCGACCTTGAGCACGCCCTCGTAGTTCTCGAACATGTAGCCCGCGATCGAGCGGGTGAACGCGTACTGCGTGTCGGTGTCGACGTTCATCTTGATGACGCCGTTGCGCACGGCCTCGGCGATCTCCTCGTCGGTCGATCCCGAGCCGCCGTGGAAGACCAGGTCGAGCGGCTTCTCGCCCGTGCCGAACTTCTCAGCGATGCCCGCCTGGATCTCACCGAGCAGCTCGGGGCGCAGCTTGACGTTGCCGGGCTTGTACACGCCGTGCACGTTGCCGAAGGTGAGCGCGGCGATGTAGCGGCCGTTCTCGCCGAGCCCGAGGGCTTCGACGGCCTTCGTCACGTCGCCGACCGTCGTGTAGAGCGCGTCGTTCGTGCCCTCGTGCTTGACGCCGTCCTCCTCGCCGCCGACGACGCCGATCTCGACCTCGAGGATCGCGTTGATCGCCTTCGTGCGCTTCAGCATGTCCTGGGCGATCTCGATGTTCTCATCGAGCGGCACGGCCGAGCCGTCCCACATGTGCGACTGGAAGATCGGGTTGCGGCCCGCCTTCACCTCTTCTTCGCTCGCCGCGATGAGCGGAAGCACGAAGTCGTCGAGCGCGTTCTTCGGGCAGTGGTCGGTGTGCAGAGCGACGGTGACCGGGTAGTTCTTGGCGACCTCAGTGGCGAATTTCGCGAACGCGAGAGCGCCCGAGGCGCGGTTCTTCACCGTGTGGCCGGCGAAGTAGTCGGCGCCGCCGGTCGTGACCTGGATGATGCCGTCGGAGCCGGACTCGGTGAGTCCCTGCAGCACAGCGTGGATCGTCTGCGAGCTCGACACGTTGAACGCGGGGAAGGCGAACCCCTTCGCCTTGGCGTTGTCGAGCATCTCTGCATACTGCTCCGGGGTTGCGATGGGCATGACTTCTCCTAGCGGGGCGTGAGATTGGTGGTGCCCTCAGCTTACTGATGCAACGTCGGCCGGCGCACGTCGCGTGCGGGAGGATGGTCGCATGCACTTCGAACCGACCGATCGCGCCCTGCAAGACCACTTCGTGCGTGTCACGCAGCGCGCCGCGATCGCCGCGAGCCGCTTCGTCGGCTCGGGAGACAAGGATGCCGTGGACGGCGCGGCCGTGCAGGCGATGCGCGAGGCCTTCGAGACCGTGCCGGTCGCGGCGCGCGTCGTCGTGGGCGAGGGCGAGAAGGACGAGGCGCCCATGCTGTACGTGGGGGAGGAGCTCGGCGCGGGCGGGCCCGCCGTGGAGGTCGCCGTCGACCCGGTCGACGGCACACGGCTAGCGGCGGAGGGCCGCGACGGAGCGGTCGCTGTCATGTCCATCGCTCCCGCGGGAGCGTTCTTCGACCCCGGCGCCGTGTTTTACACGGAGAAGCTCATCACGGTCGGCGCGGGAGCGAGCGTGTCGCTTGAGCGCTCTCTCACCGAGAACCTCTCGGTTCTCGCGTCCGCCCTCGGCCGGCCCGTGAGCGAGCTTCGGGTCGCCGTGCAGGACCGGCCGCGGAACCGGCGCTACATCGAGGAAGCGGAGGCGGCCGGCGCCCGGGTGCTCGCGTTCGTGGACGGCGACGTCGTCGAATCCCTTCGCGCCGCGACGGGCGACGGCGTCGACCTGCTCATCGGCATCGGCGGGGCTCCCGAGGGAGTGCTCACGGCGGCGGCCGTTGCCGCGAGCGGCGGCCACATGCAGGCTCGGCTCGCGCCGCAGACCGCGGGTGAGCGGCAGCGCGCCGCAGCGGCAGGGCAGAGCCTCGGCGGCATCCTGCGCTTGAGCGATCTCGTGAGCGCGGCCGGGGTCTTCGTGCTCACCGCGGTGACCGAGGGCGTCGGCCGTCGCGGCGTCCATGTGGACGGCGACGCCGTCGTGACCGAGAGCATCGTCATCGACGGCGCCAATCCGCCGCGGACGATCGTGTGGCGGCATCCGCTGGGGGACTAGGCTTGGCGCAGGCGCGAACGTCCGGCCACTCTCGTTATGTCGCCTCACACGAAGCTAGGAAACCGTGACCACTGAAGATTCCGCATCCCACTACCGTCACCCCGATCGCAACCTCGCACTCGAGCTCGTGCGCGCCACGGAGGCCGCGGCGATCCGCGCCGTCCCGTTCATCGGTCGCGGCGACAAGAACGCCGCGGACAAGGCCGCCGTCGACGCGATGCGCGCGTTCCTCGGCACCGTCAGCTTCGACGGCGTCGTCGTCATCGGCGAGGGCGAGAAGGACCGCGCGCCCATGCTCTTCAACGGCGAGCACGTCGGCAACGGCGACGGCCCGCACTGCGACATGGCCGTCGACCCCATCGACGGCACGAGCCTGACGGCGGCCGGCCGGCAGAACGCGCTCTCGGTCATCGCCGTCTCCGATCGCGGCACGATGCTCGACGCCTCGAGCGTGTTCTACATGGACAAGATCGCGACGGGTCCCGAGGGCAAAGGCGTCGTGGACATTCGCAAGCCCATCGGCGAGAATCTGCGCGCTCTGGCGAAGGCGAAGGGCAAGGACGTCAGCGAGCTGACGGTCGCTGTGCTCGACCGGCCGCGGCACGAGCAGCTCATCAGCGACATCCGCGAAGCGGGGGCAGGCACTCGGCTCATGCTCGACGGCGACGTCGCCGGCGGCATCAACGCGGCGCGCTACGGTACCCGCATCGACATGTGCGTCGGCATCGGCGGCAGCCCGGAGGGCATCGTCACCGCGTGCGCCCTCAAGGCGCTCGGCGGTTTCATCCAGGGGCGGCTCGCGCCGCGCGACGACGAAGAGCGGCAGAAGGGCATCGACGCCGGACTGAAGATGGACTACGTGTACGAGGCGGACGAGCTCGTGCGCGGCGACAACACGTTCTTCGTCGCAACGGGCGTCACGGACGGCGGCCTCGTCGACGGCGTGCGCCGCATGGGGCCGATCATCCGCACGTCGAGCGTCGTGCTGCGCTCAACGTCGGGCACGATCCGGCGCATCACGGCGGATCATCTTGCGGAGAAATGGCTCGACTCCGAGAACTGAGCGATTCGATCGCCGCGCCGCTGACCGGCGGCGCGGCGATCGCGTATGCGGCGACGTGCGTGCTCGGCGCCGGCGCTCTCACGCGCGATTTCCGCACGGAGCACGTGCGATGGCTGCACCACGTGTTCTTCATCGTCACCGCGGTCGCGACGGGCGCCGCGGCGACGGCATCCGTGCTCGCACGACCCCGTGCGTTCGTCCTGCTCCTGCCGGCCGGGACGGCGCTCGCGCGGCTCACCTCGACGCGCGTGCGGCCCGGGTCGCGAGCTCACGCGCGCCTCGCGTTCAGCGCCGCGCTCAGCTACGCAGCGGCGGTCGTCGAAACCGTGAGGAGATGAGCATGGACTTTCTCGATGTCGTGCGTCGGCGCAAGACCACGAACGGTCCGTTCCTGCCGGACCCGGTGAGCGTCGAGCACCAGCAGCTGCTCATGGAGGTTGCCGGCCGCGCGCCGTCGCAGCTGAACAGCCAGCCGTGGCGCTTCGTGATCGTCGAGGACCGGTCGACGATCGAGCAGATCGCGCGCATCAGCGGCGAGAGCATGACCGAGGCGATGTCGAACGGCACCTTCTTCGAGCGGTACAAGCCCTACTTCCGGTTCAGCGAGCGCGAGATGAACGAGCGGCGCGACGGGATGCTGTTCGACAGGCTTCCCGCTCCGCTTCGTCCCTTCACGAGCCAGGTGTTCACCAAGCGCGGGCAGAAGCTCATGAACGCGATGCGTGTGCCGCACACCCTCGGCGAGGAGAACCGCAAGCTCGTCGCCGGATCGCCCCTGCTGCTCGGCGTCATGCTCGACCGGTCCGAGTACCGGCCGGGGGAGCTGTCGTCGTTCTACTCGGTGTTCAGTATGGGCGCGGCGATGGAGAACGTCTGGCTCACCACGGCGGAGCTCGGCATGGGCATCCAGTTCGTCTCCTTCCCGATGGAAGTGCCGGGCAAGTGGGACGAGATCGTATCGCTCCTGCACGTCCCCGACGAGCTCGAGCTCATGGCGGTGTACCGGCTCGGCTATCTCCCGCGCGAGCAGCGGCGCCCGGCGATCGACTGGACCAGCCGGCAACGACGGCTGCCGTCGCAATACGTGTTCCGGGAGACGTGCGAGAGCCCCCAGGCCGGCTGGGACGACGCGTTCCAGACGCCAGCAGAGTAGGTCAGCCGGCGTCGCTCACTCGGCCGCGGACTCGATGCTGAGCTCGCCGACGAGCTCGTACGCGGCAAGCTCTCGCGGCGCGTCCTCGACTTCGGCGATCGCGGGAATGAGCTTGGTCTCGTCGATGCGGTTGAGCCTTCTCGCCGACGGCAGGACGGTGCGCTCGAGCGAGCCGACGAATCGGTTGTAGTCCGTCACCGTCGCCCGCACGGAACGGCCCAGCTTGTCGATGTGTCCCGCCATGGTCGACAGGCGTCCGTAAAGCTCGCGGCTCACGTCGAACAGCTCTTTGGCCTCGGCCGTGACGAGCTCCTGCTGCCAGCTGAAGGCCACGGTCTTGAGCACGGACCAGAGGGTGACGGGGGAGGCGAGGGCGACGCGCTTGCTGAACGCGAACTCCATGATGCTCGGGTCGGCCTCGAGCGCCGATGAGACGAGCGACTCGCTCGGGATGAACGCGATGACGAGCTCGGGGCTCGCATCGAGTCCGTCCCAGTAGGACTTGTTGCCGAGAGCCGTGACGTGATCGCGCAGCGCCTTGACGTGCGCCTTGAGCAGCGCCACCCGCCGCGCCGCCTCCTCGCCGTTCGCCGTCGCCGGGATCGCGCTGGCCTCGAGGTAGGAGTTGAACGGCACCTTGGAGTCGACCGCGATGCTCTTTCCGCCCGGCAAGCGGATGACCATGTCGGGACGTCCCGCGCCGGCGTCGGACGTGATGCTCGACTGGACCTCGAAGTCGACGCGCTCGAGCAGCCCCGCGGCCTCGACGACGCTGCGCAGCTGCGTCTCTCCCCAGACGCCGCGCATCGCGTTGTTGCTGAGCGCGGCAGCAAGGGAGTCCGCTGTCTGCCGCAAGTGCTCTTCGGACTGCGCGGCGGCGCGAAGCTGCTGCGACAGCTCGCCGTGCTGCTGCTGGCGCTGCGCCTCAAGCTCCGCGACCTTCGCCTGCATGTCGTGCAGGCTCTGCCGCACGGGCGCGAGCGCCTGCAGCACGCTGTTCTCGGCACGGTCGCGCTCCGCCCGCTGGTCCCGCTCGCGGCGAAGCTCGGTCACCTGCGCCTGCAGCTGCTCCGCCGTCGCCTCCATGCGGGCGAAGTCGGCGAGGATCTCGGCACGGACAGCCGCCTCCTCGGCGCGCACCGACTGCAGCTCGGACGCGTGGCGCGCGTGCAGCAGCGCGGGAGCGGCATCCGTCGTTCGGGCACGCCGGAGGGACACGACGGCGATGCCGGCGATGGCGCCGACTACGACGCCGATGACGAGACCAATGACAAGGGAGAGCGCTGGGTCCATGGGGTCAGTGTCGCAGAGGCCGCCGACATTGGGAGGTGGATGGCTCAGCGCGTCCCGCACATCACCGAGCGCTTCCGTTTAGAATCCGGGCCGGGCACGCCTCCCAGCGTGACGCCGGTACGATAGAGCCTCGTGGCTCTCACTATCGGAATCGTCGGACTGCCCAACGTCGGCAAGTCAACTCTCTTCAACGCGCTCACCAAGAACCAGGTGCTCTCGGCGAACTACCCGTTCGCGACGATCGAGCCCAACATCGGCGTGGTGAACCTGCCCGACGAGCGCCTCGACACGCTCGCCGGGCTGTTCAGCAGCGAGCGCATCGTGCCCGCGACCGTGTCGTTCGTCGACATCGCCGGCATCGTGCGCGGCGCGAGCGAGGGCGAGGGCCTGGGCAACAAGTTTCTCGCAAATATCCGCGAGGCCGACGCGATCGCGCAGGTCGTGCGCGGCTTCAGCGACGGCGACGTCGTGCACGTCGAGGGACGGGTCGACCCGAAGTCCGACATGGAGACTATCAACACCGAGCTCATCCTCGCCGACATGGAGACCCTCGAGCGCGCCATCACGCGGTACGAGAAGGAAGTGCGTGGCAAGAAGCTCGATGCGGCCGTGCTCGCCTCCGCCCAGGAGGCTTTGGCCGTGCTGCAGGCGGGAACGCCGCTGTCGGCGGCATCCGTCGATCTCGAACCCATCAAGGAGCTCGGCCTCCTCACGTCGAAGCCGTTCATCTACGTCTTCAACGTCGATGAGGAGATCTTGACGGATGCTGCCAAGAAGCAGCAGCTCGCCGATCTCGTCGCCCCGGCCGAGGCCGTCTTCCTCGACGCGAAGATCGAGTCGGAGCTCATCGACCTCGACCCCGAGGACGCCACGGAGCTGCTGCAGTCGACGGGCCAGGAGGAGTCCGGACTCGACCAGCTCGCCCGGGTCGGATTCGACACGCTCGGCCTGCAGACCTACCTGACCGCGGGGCCGAAGGAGGCGCGCGCCTGGACGATCCACAAGGGGTGGAAGGCGCCGCAGGCCGCCGGTGTGATCCACACCGACTTCGAGAAGGGCTTCATCAAGGCCGAGGTCATCTCGTTCGAGGACCTCGTCGAGACGGGCTCCGTGCACGAGGCGCGCGCTCACGGCAAGGCCCGCATGGAGGGCAAGGACTACGTCATGCAGGACGGCGACGTGGTGGAGTTCCGGTTCAACGTGTAGCGCGGGTGCTACGATTGTGGTATGGGCATGAGTGAGCCGCACGTCGAGAGCTTGTCGCAGCGGGAGTTGCGCAACGAATCCGGGCGCGTTCTTCGTCTTGTCAGCGAGGGGCAGTCGTTCGTTCTGACCAACCGAGGTGTCGTCGTCGGTCGTATCGTCCCGGTTGACGCGCCCGCCCCCACGTTGCCCATCGTTCGGGCTGCGAAGCGTGTCGGAGGCTGGGCGGCGTTGAGGCCTCAGCCGATTGAGAGTGATCGACCGATGTCTCACATCGTTGACGAGCTTCGAGAGGATCGGGTGTGAGCAGCACTCCACTCGTCTACGTCGACACGTCCGCACTCGGAGCGCTTCTCATCGCACAAGCGGAGACCGAGGCGCTGGCGGAGTGGCTCGACCAGGCGGACGTCAGCCTCGTGTCGAGTGATCTGCTTGAAACGGAGCTGCGTCGGATGGCCGTGCGCGAGGGGCGGGATCAGGTCAAAGTCAGTGCGATCCTCGATGGCGTTTCTCTCGCAGCGCTCGATCGTGCCACCTACCGCTCGGCAGGGTTCCTGCCGATGCCATATCTGCGCACTCTAGACGCACTCCATTTGGAGGCGGCGATGCGCCTTGACGTCGATGCGATCCTCACGTACGACTACCGACTTGCGGAAGCGGCGAGAGCCGCCGGCCTTGATGTCATTGCTCCCGGGCGGGAGCAGGCTAGATGAGTGGTCAAGGGTCGATTTCAGCCGGATGATCGCCTCGGACTCGTCCCATGAAGCGAGGGCTGTCATTGATGACGTGTTGGTCGGCGCAACCAGAGTGGTTGATTCTATGCGAGAGGCAGTGTGCAGGCGCGGATGGATGGGCAGAGTAGCGCCGACCGTCGCGGACCGCGTGCTGGGCGTGTGCGGATGCGAACGCGACTTCACTGTTCGAGGATGCTCGACAACCTGACGACTGGTTTGCCCGTGGACTTCGCGTATGCGATTTCGCGACGAGTGGACTCGCCGATGTACCCTCCAGGATCTACGACGAAGACGGCATCCGCAAGATCGATCTTCTTGATGTGGAGTTCGTCGAGCGCTCGCTTCTGATCGGTTGTGATTGCGTCGCCTCGGTGCTGGAAGACCGCTGGCGCCACGACGATCGCCCCGGCGAGCGTGAGCTTGCGATTGGCATCGGCAATTTCGTCGCAAAACCTCGTGGAACCGCAGATGCAGATGACCTTTGTGGCATCCTCTGTCACCTCACGCAGTTCGTGGGGTACCTCCCAGTCGGCCGCCGTCAGTGCAAGTTCGTCATCAGCTGGCAGCTTGGCCATGACTTGATCAAGCGGGACAACTCGAGACGCTCCGCCTCGCAGGTCGAGTACGTCGAGTTTGCAGTCTTGACGCATCCGCTCGATGTCCCGCACGAGTTCCGCATATGAGTTGCCAAACGGTTTAACCGGTTCCTTCGTGTATGCCGGCTTGCCCTTGTCATCTGGGTAGAGTTCACGGATCTCCCAACTCTGCTCACCGCTGTGATCATGCACATCAAGGCTGACGACATACCTCCAAGTTCCCATATCGTCAGAGTAGCCGGGAGCTCCGACGCAGTCGCGTGCATGCACGCGTGCTGTGCGCGGAGTTTGGTGCAAAGCTCGACGACGCTGTGTTGGCAAACCGCTGGCCCTGACGCAACGTGGGAGAGTGGCGTCCACGGTGGCTGATTGAGTTGGCTTCTGCGCACAGCGATTGCTCGGTGATGAGATCACTGGGCAACCCGTGGAGACTCTCGCGCTGAAGTGACCCGACGAGAAGGTAGCCCGCGCCGCAGCTCGGGTCGGAGCGGTGGGTCGAGAAGTGGTCAACTACGGAATGTGGAGGACTTCCGCTTCATCATCAGACTGCTCGACGCTTCGCCCACAGTCGTCCGTGACAGCCGGTCGAAGCGCGTATCAAGACTTCCGACCTGCTGTCCTGATTGCTATCATTAGTGCTATCATCGGGAGGTGATGCGGATGTCGTCCATCATCGTGCGCGGTCTTGACGACTCGGTCAAGGAACAACTCGTCGCTCAGGCGAAACGCCACGGGCGGTCGATGGAGGCCGAGGTGCGCGACATCCTGACCAAAGCGGCGCAACGTCCGAACATCGGCGTCGCGCTGATGCGAGCGGCGCAGAGTGCCGGGGGCGTAGACGTCCTTCCGATTCCGGAGCGTAGTGACATTGCTCGTGCGGTGGACTTCGAATGATCGTCCTGGACACCAACGTGATCTCCGAGCTCTTCCGCCGGGAGCCCGACGCGCGAGTGGTGTCCTGGCTCGAATCGCTTGAGGATGACGTTGCGATAACGGCCATAACGCTGGCCGAGCTGTTCGCCGGCGTGCGCCGGATGCCGGACGGGCGACGGAAGGCTGACCTGGCAAGGGCCGTGTCCGCGGCGGTCGAGCCGTACCGGGGCGGGCATGCGGTGCTTCCGTTCGACGAAGCGTGTGCCGTTCCGTACGCCGAGATCCTGCTTGAGCGAGAGCGCGCGGGGCTCCCGATCGCGACGGCAGATGCGCAGATCGCGGCTATCTGCCGGACACTTGATGCAGTGTGTGCTACGCGGAACACCAGGGACTTCGCCCACACAGGCGTGGCCGTCGTCGATCCTTGGGCGAGCTGAGGCCTGCGCGGCGAATGCTCGTCGGTCAGCGCTGATTCCTGGCCGTGATGCATGACAGGCTGAGATGTATACGAGACGTATTGAGCGCTCAGGGTGACGCGTGACCGAGACGACGAACGTTAGACGGGCCAGGAAGCTTTTGTTCTCTGGCGCGCTGACGTGCGCCGTCATCCTAGGAAGCGCCGAGGCGATCAACCGAATTCTGGCCTCGCAGCTCGTCGGCGATGTCGATGCAGCGCACACAGCTGTAGTCGTTCTCGGCTTTGCGAATCGGACCCCGGAAATCAACGCAATCAACAAATGGCGGGTACGCTCCGGAATCGCGACAGCGGTACTGTACCAAGCCGATCTTCTGGTCTTCTCCGGCGGCGATCCGGGTGGGTTCTGCGAAGCCGAGATCATGGCGACCTACGCGCAAGAGCTGGGCTATCGAGGCCCCATCGAGACTGAAGCCGCGTCGCAGACGACCGAGGAGAACCTTCAGAACACCGCGCATCTCATGGAATCGGCGGACAGAATTGCCCTGGTGTCCAATCCGTTGCACGCGTATAGAGCCCGGAAACTGCTTGCGCATCTTCGGCCCGATCTCGCCCGCCGGCTTGTCAGAACGCGTGAGGTGCGATCGGGACGATGGAGCATCTTGATCCCGATCGGCACCCTGGTCGAAGCAAGCGTGCTCTTGCGCGAGAGGCTTCATCGTCGGCGCTGATTGCGGTTGGCGATCACCACGCTTACGCTCGGCCTCAGCGAGACTCTTCAACACCATCGCGAGAACGGTGACCTATGGGCACTCTGAGCTATACGGCAACGGTCTCCCTGGATGGGTACGTTGCCGGCGCAACAGGCGACTTCCAATGGTCAGCGCCGGACGCGGAAGTGTTCCAGTTCCACGTTGACCGCATGAGCTCCGTTTCCACGGAGGTGCTGGGCCGAAACACCTACGTGCTGCTGAAGTACTGGGAAACAGAGCCAGACGACGGCTCTTGGGATGCCGCCGAGCACGAGTTCGCGCGGCGATGGCGAGACATCGAGCATGTCGTCGCCTCCTCGACATTGACGCAGGATGAGCTTGCCGGCCGATCCCGATTAGTGGAGCGCCTCGGTCTTGAAGAGCTCCGGGAGATCGTGACGGCAGCGTCGGGTGAGGTCGAGATCTTCGGTCCGACAACGGCGCGAGAGGCGATCTGCAGCGGCATGGTTGACGACTTCCGGTTCTTCGTCGTTCCCATGGCAGTGGGTGCGGGCTTGCGTGCCCTGCCCGACCACGCACATCTGGACTTAGAACTGGTCGAGCATCGCATCTTCGGCAACGGCACGGCCTACCTGCACTACCGGCCCCGCCGGCTCGGTACAGGAGGCCACACGGAAACCCCGCAAGAGGCGTTGGTTTCGAGAGTCCGCAGCAGCCTCGCGGAGGTCCCGACACACCGGGAAGTCTCGATGTTCGGCGGCCGAGCTATCCTCGTAAACGACAAGATGATCGTCAGCGCGCAGAAGGACGGCGGGCTCCTGGTTCGCGTCGCGGCTGAGCGCCACGGCGAGCTCGTTCGCCGCCCTGGAGCGACGCAAGCGGTGATGGGCGCAGGCCGCGAGATGAGTCCCGGATGGATCAACGTCGCTGCGGATTCGATCCGTGAGGACGAGAATCTTGAATTCTGGCTTCACGCCGCTCTGGAGTACAACCGCCGTGTCAGCCGCCCGCGCAGCGGTTAGTTGAGGATCGCAGCGAGGGGCACGAGCGGCACGAGACCCTCCACCTTCGCCCGCAGTCCGTCGTCAACAGTGCAGAGTGCATCGGCCTGGAGGCGCGTGAGGGCGACGAGTTCCGCGTCGAGAACCGAATCCCACGACTGCTCGGCGGCGATGTCCCACGCGACGTCACGCGAGACACGATCGCCGAGCAATCGCATCGTGAATCGGGTGATCCGCTCTTGCATGTCCTTGACATCACTCTCGTCAACCTGTCCGGCGCGAAGCGCGAGAAGAAGGAGTTGAAGCGCCTGCGATCGAACACCCTGGGCTCCAACGACCTGATGGTTTGCGCTTGGGGTCAGCTGGTGCACGACGATGTGAAACAGGGTGGGCGCATCGATCACGATTCGGCTCATGGGGCCTCCCGATGTGGTCTCTTCAGCGTACGCAATGGCGAGGGAGCTGCCCACCTATCGACCCGCCTTCCGAGCTGCGCCATTCAGCGCGCCTGGCCGAGAAGCTGCGGCGTGTAGGCCTTCGCCTGCGCTCTCAGGGCCTCCGCCACCGCGGCGACGGCGGGCAGCCGAAGCGAGTCGGGGCGCAGCACCATCCAGTAGGGCAGTCGTTCGGCGAAGTCGTCGGGCAGAAGCCGCACGAGATCGTCGTGCTGGTCGGCCATGAAGCAGGGCAGGAAGCCGATGCCCGCACCCGCGCGGGCGGCCTCGACGTGCACGAAGACGTTTGTCGAGCTCAGCGAGTCCCGCATTGTCGGAACGAGGCGGCGCGGCGCGTCCAGGTCGTCGACGAGCAGCATGGAGTCGACGAAATACACCAGCGGATGCCGCGTGAGCTGTTCCGCATTGCGTGGTTCGCCGTGCTCGGCGAGATACGGGCGCGAGGCGTACATGCCGAGAAGATAATCGCCGAGGCGGAATGCGCTGGCGCGGTGAACCTGCGGCTCGCCGACGACGACTTCGATGTCGACGCCCGAGCGGTGCTGCAGCGCGCGCCTCGTCACAGTCTCGATCTCGACGCTGATGCCGGGGTGCCGCTTGCGCAGTTGCGTGACCGCCGGTGTGGCGATGTACGCGCTGAACCCGTCGGTTGCCGACATGCGCACCATGCCCGAGAGCTGAGACTGCGGTTCTTCGGCGCCGGTTCCCAGCGTCTGGAGCGCCGTCTCGATCTGCTCCGCCGCGTGCACGGCGCGCCGGCCGAGCTCTGTCAGCTCCCACGCGCCGACGGATCGGGCGAGAACATGCCCGCCGAGATCGCGCTCGAGGCTGTCGATGCGACGCGAGACCGTCGTGTGATTCAGCTGCAGCGCCTCGGCGGCGGTCGTGAAACGACCGGTGCGAGCGACAGCGAGCAGCACGAGCAGGTTGTCGGGGTCAGTCAGGGGCAACGGTGCCATATCTGCAATTATGCACACCGCATCCTCGCAGTTGCCCGTTGATGCACGCTGGCCTGGTCAGGCACACTCGATGCAGCCGTCTCCGCGCACTCGAGCGATGACGGCGGTCAATGGAGACACTGAAGGAGAAAACGCCGATGAGCGTCAATCAACAGCCGAGCGGCGCGACCGCAACCGGGCGAAAGCCGAACAGCTCGAACCAGGGTGACGTGCCGGTCGGGCTCAAGAAAGTCGTCGCGGCCTCGATGGTCGGAACCGTCGTCGAATGGTACGAGTTCTTCCTGTACGCCACGGCCGCTTCGCTCGTGTTCGGCACGTTCTTCTTTCCTGCATCGGACAGCCCTCTCGACGGCATCATCGCCGCATTCGTGACCTACGCGGTGGGCTTCGTCGCGCGCCCCCTCGGCGGAATCGTGTTCGGCCAGATCGGTGACAAGCTCGGCCGCAAGCACACGCTTCAGGCGACGATCATCCTGGTCGGTGTCGCGACATTCCTCATGGGCTGCCTTCCCGGCTTTGCGAGCATCGGCTACTGGGCTCCCGCCCTGCTCGTTGCGCTTCGCTTCCTCCAGGGCTTCGCGGTCGGCGGCGAATGGGGTGGCGCCGTGCTGCTCGTCGCCGAGCACAGCCCGGCGCGCAGCCGGGGATTCTGGGCAAGCTGGCCGCAAGCTGCGGTGCCCGTCGGGAACCTCATCGCGACGCTCGTGCTGTTCGCGATGTCCTGGCTGCTTCCCGACGACCAATTCCTCGGCTGGGCTGGCGCGTGGCGTTCTGGCTCTCCGCTCTGATCGTGATCATCGGGTACTACATCCGCACGCGCGTCTCGGAGTCGCCGATCTTCCTCGAGGCCAAGGCCGAGCAGGAGCGCACGAAGGCCGCGGGAGTGGGCGTCGGTGCCGTTGTCCGCCGCTACCCCGGAAAGCTGCTGCAGGCGATGGGTCTGCGATTCGCCGAGAACATCGTCTACTACATCATCGTGAGCTTCTCGATCGTGTACCTCTCGACGGTCGTGAAGTTCGACACGAGTGAGCTTCTCTTCGCTCTCCTGATCGCGCATGTCGTGCACTTCATCGTGATTCCTCAAGTGGGCCGCCTCACCGACGCGCTCGGCCGCAAGCCGGTCTACCTCGCGGGCGCCATTCTCAGCGCCACCTGGGCGCTGTTCGCGTTCCCGATGTTCGACTCCGCCAACCCCGTGCTCATCGTGGTCGCGATCACGATCGGGCTCTGCTTCCACGCGCTCATGTACGCAGGTCAGCCCGCGGTGATGGGCGAGATGTTCCCCACGCGCATGAGGTACTCCGGCGTCTCGCTCGGCTACCAGGTCACGTCGATCGTCGCCGGATCGCTCGCGCCGATCATCGCGGTCACCCTGCTGAAGGACTTCGGCTCGTGGGTTCCCGTCGCCGTGTACGTCGGGATCGCCTGCGTCATCACGGCGATCACGGTGCTGACGCTGCGCGAGACCTCGGGCGTCGCTCTCGAGGACGTCGATGCGGAGGACGCCGCTCGCGTCTAGAACCTTCGGTGCGGGGCCATTCGCCGGTCGGCGAGTGGCCCCGTTGCCGCTACGCTCGCTCGAACATCAGATCGGTCAATTGATCCGGTTCGACCCAGGCGAAGGCAAAATCGCGGTCATAGGGTTCGAGCCCCCATTTCGTCGCAAACGCATAAATCGCTGCCGGCGACATGTGATCGAGAGTCTGCACGCCCAGGCGGCCTTCCGCGTTCTCCCGAGGATCTGGACCTTGGCGTTGCCCAGCCGAGCTGTCGCGTGCGCGTTGTGCACGTCCGACACTTCAGCCGCGTCGACGGTTTTGTAGAAGCGATCCGGAGTGCGGGCGAACCGATTGGGGTAGACGAGGTGCTCCCAGTCGGCGCCCGGGCTCTCGCCGCCGTCCTGGACAACAGTGAGCGTGCCGTCCTCCGGCGCGTGAGACCACAGCTCCCACTCCTGACCCCGCCACGTCCCGTAGCTGCCCGTCAGCTCCCTGCCGTCGCTCATCCACACACCTGCACGCTACGGCATCCGCCCGCTCCGGAATAAATAGTCAATCTATGCTTGTTGCCTGCTCATGAGCGATGGAGGAGTATGGCGACACAGAGCGAGATGGAAGCGAACAGAGGCACGACACGTGAGCGCCCGGACCGGCCGGTGGCGCATTCTCGCCGTGCTGCTCGTCGTCATCTTCATGTCGCTCATCAGCGTCAGCATCGTCAACGTGGCTCTTCCTCGATCCAGAGCGGACTCGACGCGAGCCAATCCGACATCCAGTGGGTGCTCTCGGGTTATGCGCTGACGTTCGCATCGTGCTCGTCGCAGCGGCCGCGGCGCGTGATGGGGCGGGGGCATCGTCGTCGGCATCTTCCCCTGCATCGATCGCCAGCCTCGCCCCGACGCCGGACCTGCTCAACGCGCGCGATTCATCCAGGGCATCGGCTCGGGCTCGGAATCCGCAGGCGTGGGCATGATCAGCAGTACTTTCGCGGCGCCGAACGCGCAAGGCGTTCGGCTATTCGGCGCGGTCGGGTCTCGCGATGGGCCGCGGGGACCGATGGCGACGGACACGCCGACGCGCTGCGAAGTAGCGAACGCTTGCCGCGTTCGCGCCCGAAAGTACTGCTGATCATGCCCCCCTCGGATTCACGAGACCCAGCCGATGCCTGGATGAATCGCCGACTTAGCAGGTCCGCGTCGGGGCGAGCGCGGCGATCGATGACAGGGTGAAGAGATGAGGAGACGAAGATGCTCGCGCCATACGTGCGCGGGCGGGCTGCGACGACACGATGCGAACGTCAGCGCATAACCCGAGAGCACCACTGGATGTCGATTGGGCTCGCGTCGAGTCCGCTCTGGATCGAGGGAAAGCCAGTTGACGATGCTGACGCTGATGAGCGACATGAAGATGACGACGAGCAGCACGGCGAGAATGCGCCACCGGCCGGGTCCGGGCGCTCACGTGTCGTGCCTCTGTTCGCTTCCATCTCGCTCTGTGTCGCCATACTCTCCATCGTCATGAGCAGGCAACAAGCATAGATTGACTATTTATTCCGGAGCGGGCGGATGCCGTAGCGTGCAGGTGTGTGGATGAGCGACGGCAGGGAGCTGACGGGCAGCTACGGGACGTGGCGGGGTCAGGAGTGGGAGCTGTGGTCTCACGCGCCGGAGGACGGCACGCTCACTGTTGTCCAGGACGGCGGCGAGAGCCCGGGCGCCGACTGGGAGCACCTCGTCTACCCCAATCGGTTCGCCCGCACTCCGGATCGCTTCTACAAAACCGTCGACGCGGCTGAAGTGTCGGACGTGCACAACGCGCACGCGACAGCTCGGCTGGGCAAACGCCAAGGTCAGATCCTCGGGAGAACGCGGAAGGCCGCCTGGGCGTGCAGACTCTCGATCACATGTCGCCGGCAGCGATTTATGCGTTTGCGACGAAATGGGGGCTCGAACCCTATGACCGCGATTTTGCCTTCGCCTGGGTCGAACCGGATCAATTGACCGATCTGATGTTCGAGCGAGCGTAGCGGCAACGGGGCACTCGCCGACCGGCGAATGGCCCCGCACCGAAGGTTCTAGACGCGAGCGGCGTCCTCCGCATCGACGTCCTCGAGAGCGACGCCCGAGGTCTCGCGCAGCGTCAGCACCGTGATCGCCGTGATGACGCAGGCGATCCCGACGTACACGGCGACGGGAACCCACGAGCCGAAGTCCTTCAGCAGGGTGACCGCGATGATCGGCGCGAGCGATCCGGCGACGATCGACGTGACCTGGTAGCCGAGCGAGACGCCGGAGTACCTCATGCGCGTGGGGAACATCTCGCCCATCACCGCGGGCTGACCTGCGTACATGAGCGCGTGGAAGCAGAGCCCGATCGTGATCGCGACCACGATGAGCACGGGGTTGGCGGAGTCGAACATCGGGAACGCGAACAGCGCCCAGGTGGCGCTGAGAATGGCGCCCGCGAGGTAGACCGGCTTGCGGCCGAGCGCGTCGGTGAGGCGGCCCACTTGAGGAATCACGATGAAGTGCACGACATGCGCGATCAGGAGAGCGAAGAGAAGCTCACTCGTGTCGAACTTCACGACCGTCGAGAGGTACACGATCGAGAAGCTCACGATGATGTAGTAGACGATGTTCTCGGCGAATCGCAGACCCATCGCCTGCAGCAGCTTTCCGGGGTAGCGGCGGACAACGGCACCGACGCCCACTCCCGCGGCCTTCGTGCGCTCCTGCTCGGCCTTGGCCTCGAGGAAGATCGGCGACTCCGAGACGCGCGTGCGGATGTAGTACCCGATGATCACGATCAGAGCGGAGAGCCAGAACGCCACGCGCCAGCCCAGCCGAGGAATTGGTCGTCGGGAAGCAGCCAGGACATCGCGAACAGCACGAGCGTCGCGATGAGGTTCCCGACGGGCACCGCAGCTTGCGGCCAGCTTGCCCAGAATCCCGGCTGCGCGCCGGCTGTGCTCGGCGACGAGCAGCACGGCGCCACCCCATTCGCCGCCGACCGCGAAGCCCTGGAGGAAGCGAAGCGCAACGAGCAGGGCGGGAGCCCAGTAGCCGATGCTCGCAAAGCCGGGAAGGCAGCCCATGAGGAATGTCGCGACACCGACCAGGATGATCGTCGCCTGAAGCGTGTGCTTGCGGCCGAGCTTGTCACCGATCTGGCCGAACACGATTCCGCGAGGGGGCGCGCGACGAAGCCCACCGCGTAGGTCACGAATGCGGCGATGATGCCGTCGAGAGGGCTGTCCGATGCAGGAAAGAAGAACGTGCCGAACACGAGCGAAGCGGCCGTGGCGTACAGGAAGAACTCGTACCATTCGACGACGGTTCCGACCATCGAGGCCGCGACGACTTTCTTGAGCCCGACCGGCACGTCACCCTGGTTCGAGCTGTTCGGCTTTCGCCCGGTTGCGGTCGCGCCGCTCGGCTGTTGATTGACGCTCATCGGCGTTTTCTCCTTCAGTGTCTCCATTGACCGCCGTCATCGCTCGAGTGCGCGGAGACGGCTGCATCGAGTGTGCCTGACCAGGCCAGCGTGCATCAACGGGCAACTGCGAGGATGCGGTGTGCATAATTGCAGATATGGCACCGTTGCCCCTGACTGACCCCGACAACCTGCTCGTGCTGCTCGCTGTCGCTCGCACCGGTCGTTTCACGACCGCCGCCGAGGCGCTGCAGCTGAATCACACGACGGTCTCGCGTCGCATCGACAGCTCGAGCGCGATCTCGGCGGGCATGTTCTCGCCCGATCCGTCGGCGCGTGGGAGCTGACAGAGCTCGGCCGGCGCGCCGTGCACGCGGCGGAGCAGATCGAGACGGCGCTCCAGACGCTGGGAACCGGCGCCGAAGAACCGCAGTCTCAGCTCTCGGGCATGGTGCGCATGTCGGCAACCGACGGGTTCAGCGCGTACATCGCCACACCGGCGGTCACGCAACTGCGCAAGCGGCACCCCGCATCAGCGTCGAGATCGAGACTGTGACGAGGCGCGCGCTGCAGCACCGCTCGGGCGTCGACATCGAAGTCGTCGTCGGCGAGCCGCAGGTTCACCGCGCCAGCGCATTCCGCCTCGGCGATTATCTTCTCGGCATGTACGCCTCGCGCCCGTATCTCGCCGAGCACGGCGAACCACGCAATGCGGAACAGCTCACGCGGCATCCGCTGGTGTATTTCGTCGACTCCATGCTGCTCGTCGACGACCTGGACGCGCCGCGCCGCCTCGTTCGACAATGCGGGACTCGCTGAGCTCGACAAACGTCTTCGTGCACGTCGAGGCCGCCCGCGCGGGTGCGGGCATCGGCTTCCTGCCCTGCTTCATGGCCGACCAGCACGACGATCTCGTGCGGCTTCTGCCCGACGACTTCGCCGAACGACTGCCCTACTGGATGGTGCTGCGCCCCGACTCGCTTCGGCTGCCCGCCGTCGCCGCGGTGGCGGAGGCCCTGAGAGCGCAGGCGAAGGCCTACACGCCGCAGCTTCTCGGCCAGGCGCGCTGAATGGCGCAGCTCGGAAGGCGGGTCGATAGGTGGGCAGCTCCCTCGCCATTGCGTACGCTGAAGAGACCACATCGGGAGGCCCCATGAGCCGAATCGTGATCGATGCGCCCACCCTGTTTCACATCGTCGTGCACCAGCTGACCCCAAGCGCAAACCATCAGGTCGTTGGAGCCCAGGGTGTTCGATCGCAGGCGCTTCAACTCCTTCTTCTCGCGCTTCGCGCCGGACAGGTTGACGAGAGTGATGTCAAGGACATGCAAGAGCGGATCACCCGATTCACGATGCGATTGCTCGGCGATCGTGTCTCGCGTGACGTCGCGTGGGACATCGCCGCCGAGCAGTCGTGGGATTCGGTTCTCGACGCGGAACTCGTCGCCCTCACGCGCCTCCAGGCCGATGCACTCTGCACTGTTGACGACGGACTGCGGGCGAAGGTGGAGGGTCTCGTGCCGCTCGTGCCCCTCGCTGCGATCCTCAACTAACCGCTGCGCGGGCGGCTGACACGGCGGTTGTACTCCAGAGCGGCGTGAAGCCAGAATTCAAGATTCTCGTCCTCACGGATCGAATCCGCAGCGACGTTGATCCATCCGGGACTCATCTCGCGGCCTGCGCCCATCACCGCTTGCGTCGCTCCAGGCGGCGAACGAGCTCGCCGTGGCGCTCAGCCGCGACGCGAACCAGGAGCCCGCCGTCCTTCTGCGCGCTGACGATCATCTTGTCGTTTACGAGGATAGCTCGCCGCCGAACATCGAGACTTCCCGGTGTGTCGGGACCTCCGCGAGGCTGCTGCGGACTCTCGAAACCAACGCCTCTTGCGGGGTTTCCGTGTGGCCTCCTGTACCGAGCCGGCGGGGCCGGTAGTGCAGGTAGGCCGTGCCGTTGCCGAAGATGCGATGCTCGACCAGTTCTAAGTCCAGATGTGCGTGGTCGGGCAGGGCACGCAAGCCCGCACCCACTGCCATGGGAACGACGAAGAACCGGAAGTCGTCAACCATGCCGCTGCAGATCGCCTCTCGCGCCGTTGTCGGACCGAAGATCTCGACCTCACCCGACGCTGCGTCACGATCTCCCGGAGCTCTTCAAGACCGAGGCGCTCCACTAATCGGGATCGGCCGGCAAGCTCATCCTGCGTCAATGTCGAGGAGGCGACGACATGCTCGATGTCTCGCCATCGCCGCGCGAACTCGTGCTCGGCGGCATCCCAAGAGCCGTCGTCTGGCTCTGTTTCCCAGTACTTCAGCAGCACGTAGGTGTTTCGGCCCAGCACCTCCGTGGAAACGGAGCTCATGCGGTCAACGTGGAACTGGAACACTTCCGCGTCCGGCGCTGACCATTGGAAGTCGCCTGTTGCGCCGGCAACGTACCCATCCAGGGAGACCGTTGCCGTATAGCTCAGAGTGCCCATAGGTCACCGTTCTCGCGATGGTGTTGAAGAGTCTCGCTGAGGCCGAGCGTAAGCGTGGTGATCGCCAACCGCAATCAGCGCCGACGATGAAGCCTCTCGCGCAAGAGCACGCTTGCTTCGACCAGGGTGCCGATCGGGATCAAGATGCTCCATCGTCCCGATCGCACCTCACGCGTTCTGACAAGCCGGCGGGCGAGATCGGGCCGAAGATGCGCAAGCAGTTTCCGGGCTCTATACGCGTGCAACGGATTGGACACCAGGGCAATTCTGTCCGCCATTCCATGAGATGCGCGGTGTTCTGAAGGTTCTCCTCGGTCGTCTGCGACGCGGCTTCAGTCTCGATGGGGCCTCGATAGCCCAGCTCTTGCGCGTAGGTCGCCATGATCTCGGCTTCGCAGAACCCACCCGGATCGCCGCCGGAGAAGACCAGAAGATCGGCTTGGTACAGTACCGCTGTCGCGATTCCGGAGCGTACCCGCCATTTGTTGATTGCGTTGATTTCCGGGGTCCGATTCGCAAAGCCGAGAACGACTACAGCTGTGTGCGCTGCATCGACATCGCCGACGAGCTGCGAGGCCAGAATTCGGTTGATCGCCTCGGCGCTTCCTAGGATGACGGCGCACGTCAGCGCGCCAGAGAACAAAAGCTTCCTGGCCCGTCTAACGTTCGTCGTCTCGGTCACGCGTCACCCTGAGCGCTCAATACGTCTCGTATACATCTCAGCCTGTCATGCATCACGGCCAGGAATCAGCGCTGACCGACGAGCATTCGCCGCGCAGGCCTCAGCTCGCCCAAGGATCGACGACGGCCACGCCTGTGTGGGCGAAGTCCCTGGTGTTCCGCGTAGCACACACTGCATCAAGTGTCCGGCAGATAGCCGCGATCTGCGCATCTGCCGTCGCGATCGGAGCCCCGCGCGCTCTCGCTCAAGCAGGATCTCGGCGTACGGAACGGCACACGCTTCGTCGAACGGAAGCACCGCATGCCCGCCCCGGTACGGCTCGACCGCCGCGGACACGGCCCTTGCCAGGTCAGCCTTCCGTCGCCCGTCCGGCATCCGGCGCACGCCGGCGAACAGCTCGGCCAGCGTTATGGCCGTTATCGCAACGTCATCCTCAAGCGATTCGAGCCAGGACACCACTCGCGCGTCGGGCTCCCGGCGGAAGAGCTCGGAGATCACGTTGGTGTCCAGGACGATCATTCGAAGTCCACCGCACGAGCAATGTCACTACGCTCCGGAATCGGAAGGACGTCTACGCCCCCGGCACTCTGCGCCGCTCGCATCAGCGCGACGCCGATGTTCGGACGTTGCGCCGCTTTGGTCAGGATGTCGCGCACCTCGGCCTCCATCGACCGCCCGTGGCGTTTCGCCTGAGCGACGAGTTGTTCCTTGACCGAGTCGTCAAGACCGCGCACGATGATGGACGACATCCGCATCACCTCCCGATGATAGCACTAATGATAGCAATCAGGACAGCAGGTCGGAAGTCTTGATACGCGCTTCGACCGGCTGTCACGGACGACTGTGGGCGAAGCGTCGAGCAGTCTGATGATGAAGCGGAAGTCCTCCACATTCCGTAGTTGACCACTTCTCGACCCACCGCTCCGACCCGAGCTGCGGCGCGGGCTACCTTCTCGTCGGGTCACTTCAGCGCGAGAGTCTCCACGGGTTGCCCAGTGATCTCATCACCGAGCAATCGCTGTGCGCAGAAGCCAACTCAATCAGCCACCGTGGACGCCACTCTCCCACGTTGCGTCAGGGCCAGCGGTTTGCCAACACAGCGTCGTCGAGCTTTGCACCAAACTCCGCGCACAGCACGCGTGCATGCACGCGACTGCGTCGGAGCTCCCGGCTACTCTGACGATATGGGAACTTGGAGGTATGTCGTCAGCCTTGATGTGCATGATCACAGCGGTGAGCAGAGTTGGGAGATCCGTGAACTCTACCCAGATGACAAGGGCAAGCCGGCATACACGAAGGAACCGGTTAAACCGTTTGGCAACTCATATGCGGAACTCGTGCGGGACATCGAGCGGATGCGTCAAGACTGCAAACTCGACGTACTCGACCTGCGAGGCGGAGCGTCTCGAGTTGTCCCGCTTGATCAAGTCATGGCCAAGCTGCCAGCTGATGACGAACTTGCACTGACGGCGGCCGACTGGGAGTACCCCACGAACTGCGTGAGGTGACAGAGGATGCCACAAAGGTCATCTGCATCTGCGGTTCCACGAGGTTTTGCGACGAAATTGCCGATGCCAATCGCAAGCTCACGCTCGCCGGGCGATCGTCGTGGCGCCAGCGGTCTTCCAGCACCGAGGCGACGCAATCACAACCGATCAGAAGCGAGCGCTCGACGAACTCCACATCAAGAAGATCGATCTTGCGGATGCCGTCTTCGTCGTAGATCCTGGAGGGTACATCGGCGAGTCCACTCGTCGCGAAAATCGCATACGCGAAGTCCACGGGCAAACCAGTCGTCAGGTTGTCGAGCATCCTCGAACAGTGAAGTCGCGTTCGCATCCGCACACGCCCAGCACGCGGTCCGCGACGGTCGGCGCTACTCTGCCCATCCATCCGCGCCTGCACACTGCCTCTCGCATAGAATCAACCACTCTGGTTGCGCCGACCAACACGTCATCAATGACAGCCCTCGCTTCATGGGACGAGTCCGAGGCGATCATCCGGCTGAAATCGACCCTTGACCACTCATCTAGCCTGCTCCCGCCCGGGAGCAATGACATCAAGGCCGCGGCTCTCGCCGCTTCCGCAAGTCGGTAGTCGTACGTGAGGATCGCATCGACGTCAAGGCGCATCGCCGCCTCCAAATGGAGTGCGTCTAGAGTGCGCAGATATGGCATCGGCAGGAACCCTGCCGAGCGGTAGGTGGCACGATCGAGCGCTGCGAGAGAAACGCCATCGAGGATCGCACTGACTTTGACCTGATCCCGCCCCTCGCGCACGGCCATCCGACGCAGCTCCGTTTCAAGCAGATCACTCGACACGAGGCTGACGTCCGCCTGTCGAGCCACTCCGCCAGCGCCTCGGTCTCCGCTTGTGCGATGAGAAGCGCTCCGAGTGCGGACGTGTCGACGTAGACGAGTGGAGTGCTGCTCACACCCGATCCTCTCGAAGCTCGTCAACGATGTGAGACATCGGTCGATCACTCTCAATCGGCTGAGGCCTCAACGCCGCCCAGCCTCCGACACGCTTCGCAGCCCGAACGATGGGCAACGTGGGGGCGGGCGCGTCAACCGGGACGATACGACCGACGACGACACCTCGGTTGGTCAGAACGAACGACTGCCCCTCGCTGACAAGACGAAGAACGCGCCCGGATTCGTTGCGCAACTCCCGCTGCGACAAGCTCTCGACGTGCGGCTCACTCATGCCCATACACAATCGTAGCACCCGCGCTACACGTTGAACCGGAACTCCACCACGTCGCCGTCCTGCATGACGTAGTCCTTGCCCTCCATGCGGGCCTTGCCGTGAGCGCGCGCCTCGTGCACGGAGCCCGTCTCGACGAGGTCCTCGAACGAGATGACCTCGGCCTTGATGAAGCCCTTCTCGAAGTCGGTGTGGATCACACCGGCGGCCTGCGGCGCCTTCCACCCCTTGTGGATCGTCCAGGCGCGCGCCTCCTTCGGCCCCGCGGTCAGGTAGGTCTGCAGCCGAGCGTGTCGAATCCGACCCGGGCGAGCTGGTCGAGTCCGGACTCCTCCTGGCCCGTCGACTGCAGCAGCTCCGTGGCGTCCTCGGGTCGAGGTCGATGAGCTCCGACTCGATCTTCGCGTCGAGGAAGACGGCCTCGGCCGGGGCGACGAGATCGGCGAGCTGCTGCTTCTTGCAGCATCCGTCAAGATCTCCTCATCGACGTTGAAGACGTAGATGAACGGCTTCGACGTGAGGAGGCCGAGCTCCTTGATGGGTTCGAGATCGACGGATGCCGCCGACAGCGGCGTTCCCGCCTGCAGCACGGCCAAAGCCTCCTGGGCGGAGGCGAGCACGGCCGCATCGAGCTTCTTGCCACGCACTTCCTTCTCGTACCGCGTGATGGCGCGCTCGAGGGTCTCCATGTCGGCGAGGATGAGCTCGGTGTTGATAGTCTCCATGTCGGACTTCGGGTCGACCCGTCCCTCGACGTGCACGACGTCGCCGTCGCTGAAGCCGCGCACGACCTGCGCGATCGCGTCGGCCTCGCGGATATT